>NZ_DASWWG010000065.1:0-22661 GCF_036400995.1 Brevundimonas sp.
TGGTCCTCGTCGGCCAGCACGACCGACTGCACCGTCAGGCCCGGATAGTGGCGGGACTCCAGCGTGGTCTCCATCCGCCGCACGTCGCCGACCATGTCCGTGTCGGTGGTGTTGCGCCGGTCGGGCCCCGGGACCTCCCAGCCGCCGATGTACATGAAGACATTGGCCTTCAGATCGCGGTGCTCGCGGGCGTAGGCCGCCTCCAGCGTCCTGATGTGGCCCCGGTCGAACCAGAAGGACGGGCTGCCCAGGATGTAGCCGCTGAACAGCTCCGGCTCGGTGAACAGGATCCGGGCGCCCAGCAGGCCGCCGTAGGAGTGGCCCAGCAGGACGCGCCGGGTCGGGTCGGCGCGGAACCGGCCTTCGATGAAGGGGAGGGCCTGTGTCTTCAGGTAGTGCTGATAGGCGGGGCCGCCGCCATGGACGGTCGAGCTTGCGTTTCGCGGACCGTTCGGCGTCGGGGTGTAGTCGCGATTGCGGCTGGCGACCGGACTGTCGTCGCGGGCGTAGGACAGGCCGACGAGGATGAACTCCTCGATCACCGGCCCGTTCAGGTTCAACCGCCGGGCGATCTGCCGGATGATCGGGAAGGCGTAGTCGGCGTCGGTGACATAGACGACCGGATAACGGCGCTGCGGGCTGGTCTCGTAGCTGGCCGGGAGGCTGACGAAGACCTCGTAGTCGCGACCCGAGACCGGGTCCGGCACGGTCCAGACCTGGGTGCCCTTCAGCACATAGGGGGCGCCTTCACCGGCTGCGGATTGCGCTGGGGCCTGGGCGTCGGCCTGTTCCGCACAGGAAGACGCCAGCGTCGCCGCCAGCAGGATCGTCGCAAGACCGATCACCCGCATGCCTGATTCCCCCAAAGCTTCAGCGGGGGAAGCCTCGGGAGGAATGTGGCGACGAGGGGGCGGGCCGCCCCCTCGCGCCGGACGGCGCCTCAGGCGCCGATGCCGCCGTCCACCAGAATGCTGGTGCCGGTGATGTAGCTCGCACCCGGACCGGCCAGGAAGGCGACCGCCGAGGCGATGTCCTGCGGCTGGCCGAAGCGGCCGAGCGCCGTGCCCGCCAGCAGGCCGGCGGCGTTCGGGCCGTCCGCCGGGTTCATGTCGGTGTCGGTCGCGCCGGGCTTGACCAGATTGACCGTGATCCCCTTCGGACCGAGTTCGCGCGACAGGCCCAGGGTGAAGGCCTCCAGCGCCGACTTGGTGGCCGAATACACGGTCACGCCGGCGAACGGCACGCGGTGGGCCAGCACGCTCGAGATCGAGATGACCCGCCCGCCTTCGCCCAGATGGGGCAGGGCGGCCTGGGTGGTCAGAAGGACGCCGCGGATGTTGACGTTCAGCAGGGCGTCGATCTCCTCGACCGTCTGGTCGGCGAACAGGGTCCCGCCGGCGATCCCGGCGTTGTTCACGACGATGTCGAGACCGCCCAGACCGGCGACGGCGCCCTCGACGGCCTTCTTCGGCCCCTCGACCGAGCCGGAGTCGGCCTGCACGGCCACGGCCTTGCGACCCAGGGCGCGGATTTCGGCGGCGACCGCTTCGGCCTTTTCGGCGGACTTTTCGTAGGTGATGGCGACGTCGGCGCCGTCGGCGGCCAGCTGCTTCGCGATGGCGGCGCCGATGCCGCGGCTGCCGCCGGTGACGAGGGCGCGCTTGCCGGAAAGGGGGAGGGAGGAGGCGGTCATGTCGATGATCCTTGATGCGTTCCGCCAATCTGTATCGATTGGTACAGAATAGCTGGGACGCTTGCCTGCGCCGCGCAAGGGATTATGTATCAATCATTCAAAAATAAGGTCCGGAAGCCGCCATGGCGGGACGCCCCCGCAGTTTTGATCGTGACGAAGCCCTGTCCAGCGCGCTGAAGGTGTTCTGGACGAAGGGCTATGCCGACGCGTCGCTGGCGGACCTGACCTCGGCCATGGGCATCAACGCGCCCAGCCTCTACGCCGCCTTCGGCAGCAAGGAGGACCTCTTCCGTGAGGCGGTGCGGCTGTACACCGACACGGAAGGACGCCTGCTGTGGGAGCCGCTGGACGCGGCGCCGACGGCGCGGGAGGCGATCGAGGGCCTGCTGATGGGCACGGCCACGGTCAGCGGTCAGTGCGGGCGGCCGCAGGGGTGTCTGCTGGCCCTGTCCGGGGTGAACCCGGACGCCCTGCCGGACAAGGCGTGCAGCGAGGTGAAGCAGATCCGTGTCGACTCGATGGCCGCGCTGCGGGCGCGTCTGGAGACGGCGCAGGCCGACGGCGAGATCGCCGCGACCGCAGACCCCGCCGCTATCGCCGCCTTCTACCTGACCGTCCAGCAGGGCATGGGCTTCAGGGCGCGGGAAGGCGCGGGGCCGGAAGAACTGACCGCCACCGCCCGGGCGGCCATGCTGGCCTGGGACGGGCTGGCGGGCGTCAGGCGTAGTTGAAGCTGATCGAGATGCGCTCGGTCTTCGCCGCGTTGACCGGCACCTCGTGGCGCAGCCAGCTTTCCCACATCAGGATCGTTCCGGCCTTGGGGGCCAGATAGACGAAGGGCTGTTCCGCCTCGGGCGCGTCGGCGCGGACGCCGGGGCGGGCCATCATCATGGCCAGCCGCGGATCCTCCAGCTTCAGGGCCGAGGCGCCGTCCGGGACCTCCACATAGATGGTGCCCGAGAGGAAGGCGTGGGGGTGGATGTGGCCGGTGTGGCCGCCGCCGGGCTTCAGGATATTGACCCAGATATTGTCCAGCCTCGGCTTGCGGGCGAGATCAAAATTCAGAGCCTTGGCATAGGCTTGCGCGTGTTTATCGAGGTGACGCTTCAGCTCGGCGAACTCCGGCAACCGCACCGGCAGGTCGGTCAGCGAGCCGTAGGAGGTGTAGCCGCGATAGCCGTGCGCCTTGCACCACTGACGCCCCGCCATGTCCTCGGCCGCCAGCATCCGGCAGGCGTCGACCAGCTCCGCATTGAACGCCTCGAAGCCTGCCGAACCGGCGAGGGAGGCTTCATAGACCTGGGTGACGAAGAGGGGGCGCAGGGACATTCGGGTGGCATAGCCGGTGGTGCGACGCTTCGGAAGCCGGAGCGTGGCAAGTGGCTAGTGGCTAGTGGCTAGTGATCAGTGTGTGGCGGCTGATGCGCTGGCGAGAACAGGTCACGCAGCCCCGCCAGCGGCAGCGATCCACTAATCACTAGCCACTAGCCACTTCCAGTCCGCCATTGGCGCCGTAGACAGCGCCACAGCCTGTGGAGCGCAACCCGCTACCACCCCAGCGCCGCCTCGCCCCGCAGGATCGCCTCCGCCTCTGCCGAGTGCTTCGCCCCGCCGCGCTCATGCAGCACCAGCGGCGGCAGCAGCCTCAACGGCGCCTTGCCGGTCTTGATCGCCTGAACCAGCACCCGCTTGGCCGGTTCGTCGGCGAAGGCATGCACCGGCCGGATCGAGAACGACCCCGCCGTCTCGCCGAGGCCCGCCAGCAGGCCCGCGAGCCGGTCGGCGCGGTGGATGACGACGATCTTCCCGCCCTCGCGCACCGACTTCAGCAGGAACCGCGTCCAGGCGCCCAGACCATCGTCGGCCATCCAGGCGCCGGTCTTGCCGGGGGCGGGGGCGCGCAGGGCGTTCGCGTCGTCGAAGAAAGGCGGATTCGACACCGCGCGGTCGAACACCGGCAGGTCCAGCGCGCGGAAGCCCCTCGCCACATCGCCTTCAACAATGGTTGCATCCGCGGCGTTCAGTTCGGCGTTGCGGCGGGCGAGGGCGGCCATCGCCGGATCGCGCTCCAGCCCCGTCAGGGCCACGTCGGGTCGCCGGGCGGCGACCTGCATCAACACCGCCCCCGCGCCGCAGCCCGCCTCGATCACCCGCTCGCCGGGCGCCGCGTCGCAGGCGGCGGCCAGCAGGGCGGCGTCCATCCCGGCCCTATAACCCTTCGCGGGTTGCAGGAATCGCACACGGCCGCCCAGCAGGCCGTTCTCGACGATTTCCGATGCGGATTCAGTGGTGGATGCGACGGTCACGCGGCTTGACCCCTCTTGGCCCGATCACCATTGTGCGCCGCATCGTCGCCGGGCAAGGCGGCGGCTGGATTTTCCGGCGCGATCCTCCTGCCGCGCCGTCTCCTGAAGAGTATTCCGTTGGACGCTGTCACCGTCGCCGAGACCCGCCGCAAGGGGGAAGTGGAGCCGTTGATCCGGCTGTCGCGCGACGACATGGCCGTGGTCGACGCCCTGATCGTCGAGCGCATGCAGTCCGACGTGCCGGTAATTCCGCTGCTGGCCGACCACATCGTCGCCGCGGGCGGCAAGCGCCTGCGTCCGCTGCTGACCGTCGCCGCCGCCCGCGCCGCCGGCGCCCCGAACGGCATGGAGGCCCCGGTGCGGCTGGCCGCCTCGGTCGAGTTCATCCACACCGCCACCCTTCTGCACGACGACATCGTCGACGCCTCGGACCTGCGCCGGGGCAAGGTGGCGGCCCACCTGATCTGGGGCGCCCCGTCCAGCGTGCTGGTCGGCGACTTCCTGTTCGCCCGCGCCTTCGAGCTGATGGTCGAGACCGGCCAGATGCGGGCGCTCGGCATCCTGGCCAAGGCCTCGGCGGTCATCTCCGAGGGCGAGGTGCTGCAACTGACCCGCGCCCACGATCTGGGGCTGGATCAGGACACCTATCTGCAGATCATCTCGGCCAAGACCGCCGAGCTGTTCGCCGCCGCCGCCGAATCCGGCGCGGTGGGGGCGGGCGCGCCCGAAGAGCATGTGCAGGCGCTGCGCGACTACGGCCTGTATCTGGGCCTGGCCTTCCAGCTGGCCGACGACGCCCTGGACTACGGGGGTCAGGCGGCGGATCTGGGCAAGAACACCGGCGACGACTTCCGCGAAGGCAAGGTCACCCTGCCGCTGCTGCTGGCCGCCGCCCGCACCAAGGGCCACGATGACGGCTTCTGGGAGCGCACCATCAACAAGGGTGACCGCCGCGAGGACGACTTCAAGCGCGCTCGCGAGCTGGTTCTGGGCGCCGGCGCGGTCGGGGCGACGATCGACGTCGCCTGGGATTACGCGGACAAGGCCCGCGCGGCCCTGTCGGTCCTGCCGGACAGCGAATGGAAGGCCGCCCTCGAATTGCTGGCCGATTTCGCCGTCAGCCGGGTCGCCTGAGGTCGTTTCAGGCCCGTCCACACGGTGCGTGGGGCTATTTCCCCCCCGTAAGGCTGTGCTAGAGCGCTGCAACCGGAGGGCCTGAGTCTCGTTGAAGACTTGCGCAGCCGTCGCCGTCGTCATACGGCAAGGATTGAGACAACAGCCGCCCCGGCGGCATCAGAAGGCAGAGACATCATGTCCGATACCCTGGAACGCGTCCGCAAGATCGTTATCGACCACCTGGACGCCGATCCGGACAAGGTCACCGAAAAGGCCAGCTTCATCGACGACCTGGGCGCTGACTCGCTCGACAACGTCGAACTGGTCATGGCCTTCGAGGAAGAGTTCGACATCGAGATCCCGGATGACGCCGCCGAGCACATCCAGACCGTCGGCGACGCCGTGAAGTTCATCGACGAGAAGCTGGCGGGCTAAGCCCCACCGGTTCTTTCGAACGGTACAGAAACCGCCGCGCAGCCGAAGGGCCGCGCGGCGGTTTTGCGTTTCGGGGTGATTTTTCCTATTGTGATTTATCGTTAAACCAAAAATAGCGGGGGAGAGGCGTCGGTCTCCCCCGGCGCCGCCCTGAGGCCGGCCACGCGTCCCTTCACGCAGGCCGGCCTCTTTTTCCTTCGGGCCTATCCAGATGACCCCAGACATTCGATCCGCACGACTGGCGACCCGACTGGCCTTTCTGGCGGGCGGCTACGGTCTGGCGGGCTGGGCGCCGCTGGTGCCCTTCGCCAAGGTGCGGCTGGGCATAGACGAGGGCATGCTGGGCCTGTTGTTGCTCTGCCTCGGCGTCGGCTCGGTTCTGGCCATGGGCCTGACCGGCGTGCTCAGCGCCAAACACGGTCCCCGGCCGATCATCGTCGTCAGCGGCCTGCTGATGGCCGTGGCCACGCCCTTCCTCGCCATCGCCGCCGCGCCGCTGACGCTCGGCGTGGCCCTGTTCGCCTTCGGCGCGGGGCTGGGGTCGCTGGACGTGGCGATGAACATTCACGCCGTCGAGGTCGAGAAACGCGGCGACCGGCCCCTGATGTCCGGCTTCCACGCCCTGTTCAGCATCGGCGGCTTCGCCGGCGCGGGCGTCGTGACCCTCCTGCTGTCGCTCGGCCTGTCGCCCCTGATCTGCGCCCTGACCAGCGCGGTGGTCGTGGCGGGTGCCATTCTCCTCGCCTGGCCGCGCCTGATGGTGTCCGCCCCTGCCGAGGAGGGGACGCCCCTGTTCGCCGTCCCGCGCGGGGTCGTGCTGCTGCTGGCCCTGCTGGCGGCCTCCACCTTCCTGACCGAGGGCGCGATCCTCGACTGGAGCGCCCTGCTGCTGACCGGCGCGGGTCTGGTCCCCCTGTCGCAGGGCGGCGTCGGCTACATCGTCTTCGCCCTGGCCATGACGACGGGGCGCCTCGTTGGCGACGGGGTGACGGCCAGGATCGGCGACTTCCGGACCCTGTTGTGGGGCGGGATCGTCGCGCTCGCCGGCTTCGGCGTCCTGCTGCTGGTCCCGGTTCCGGTCATCGCTATCAGCGGCTTTGTTCTGATCGGCCTGGGCGCCTCGAACATCGTGCCGGTGCTGTTCCGTCTGGCGGGATCGCAGACCGCCATGCCGTCGGGCCTGGCCGTCGCGGCCATCACCACCACGGGCTATGCAGGCATTCTGGTCGGTCCGGCGGGTGTCGGCGCGGTGGCCCATCTGGTCGGCCTTCCGGCGGCCTTCTGGGGGCTTGCCGCCCTGCTGGCCCTGGTCCCACTGTTCGCCCGCGTCGTGACCGCCTCAGGTCGCGAGGGATAGGCCATAGACATGAGCAGGGTGCAGCGGGATCGGGTCAGGCTTGAGGACGTGGCGCGCGCCGTCCGTGTCTCGGCCATGACCGTCTCCAATGTCCTGAACGACCGGGGCCGGGTCAGCGAGGACACCCGGGCGCGGGTGCGCGAGGCCGTCGCCGCCCTCGGCTATGCGCCCAATCTGTCCGCCAGCCGTCTGGTCGGGGCCAGCCTGTCGCGGGTCGGGGTCATCTATCCGGCCAGCGACTCCATCTTCCTGACCGGCCTTGTCGCCGCCATCGCCGCCGAGGCCGCGGGCAGGGGGCTGCAGCTCATTCTCAGGCCCGCCGCCCCGGAAGATCTCGATATGATCGTGCTGGCGCGGGAGGCGATCAACGCGGGCGCGGAGGCCCTGATCCTGATCCCGCCCTTCGCCGAGCGGCTGGACGCCGAGGCGCGCGGGGCGATTGCGGTCCCGGTCGCGGGGCTGGTCACCGCCGGCGCCATGGTCGGGATGGCGACGGCGCGCATCGACAATGAAGCCGCCTCAGCGGCCCTGACCGCCCTGCTGATCCGGGCCGGACATCGCCGCATCGGGGTGATCACCGGCCCGATGGATCATTCCGACAGCCTCGCCCGGCTGAACGGCTACCGTCAGGCCCTGCGCGACCACGATCTGCCGGTCGAGGCCGCTCTTGAGGCCCCCGGCGATTTCGGCTTCACCTCGGGCATCGCGGGCGCCGAGCGGCTGCTGGCGCTTCCGGCGCCGCCCACCGCCATCCTTGCGGCCAATGACGAGATGGCGGCGGGCGCCCTGTGGGTGCTGAACAGCAGGGGACTCCGTGTGCCCGACGACATGGCCGTCTGCGGCTTCGACGACACCCTTCTGGCCACCCGCGTCTGGCCGACCCTGACCACGGTGCGCCAGCCGCTCGCCGCCCTGGCCGGTCAGGCGCTGGAAGACCTGATGAAGGCCTTCCGCAACCGGGGCAGCCCCTTCATCGGCGCCGACACCGTCCTGCCGTTCGAACTGATCGAGCGGGAGTCAACGCTCGGCTAGCGCTCTCGCCGCGCACTCGCTGTCTGGCCGGGTCGCGAGTTGATGAGCTCCGGTTCACCCCCGGCAAAGTTCACGTTGCTTTCGGCCAGGCCGTCAGGACGCGTCGGGGAACGTCGTTGTCACGCCCGCCTAGCGGTCCCGCTCCCCACTCACTATTCTCCCGCGCGAGATTCACTGTGAAGGATGCAGGAATGCGTCGCGTCGTCGTTACCGGCCTTGGCCTCCTGACCCCGCTCGGCTGGGGTGTCGAGCATACCTGGAAGGGTATCGTGGAAGGCCGGTCCGGCATCGGGCCCATCACCGCCTTCGACACCGAGGGCTACGGCTGCACCATCGCGGGCGAGATTCCGTCCGTGGACGGCCGTGGCGGGGGCGTGGCGGGCGAGCCCGGCGTGTTCGACGCCGAGAAGGTCATGTCGGCCAAGGACCGCAAGCGCGTCGACGACTTCATCGTCTACGCCATCGCCGCCGCCGACGAAGCGCTGGCCGACGCCAACTGGAAGCCCGAGACCGACGAGCAGAAGGAGCGGACCGGGGTCATGGTCGGCTCCGGCATCGGTGGTCTGGGCCCCATCGCCGACACCGCCATCGTGCTGAAGGAACAGGGCCCGCGCCGGGTCAGCCCCTTCTTCATCCCCATGTCGCTGATCAACCTGACCTCGGGCCAGATCTCGATCCGCCACGGGCTGAAGGGGCCGAACCACTCGGTCGTGACCGCCTGCGCCACCGGCGCCCACGCCATCGGCGACGCGGCCCGGATGATCGCGCTGGACGACGCCGACGTCATGGTCGCGGGCGGGGCGGAGAGCTCCATCGTGCCGATCGGCATCGCCGGCTTCCTGGCCTGCAAGGCCCTGTGCACCGCCTTCAACGAGACGCCCGAGAAGGCCAGCCGCCCCTACGACAAGGACCACGCCGGCTTCATCATGGGCGAGGGCGCCGGGATCATGGTGCTGGAGGAGTACGAACACGCCAAGGCGCGCGGCGCGAAGATCTACGCCGAGGTCGTCGGCTACGGCATGTCGGGCGACGCCTATCACATCACCGCCCCGTCCGAGGACGGCGAGGGCGGCCAGCGCGCCATGAAGGCGGCGCTGAAGCGCGCGGGCCTGCAGCCGTCGGACCTGGACTACGTCAACGCCCACGGCACCTCGACCATGGCCGACTGGATCGAGCTGAAGGCCGTCGAGCGGCTGGTCGGCGATCACGCGAAGAACCTGGCGGTGTCCTCGACCAAGTCGATGACCGGTCACCTGCTGGGCGCCGCCGGCGCCATCGAGAGCATCTTCTCGGTCCTGGCCATCCGCGATCAGATCGCCCCGCCGACCATCAACCTGGACAATCCGGAGATGGAGACCCCGATCGACCTGGTCCCGCACAAGGGCAAGCCGATGAAGATCGACGTCGCCATGTCCAACAGCTTCGGCTTCGGCGGCACCAACGCCTCGGTCATCTTCAGGAAGGTGGACTGAGTGTTCGGTCGGGGGGTGGAAAAGGGTTCGCCCGGGCGCAAGACGGCGTTCCTGGCCGCGACCGCGACCTTCAGCCTGTTCCTGATCGCCGCCCTGGTGGCGGCGTGGAGCGTCTTCTATGCGCCCGGACCGTCGGCGCGGCAGGGCGATGTGACCATCGTCACCCTGCCCAGCGGGGCCGGGGTCAGCGCCATCGCCGCCAATCTGAAGGCGGCGGGGGTGATCCGCTCGACCGACATGTTCAAGGCCGCCGCCAGCATCACCGGCGCCGACCGCAAGCTGCGGGCCGGGGAGTATGAGGTGCCGTCCGGCGCCTCGCTGCGCTCGGTGCTGGCGCTGCTGGTCTCGGGCAAGGTGGTGCGCCACTACGTGACCCTGCCGGAGGGCTGGAGCTCGGCCCAGGCGGTGGACATCCTGATGCGCCAGCCGATCCTGACCGGTGAGATCGGCGACGTGCCCGAAGAGGGCAGCCTGTGGCCCGACACCTATGAAATCTCGCGCGGCGAGACCCGCGCCTCGGTGATCGCCCGGATGCAGCGGGCCCGCGACGACAACCTGGCCCGGCTGTGGGCGACGCGTGGTCCGAACAGCGTGGTGCGCACGCCGGACGAAGCGATGATCCTGGCGTCCATCGTGGAGAAGGAGACCGCGGTGGCGACCGAACGCCCGCGCGTGGCCGCCGTCTTCTCGAACCGCCTTCGCTCGGGCATGCGGCTGGAGAGCGACCCGACCATCGTCTACGGCATCACCCGCGGGCGTCCGCTGGGCCGCGGCCTGCGCCGGTCCGAGATCGACCAGCACACCGACTGGAACACCTACCAGATCGACGGCCTGCCGCCGACGCCGATCGCCAACCCGGGCCGCGACGCCTTGGCGGCGGTGCTGAACCCGCCGGTCAGCGACGACCTGTTCTTCGTCGCCGACGGCAGCGGCGGTCACGCCTTCGCCCGGACCTATGACGAGCATCTGGCCAATGTCGCTCGCTGGCGCGCCATCGAGCGCCGCCGGCAGGGGCTGCCGCCCGAGCCCGCCGTTCCGGTCGTGCCGCAGGCAACCCCGGACGGCGTCCCCGCCGGCGTGCAGGTCCCGCCCGGGGCGCAGGTGATCCGGGTGCCGCAGCAACCGGCGGCCGCGCAATGAGCCGCCTGTCCGGCATGACCGGTTTCGGCCGGGCCGACGGGGCGGACGGCGACTGGAGCTGGTCGGTCGAGGCCCGCTCGGTCAACGGCCGCAACCTGGAGGTCCGTTTCCGCGGCCCGCCCGGCTTCGACAATCTGGAGCGTCTGGCCAAGACCTCCGGTCAGGCGAAGCTGAACCGGGGGCAGGTGACCTTGGGCGTCCAGGCCAAACGCAGCGAGGCCGGGGCGGCCGCCCTGAAGGTCAACGAGGCTGTGCTGGCCCGCTATCTGCAGCTGGCCAACCAGCTGGCGGAGGAGGGGGCCGTGCCGCCCTCGGCCGATGGCCTGCTGGCCCTGCGCGGCGTGCTGGAAGCCCCGGAAGACGAGGACGACGCCGAGACCCGCGCCGCGGTGGAGGCGAAGATCGCCGCCAGCATCGACGCGGCGCTGGACGCGCTGAAGGTCTCGCGCGAGCGGGAAGGCGAGCAACTGCTGCCCGTCATCACCGGCTTCGTGGACCGGATCGAACAGCTGGTCGCGGCCGCCGAGACCGAAGCCGCCGCCCAGGTGGAGGCCATCCGCGAGCGCTTCACCCGCCGGATTACCGAACTGGCGCCTGACGCCCCGGGGCTGGAGGACCGCATCTTCCTCGAGGCCGCGGCGCTGGCGACCAAGGCGGACGTGCGCGAGGAGCTGGATCGCCTGACGGCGCACATCGCCTCGGCCCGCACCCTGTTGCAGCAACCCCCCGCCGGGCGGAAACTCGACTTCCTGATGCAGGAATTTATGCGCGAGGCGAACACCCTCTGCTCGAAATCGGCTACGACCGCGCTCACCGGAATCGGCCTTGAGCTCAAGGCCGTCATCGAACAGCTCCGCGAACAGGTCCAGAATGTCGAATGAACGCACGCCCCGCCGGGGCGTCCTCCTGATCGTCGCCAGCCCCTCGGGCGCCGGCAAGACGTCGCTTTGCCGCCGCCTGATGGCGGACCACGGCAAGCTGGAGCTGTCGGTGTCCATGACCACCCGCGGCATCCGCCCGGGCGAGGTCGCCGGGCGAGACTATCACTTCGTCAGCCCCGAGGAGTTCCAGCGTCTGATCGACGAGGACGCCTTCCTGGAATGGGCCGACGTGCACGGCAACCGCTACGGCAGCCCGCGCGCGCCGATCGACCGGGCGCTGGCCGAGGGCCGTGACGTGCTGTTCGACATCGACTGGCAGGGCGCCCGCGACATTGCGCACAAATGCCCGGAGGACGCCGTGCGCGTCTTCATCCTGCCGCCCAGCCTCGAGGAACTGCGCCGCCGCCTGGTGACCCGCTCGCAGGACGCCGAGGAGGTCATCGAGCGCCGGATCAAGAACGCCAAGGGCGAGATCGAGCACTGCGACGCGTTCGACTATGTCTTCGTCAACGACGATTTCGACCGCAGCTACGCCGAACTGGCCCACATCTACCACGCGGAACGCAGCCGCCGCCGCCGGAACCTCTGGGTCGACGGCTACCGCAAGGCGCTGCTGAACGAGGCCGTCTGATCAGTCGAGCTTCAAGAGGCGGTCCAGGCTGGCTGCGCCGGGGCCGCGCGCGATCAGATAGGCCAGAGGCCCGGCCCACAGCAGATGGGTGGGCCACCCGGTCGGAATGACGAACAACTGGATCACCAGCGTCATGAACAGCAGGCCGAGGGCGGCTGACCGGGTCAGCAGGCCCGTGACCAGCAATACCGGCAGGATGTGCTCCGCGCCGGTCGCAAGCGTTGCGGCGAGATCGGGCGGGAGCAGCGGGACGCGGTACTCTTCCGCGAACAGGTAGCGCGTGCTGTCGGTGATGGTGAACACGCCGTCGACCTTGGTACGGCCGGACAGGAAGAAAGGCGCGGCCAAACCCACACGCAGGAGCAGGGCCAGGGGCCAGTCCGGAACCGCGGCGGTCACACGGGCCTGAAGGCGCGAAAGCATGGTCATGAGCGTCGATCCTGCGCGGAAGGGCTGCTGAAGAGGCCGTCCCGGAGCAGACGGCTGAAGAGCGAGGGAAGGTCTGGCGAGGGCCGTGACGCGCTGGCGGTCAGGGCCGCGACCCCGAACGGGCGGCCTTTCCGGCAGGCGTCCAGAAAGACCCATTCCGAACGGGACAGCCGGCGAGCCCTGACTGCGTCATCAGGTCGGTAGATCAGCAGGCCTTCCGGCTCGGGACGCCAGTCGAGGTCGCCGGCGCCGTCGGGGTAGCGGTGGGTCAGCCAGAGCGAGGGCGCGGTCCAGTCGAACCAGAATATCCGGACGGACGGGTGCAGGCGGGCGGGCCGGCCAGTCAGGGCCAGCCCCGCGGCGCTGGCTTCCACGACGCCCAGGAGCGGGGCGTCGGGCGCCAGATGCGCCTCGGTCCACGCGCGGTCCAGACGGGCGACCGGAGCGAGGAAGGGCATATCGCGCGCAGGCTCAAACGTGGCGAGCCAATCGGGGAAGCCGGAGCCGAAGTCGGCGAGGACCGGGTCGTTGCCGGGATGAGCCTCGACGAATTCGCGCGCAGCAGCCCTGAACCATTCGCGGCCGACCAGTTCCGAGACCGTGGGGAAGTTGGCCTCAAGGGCCTCGATCCGGCCCCGGACAGCCGTATTGCGATAGACGGCGAGAGCGCCGAGCGTGCGATCATTCGGCTGCAGGTCTGGCCATATCGCGTCGAACCGGCCCTCCAGCGCGAGCGAGAACGCCTGATGGAATCGGGTCATGCCGCCAGCACCCTTTTGGTCAGGATGTCGGAGGCGCGCGCCTGCTCCCTGAGCAGTTCACCGAAGGGCGGCACCTCGGCATCGCGTTCCACGAGGGTCGGGCGCGGGCCGGTCCGATAGACCAGCCGGGCGTACAGGGACCAGACCGCTTCGCTGACCGGAGCGTCGTGGCTGTCGATCAGCAGGGCCTCGCCCCAGACCGGGTCAGGCCGGTGACCCGCCAGATGAATTTCGCCGATCAGGTCGGCGGGCACGCGATCCAGCCAGTCTTCGGCCGACAACCCCATGTTGCGGGCGCTCAGATAGACGTTGTTGACGTCGACCAGCAGGCCGCATCCGGTGCGACGGCTGATCTCGGTGAGGAAATCGACCTCGTCCCAGTCATGACCGGCCAGCGGCAGGTAGGCCGTGGGATTTTCAAGCAGGAGCGGTCGCCCGAGCGCGGTCTGGGCCTCGTCCAGGTGATCACAGACGAGCGTCAGCATCTCCCGGTTGCGGGGGATGGGAAGCAGGTCGGGATGATAGACACTGTCCCGTCGTGACCACGCGAGATGTTCGGAAATGAGGAAGGGGTCAAACCTGTCGATCAGGGTGCGGAAACGCTTCAGGTGCGTCTGATCGGGCCGTTCGTCGCCCGCGATGGACAGACCGACCCCGTGCAGGGACAGGGGACGGGCGGCCCGAACTCTCTCCAGCCACGCCAGACGGGGGCCCCCGGGAACCATGTAATTCTCGGGATGAACCTCGAACCACAGGCCGGCTTGCGACCCGACCGTCGGACAGGCCGCGGCCTCGGCGAAATGCTGGGGCTTGAGACCGAGCCCGGCGGTCGGGTGCGCGGTCATCAGCGGTTCGGAATCGCGGTCAGCGAACCATTGCCGCGCGGCGTCCGGATTCCGGTGCAGGTGCCCTTGGCGACCAGCTTCCAGGCATTGCCCTGATAGTCGCGGGTCGAGGTGCCGGCGCAGGTGGTGCCGGGGCCGGCCGCGCAGTCGTTCTGACCGGCTCGGGCGATGCCGTAACACTTCTCCTTCTCGTTCTCCTGCGCCTGGGTCGGGCGGGTCTGGGCGGCGGCGGCGCTGACGCCGAGGACCAGCAGGGCGCCGGAGCCCGCGATGAGGGCGGCTTGGGTCTTCATGGGAGTGTCTCCTCAGGCGATCGATCCGGACTGGAGCGATCTGACGCCTGAGGGTTCGCCGCGCGGAGCCGGAAGGTTACGGATCGGTCGCCTGAATAATTTTCGGGGACGGGCTCCGGTCGGTGTAACCTTTGGCGGGGTCCGCGCGAATGAGAGGGCGTGGTGGACAGGGAAGCCGAGCTGAAGCGTCTGATGTTGCGGGGTCTCGATGGAGACGCCGTGGCCTGGCGCGAGCTGTTGACGGCCCTGCGTGGGGCCCTGACGCCCTTCTTCCGTCGCCGGCTCGGTGGGCTGGAGGCGGATGTCGAGGATCTGGTGCAGGACGCCCTGATCGCCATTCACGCGAAGCGGGCGACCTACGATTCCGGTCTGGCCTTTACGGCCTGGGTCTATGCGATTGCGCGGTACAAGCTGATCGATCACTTCCGCCGGCGCGGAAGGCGGGTCGCGGTTCCGCTGGAGGATTCAGGCGTGTTGCTGGCCGAGCATTCGGTGGAGGACGGCGTGGTGCGCCGAGACCTGTCTCGGGTGCTCTCCATCTTGCCGTTGCGCCAGAGGCGGCTGATCGAGGACGTTCGCATCGGCGGATACAGCCTCGCGGAAGCCGCGGCGCGTAACGGCTACTCGGAAGGAGCGGCCAAGGTGAGCGTGCACCGCTCAATGAAGGCCTTGTCCGCCAGTGTGGTGCCCCATGAAGACTGATGACCTGATCGACGCACTGGCGATCGGCCTTGAGCCGAGCCGTCCGGCGCGTCTGGATGCGAGGATGATCGCTCTGGCGGGGCTGGCGGCGGCGCTGGCGTTGGCGCTGATCCTCGGCGTGCGTCCGAATCCTGGCGACATCCTGACCACGCCCTCGATCTGGCTGAAGGGCCTCTACACCGCCCTGCTTGCGACGGGGGCGCTCTGGCTGGCGTTCCGGCTTGGCCGCCCCGGCGCCGGTGCAAAAGGGCCGCTGATCCTCCTGGCGTCGGTGGTCGGCGTGGCGGTGATCTGGGGCGCCGTGGAGCTGATGATGACGCCGTCGGGCGAACGCATGGCGGACTGGCTGGGACGGACCTGGACCATCTGCGGCCGAAACATCCTGATGCTGTCCGCCGCCGCAGGGGCGCCGACCTTCCTGTCCGCCCGGAAGCTGGCCCCGACCCGGCCCGTGGCGGCGGGGCTGGCGCTGGGTCTGGCGTCGGGTGCGATCGCCGCCACGGCCTATGGCGTGTTGCACTGTCCGGAAGCCACGGCCGCCTTCGTGGCGACGTGGTATTCCCTCGGTATCGCCGGGGCCGGCGCGGTCGGCGCGCTCGCGGGTCGCTACGCCCTTCGCTGGTGAGACCGTCGTCGGGGGTCAGTCCGCGAAATTCGGCGACCGCTTCTGCAGGTTGGCCATCACCGCCTCCATCTGGTTGGGGGTGGCGATGAGGGCGGCCTGTTCGACGCTTTCGGCCAGCAGGACCGGGCCCACGCCCTCGTCACGCGCCAGATTGGCCAGACGCTTGGCGCCGCGGACAGCGTCCGGATTGCGCGCGGCGATCTGACGGGCCAGCGCCATCGCCTCGGCGTGGGGATCCTCGGCCAGACGGGTGACGAAACCCAGGTCCACGGCCTGTTCGCCGGTGAACTCGCGCGCGGTGTAGATCAGCTCGCGCAGCACGTCGTCGCGCACCAGACCGCGCCACAGGGCGAACCCGGCCATGTCGGGGACCAGACCCCATTTCATCTCCATCACCGACAGGCGGGTGTCGGGACGGGCGATGCGGATGTCCGCGCCCGAGAAGACCTGCAGCCCGCCTCCGAAGACGATGCCCTGACCGGCCGCGATCACCGGCACGGGCAGGGTGCGCCAGCCCCAGCCGGTCTGCTGGAACAGATTGGCCAGGCCGTGGGTGCGGGTGACGATGTCCAGGCCTGCGCCGGCCAGCCCGGTCATCGTCTCCATGTCCAGCCCGGCGCAGAAAGCGCGTCCCTCGCCGGACAGCACCACGGCCCGCAGGCCGGGCAGGGCCGCCAGCCGCGCGGGCCCTTCGGCCAGGGCGTCCAGCATGGCCTGATCGAGGGCGTTCAGCTTGTCGGGCCGGTTCAGGCGGACGTCGGCGACGCCGTCATGGAACTCGATGCTCAGGCGCTCGGTCATGGCTTTCCCCTTGGACAGGGGGACAGTCGTAGAGGGCTTACCGCGGGGAAGGGAAGATGGCCGATTTGGAAAGTTTCCTTGTCGCTGTGTAAAAGGTGCTTGACGTTACCGCGAGCGCATAGGTAAAGCTTCCTTGTCAAAACGACGCGGGAGCTTGTCATGATAACCTACAGAACCGGCTGACACGGTCCCGCGACCGCATCCCAACATCTTGAAAAGGAATACGATAATGACTCTCCAGACCGTTCTGGGGCGCGCCGCCTCACGCCTTGAATCCGCCGCCGCCGGTCTCGTGATCGGGCTGGCCGCCGGGGCTGTCCTGCTGGCCGGACAGGCCCATGCAGCCGAAGCTCCCCAAGCCGCGCCGGCCCCGGTCGCCCGGGCCGCGGGCGAAGGCCCGGCCCTGTGGGTGGTGCGGGACGCGGACTCGACCGTCTATCTGTACGGCACCATCCATATGCTGAAGCCGGGCACGGCCTGGGGCTCGGACAAGGTCGACGCCGCCTTCGACAGCGCCTCGGAGCTGTGGCTGGAGGTGACCAATCCCGACGACCAGAGCGAGCTGGGGCCGCTGTTCCAGCAGTACGGCGTCTCGCCGGATCGCCCGCTGTCCAGCTGGCTGACGCCGGACGAAAAGGCGCGGGTCGATGCGGCGGTCGCGGGCATCGGCCTGTCCCCGGCGCAGGTCGATCCGGTCCGCCCGTGGTTCGCCGCCCTCATGATCGGCACGGGACCGCTAAAGGCGGCGGGCTATGACAGCGATCTGGGCGTGGAGCTGAACCTGCGGGCCCGGGCCCGGGCGGCGGGCAAGCCGGTGCGCGGCCTGGAGACGGTCGGCCAGCAGGTCGGCGGCCTGGCCCGCATGAGCGACGAGGGCCAGATGGTCTATCTGCGCCACTACCTGTCCACCTGGGATCGCGCCGCCGCCGATCTGGATACGGCCGTCGCGGGTTGGCTGACGGGGGACGAGGCGGCGATGGCCCGCTTCACCTACGAGACCGGGCGCGGCATCTCGGAGGAGGCCCACCAGGTCTTCCTGGCCCGCCGCAACGCCGACTGGGCCGACCAGATCCAGACCCTGATGCAGGGCTCGGGCGTCAGCTTCATCGCCGTCGGCGCCGCCCATCTGCACGGCGACGACCGGGTGCAGGACCTGCTGGCCGCCCGCGGCCTGACGGTGACCCGGCTCTAGGCGGGGCTGAACAATGGACGGGGCCGTTCCGGGAGGGGCGGCCCCTTGTTCGTTTGCTAGCGCCGCGCGAACCACGGCTCCATGCGTCGCAGGGCCTCCTCGATCTCCCCGGTGGAGACGGCGAAGCTGAAGCGCATGAAGCGGTGGCCGTGGACCGGGTCGAAGTCGACGCCCGGCGCGGTCGCTACCCCGGTGTCGCGCAGCAGCTGTTCGCAGAAGGACAGGCTGTCGTCGGTCAGGTGGCCGATGTCCGCCCAGATGTAGAAGGCGCCGTCGGGCGGGGCGATGGAACGCAGGCCCAGCGCGGGAAGGGCGGCCAGCATCCGCTCGCGGTTGCGGGCGTAGGTCGCGACGTGGCCTTCCAGAACCGCGTCCTCGTCCATGGCTGCAAGGCCGGCGTGCTGGGCCAGGGACGGGGCGGTCAGGAACAGGTTGCCGATCAGGGCGCGGCATTGGGACAGCAGGGCGTCGGGCGCGACCAGCCAGCCCAGCCGCCACCCGGCCATGCTCCAGTATTTGGAGAAGCTGTTGATCACGAAGGCGTCCGGGGCGAACGACAGCATGGACGGGGTCGGGCCGACGTAGCTGAGGCCGTGGTAGATCTCGTCGGACAGGATGCGGATGCCGCGCTCGGCGCAGACGGCCGCGATGGCGGCCAGTTCGTCTTCGGCGATGATGGTCCCGGTCGGATTGGCCGGGCTGGCGACGATCAGGCCCTTGGGTGCGGGCTCCAGCGCGGCGACGGCGGCGGCGGTCAGCTGAAAGCGCACATCCGGGCCACAGTCGATCTCGACCGGGACCATGTGCAGGGCCTTGATGGTGTTGCGGTAGGCGACATAGCCGGGGCGGGCCAGGGCGATCCGGTCGCCGGGGGCGAAGGCCGCCGACAGGGCCAGCACGAGCGCCGGCGAGGCCCCGTTGGTGATCAGGATGTTGTCGGGATCGACCGTCGCGCCGTAGCGGTCGGCGTAGAGCCGGGCGATCCGCTGGCGCAGGGGCGCGCTCTCCCAATAGCCCATGGCGTCGGTGTCCAGCACCTGATGGGCCGTGGCGAGGGCCGCAGGCGGGGCGCCGGTCGACGGCTGGCCGAACTCCATGTGGATGATCGACCGGCCCTCGGCCTTGAGGGCGTGGGCCAGGCGGCTGATGCCGATGGCGCGGAACGGATCGATGTCGGCGGTCACGTCAGGTCCGCTTGCGGCGCATCAGGACGGCGCCGCCGTCGGTCGGGGCGGTCGGCTGGGCCTGCCCCGCGTGGGCGCGGGCCAGCCGCAGGAAGCCCTCCAGATCGATCACCTCGGCCCGGTCCTCCGGCGAAATCCCGGCGGCTTCGCACAGCTCGGCGCCGCCCAACTGTTTCAGGCTGGAGCGCAGCATCTTGCGGCGCTGGCCGAAGGCGGCGGCGGTGACCCGCTCCAGCGCCTTGAGCAGTTCGCGGTCCGGACGATCCTCGCGCGGGACCAGATGCACCACGGCGCTGGCGACCTTCGGCGGGGGCGTGAAGGCGGCGGCGGGCAGGTGCATGACCAGTTTCGCCTCGGCCACCGCCTGCGAGATCACCGCCAGACGGCCGTAGGCGTCGTCGCCCGGCCGCGCCACGACGCGCTCGGCGACTTCCTTCTGGAACATCAGGGTCAGGGAGGCGGGCGTCCAGGGCCCGGTCAGCCATTTGATCAGCAGCGGCGTGCCGACGTTGTAGGGCAGGTTGGACACCAGATGCGCCGGGCCCTCGACCAACTGGTCCTCGCGCACGTTCAGGGCGTCGGCCTCGACTACAGTCAGGCGGCCCGCGCCGTCGTCCAGCTCACTGAGCAGGGGGATGAAGCGGGGGTCCTTCTCGACCAGCACCACCTTGCCCGCGTCGCTTTCCAGCAGGGCCCGCGTCAGCCCGCCGGGGCCGGGGCCGACCTCGATCACCGGACGGCCCTCGAACGGCCCGGCGAAGCGCACGATCTTCCGCGTGACGTTCAGGTCCAGCAGGAAGTGCTGGCCGAAGCTCTTCTTGGCGGCGAGCCCGTGGGCGTCGAGGTGTTCGCGGAGGGTCAGGTCCATGGAGGGGTTCATAGCCATTCCTCCCCCGCAGGGGGAGGAATAAGTCTACCCCGCCCGCGCCGCCGCCATCACTCCGGCCAGCCGGATCGCGGCGATCAGGCTGTCCGCCCGGGCGACGCCCTTGCCGGCGATCTCGAAGCCGGTGCCGTGGTCGGGCGAGGTGCGGACGACCGGCAGGCCCAGGGTGGCGTTGACCCCGCCCCAGAAGTCCAGCGTCTTCACCGGGATCAGGGCCTGGTCGTGGTACAGGCAGATGGCGGCGTCATAGGTCGCGCGCGCCTCGTCATGGAACATGGTGTCGGCGGGCAGGGGGCCGGCGACGGTCAGGCCCTCCTCGCGCAGGGCGTCCAGCGCCGGGCCGATGACCTCGATCTCCTGCAAGCCCAACGCCCCGCCTTCGCCCGCGTGGGGATTGAGGGCGGCGACGGCCAGCCGGGGGCGGGCGATGCCGAAGTCGCGCTTCATCGATTCATGGACGACGCGGGCGGTGCGCTGGATGCGCTCGGCGGTGACCAGTTCGGGGACCTCGGCCAGCGGCGAGTGGATGGTGACCAGACAGGCGCGCAGGTCCTTCGCGGTCAGCATCATCACCGGGCCGCGCACGCCGCTGAACGGGGCGTCGGCGGTCAGTTCGGCGATGAACTCGGTGTGACCCGGGAAGCGGAAGCCTGCGGCGTAGAGGGGCGCCTTGGCGATCGGCGCGGTGACGACGCCGGAGGCATCGCCGGACAGGGCCAGATTGACCGCCTGTTCGATCCAGTCGGCGACCGGGCCGGCGTTGGCCGGGCTGGGGACGCCGGGCGTGACGGGAGCGGGCAGGGGCTGGTCCAGCACCGGTATGGCGCGGGCGAAGACGCCGGCCGCCTCGCTGATGTGCGGGATGGGCTGGATCGGCTGGCCTTGGGCGCGCAGCAGGGCGGCGTCGCCGATGACGGCGAAGACGGCCCCCTCGGTCTTCAGGGCGGCCCAGGCGCGGGCGATGATCTCGGGCCCGACGCCCGCCGGTTCCCCCATCGAGAGAGCCAGCGGCGCGGCGGGCGCGGTCATCACTGCTTGTACTCGATCAGGGCGTCCTCGCGCAGGTCGCGCATGTAGCGGCGGCCCAGGGTGGCGAGGGTCTGGCGGAACAGCTGGCTTTCGACGGCGCGGGCGTCCGGAACCTCGGTCCCGCCCACGCGACGGCCGCAGACGGCCAGCAGGTGAACGCCCAGCGGGGTGCGGACCGGCGAGCTGACGCTGCCGATCTCGGCCGAACGGGCGACCTGCTGGAACTGCGGCGCCAGGTTCTGCACGTCCGACTCGCCCAGGTCAGCGCCCAGCAGGCCCTGTTCCGAGCGGGCGCGGCCCAGCATGTTGTCGCAGGTCAGTTGCGGGCGGATGGCCTCCAGACGCTGGCTGGCGGCGGCGACGTCGGCTTCGGTCGCCGTTTCCGGCAGCTCGACCATTACCTGCTTCATCGACACCAGGCTGGCCGAGGCGCCTTCGCGCTTGTCGCGCATGTAGATGATGTAGACGCCGCCCTCGACCGGGATCGGACGCGACAGCTGGCCGGGGGCCAGCTGGTCCAGCGCCTGCTGCAGGGTCGGCGAGATGGTGCCTTCGACAACCCAGCCGGCGTCGCCGCCGCGGGTGGCCGAGGGAGCCGCCGAGAACTGCTGGGCGACGGCCTGGAAGGGCGCGCCCTGGACCATCTGCGAGACCAGCTGGTTGGCGCCGTTCATCGCGGCCTGCTGCCCGCCGACGCGGCTGGCCTCGATGTAGATTTCACCGATCAGGTACTGCTTCTTGGTCGCCGCCTCGTTGATCTGGCGCAGGGCGGCGTCCACGGCGCCGCGGCTGACGCGGGCGCGGCTCTGGAAGCGGCCGCCGACCAGCTGCTGCCAGCCGATCTGGGTGCGCAGCTGTTCGCGGAAGGTCTGGGGACGGATGCCGCCCTGGGCGAGGTACTGCAGGTAGTTTTCCGAGGTGGTGCCCACTTCCTGGGCCATGGCCGCGATCTCGCGATCCACTTCCTCGTCGCTGACGACCAGCTCCTCGTACTTGGCGAGCTCCTGGTTCTGCAGGCGCTCGTCGATCAGGGCGTTGATCGCCTGTTGCTGGATCGCCGGAATGTTCTCCGGGGTCGGCTGCACCTGGGTCATGGCGATCAGCAGCAGCATGCGCTGACGCAGGTCGTAGCCGGTGATGACGCTGTCGTTGACGGTGGCCAGGATGCCGTCGGCCAGCTGGAAGGTCGGGGCGGCGGGCGGCGACTGCGGGGTCGCTGACGGGGCCGCCGGGTTCAGTGCGCCTGCGGCCGCCGGCTGTTGGCCCGGCGCCGTTTGCGCCACAGCCGATCCGGCCAGGAGGGCGGCGATGGCCACGCCCGTCAAGTAACGCTGAAAACGCATGCTAGTCCCGATTCCTCAAGCGGCGCCCGCCGGTTGTTCCCGGCTCCGCGGTCAACCGCGCGCCCCGAGTCGCGCGACGCCGGGCGCCCTTCGCCCTGTCCTTACCCTGTACCGCCGAAAGTGGCGAGGTTTAGGCGGATGTAGAGCCCCTCCGACGGCCCGCTCGGCCGCACGCGGGTGTTGTCCCGGCGCCAGCCCAGTTCAAAACGAAAGCAATCGTCGTCGAAGAGCAGGCCCACTTCCGACCGGATCACGATGTCGCGTTCAAGATCGGCGATGCCGGACGCCGCCACGCCCCAGTTGCCGTAGACGAACTGTTGTCCTGTCAGCTGCACAAACTCGTAATTCCGGTTCTCCGGCCCGGCGACGGGATTGGACCGATCGACGATGTAGCTGACCGACGCGAGGTTGCGCCGCCCCCAGCGCCCGTCGATCGCCGCCTCTGCGCGGCGTACGTCGCCTGAGGAGTCGATCGTGGCGTGCGCCCAGCCCCTCACGCCTTCCGAGG
>NZ_DASWWG010000066.1:0-22293 GCF_036400995.1 Brevundimonas sp.
CTCGGCCGAAGCCCGGCTGGCCTCCCAGCAGGCCGCCATCCAGACCGCCCGGGCCCGCCTCGCCGAGGCCGCCTACAACCTTGAACTGACCGTCATCCGCGCCCCGATGGACGGCCGCATCGTGCGCCGCTACGCCAACCCGGGCGCCGGCGCCTCGACCCTGAACGTGTCGAACATGTTCGACCTGGAGCCCGACGCCCCGCGGATCGCGCGCGCCGAGATCGTCGAGAGCGACATTCCGAACGTGACCACCGGCCAGCAGGTCGAGATCACGCCGGAAGGCGATCCGTCCAAGGTCTATGTGGGCACCGTCATGCGCCGCGCCGCCGTCTTCGGCGCCCGCAAGCTGGCGTCGGACGACCCCTCGCAGCGGTCTGACGAGCGCGTGGTCGAGGTCGTGGTCTCGGCCGGCGACGCGCCCCTGCTGATCGGCCAGCGCGTGCTGGTGAAGTTCATGAAGCCCGGCCAGGTCGCCGGCGCCCCGCGTGAACAGTCGCCCGGCGTGCCCGCCGACCGCTCGATGCAGACCCCGGTCCGTCAGGACTGACGACCGGGGACGGCCTAGCGGCCGCTGAAGTCGGCCGGTCGTTTCTCCAGCACGGCGGCCACGCCCTCGGCGTGGTCGTCGGTCAGGTGGGCCAGCGCCTGCATGGCGGCGGTCATCTCCAGGATCTGGTCGAAGGTCGCGTCACGCCCCTGCCGCAGCAGGGCCTTGGTCATGCGCAGGGCGTTGGGCGCCTGGGCGGCGATCTCTCCGGCGGTCTTCAGCGCCTCGTCCAGCAGGACCTCCGCCGGGACGACCCGGTTCACCAGTCCCCACTCCAGCGCCGTGCGGGCGTCCAGCGTCCGGCCCGTGAACAGCAGCTCGGCCGCGCGGACGTAGCCGACGTTGCGCGGCATCAGCCAGGCCCCGCCGTCGCCCGGCAGGATGCCCAGCTTCAGGAAGGGCACGCCGAACGAGGCCAGTTCCGAGGCGATACGGATGTCGGCCAGCCCGGCGATGTCGCAGCCCAGCCCCATGGCCGGCCCGTTGACCGCCGCCACCAGCGGAACCTCCAGCCCGTACAGCGACCGCACGATCCGGTGCACCACGCGGCGATAGCGTTCGCGAATGTCGGTCCCGGCGCCCTCGAACAGGTCGCGCCGGTCCTTCATCGCCCGCAGGTCGCCGCCCGCCGAGAAGGCCCGGCCCGCGCCGGTCAGGATCACGCAGCGCACCGAGCGGTCCGCGTTCACGGCCTCGCAGGCGCGGGCGAAGGCCTCGCCGTCCTCGAGGTCGGGCAGGGCGTTGAGACGGTCGGCGCGGTCCAGCGTCCAGATCTCGACGGGGCCGCGGCGTTCGATGCTGATCAGGGTCATGGAGGCTGCTGTGCCGCATCTGGCGGGCGAGCACAATTGGCGGCGGCCCGCGGGAAGTGGCCGGTGGCTAGTTGTTGGTGGCTGGTCACCGGCCTGCGACGGGGCGGTCCGCGTCGCCCTTCCGCCATCAGCGACTCTGCGAGCTTCACTAGCCACTAAAAAGCCCCGGACCTTCCGGCCCGGGGCTTCTGTGTTCTTCGGATCCGGGTCTCGCCTTACCGGCGCGCCCTTACCCGCGTTTGGCGATCTTGATCGGCACGAAGTTCGACGGGTGGCTGATCACGCGATCGCCGGCGCCGTTGGTGTTCTTCGTGTTCACGAGCATCCCGCCCCAGAGCGCAAAGCTCATCATGGCGTGCTGCAGGTTGCGGTCCTTATCGTTCATCTGTGATGTCTCCTTTCGTTGAACGATGAAAAGAGACACGTCGTGCTGATCGGGGGTCTCACCGTCATAGTCGTTTCGCGTCATGGTCAAGGTAGGATAACCCTACGCGAATTGCAACCAGTTTTACTCCGCTAGCGGACCATATTTCGTTCAGATGTCATCAAGCGCTCCCGACACCCCCCGCCAGCCCCCGCGCCCAGTCGCCACGCCCTGTGTGAAGGTGTGCATCGTCGACGGGCCGACCGGCCTGTGTCTGGGCTGTTATCGCACCCTGCAGGAGATCGGCGGCTGGAGCGGACTCACCGATGAACGTCGCGCCGAGATCATGACCGAGCTTCCCGCGCGGCGGTCCCTGATCGATCCGGCGAAGCTGGGATAGGTTCTGGGGGTCAGGTTCCAGGTTTCAGGGGCGCCTGCCCCTTGGCGTCCCGCCCTTGGAACCTCGCCCCCGGAACCTGCCCCCTCCCCTTAACCCCCCGTCCACCATCCTCCTTCACCGCATCCCAATCGCCGTGTGCGACAGGGGAGCAGGCCGCAGGAAGCGGCCGTCGCCGCGGATGTCGTGTTGATGCGTTTCGATCTGTCGTCGCTCGGAGTTCTGGGTCTGGCCGTGGCCTCGTCGCTGACGGTGCTGTGGTGGATGGATCAGGCGGGGCTGCGGGGCGAGGCGCGCGCCGCCGAACCGGCTGCGATCACCGCTCCCGCCGTCGGCGGGCCGGCGCAGGTCCTGAAGGCGTCCGACGGTCACTACTGGGCCGATGTCCGGATCGACGGACGAACCATCCACGCCATGGTCGACACCGGCGCCAGCGTCATGGTGCTGACCAAGGAAGACGCCGTGCGTCTGGGGCTCGGTCTGAAGCCTGCCGACTTCAACGCCCGGCTCGTCACCGCCTCCGGCCCGGTCAACGCGGCCCGGGTCCAGCTGCGGTCGGTCTCGGTGTCCGGCGCGCGTGTCGAGCAGGTGGAGGCCCTGGTGGTCGCCGAGGGCCTGCCTCACTCCCTGCTCGGGATGAGCTACCTCGGCCGCCTGTCCGGCTTCACCGCGACCCCGACGGCCCTGACGCTGACGCCGTAGAGGGCAATAGTCAGACAGGCGGCAGGCGATAGGGAGGGTTTGTCTCCTCCGCTGCCCGTCCGCGATCCTGCTGCCTCACAGCGCCTTCACCACCACCGACAGCGCGGTCCCGATCATGTACAGGGCGAAGACCCGGCGCAGGATCCGCTTGTCCAGACTGTGCGCCAGCTTGGCGCCCCACGGCGCCACGGCGGTAGTCAGCACGCCCATGATGATCGCGGCGGGAATGTTGACGTAGCCGACGCTGAACGGCGGGCGTCCGACCGCGTCCCAGCCGAAGACGACGAAGCCCAGCGCCGCCGCGCCGCCGATGGCCACGCCGAAGCCGGATGCGGTCGCCACCGCCTGATGGATCGGCCGTCCGCACAGGGTCATGGTCAGACCGCCGAAACTGCCCCCGCCGATGCCCATCATGGCCGAGAGGCCGCCGATGATCGTCGCCACGATCCGGCGGACCCAGCCGGTCGGGAGGTCCTTCGCCAGGGTGAACCGCTCGGGCAGCAGGCCCAGTTGCAGGCCGATCAGCGCCAGGCAGACGCCGTAGACGATCGCCAGCCCCTCCATGGAGGCGAAGCCTGCGACGGCGGCGCCCACCAGTCCGCCGAAGCCCACCCAGGGCGTCCAGCTTTTCAGCACCGCCTCGTCCACGGCCCCGTGGCTGCGGTGCGCCTTCAGCGAGCGCCAGCTGGTCGCCACGATCGTCAGCAGGGAGGTGCCGACGGCGACGTGCAGATTGCTTTCGCCGCCCACGCCCAGAACCTCGAAGGCGTAGAACAGCGCCGGCACGATCACCGTCCCGCCGCCCACGCCGAACAGTCCGGCCACCACGCCGCCCGCCAGCCCCGCCGCGACCAGCGCCGCCAGCAGGATCAGGATTTCGGACAGGGGGAGGGTGGTCATGGGTCGGGTCTAGCGGCCCACTGCGAGGACGAGAAGGGACTAGGGGCTACGGATTAGGTTCGGCAAGGCTCGAGGCAGGAATTCGCACTCCAGCCCGGCCACCCTAATCCCTAGTCCCTAGTCCCTAATCCCTCTCTTCAGTCCGTCAGCCAGAACAGATCCTCGACTTTCACATCCAGCGCCCGCGCGAGGCTCAGCGCCAGAATGGTCGAGGGGACGAAGACCCCGTTCTCGACGGTGTTGATGGTCTTGCGCGACACCCCGGCCTTGTCGGCCAGTTCCGCCTGCGTCAGGCCCGCTGCCTGCCGCGCCTCCTTCAGGCGGGACGCCAGCCGGGGATCAGCCATCGTCTTCCAGGTCCGCGTCTTCCGGCTGGGCGCTGTTGTGAAGCCAGACGAAATGGGCCGAGGCGACGCCGCCGCCCAGCCAGAGGGCGAAAAGGATGGCGTTCGGCGTCCGGTCCGGTGCGAACAGGCTGACGAGGTAGGTCGCGGCGCCGCCGAGCAGAAGCGCGGCGAAACCGGTGGCGGCGGCCTTGGCCCGGAAGGCCCGGCTGAGTTCGTCGTCCAGCCAGGCGCGGTTCTTCCGCGCCGGAACGGTCCAGCCCATCAGGATGGCGGGCGCGACGAACAGCCAGAGCATCACCAGGGCGATGTAGACCGCGGCCCTCTGCGTCTCCCCGGCCTGCAGGCTCTCCTGGATTTCCACCGACCCGTAGCCGACCCAGATGAAGCCGCCGATGATGTTGATCACCAGGTCACGGTTCCGGTCCCGTTGGGCCCGGTCCCACCGGCCCAGGTCGGACGACTTCGCGATCCCGCCCGGCGAATAGGTCAGGGCGGTTCCGATCGCGGCGACGCCGACCACGACCGCGAAGATCAGGATGGTCGCCTGATCGATCGCGCCGAGACGGTCGGTCTGTCCGGCCCACAGCGCGCCCAGACCGGCGGCGAGCGCCAGCAGGGCGACGGCGCCCAGTGCGAGCCTCAGGATGCGTCGCTGTCGTCTCGCTGATCCGTCAGTCATCGGCGCCCATCTCCCGTTCCGCGCGCCGATGCAGGGCGGCGAACCGGAACGCCGCAGTCGCCGCCGCCACCCACAGCGCCATCGGCAGGGCGATCACGGTCACCTGCGGCTTCCACAGCCCCACCAGATACAGGCCCGTCACCCCGACCAGAAGCATCCAGAAAGCCCAGGTCATGGCGTCGGCGCGGTAGGCGCGGGTCAATTCGTCTTCCAGCAGTCGCTTCTGCTTTCGCGAGCCGCCGTCCCAACCCATGATCATCATGGGGATCAGCAGCAGATTGATCGTGGCGGCCGCGGCCAGCAGAACGGTGCTCCAGCCGGTGTCTTCGCCGCTCAGCCACTCACGGGCCTGGCCCACGGCGATGACGGTGATGCCCAGACTCGCCGCCGGCAGGATGGTGATCCGGCTGATCCACTCGCGCTGGATGCGGTCCCGATAGCTGTCGCCCGCTCTCGACTGCTTGCCTGTCGTCCGGCTCATGGCGGCCTCCTGTGTCACCTTGAGGTTACTTGTAACCTTGGGGTTACACTGCGTCAATGCCACCCTTGGCGCCGGTCCGGGAGCCGCTAAGCTCCTGTTTCGGGGAGACCTTCAGATGACCATCGCCGCCATTGCGCTGGGCCTTGCGGCCCTTTCCGGCCAGCCGTCGCCGACCGCCGCCGCGCCGGATCTCCGGCCGGCCATGATCCAGCAGGAAAGCCGGGCGTCGATCCGTCAGAAGCTGGGCGCCGCCATCGATCAGGAGCGGTTCGAGGAAGCCCTGCTGCTCAGCAAGGCCCTGTTGGCCCACCCCGACACCGCCCGCGTCCCGGCCGAGGAGCGGCGCGCGATCATCTGGCTTCAGGCCCTGCTGCATCTCCAGCTGGACCGTCCGGCGGCGGCCCTGCCGTTGCTTCAGGAAGTCACGGCCTCTCCCGAGGCGACCCTCCAGCAATGGAGCACCCGGCTGGAGGCTCACAACAAGGCGACCGACCTCAGCGGCGCCGCGGTGGTCTTCACCGAAATCCTGCAGCGCTTCCCGTCGGCGGCGAACGAGTACTACGACGTCTTCGTCCTGCAACTGGTGATGAACCCCGAACTCGAGGGGGACATCGGCTTCAATGCGCGCGAGGCCCTGTACCGGTCGGGCTGGACCAACGACGACGATTCCTGGCTCTGGCTCAAGCTGGTGGACGACTACATCGATCGTGGTCGCCTCGATGACGCCCGCCAGCTGGTGTCGCGGATCCGCGCGCCGGGGCCGCGGCTGCAGCTGTTCGCCCTGCGTCGCTATGACGAGGTCCGGTCGGCCGACGCACGCCTGAACCTCGACGCCGCCTGGGCCGCCGAACTGGCTCTGGCCCGCAAGGACGCCGACAAGACCGGAGCCTCCATCAAGGACCGCGCCCGCGTGCCCGCCCTGCTGTACGATCTGGGCCGTCCGGAGGAAGCCCTGGCCGCGGCGGACGCCATCCTCGCCGGGCCCGAGCCGGAGGCGGGCAGCGTCGACGCCGAGGACTACACCTGGGTGCTCAACGGCCGGTCCCGCATCCTGATGGCCCTGGGACGCGGCGAAGAGGCGGTGGCGCAACAGGAGGCCGCCGCAGCGCGTCAGGAGTACGGTTCGCAGAACGTCAGCCAGACGATCAACCTCGGCTGGACCTACCTCCGTCTCGGACGCACCGAGGAGGCGACCGCCGCCCTGGCGGGGCTCGAGGAGGACCGGCTCAGCGCCTACGGCAAGATGCAGGCGCGTCAGGTCCGGGCCTGCGCCGCGCGCGAGCGGGGCGACGCCGCGGCCGCGGAGGTCATCGAGGCCGTCATGGGCGAGAACTGGCGTGACGCGCCGATCGCCGCCTATGAGGTCGCGGCCTGTCGCGGCGACGAGGACGAGATGGCGCGGGTGCTGGTCGGCATGCTGGCGGACCCGGAGACGGTCGGCGAGGGCGTCAGCCTGATGCACGGCTATCTGGACGCCGGCCGCACCGACTACGACCGCCGCATGCTGACGATCCATCACCGGGTCATCGCCCGTCCCGAGGTCGTCGCGGCCCGTGACGCCGTCGGCCGCGCCTTCGTCGTGCCGACCATGGGGCCGCAGTTCTAGAGCAGCAGGGCGCCCTCGTGCCGCAGCAGCCAGGTCTTGCGCTCCAGCCCGCCGCCGAAGCCGACCATGGCGCCGTCCGCGCCGACGACGCGGTGGCAAGGCAGGACGACGGGGATCGGATTGCGGTTCAGCGCGACGCCCGCCGCCTGCGCGGCGCCCGGCTCGCCGGCGCGTCGGGCCATCTCGCCGTAGCTGATCGTCAGGCCCGCGGGGATGTCCGCCAGCGCCCGCCAGACCCGGGCCTGAAAGCCGTCCGCCGCGGTCGCCCCTTCCAGTGACCAGGGAATGCGGCCGAGCGCCGCCTGATCGCCGCTGAAATAGGCCTCAAGCCCCTTCCGCACCGGTTCCGGCGTCTCGCCGTCGATCATCGTGGCGGCCGGATACTCGCGCCGCATCGCCCGGCCCAGGCCGTCGCCGAACGACACGCCGCGCAGCCGGCCCTCATCGTCACAGGCCAGGTCCAGCGGACCGACGGGGGACGGCAGGATGGAGATGGTGAGGATCATGGTGATGCGAACGGGGGCGGAACAGTCTGACTGTAACCCGTTGTCCCCTCCGCGTGCGCGGCTTTCGGACCTCGTCACCGTCCAGACGGCGCTACTGTCGTCGCTCCAGTCTCTGGACGCCGTAGCGGGTTTCCACGACAGCGGGCCATCCGCTGTCGTCCAGCACATAGATCCGGTTGTGCTCAATAACGACCGGCTTTGTCCGATCATCCGGAGCGAAGGGCGTGATGTCGTAGACGCGAACACCCGTCGGCCGGTCTTCGACGGTCAGACTTCCGCAGCCCCGGAAGGTGACGGTGGCCTTTCCGGTCGCAGAGCGATTGTTCACTGATCGCTTCACATCGAGCACGACTTCGGCGTTCGGCGTCAAGGCGGCAATCCGCGCCGCGGCGTCATCCGGGTACTCGATCTTCAGGGTCTCTCCGCTGCCTGCCAGCATCCCGAACCGGTAGATCGTCGGGTTCATGGGGTGAGGGGGGCCTTCCTCCCGAATGGGGTCGAAACTTGCCTGGGCGACCGCGCCATCCGGGATAAGAGCGCTGATGCGCTCGCGCCATTCGCCGCCGGGTTCCCCGTCGCGGGTCGAGAAGTCATAGATATAGACGGCGCCGATCTGGGCGGGTGACGCCGGTTTCCGCGGCCCGCAGGTCGCGGGGGTGAATCCTGCGGTGGTAGGTTCGCCGCTAGGCTCCCAGCGCTCGAACACATTGACGCCGGGCGCGGGCTGCTCCTCGCAGGCCGCCAGCGAAAGGGCGGCGACCCCGAGGAGGATTGTCATCCGTTTCATGATCGCCGCCTCGGTTCTTACGGGTTCGGATCGGCGGGTTCGTACTCGATCTCACAAGCCCGCATGTAGTTGGAGACGCAGGCAGCGTAGGCCGGGTTTTGACCTTCGTATCCGGTCGGATCGGCCGGGTTGACCTGGAATTCAGCGCAGGCGGCCGCAGCTTGGCTGGCGCAGTCGGCGGCAACCGCTCCGGCGCTGAGGAGAATGGCTGCGGCGGCCCCGAGGGCCGCGACGTGTTTCGTCATCATGCTCGTTTCCTTGATACAACCCGCACTGTACGGGCTATGCAATCTGAAACAGTAAAGCTTGATCGCACCAGTCCCCATTGTTCGCCCGTAGGGCGAGTTTGGTGGATAACTTCTGCTTGCGGTCGGTCACGAAAATCGGGCCTCCGGCGTCCTGTCAGGCTTGGTGATCGCCCGGAGAGTTCTGATGGTCGAGCAGGCCTGCGGCGTGTCCAGCCGCATCCGCGCCAACGCAACAAACCGGCCCTGCGGGAAGCGGGTGGCGAGACCGACAACGATCAGCACCGCCGTGAGAATGGCCCAGATGTGGGGCGAGCTGTCCTGCTCCGGGGCCGCTTCGGCAACCTTCACGACGGGCTTCCGTTTCTCCGACCCGAACAACGGTCGGAGCTGACCCATGACTTCCGCCAAACGTCTTCCCGCCCTCGCCGCCGGCGCCCTGGTGCTGGCCGCCGCGCCCATGGCCTTCGCCCAGACGCCCTACACCTCGGGCCAGCAGCAGCCGACCAACCAGCAGGACGCCTTCGGGGCCATCCTGGGCGCCCTGTTCGGCGACCGCTTCGGCGTCTCGACCTCGCTGGAAGCTGAATGGAGCCGCGGCCGCCGTCCGCTGTCGAACCAGAGCAGCCAGTTCCAGTCGCGGCTCGACGCCGACGTCCGCTCGGGCCGCCTGTCCGCCAGCGAGGCCAGCCGCCTGCGCTACGAGTACGACGATCTGGTCCAGCTGGAAGCCCGCTACACCGCCGACGGCCGCGTCACGACGCAGGAGCGCGCCGATCTGGTGGCGCAGTACCGCGAGTTCTCCCAGCGCGTCGAAGCCGGCGGTTCGGACTATTCGTCGGGCCGTCAGACCGTCGCCGACGGCCGGGTCGACTTCGAGGCGCGCGTCGACGCCGCCGTCCGGGCCCGCCGCCTGACCCGCACCGAGGGCACGCGCCTGAAGACCGACTACGCCGACCTGATCCGGGTCGAGAGCGGCTACCTGCGCGACGGCCGCCTGACCGCCCAGGAGCGGGACGATCTCGACGCCCGGCTCGACGCCCTCGACGCCCGGGTCGGCGACACCGGCTACGGCGGCGGCTATGTCGATAACCGCACCCGCCTGACCAACATCGAGCGCGCCCTGTCGGCCTCCGGGCTCAGCAGCGCGGCCCAGGCCCCGATCCGCGTCGAGCTGGGCGACCTGACCCGTCTGGAGGCCGCCTACAGCCGGGCCCAGCCGTCGTCGGACGACCGTGACTACCTCGACCGCCGCATCAGCGACCTGGAGACCCGCGCCCGCGTGCGCCGCTGATGCCATCCTGCTGACACTGCTGACAGTTCGCTGTCAGCAGGCGCCGCTCCCGGGCGCTGGCGTCAGGGAGCGGCGCCGCCTACATTCCGTTCATGGCCCGTTCTACCCGTCCGACCCCGCAAGGGACGCCGAAACCTGTCCATTCTCCCGGCATGCAGGAGGCGCAGGCGCCCTTCATTCCGGACGGTCCGGGCGGCGGCCGCATGCCCATGTTCGCCCCCGTCACCGGCCCCCGGCTGACGCCCGAGGAGGCGCCCGGCAAGCCAGAGGGCTGGGTCCCGCACCGCCCCGACCGCCCCGGCGACAAGAAGCGCGTCCCCTTCCGGCTGGAGACGAAATACACCCCCGCCGGGGACCAGCCCGCCGCCATCGCCGAACTGGTGGCCCAGGCGGAGGAGGGCGACCGCGACCAGGTCCTGCTGGGCGTCACCGGCTCGGGCAAGACCTTCACCATGGCCAAGGTCATCGAACAGACCCAGCGCCCGGCCCTGATCCTCGCCCACAACAAGACCCTCGCGGCCCAGCTCTATTCCGAGTTCAAGGCCTTCTTCCCGGACAATGCGGTCGAGTATTTCGTCTCGTACTACGACTACTACCAGCCCGAGGCCTACGTCCCCCGGACCGACACCTACATCGAGAAGGATAGTAGTATAAACGAGCAGATCGACCGCATGCGGCACTCGGCGACGCGGGCGATCCTCGAGCGGGACGACGTCATCGTCGTCGCCTCGGTCAGCTGCATCTACGGCATCGGCTCGGTCGAGACCTATACGGCCATGACCTTCACCCTGAAGGTCGGCGACCAGATCGATGAGGCCAAGCTGCGGGCCGACCTGATCGCGCTGCAGTACAAGCGCAACGACCTCAATTTCGAGCGCGGCATGTTCCGCAAGCGCGGCGACGTGCTGGAGATCTTCCCGGTCCACATGGAAGACCGCGCCTGGCGCATCCAGCTGTTCGGGGACGAGGTCGAGTCCATCCAGGAGTTCGATCCGCTCACGGGCAAGAAGACCAATGACCTGACCGAGGTCACCGTCTACGCCGCCAGCCACTACGTCACCCCGCGCCCCTCGCTCAACCAGGCCATGACCGGCATCAAGGCCGAGCTGAAGGAGACGCTCGACTGGATGGTCGAGAACGGCAAGCTCCTCGAAGCCCAGCGCCTCGAGCAGCGGGTCCGCTTCGATCTGGAGATGATGGAGGCCACCGGCTCCTGCGCCGGCATCGAGAACTACAGCCGCTGGCTGACCGGCCGCGCCCCCGGCGAGCCCCCGCCCACCTTCTTCGAATACATCCCCGACAACGCCCTGCTGTTCGTCGACGAGAGCCACGTCACCATCGGCCAGATCGGCGCCATGTACCGCGGCGACTACCGCCGCAAATCGACCCTGGCCGAGTACGGCTTCCGCCTGCCCAGCTGCATCGACAACCGCCCGCTGAAGTTCGACGAATGGGACGCCATGCGGCCCCAGACCGTCCACGTCAGCGCCACCCCCGGCCAGTGGGAGCTGGCCCAGACCGGCGGCGTCTTCACCGAACAGGTCATCCGCCCCACCGGCCTGATCGACCCCCCGGTCGAGATCCGCCCCGTCTCCGGCGCCACCCGCAACCAGGTCGACGACGTCATCGACGAGGTCCGCCAGACCACGGCCAAGGGCTACCGCTCCCTCGTCACCACCCTGACCAAGAAGATGGCCGAGGACCTGACGGAATACATGCATGAGCAGGGCATCCGCGTCCGCTACATGCACTCCGACGTCGACACCCTCGAACGCATCGAGATCCTGCGCGATCTCCGTCTCGGGTCATTCGACGTCCTGATCGGCATCAACCTGCTGCGCGAGGGCCTCGACATCCCCGAGTGCGGTCTGGTCGCCATCCTCGACGCCGACAAGGAGGGCTTCCTGCGCTCCGAAACCAGCCTGATCCAGACCATCGGCCGCGCCGCCCGGAACGTGGACGGCCGCGTCATCCTCTACGCCGACCGCATGACCGGCTCGATGGAGCGCGCCATCGCCGAGACCAACCGCCGGCGCGAGAAGCAGGAGGCCTACAACGCCGAACACGGCATCACGCCGGAATCGGTCAAGCGCGACATCAAGGAGATCATGGCCTCGCCCTATGAGACCCGCGAGATGGACCGCCTGACCCGCCCGGGCGTGGCCGAGGAGGCCAAGCCCTTCATCGGCTCCAACTTCCAGGCCGCGCTCAAGGACCTGGAAGGCCGCATGCGCAACGCCGCCGCCAACCTGGAGTTCGAGGAAGCCGCCCGCCTGCGCGACGAGATCAAGAAGATGAAGCTCCTCGACCTCGAGTTCGCCAACGAAGCCCTGACCGGGGCAGGGGAGGAGGTCGACAAGTCCGCGCCGAAGCGGTGGCGCGCCGAGGCCGCGGCGGAGAAGGCGGAGGCGTTCCGGAAGGGGCGGTGAGGGGGTTCAGTTGCTCAAAAGAAGGCTGGCCCGTTGGATGGGGTTTTCAAGCGCGCTTGTGTAGCCGCCGCGGTCCAATGCGGATGCTATAGATAGTTGAGAGCGGGCTCGGCTGACCGCTAGATACAGACGCGAGATGAAGCGTCTCCGTTCACCAATAGTCGCCCCATCGTCGAGCTCGGCCCGGTCGGCATGAATTACATGAACCGAGTCAAACTGAAGTCCTGCGACATACTCCGGCATCGTGAAAACGCATCTTTTTCCTGCATATCTCAGCTCAGCGGTTTGGTCCCTCGCGCTAAGCTCAACGAATTTGTCTGCAATTCGCCCGACCTTGAGATATCTCGAATAAAGATCTTCGTTCATGCAAATAACGGCGACATTTTTTCCGCCAAAACTGGCAGCGTCTTTGAGGGCTGCCTTGAAGACGCCGTCTAGGAGGCTTTTGCTGTCTTCATAGAGTCTCAATGTCGGTTGATCGCCGTTCGGTCGGGCCGATGCTCCTTCATAAACGCCCCACTCGCCTTCAAGGTCGAGCGCAGGGAAGGCGGCATCGAGATCATTTATAAAGCGGGTGATCTCTGGGGTGGATCGAAATACCTCAGTGAGTTCAACCAGTTTCGACTCGCCGGTGCCCAATTTTTGGAAGAACGTTGCTGCAGATTCTCCGGAGCCGGATCCAAGGAAGCTATCAGTCGGTCCCTGCTTCAGGTCGTACGACATCATAAGCGGCATCTTTCCATCCAAGTTCGCCTCTCGAGTGAACAGGTTGTGGAATATCATGCGCTCAACGCGATTAAAGTAATGGAGTTCATCTACAAAAACAACATCGAATCCACGCTTATCTCTAAGCATAGCCCATTCGTGCATTTCCAAGTATCTGTTGAAATCAGCAACCATCTGATCCATGCTCAGGTAGTCAGATTTCTCGACTTCTTTTCTGTACTCATCATGTATCTTTAGTATTGCTAGACGGTCTGCTTCGGTAGGCAGGTCGATTTGCCATCTCTCTCGAGACGACGTCAGGTATCTTGAAGCCGCGTTGGAGCCCAAACGAATGTTTTCTGCGTCCAGAACGCAAGCAATCTCATTCATGAGGGCCGCATGAAATCGGGGGCGATCGGTTAGGTTCTTGATTCCGTCCCGAATGGACTCCGAACAGGCGGCAATATCCCTGATCTGAAATTGCGGACGATCCAGAAGTCTGGCCGTTGCAGATACAACCTCAGCAGATTGGTATTCTCGTCCATCTTTTCCGTCTGTTGAAATTGGCTTTAGCTTCTTCTGGTCATACTGAAGTATGTCTTGGGCAAGCTCGTATATGGAGCCGATGAATATCGACGCGCTCCGGAGTCGTCTCCAGCGGCCAGTCCGATCTAATGCATCCAGCATCTCGGGAACCGTTTCGTGTGCGACCGCAGCGCTATGGGTCAGGAAAGCGAACTTCGTCGGGGTGCCTCGATCTTCTGCGGCGTAGGCGTCGCGGAGCAGTTTGACGGCCATGGAGAGGGTTTTTCCCGTTCCGGCGGCGCCCTTAAGGCGAACAGGGTCGCGGTACGGTTTGTCGACGAAGGTGCGCTGCTGGGTTGTCAGCTTATGATCGTACCAATCTTGCAGGTCGCCCGACCCCACGATCGCTGTCCCGCTGGGAGCTGTTAGGGTGACGCCATAAGCGCCGTTGTCTGGGGCCTCTCCGGCATCTGAAAGTAGGGCTTCGATATATCCGCCTATTGCGTGTCGGAACATTTCGATCCGCGGCGGGACTTCGGAGAAGTCGCGAGATTCGGAGCAGGCAAATGCGAAGACATGATCTGTGTCTTCAGGATGTTGGTCGAAGTAAAGGCGTCGGTCATCGTCCCGGGCACTCCGGATCGATCGATAGACTGATAGCTTCGATTCCTGGTGATAAACGTGCCAGTTCACTGGTATTGAGATTGTGCGTTCGAAGCGCGACAGAGCCATATGGATCAGTCGATCGAGAACTTGTTGTTTGTTATCCGTTCCGGCGAAGACGTTCATATCTCCTCCGGCATTGATAACTAAGAGGCGAGAACTTTCATCCGCATTTCTTGACAGGAAATAGGCGCGGGATCCAAGGGTGATGCGCCTAACGCGGTCATCCTTCGGCCAGCCAAAGTCGTCGAACCAGCTATTCTCAAAAGCAGCGGCACCGAGTGCGTTCAGGGCTACTTCATCGATTATGATGGTGTCGATCTTAGGCTTGGCCATTGAGGTCTCCTGCAATGAGGTCCATCGCAATTTCTCGTTCGGATTCAAATTTTTCGGTCATTCCGATGCGCGAAAATAAGGACGCGAACTGTTGGACAACTGAGAATCTTAGGAAGTCAGCCAGGCGACCGCATCGTTCGAAAGAGACCAATTCGCCTGACAGTTTCCTTCCTACAGTATCCTTGAATACTTGAGATGGATTAGCGGTATAGATGTTTCGAAGTTCCACGATGAAGCCAATTCCAGGGTCGCCCGGAATGCTTGGGAGGAATAGATGGTCTCCCCCCATTCCTTTCAATCCTCCGAGGATTATCTTTGATTTCTGGTTATCGGTGCGGCCTAAGGCGTCCGATATTTCGGAGAACCGGATTCTGCTGGGCTTAGATTTGTCTGATCCAATCTCGATAGCGATAAGCTTCTTCTCCAAGCTTTTCGCTATCTTTGTGGGTAATGCTAGTCCGCTAATGAAGTCTTCGCATCCAAGTTCCGATACCCATGAAATTACATCTTGTGGTGTAAATTCGTTGTAGCTAAAATTGGAAAAGTCATAATTGGAATTTATAGTAGAGCACACCTCTTTCGAGGATCTCTCCGTTTCAATGTGGCACTGCTTTTCATACCAGTTGTCCATATAAATTCTGGATTCAGATACCTTTATAAATGTCAATTTGTCTCCAAATTTGTCATTTACTACGTCGCAGTCCGCCGTTACAAGTATATACCATCCGTCTTGCTTTTGATTATTGTACGATTTAAATACATCGCCTTGTCTTATGCTCTGTTGAGTGTCAATTTCGCTAAAAAGCATGCGGACCTCGCCCCTTCCCGGCGAGACTAGTGAAGCTGGGTCGTTGGTGCAACCCTATGACGATTTTGCCTACTCTTGGTTGCTTCCGCTTGTGGCGATGATGCTTTGGGCTATCAGGCGAGCTAGGTCTCGGTGCACGACAATCCCTCGCGACCCACCACTCCCGATACCCTCCCTCCCTGCCAATCCCGCCCACCAAACCCTGCCATCTCGCCCCTGCGTCCAAATTTGACGCACCGGCGTGTCAGACTCCGCGCGTCGGAGGCTGAACATTCGGGGATGCGACGATGCAGGAAACTTCACAGCGGCGGCGGTTGCCGCGCACGCGGTATGTGACGGCCAGTCCGGAGACATGGGGGCTGATCCAAGGCGCCTATCTGTCGGGCATGTCGGCGCCGGCGCTGGCGGCGCGGTTCGGGGTGTCGGAGACCTCGATCCGGCGGCGGGCCGGGCGCGAGGGCTGGACCAAGGCGGCCTTCGCCGCCCGCGTCACCCCCTGGCTGATCCCGCCGGGCGCGCGGGCCATCGCCCGACAGGCCGGGGTCGATACTGATGTGGGGCCCGGCGTTGAACCGTCCTCGCCCGACGCCGCCCCGATGGACCCGGAGGCGGCGCGCGAGGCCGAGGTGCTGGCCCACTGGCGCGCGCCCCTGACCATCCGGCCGCAGGATCTGGCGCGCAAGGCCCTGGCCGGGGCCATGTCGGCGCTGAAGACGGGGGAGGGGCTGAACGCCCTGCGGCTGGCCCGCGCCGCCGCCGAGATCGCCCGGCTGGACGCCGTGCTGGACTGGGTGGACGAGGATCTGGCCGACGCCGAGGCCAATGCCGAGTTCCGCTATCAGCAGATGCAGCTCTTCATCCGCGAGCGCGCCCTGAACCTCGCCGAGGACCTGTTCGCCGGTCGCGAGCTGTCAGAGCCCTACGCCACCCTCAAGGCCGACCTCATCCGCCGCCGCGCGGTGCAGGCCGAGGTGGATAAAGGTCAGGGAGTGTCGGGATGACAGGGTTTCGCGATTTTTCCCTGAGAGGCGCCAACTCACCTCCCCATCGCCCCTTCAAGGCGATGGGGAGGACAGATCGGCGCGTCAGCGACGATCAGGTGGGGGCGGCTCCGTCGGGGCCGGAGAGGTCTCGAACACCGGTGTCGGCGGGCCGGCGTCAACCGCCTGCGCCGCCCTCTCCTGATCGGCGAAGACGCCGATCTGTCCTCTCCATTCGCCTTCGCGAACGGAGAGGTGATGCCCGCGCCCAAACAAAAAGGCGCGGAAGCTCTCGCTCCCGCGCCCCTTCATTTCGACGTGTCCGTCGGTTCTTAGAGAACCTTCAGGTCCACGGCCGAGGTCTTGCCGCGCTGGGATTCCAGCTCGTATTCGACCTTGGCGTTTTCATCGAGGCCCGCGAGGCCAGCCTTTTGCACCGCGGTGATGTGGACGAAAACGTCCGAGCCGCCGCCATCAGGCTGGATGAAGCCATAACCCTTGGTCGGGTTGAACCACTTGACCGTACCGGTCGCCATTGTGCGTCTCCGTAAACGCGCTTTTCCAGGCGGACGCCCCTGCGGGGAATCCGTCAGCCCATCTGGACAAGCTCGTTCGGGTAGAAGGAGCGCTGCACGGGGATGGAGACCGCGCGAAATCCGGACTGCGGGCGAAGTTCTCACCCGCAAAACAGCGGCGGTCAACAGCAAAGCGATTCACTCGCAAGGCGAAAAGGGTAAGCGGGGCCTTACCGGCCTAGCGGCACAGGCCCCGTTCGGCGCCGTCGACGTGCAGGTGGTCGCGGTGGGCCTCGTTGTAGTCCGGGGTCAGAACAGTCGAGAAGACCCGGCAGGCCCCGTCTCTGAGACGGCGCAGGAAGCGGGCCCGGGCGGAGGACTCGGCGGCGGCTTCGGGGGCTGTGGCGGCGCCCGGCGTCCAGTCGTTGGCCACCGAGACGGTGCGGCCGTCCTCCAGCGTCACCGCGGCGATGTCGAGGGCGTTGGCGCGGGCGTGCTCGCTGGGCCGGTCGTTGGGCCGGTCGGAGTTGTAGATGCGGCGGCAGGCGTAGGAGCCGTAGTTCTCGACCCGGGCGACGCGGGAGCCGAGGATCTCCTGCGCGGCGGGCTGGAGCACCTGCCGGTCCCAGATGACGTAGCGGACGGCCAGCGGGCACTGCATGACCAGCCCGCCCGGGGCCAGTGGCGTTATGTCGCCCCCGGTGATGCGCACGGCGCCCTGGACGACGCAGAAGCCGCCGTCGTCGCGATCCTCGGCCCGCTCGACCTGGACCCCGGCGTCGCGGAGGATGCGCATGCAGGCGTCGGTGACGGCGACGACCTCCTCGGGCGGGGCGGCGCGGGTCAGCTCGAAGTCACTGACCTTGGCGGCGGTGGCCTGGCCGATCGGATGGTCCAGGTCCAGCGGCTTCCACGGCAGGTCCTGGTGCGGGGCGAAGACGTTGAGCAGGGCGAAGGCCGCGCAGACGCCCAGCGCGGCCTCCCACAGCAGGTTCCAGAAATCGGCGAAATCGCGCTTCATGCGCCGACAGGGTTAACCGGTCCGGGCCGCGAGGCAATGACCGATCGCCGGTCTTCCGGGGCGGTTGCCCTCGGGCCGAAGGGCGCGCACGGTGGGGCCATGGGCAAGAAGACCGACTACGACGAGACGCTGGAGCGGCTGCAGGTCGCGGTGGTGGAGACGCAGGCCTGGACGATCGAGCAGGGGCTGCGGACCCTGATCGTGCTGGAGGGGCGGGACACCGCGGGCAAGGACGGCGCGATCAAGCGGCTGACGGAATACATGTCGCCGCGGCAGACGCGGGTCGTGGCCCTGCCCAAGCCGACCGAGCGCGAGGCGAGCCAGTGGTATTTCCAGCGCTATGTCGCCCACCTGCCGGCGGCGGGGGAGACGGTGCTGCTGAACCGCTCCTGGTACAATCGGGGCGGGGTCGAGCCGGTGATGGGCTTCTGCACGCCCGAACAGCACGAGCGCTTCCTGCATGACGCGCCGCGGTTCGAGCGCAGCCTGGTCGAGGACGGGATCGTGCTGGTCAAGCTGTGGCTGGACATCTCGAAGGGCGAGCAGGCGCAGCGGCTGGAGGAGCGGCGGGAGGACCCGCTCAAGCGGTTCAAGCTGTCGTCGCTGGACGCCGAGGCGGAGGCCCGCTGGGACGCCTACAGCCTGGCGCGCAACCAGATGCTGGAGGCGACCGACAGCAAGTTCGCGCCCTGGACGGCGGTGGCGACCGACGACAAGAAGACGGCGCGGCTGAACATCATCCGCCATGTCCTGCGCTGTATCGGCGGGCCGGGCGCGGCGGTCGAGGCGCCGGACGGGGACGTGGTCTTCCCGGCGGCGAAGCATCTGGACCGGCTGTACCGCTAGAGCCCGAGTTCGGCCCGGAGGGCGGCGGGCGACAGGCCCTGCGCGCGCAGATGGGCCAGGGTGACCGAGCCGTCGCGCTTGGCGTAGCGGCGGCCGTCCTCGCCGGTGACCAGCCGGTGGTGGCGATAGACCGGCGTCGGCCAGCCCATCAGGGCCTGCAGCAGGACCTGGATGTGGGTGGCCTCGAACAGGTCCTGCCCGCGGATCACATGGGTGATCCCCTGCAGGGCGTCGTCGTGGGTGACGGCGACGTGGTAGGCGGTCCCGGCGTCCTTGCGGGCGACGACGACGTCGCCGGCGGTTTCCGGGCGAGCGCGCAGCAGGCCGCGTTCGCCGTCCGGGCCCTCGCCCTCCTCGAGGAAGGCGAGCGCGTCCCACGCCCGGTCGCCCAGCGCCTCGCGGGCCCGGTCCAGCGACAGCCGCCAGGCGAAGGCGCGGCCCTCGGCCAGCAGGGCGGCCTCTTCCTCGGGCGGATGCGGCCCGGGCCGCACCGCCTCGGCGCTGCCGTGCGGGGCGTCGCCGATGGCGTCGAGGATCTCCTTGCGGGTGCGGAAGCAGCGGTAGAGCAGGCCGCGTCGGTCCAGCACGTCGATCACGGTGGCGTAGTCGGCCAGATGCGCCGACTGGCGGCGCACCGGCGTCTCCCAGTCCAGCCCCAGCCAGGCCAGGTCCTCGAGAATGCCCGCGTCGAACTCGGGCTTGCAGCGGGTCGGGTCGATGTCCTCGATGCGCAGGATGAAGCGGCCGCCCGAGGCCTTCGCCGCCGTCCACGCCGTCAGGGCCGAGAAGGCGTGGCCCTTGTGCAGGCGGCCGGTCGGCGACGGGGCGAAGCGGGTGACGACGGCCATGGCGGCGGGCTCAGGCCCGTTGCAGGGCGCCCGCGGCGACCGCGCTCTCGACCGCCGCGCGGACGGCGGCTTCGGGCGTGTAGTCGGCCTCGGCGATCAGGTCCTCCAGCGCGAACTTCCGCTGGTCCATCATCCACTCATAGACGCCGCGGATGATCGAAGTGGCCGGCGGGAAGGCCTTGCCGGTGGTCTGGTAGAGGGTCACCGGCTTGCGCTCGGGCAGGGTGTAGGCGGCCGGGCGGATGACCAGCCGCTCCTGCGCCATGATCACCTCGTCGAGGAAGGCGGGCGAGGCCATGACCCGGGTCAGGAACTCGCTCATCTCGGACACCCGGCTGCGCAGCGCCGCGCCGCCGTCGCGGTCGGCCGGGGGCAGGTAGGCGCGGAAGGCCGGGTTCTGCATCGCCGCATGGTCGAGGATCTGGAACAGGATGCGGCCGTACAGCGGCGCCACCGAGAAGGTGACGTGCAGCGAGGGACCGTCCTTGGCCAGGGCGTCGTGGTACCAGCCGCGCGGCAGGTACAGGACGTCGCCGGGCCGCATGGTGACCTCCTGCATGACCGGGCCGCGCGAGCGTTCGAAGAACAGGCGGGTCTCGGCCGTGTCGGCGGGGTTGTCGGTCGGGTTCTCGGCGCGGTTGCCGTACAGGTTCCAGACCTTCTCGCCCTCGGTCTGGACCACGAAGACGTGGTGGTTGTCGTAGTGGGTGCCGAAGGCGCGGACCCCCTGGAACGAGCAATAGACATTGGCCCCGATCTGGGCGCCGTAAGCCTGGCCAATGGCGGTGGCGACGGCGGTCACCGGAGCGTGCAGGTTGGTCACCTCATTGCCGACCAGACTGGCGCCGGCGGACATGAAGACCTCGACCTTGGCCGGGGCGGGCCGCATCACCAGACCGGCGGCGGTGTGGATCGGCAGGCAGTACTGTTCGGCGGGCACGGCCTGATGGTCGCGGAACAGGCGCAGGTTGGTGGCCGACCACATGGCGGTCTGGCCCAGCATGCCGTTCCACGCGGCCCAGGTCAGGACCTGACGCTTGCGGTCGTCATCCCCCGCCGGAATGTACAGCGGTTTCCGGTCGTCATAGTCCGCGAGGAATTGCGCGGGCGTGATCGGATGCAGAATGTCGTCCAGGGTCAGCATGCGAAACGATTAGATCGCCTGCCCCCGCCTGTCGATGAGGTCCGATGCCCGTTCCGCCCACCCCCGAACAGATCGCCGCCGCGCGCGCGGCGCTGGTCGTCCTCGATCCGGCCCTGACCGAAGCGCATGCGAAGATGCCGGTGTTTGACTGGCGTCTGCGCACCGGCGGTTTCGAGGGGCTGTTCCGCATGATCGTGGAGCAGCAGGTTTCGGTGCAGTCGGCCGCCGCCATCTGGAAGCGGGTCGTCGAGGGGCTGGAAGGGGAGGTCACGCCGCAGCGGGTTCTGGCCACCGAGATCGCCGCGCTGCGGGCCATGGGGCTGTCGATCCAGAAGGCGACCTACGGCCATGAGATCGCGCGGGCGCATGTGGAGGGTCGGATCGACTTCGACCATCTGGAGCGATTATCGGATCAGGAGGCGGTTCAGAAGCTGGTCGCCATCAAGGGGGTGGGGCGGTGGACCGCCGACACCTTCCTGATGTTCTGCGAGGGGCGGACGGACGTGTTTCCCGGCGGGGATATCGCCCTGCAGGAGGCGATGCGCTGGGCCGACGGATCGCCCGAACGTCCGAAGGAAAAGGCCGCCAATCTGCGGGCCGAGGCGTGGAGCCCGCACCGCAGCGTGGCGGCGCATCTGCTGTGGGCCTGGTACGGGGCGGTGAAGCGCGGTGAGATCGCACTGGAGAACCCGCCCGCATAGAGGATAGACTCCGGGTCATGACGCCTCTGGTCGACCCCGCCATCGCCAATCCCGAGACGGTCCTCGGCGCGCTCGATTTCGCGGGCGTGGCCGTGTTCGCCGCCACCGGCGCCCTGGCCGCCGCGCGGCAGAAGCACGACCTTGTGACCTTCGCCTTCTTCGGCGCCATCACCGGCGTGGGCGGCGGGACGCTGCGCGACCTGCTGATCGGGGCGCCGGTCTTCTGGGTGCAGGACTGGCGCTATATCGCCATCTGTCTGGCCGCCTCGGTGGCGGTGTGGCTGGTGGGGGCGCGGCCATGGCGCTTCCGCGCCCTGCTGTGGCTCGATGCGATCGGGCTGGCGGCCTATGGGGTGATGGGGGCGGCCAAGGCGGGCGCCTTCGGCATCGCGCCGCTGATCTGCATCGTCATGGGGGCGCTGACCGCCTGCTTCGGCGGGGTGGTGCGCGACCTGCTGGCGGGCGAGCCGTCGATCCTGCTGCGGCGGGAGATCACCGTCTCGGCGGCCCTGCTGGCGGCGACGGTGTTCGTGATCGCCCGGGTGTTCGGCCTGGACCTGTGGCCGGCGGCCATTCTGGGCGGGCTTCTGGGCTTCGGCCTGCGCGCCGGGGCGCTGGCCTGGGGCTGGAGCCTGCCCGCCTTTCCGGGGACCGTGACCCGCTGATCCCGTCGCGAAAGCGTCGTCGTCCGGTCATCGCCAAGCCTACGAATCAAGGCTACCGTCGATCCTGCCTGACTAGGGAAGGAGACGTGTCTTCAGTCCTGTCGCCTCCATAACCCTCCGTACCGCGGAGCGGACCTGATGCAGGTCCTCAGTCGTCCCCCTTCGGGCTGGCCCGCTCTCGTATTGAACGCCGACTTCCGGCCCCTGTCCTACTATCCGCTGTCGATCTGGCCGTGGGAGGAGGTGGTCAAGGCGGTGTACCAGGACCGCGTGGACATCGTGTCCGTGTACGACAAGGTCGTGCGCAGCCCCTCCATGGAAATCCAGCTGCCCAGCGTGATCGCGCTGAAGAGCTATGTGGACCAGGACCGGCAGCCCGCCTTCACCCGCTTCAACGTCTTCCTGCGCGACGGCTTCGTCTGCCAGTACTGCGGGGACTC
>NZ_DASWWG010000067.1:0-56839 GCF_036400995.1 Brevundimonas sp.
GATCCGCCCGAGCCGTCGAGCGATCCACCGAGGTCGTTGACCACCACCTTGGCCCCGCGCGCGGCGAGGGCCAGGGCGTGGGCGCGGCCCAGCCCCCCGCCGGCGCCGGTGACGATGGCTACGCGGCCATCGAAGCGAATCTCGGTCATGGGGGCCTCCCTCTTTGCGGGAGAACCTAGCCTGCCTTGGTCGGCGGAGTCGCGGGGGTCGGCGCGCGCTTGGCGCCGGCGACCTGGCCTGGCTTCATGAACTTCACGAGCACGCGCTGGCCGATCAGGAACGGCGCGCCGTCGGCGCTGACCACCACCTCGACCACGCGTTCGTCGGTGCGTTCGGCCGGATCGTCCGATTGCAGCTTGCGGGCCCCGAACATGGCCGCGCGACGGATCACCTTGCCGACATAGATCTTCGAACCGTCGCCCTCGGGGCTGATCTCCACCGGCTGGCCGATGAACACGGCCGGCACCGCCGCCTCGCTGATCTCGGCGCGGACGATGCGGGCGGTGTTGGGCTCGAGATCGAACATGGTCGAGACGTTGAGGGTCGAGGCGCCGGCGCCCGGGTTGGCGTAGCGGCGGACGATGCGGCCGTTGGCGGGCGAGCGGATGATGGTCAGCTCGACGTCGTAGGCGGCCTGGTCGCGGCGGGCGCGAGCGGTCTGCACGGCGGCCTGCTGGGCGCCGAGGCGGGCCTGGGCCTGGGAGATGGCGTCCCGGGCCTGGTCGAGACGCTGGGCGGCGACGAAGTTGGTGGCGGCCAGACGCTCCAGCCGCTCGAACTCGCGCTGGGCGGTGCGGATGTCGACCTGGATCAGGCGCAGCTGGCTTTCGGCGGCGGCCAGATCGGCGCTGGCGGTCTGCAGGGCCAGGCGCGGCTCGTCGTCCTCCTGACGGGCCAGGATCTGGCCGGCGACGACGCGGTCGCCTTCCTGCACCAGAACCTCGCGCACGACGCCGCCGCGGCGGGCCGCGATCTGGATGATGCCGCCCTCGATATCGACCTTGCCGTTGGCGATGGCCGCATAGGGACTTTCGACCTTCTCGGAGGCGGCTTTCTCGTCAGCGGCCTTCTTGTCGGCCGCCTGCCCCTGCAGGAACAGGACGGCGAACACCGTGATCCCTAGGGCGGCGATGCCGATCCAGAGCCATTTGTTCTTGAGGATGCGCATTTCGGTTCTCGGTCAGAAAGGGCGTTCAGTGCGACGCCAGAACGGCGTCGGGATTGGGAGTGCGGCGTTCGTCGCTGATGATGACGCCGTCCTCGATGTGGATGACGCGATCCGCCCAGGCCTCGAGGCGCGGGTCGTGGGTCACGCAGATGACGGCGGCGCCGTGCTCGGTCGCGGCCCGGCGCAGCAGGCGGATGACCACCTGACCGTTCTCGCCGTCCAGCGCCGAGGTCGGTTCGTCCGCGAACAGGATCTGGGGGTCCTTGGCGAGGGCCCGGGCGATGGCGACGCGTTGCTTCTCGCCGCCGGACAGGGCGGTCGGACGCTGGTGCAGGCGATGGCCGAGACCGACCTCCTCCAGCGCCAGCTGGGCGCGCTTCTTCGCGTCGGCGGGCGACAGGCCCTGGAATTTCAGCACCACCTCGACCTGCTGCAGCGCCGTCAGCGCCGGGAACAGGTTGAAGCCCTGGAAGATGAAGCCGCAGTGCTCCAGCCGGAAGCGGTCGATCCGCCCGGCCGAGAAGCTCCAGAGGTCATCCACGTCGAGGGTGTCGACCCGCCCCTGCTCGGGACGCAGCAGACCCGACAGGGCCGCGATCAGGGTCGACTTGCCCGAACCCGACGGCCCCATGACCATGGTCAGGTCGCCGTGACGGGCGTCGAAATCCACGCCCTTCAGCACCTCGACGAAGCTCTTGCCGGACTTGAACCGCTTGACCAGGCCCTTGGCCTCGATCGCGAAGTCGCCGTGCTTTCCGTGCACCTTGGTATGGCCGGTCATCGCAGCAGGTCCGCAGGTTGGCTGTTCTTGAGGATGCCGAGCGACAGCAGGCCCGACAGCATGGCGATGAGGATCAGGCCGCCGCCGACGACGATCAGCAGCGGGATCGGCAGGGCGATGATGACGGCGTTGGCCATCGCGAACAGCTGGATCAGCCAGGTCAGGAAGATCGCCGCGACCACGCCGACGCAGCCGACCCAGAAGCTCAGCTCCATGACGATCCGGCGCAGGCTGCCCATGCCGACGCCGAGGGCGCGCAGCGAGGCGAACTCCTTGATGTTGGCCATGATGGCGCCGCGCAGGGTCTGCCAGGTGATGGCCACGCCGATGATGGTGCCCAGCACCACGCAGCCGCCGATGATGATGACCAGGATGCCTTCCTCGAACATGGCGCCGGCGTTGGCGTCGGCCAGTTCCTGACGGGTCCAGGCCTTCCACTGGCCGTCGCCCTGCACGTTCAGCTCATCGGCGACGCGCTGGGCCTGGGCCGGATCGGACAGCTTGATCATCAGCGGGCCGACGCGCGGCCCGGTGTCGGCCTGGCCCACCATGCGCAGGGTGTCGCGCGACATGATGATCGTGGCCTGCATCATGTTGGGATAGCCGCGGGTGATGCCCACCACGGTGACCGTCTGGCCGTTGTAAAGGGCCTTGTCGCCCAGCTTGACGCCCAGCTTGCGCGTGGCGGTCTCGTCGATGGCGACGGTGTAGGGCTGGCGCAGGGCGTCGACCAGTTCCTGCGAATAGTCGGTCGGGATGGTGACCGAGCCGGGCGTGGTGTCGATGATGCTGGTCTGGACGAACTCCTGACGCGGCGCGCCCATCTTGGCGCGATCGGCCTGGGACATGGTCGGGTCGACGTTCTTGACCGACTGGAACGAGCCGCCGGCGCCGTCCAGCGGCTGCACCTCGATGACTGCGGGATTGCGGTAGGCCAGCGGGATGAAGCGACGGGGCACGCCCGACGGTCCGCCGATCAGGCTCTTGGCCCCCGGCTGCATGATGATGATGTCGGCGCTGGAGCGCTCGATCGTCGCAGTGAAGCCCTTGCCGATGCCGATGAAGACGCCGGTCATGGCCAGCACCAGCAGGCCGGACAGGGCGAGCGCCATCACGGCGGCCATGTAGCGGCGCCACTCATACAGAAGGGTTGAAAGCGCGAGCGACATGTAACCAACGAGCCCCGGACGATGAGCGTTATCTGACGACCGTTGAGGTTGTGGCCAAGTTAAATCGGGGTAAGGCGATCAGCGCTCGGCGAAGACCTGTGCGGTAAACCGTGGACGACCGGCGAAGAGTGGCGCTAGGTACGCGCCCAAGAGGGCTGGCACGGTCGTGGTCAGGCCCAGGGAGACCACTGCATGCTGTTCCGTTCGCTGCGTTCCGCCGTCCAGGCGACCGCTTCCATCATCGCTGTCGGCGGCGTCATGGCCGTCCTGGGCGCGCCGGGAACCGCCCGCGCCGACGAAGGCATGTGGACCTTCGACAACTTCCCGATCGCCACGGTCAACCAGCGCTACGGCACCCGGATCGACCAGCAGTGGCTGGACCGCGTGCGCAACGCCTCGGTGCGTATCCAGGGCTGCTCGGCCTCGTTCGTGTCGCCGGAAGGCCTGATCCTGACGAACTGGCACTGCGTCGTCGGCTGCTCGCAGGAACTGTCGACCCCGACCCAGGACTTCGTGAAGAACGGCTTCATGTCGGCGACCCGCGAGGAAGAGCGCCGCTGCCCGGGCCAGACCGCCGAGGTCCTGACCGAGATCGTCGACGTCACCGACCGCGTGCTGGCCGCCGGTGAAGGCCTGGAAGGCGCCGCCTTCAACGCCGCCCGCTCGGCCGAGATCAACAAGATCCAGCAGGAAGCCTGCGCCGGCGACGCCAAGTTCAACTGCCAGGTCATCAGCTTCTACCGCGGCGGCAAATACGCCCTGTACAAGTTCCGCAAGTACGACGACGTCCGCCTCGTCTTCGCGCCGGAAAACCAGGCCGCCTTCTTCGGCGGGGACCCCGACAACTTCAACTTCCCGCGCTACGCCCTCGATGCCGCCTTCCTGCGCGCCTATGAGGACGGCCGTCCGGTCAACGTCGGCAACAACTACCTGCGCTGGAACCCGAACGCACCGGCCGAAGGCGACGTGACCTTCGTCTCGGGCAACCCGGGCACCACCCAGCGCCTGCTGACCATCAGCCAGCTGGAACGCCTGCGCGACCAGCAGCTGCCGGTCACCCTGATCCAGAACTCGGAACTGCGCGGTCGCCTGCTCGAGTACTCGCTGACCGGCGACGAGGCCAAGCGCGTCTCGTTCGACCCGATCTTCGGCCTCGAGAACAGCTTCAAGGTCTTCTACGGCCAGCAGGGCGCCCTGACCGATCCGGCCTTCATGGCCCGCAAGCGCGAGGAAGAGGCCGAGCTGCGCGCCCGCGTCGCCGCCGACCCCGCCCTCGTCCAGCGCATCGGCGACCCGTGGGCCGACCTGGAGCGCGTTCAGGCCACCGCCCGTGACCTGTACCTGCCCTACCGCCAGCTGGAACAGTCGGCCGGCGGCGGCTCGCAACTGTACGCCTACGCCCGCGCCATCGTCCGCGCCTCGAAGAACACCAACCTGAGCGAGGCCCAGCGCACCCAGATGGCCGCCGCCATCTCGGCCGAGACGCCGATCTACGTGGACATGGAGGAAATCCGTCTGCGTTACTGGCTGTCGAAGACCCGCGAGTACCTGACCGTCGACAATCCGCAGGTGAAGGCGCTGCTGGGCCGTGAAAGCCCGGAAGCCCTGGCCGACCGTCTGATCTCGGGCACGAAGCTGGCCGACCCGGCCTTCCGCGCCCAGGCCCTGACCATGACGACCGAGCAACTGATCGCCGCCGATCCGCTGCTGGCCTTCGTGGCCGCCAACGACGACGCGGCCTCGAGCATCGGCGCGCGCTGGAACGCCGAGGTCAACGCCCCGACCGCCCGCGCCGCCGAGAAGGTCGCCCAGGCCCGCTTCGCGGTCTACGGCACCAACCTGTATCCGGACGCCACCTTCAGCCTGCGCCTGTCGTACGGCCAGGTGCAGGGCTGGACCTACCGTGGCATGACCGTGCCGGCCTTCACCTACATGGGCGGCGCCTACGAGCGCGCGACCGGCTCCGAGCCGTTCAACCTCGCCCAGGCCTTCATCGACAACGAGGCCCGGGTGAACAAGGACGTGGTCTACGACTTCTCGTCGACCAACGACATCATCGGCGGCAACTCGGGCTCGCCCGTGATCAACGCCAACGGTGAAGTCATCGGCGCCGCCTTCGACGGCAACATCCACTCGCTGGGCGGATCGTTCGGCTATGACGGCGAACTGAACCGCACCGTGACGGTGTCGACCGCCGCCATCACCGAGGCGCTGCGCAACATCTACCCGATGCCGCGCCTCATCGAGGAACTGGGCGTCGACCGTCCGCAGCGTCGCCGCCGCTAAGAGTGACGTGACAGACCCTTCTCCCCCTGCGGGAGAAGGTGTCAGGCCGCAGGCCTGACGGATGAGGGGTCGCACCGGTCTTGCCGGGCGGCCCCTTCGTCTTCATGGTCCCCGCCTCATTCGGTGAAAGCCGGAGACACCCCTCATCCGACCCGCTTCGCGGGCCACCTTCTCCCGCAAGGGGAGAAGGAAGGAGTTGATTATGCGCCACCTCACCCCCGCCCTCGCCGCCGCTGTCCTGACCCTCGCCGCCGGCTCCGCCGCGAAGGCCGAGGAAGGCATGTGGACCTTCGACAACTTCCCCATCGCGCGGGCGAACCGGACGCTGGGCACCAACATCGATCAGGCCTGGCTGGACCGCGTGCGCCTGTCGTCGGTGAAGTTCGGCGGCTGTTCGGCGGGCCTGGTCTCGGCCGAGGGTCTGGTGATGACCAACAACCACTGCGTCGCCACCTGCGTGGCCAATCTGTCGACGCAGGAGATCAACTACGCCGAGACCGGCTTCACCCCGCGCAGTCGCGAGGAAGAGCTGAAATGCCCGGGCGGCACGGCCGAGATCCTGACCGACATCACCGACGTGACCCAGCGCATGCACGCCGCCGGCGCCGGCCTGACCGGTCAGGCCTTCACCCGCGCCCGTGACGCCGAGGCCGGCCGGATCGAGCAGGAAGCCTGCGCCGGCGATCCGAACAAGCGCTGCCAGGTGGTGACCCTGTACCGGGGCGGCCAGTTCAAGCTCTACACCTACAGGAAGTACTCGGACGTCCGCCTGGCCTGGGCGCCCGAGGATCGCGCCGCGACCTTCGGCGGCGACCTGGACAACTTCAGCTTCCCGCGCTTCGCCATCGATGCGGCCTTCATCCGCCTGTACGAGGACGGCCGTCCGGCGCAGACGCCGGTGCACTTCAAGTGGAACGCCGACCGTCCGGTCGAGGGCACGCCGGTCTTCGTTTCGGGCAGCCCCGGCGCGACCCAGCGCCTGCTGACGCAGGACCAGCTGTTCAGCGTGCGGGACGTGGTCCTGCCCATGGACCAGCTGATCGCCTCCGAACTGCGCGGCCGTCTGATCCGCTACTCCGAGGAGGGCGAGCGTCAGGCCTTCGAGGCCATGGACCCGATCGTCTCGATCGAGAACACCTACAAGCGCGGGCTGGGCCGGATGCGCGCCCTGACCGACGCCAACTTCATGCGCATGAAGGCCGAGCAGGAAGCCGACTTCCGGGCCCGCGCCGAGGCCGGCGCCGGGGCGAACAACCCGTGGACGACCCTTAGCGCGGTGCAGCCGATCCTGCGCGAAAGCTATCCGGCCTACGCCCTGCTGGAGGGCGGCACCGGCATCGGCACCACGCCGGTGGGCGGCGGTTCGCAGCTGTTCCTGTGGGCCCGGACGCTGGTGCGCGGCGCGCAGGAGCGGGCCAAGCCCTCGGCCGAGCGCCTGCCGGAATACGCCGACAGCCGCCTGGCGGGCGTGCAGAGCGGTCTGTTCGCCGAGCGTCCGGTCTATCCGGGGCTGGAGCAGGTCCGCATGGAATGGTGGCTGTCCAAGACCCGGGAATGGCTGACGGTCGACAGTCCGAACGTCCGCGCCCTGCTGGGCAATGAGTCGCCGGAGCAGCTGTCGGCCCGCCTCATCGAAGGCACGAGCCTGGGCGACCCGGCGGTGCGCCGCGCCCTGTGGGAAGGCGGGCTGGCGGCCATCGAGGCCTCGGACGACCCGCTGATCCAGTATCTGCTGCGCATCCAGGAACCGACCCGCGCCGTCCGCGCGGACTGGGAGGAAAAGGTCCAGGCCCCGACCGACCGCGCCTCGGAGCAACTGGCGGCCCTGCGCTTCCAGACCTACGGCGACACCGTCTATCCGGACGCCACCGGCACCCTGCGCCTGACCTACGGCCGGATCGAGGGCACGGACGTACCTGGACAGCGGTTTGGAGCCTTCACCACCTTCGCCGGCCTGTGGGACCGGGCGACCGGCGCCGCGCCGTTCGACGTCGCGCCCAGGCTGCTGGCCGCCCGCGACCGCATCGACGGTTCGACCGTGCTGAACATGGCGGTGTCGTCGGACACCATCGGCGGCTCGTCGGGTTCGCCGGTGGTCAACGCGGCGGGCGAGATCGTGGGGGCGAATTTCGACTCCACCGTCCTGACCCAGCGCAACGCCTATGGCTATGACCGCAACGTCAACCGCTCGGTCATCGTGACCACCGGCGCCGTGACCACCGCCCTGCGCGATGTCTACGGCATGCAGCATCTGGTGGAGGAACTGGGGGTTCGCTGAGGCGGACTCGGTGGCTAGTGGCTAGTGGCTCGTGGCTAGTGGCTAGTGGCTAGTGGCTAGTGGCTAGTGGATCAGGCGAAAGGCTTCGCGGTCCAGACAGAAAGAAGCCCCGCTCGGCGATCCGGGCGGGGCTTTTTCATGTGCTCGATGGAGGCTGCGGCCAAAATAGCCACTAGCCACTAGCCACTAGCCACTCCCTAGAGCTGGCTCATCTTCTGCTGGGCCTTCGAGAAATACTGCCAGCCGGTCCACAGGGTGACGACGGCGGCGACCCAGGTCAGGACCACGGCGAAGGTCTCGAAATGCGCCTGCCATTCCGGGGCGGTGCCGTCCGGGTTGGTCAGGCCGAAGGCGTCCCACAGCAGGGTCAGTTGCAGGGCGCCCAGGGCGAACATCTGCAGGGTGGTCTTCCACTTGGCCAGCAGGGTGACCGGCAGCTTGACCTTGCCCGCCACGGTCTCGCGCAGGGCCGAGACGGCGAACTCGCGGAACAGGATCAGGCCGCAGGGGATGGCGATGCCCGGCAGGGAGCCCGAGGCCAGCACGCCCAGGATGGCGCCGGTGATCAGCACCTTGTCGGCGATCGGATCGAGGATGGCGCCCCAGCGGGTGGTGGCGTGCCAGCGCCGGGCCAGGAAGCCGTCGACCCAGTCTGTCGAGGCGGCGACGGCGAAGATCCAGAACGCCCAGACCCCGAAGCTGAGCTGCTGCTCGGGCGACAGGAAGCCGTCCATGAAGCCGGGCGCCGCGCCCGCCAGCATCAGGAACATCACCACCCCGGCGGCGAGGCGCAGGCCGGTCAGGATGTTGGGGATGGGATTGGCGTGGTGGGTGGGGGTCATCGCTGCCTTCCGAAAACGGACGTCCGGTGTGCCACGCTTCGCGGTGCGAGGCGAGGCGTCAGACGGCCGCTATTCGAGGGGTTCGAAGCGGCCCGGTCCCTTCAACGCGCGAAGCACGCCGTCGGCGATGCCGAAATGCAGGCCGATCAGCTTGATCTGCCCCGCGGCCTCCCGCTCGGCGATCCAGGGGAAGGTGCGCAGATTGTCCAGCGACAGGCGGACCACGGCTTCCTCGGCCGCGGGCCCCTGCTCTTCCGAAGACACTTCCTCGCAGACCCGGCGGACCGTCGGGCGGCCTTGGGCGACCCAGGGGGCGACGAAGTCCTGCACATTGTCGGGCGCGCCGTGGATCATGGCGTTCACCCCGCCGCAGGAGGCGTGGCCCATGACGACGATGCGCGAGACGTTCAGCACCTTCACGCCGAACTCCAGCGCCGCCGACACCCCGTGCAGATGGCCGTCCGGCTCGTAGGGCGGGACCAGATTGGCGACGTTTCGCACGACGAACAGCTCACCCGGCGCGGCGTCGAAGATCAGGGCCGGATCGGCGCGGCTGTCGGAACAGGCGACGATCAGGGTGTGCGGCTGCTGCCCCTTGGCGAGGGCCTCGTACTCGGCGCGGGCCTCGGGCCAGCGTTCTTCACGGAAGCGGCGATAGCCGGCGGCGATCTGGTCGGTCATGAGGCCGGTATAGGCGATCCGTTGACGCAGGGGGAGAGGGCCTCAGCCCTTGGCCGCCTTGCCGTCGATCAGCACCGCCTGCTGCCACGGGCTGGGCGCCTTGTCGGTGCGGTGGATGCAGCCGACCCAGCAGCAGGGCCGCTTCTTGCCTTCCAGAAGCTCCTCGCCGGTCCGCACGATCCGGCGCTGGCGGGTGGCCGGCTGTTTGGCGTCATCGACCCAGCAGATGAACTCGTTGCGGCCCAGCGGCGTCAGGGCCTGCCACAGCGCCAGCACCTCGGGATCGGACTGGATGGCGGACCGCAGGTCGTCGCCTGCGACGTGGACCGTGCCTTCTGCGAACGCGCTCATGCCGACATCCCTTCCCTTGGACGCCTATCCTAGCCCCGGGCTTCCGGATGGAAAAACCCATGGATCCGCTCGGCCAGCGCCTGGCTGACGCCCTCGACCTTGATCAGGTCCGCCACCGAGGCCCGGCCGACGCCCTTGGCCGAGCCGAAGGCGTGCAGGAGCGCGCGCTTGCGGCCGGGACCGACGCCCTCGATCTCGTCCAGCGGGTTCTTCTTGATGTCCATCGAGCGCCGCTTGGCATGGGCGCCGTTGGCGAAGCGGTGCGCCTCATCCCGCAGACGCTGGATGTAATACAGCGCCGGCGACTTCAGCGGCAGCATGAAGGGCGGCTTGCCGGGGATGAAGAAATGCTCCTTGCCCGCGTCGCGGTCCGGCCCCTTGGCCACGCCGACGGCCAGGATGTCGTCCAGCCCCAGATCGGCCAGCACCGCCAGCACCTCGGCCAGCTGGCCCCCGCCACCGTCGATGAGCAGCAGGTCCGGACGCTCGACCTCCTCGCCCTCGTCCTCGTCCTTGACCAGACGGCTGAAGCGACGACGCATGACCTCGCGCATCATGCCGTAGTCGTCGCCGGGGGTGAGCTCGTCGCCCCGGATGTTGAACTTCCGGTACTGGTTCTTGCGGAACCCCTCGGGCCCCGCGACCACCATGCCGCCGACGGCGTTGGTCCCCTGAATGTGGGCGTTGTCGTAGATTTCGATGCGCTCGGGACGGCTCTCCAGTCCGAAGGCCTCGCACAGTTCGTCGAGGATCTTCGACTGGGCCGAGTTCTCGGCCAGCTTGCGGCCCAGCGCCTCGCGGGCATTGGTCAGGGCGTGATCCACCAGCGCCTTGCGGTCGCCGCGCGCGGGCTTCTCGATCGTCACCACCCGGCGGCCGTCATCGAGCTTGGCCTTCATCGAGAAGGCCTCCTCCAGCAGCTCCTTCTCGTGCGGCACGACGTTGGACAGGATCTGCCGGGGCACCGGCTTGTCCTCGTAGAACTGGCCCAGGAAGGCGGCCAGGATTTCCGGATCCGTGTCGGCCCGGTCCACGCGGGGGAAGTAGGCGCGCCCGCCCCAGTTCTGGCCGCCACGATAGAAGAAGACCTGCACGCAGGCCTGACCGCCGTCCGAATGCAGGGCGAAGACGTCGGCCTCGGCCACGCCCTCGGCGCTGACCGAGTTCTCCATCGAGATGGCCGACAGGGCGCGGATGCGGTCGCGAACGCGGGCCGCCTGTTCAAAGTCCATGTCGTCGGACGCCGCCTGCATCTCGGCGGACAGGCGGCCGATCACCGCCCGCGACTTGCCGCGCAGGAAGGCCTCGGCCTCGTCGACCAGCCCCTCGTAGTCTTCCAGCGAAATCAGGCCCGTGCACGGCGCCGAGCAGCGCTTGATCTGGTGCAGCATGCAGGGCCGCGTGCGGGTCTCGTAGACGCTGTCCGAGCAGGACCGCAGCAGGAAGGCCTTCTGCAGCGTCGTCAGGGTCCGGTTCACCGCCCAGGTCGAGGCGAAGGGGCCGAAATAGTCGCCCTTGATCGTATGCGCCCCGCGATGCTTGCGGACCTGCGGCGCGCGATGGTCGCGGCGGATCATCAGTTCGGCGAACGACTTGTCGTCGCGCAGCACCACGTTGAAGCGCGGCTTCAGCTTCTTGATGAAGTTCGATTCCAGCAGCAGGGCCTCGGTTTCCGAGGCCGTGACCACCAGCTCCATCGAGCGGGTCAGCGAGACCATCAGGCCGATTCGCTGGGTGTGGAAGCGCCCCTGCGCGTACTGCAGGATGCGCTTCTTCAGGCTGCGCGCCTTGCCGACGTACAGGCAGGCGCCGTCCTCGCCGTACATGCGATAGACGCCCGGCTTGTCCGGCGCGCGGCGGGCCTCGTCGCGGATCAGGTCCGCGGCCTTCAGGGCCGAATCGGGGGCGAGCGTCTCCTCGGTCATCCGCGCCAATATAGGCGTCCCCGTCCCGCCGCGAAGCGTCAGCAGTCGCCTAGAAGCGTCGAACCATCAGCACGCCGGCCACGACCAGCGCCACACCGGCCATCCGGCCCAGGCTGATCGGGCTCTGCGGCGAGCCAAACGCGCCGAAATGGTCGAGGATCAGGCCGATCAGCAGTTGCCCCGCGACCATCAGAGTGATGGTCAGGGCGACGCCGAGGCGTGGCACGCCCCAGGCTGCGGCGACCACGAAGATCGCGCCGTACAGGCCGCCGATCCACGCATACCAGGGCAGCCCCCGGGCGGCGGTCAGGTCCGGCTTGGTCTGCAGGATCATGGCCACGATGCCCAGCGCCGCCGTGCCGACCGCGAACGAGACGAAGGCCGCGTTCACCGGCGAACCGACGGCGGTCATCATCTTGGCGTTGGTGGGAGCCTGGAGGGCGGTGGCGCCGCCGGCGAGGACGACGGCGATCATGGACAGCAGCATCGGGTTCATGCCGTCATGGCTAGCACCCTTGCCGGCGGCGCGCACCGGGTCTCAGCGACCGAGGATGAAGCGCGCCGCGCGCTCGCCCTCCGCATCGCCCGCCACGCCGAACTCGACATTGATGTCCCGATGGCTGTCGTCGGGCGCGACCACGACCTGGGCCTGACCGTCGGCGCGGATCAGGGCGGCGGCCAGCCCCTCGCTCTGTCCCCGGGAGTCCGCGCGGCTGGAGATATGGAAGATCAGATAGGGCGGATAGCGAACGCCGGAGCGAACCAGCAGGGTCGGCGACAGGGCCGCGGCGTCGTCGCCGAACGCCTGGGAATAGAGGTTGCCGAGCAGGCGACCCGCGGGGCCGTTTCCCCGATCTCCCGTCGCGTCGTAACCGGCCCCGTCCAGCAGGATCACGCCCGCCAGATCGGACGGCTGCAGGCCCTCACCGGCCAGATAGGTCGGGTCAGCGCCCACCAGGGCCGCCAGATGCGCGCCGGCGGAATGCCCCATCAGGAACAGCGGACGTCCGGGATGGCTGCGCTTCAGGGCGGCGACGGCGGCGGCGACGTCCTGCGCCTGCTCGCGCGGGGTCACCTGCGGCACGAGGCGATAGCCGATGGAGGCGAAGGTCAGGCCGTGGCGCTGCGCGTACTCCGGCAGGCTGTGCACCATGGACTTGTCGCCCATCGACCAGCCGCCGCCATGGATGAAGGCCAGCACCGGCCCGGTGGCCGCGCCGGCATAGAGGTCATAGGCCTGTTTCGGGTCGGAGCCGGTCGCGATCGAGGTGTGCGGCGCGTCCGAACGGCCGTTGCCGTCGCCTCGCCCGCCCTCCCGGCGGCGGAGACGGTCACGAAGGCGCGCCCGGTCCTGGGCGGCGGCGGTTCCGGCGGCGAAGGCGGCGGCCAGCCCGGTCATCAGGGCGGCGCGGCGATGCAGTTCACGCATGGTGTCTCTCCTGAAGCCCCCGGAAAATCCAACGCCAAGCTTGGGCGTTTCCGTCGCTACCAGTCCGGCGTCGGTTCGCTCCCGCCGAACACCTCCGCCAGTCGGGCCCGTGTCGAACGATGCGCATCCTCCGGGAGGGCGGTCGGATCGAACCAGCCGATCTCCGCGATCTCGCCGTGGCTGGAGCGGTCGGTCATCGTGAACCGGTCGATGCGATAGACCAGCACATGGTCGCCGCGGAAATAGCGCTCGTTGGAGTGGACGCTGACCAGTCGCGGCCGCCCCTCGACGATCAGCCCGGCCTCCTCGCGCATCTCACGGATGATCGCGGCCTCGGCGGTCTGCCCGCGCTCGACCCCGCCGCCGGGCAGCCACCAGCCGTGGACATAGGTGTGCTTGACCAGCAGCACCCGCCCCTCGCCGTTGATCGCCACACCCCGCACGCCCAGCGTCATCCCCCGCGTCGCCCGCGAGAAGGCGAAGAACAACGGTCGGGTGAAGGGCTCGATGCGGGCGCGCCAGGTCGTCATCCGGCGACGATAGGGCCTGATCCATTCTTGAACAGCGGGGCCGGTCGCTTTATTGCCGGTCGCATCAAGGAGCTTCCCATGCTGGCCCTCTACATCATCCTCGGCTTCGTCGTCGTGCTCGGCGTGATCAACTTCATCGAGTTCGGCCGGGTTGACTAAGTCTCCCGCTGATCGCGGCGCCGCGCTGGTCACCGGCGGCGGCAAGCGGATCGGCAAGGCGATCTGTCTGGAGCTGGCCCGCGCCGGCTTCGACATCGTGATCCACTATCGAGGCTCGAAGGACGCGGCCGAGGCCGCGGCTGAGGACGTGCGCGCCCTCGGCCGCCGCGCCGTCACGGTACAGGGCGACCTGTCGAACGAGGCGGAGGTGCGCGGGATCGTCCCGGCCGCCGTCGCGGCCATCGGTCCGCTGGCCGTGCTGGTCAACAACGCGTCCGTCTTCGAGGACGACCGGGTCGGCGACCTGACGCGTGACAGTTGGGACGCTCACATCGAGACCAACCTGCGGGCGCCGATCGTGCTGTCCGAGGCCTTCGCGGCGCAGGCCCCGGACGGCGGCTCCATCGTCAACCTGCTGGACCAGCGGGTGCTGAAGCCGGACCCCCGGTTCTTCTCCTACGCCCTGTCGCGCAACGGCCTGTGGTGGGCGACGCGGACGATGGCCCAGGCGCTGGCGCCGCGTCTGCGCGTCAACGGCGTCGGCCCGGGGCCGACCCTGCCGTCCATCCACCAGAGCGCGGACGACTTCGCCGCCGAGGCCGCCGCCGTGCCCCTGCAGAAGGCGGGAAGCCCCGAGGCCGTGGCCGCCGCCGTCCGCTGGCTGGTTGAAGCCGACCTCGTGACGGGCCAGATGATCGCCGTCGACGGGGGCCAGCACCTGGCCTGGCGCACCCCGGATATTGTGGAGTAGCCCGTGGCAGCCCCCTCCCCCCTGACCTTCCCCGGCGCCGGCGCCCCGGTCCGCGAGGCCCTGACGGTCTTTGTGCGCGGCCTCGAGGTCGAGGCGGGCATCGGCGTCTACGATCACGAGCAGGGTCGCCTGCAGCGGCTGATCATCGATGTGACGCTGGAGATGACCCCGGCGCCGATCGAACGGCTGGGCGACACCATCAACTATGAAACCGTCGCCGAGGCCGCCCGCGCCATCGTGGCGGAAGGTCACATCGGGCTGGTCGAAACCTTCGCCGAACGGCTGGCCCTGGCGATGCTGGAAGACCCCCGCGTGCGCCGCTGCACCGTGCGGATCGAGAAGCCGGGCGCCCTGGGCGGCGCGGCCGTTCCGGGCTGCGAGCTGGTTCTGGGCCGCTAGTTCCGGCCGCTGATCGGGTCGGGCAGGTTGCGCCGCGCGAGCGGGGCCGTCATACCTGACATCGGACTTGAAGGACCTCCGATGGCCGAACCCGGCGATCCGCAACACCCTGATGATCATGACGATCATATCGGCTTCGCCTCGGCGGCGTCGCTGCAGGGGCGCAACCGCGATGTCGCGCCCGAACCGGTCGTCGAGCCCGTCGTGGAGGCGGCCGCCGAGCCCGAGCGCCCCTCCGCGCCCGAGCCTGAGCCTGACCTGTTCGATCCGCCCGCGCCGCGCGCCGTGATCGAAACCCCGGAGCCGGTCATTCCGCCTCCCGTAAGCACGCCGACGCCGCGATCACCCGCCTCGGCGGATTCGATCTTCGAGCCCTCGCCGGGCTTCACCGGCCGTTCGAAGGACCGCGGCCCGCCCGTGCAGGACCCGCCGGGCGGCGGCATGAGCCTCTATGCGGTCTACGCCCTGATCCTGCTGGCCGTGCCGACCCTCGGCGTCTCGGCGGCCATCGCCCTGCTGGCGGTGACCGGACGTCCCGGCCCGGACGACACCCTGTCGCGGTCGCACTTCATCTTCCAGCAGCGCACCCTGTGGGCGGCGGCGGTCGCGGTGGCCGCCGGCGTCATCCTGCTGGCCGCGCCGTTCGGTCTTGGCGTGCCGGTGCTCTTCCTCGCCGCCCTGTGGGTGGTGCTGCGCGGCGCGACCGGCGTCTGGAACCTGAAATCGGGCAAGGCCATTTCCAATCCGCGGAGCTGGTGGATCTGAGAAAGGCGCGCTGATGTCCCATACGAGCCCGGACAAGGCCCTCGCCCCGAGCGGCGACGGAGCCGGGACCGGTGGACGCGCGGCGCCCCTGACGAGCTGGGTCCTCTACGCCCTGACCCTGCCGACCGGCGGTCTGAGCGCCATCATCGGCGTGATCATCGCCTATCTGGGCCGGACGACCGCCGCCCCGCTGGTCCGCGCCCACATCGACGCGCAGATCCGTCTGTTCTGGTCGGGTTTCATCTGGGCCGCCCTGTTCACTCTGGCCTGGGGGCTGAGCCTGTGGCTGACGACCCTCTACGTCGGCATCCCGATGCTGTTCCTGTTCTGCGCGGCCCTGCTGTTGCTCGGCGTCTGGTTCACGATCCGGAGCGTCCTCGGCGCCCGCGCCCTGATCGGCGGCCGCGCACCCTGAGACCCCGACGACACGCCACGGAAGGATCAGCCGGCGTCAGGGAACGCCGCGCGTCTCCGGGGATTGGTTCGCCGACACAAGCCGGAGCCCTCCCATGACCACCTTCCGCGACGTTCGCGACGAGCAGCGCTTCGAGCAGGGTTTCGCCGACGCCGAAGGTCAGACCCGCGTGGTCTTCGCCGACTATGCGGTCCACGACGGGGTGCGGGTGATCCTGCACGTCGAGGCGGACCCCGCCCTGCGCGGCGGCGGTGCGGCGGGCCGGTTCATGCAGTCCCTCGCCGCCCACGCCCGCACCGAGGGCCTGAAGCTCCAGCCCCGCTGCAGCTACGCCGTCCTGTGGCACCGCCGGCACCCGGAATACAACGACCTGCTGGCCTGACCCGTCCCGGGCCGGTCAGAGCGACCGGCTGACGATCGCCTTCAGGGTCTCCGACTTCGACGGCAGATCGCTGGCCAGGCGCCCGGCGATCTCACGCGCGCCGACGGGGTAGGCGTCCCCGCCCTCGGCGATCTCACGGGCCATGGCCGCGGCCTGCATGAGCACCACCTCGAGCGCCTCGACCTGCTCGACCGCCAGCGCCCGCGCCTCCATCTGCAGGCGTTTCACGCGGTCCGCCGTGGTCTCCGGCTTGCGCATCAGATCATAGATTTCAGCCTCGGCCTGAACGAGGCGCAGGTCGGGCTGGGCAGGCGGTGTGCGCTTGGGCATGGCTGGTCCTCCTGCATTGGCAATGCAGGCCGACTCCCGGGAGTTCCCGCGTTAACCGGGCCGGATTCGACAAAAGCGGGGCTGTGGCTCCCACGCCTCAGGTACGCCGCGGTCAGGCGGCGTCCTCGCGCGCCTCCATGCGGGCTTCTGCCTCGCGCACGGCCTCGACCGCGCGATCCACCACGTCGATCCCGGCGCCCGGCTTCACCGCCTCGACGGTCAGGATACGGCGGAAGGCGCGAGCCCCCGCGCGGCCGTGCATGACGCCGAGCAGGTGGCGGGTCATGTGCGCCAGATGCACCCCCTCCTCCAGCCGGGCCGTCAGATAGGGGCGATAACGCTCCAGCGCCTCGAAGGCGTCCACGTCCGGGCCGGTCGCGCCGTAAAGACGGCGGTCAGCCTCACCGAGCAGGGCGGGCTCGTGATAGGCCGCGCGCCCCAGCATGACCCCGTCCAGTTGCACGCCGTCAGAGGCGTCCAGATGGGCCTCGGCCTCATCCAGGTTCGCGATGCCGCCGTTGATGCTGATCGACAGGTGCGGCCGCTCGCGCTTCAGGCGACGCACCAGGGCGTAGTCCAGCGGCGGCACGTCACGGTTTTCCTTGGGCGACAACCCCTTCAACCAGGCCTTGCGGGCATGGACGATGAAGGTGTCGATCCCGACGGCGGCGCTGGCGTCGACGGTGGCGAACAGGCTGACCTCGGGGTCCTGGTCATCGACCCCGATCCGGCATTTGACGGTGGCGGGGACCGAGACGGCTTCCTTGATGGCGGCCATGCAGTCCGCGACCAGCTCGGGCTCGCGCATCAGGCAGGCCCCGAACTTGCCGGACTGGACCCGGTCGGACGGGCAGCCGACGTTCAGGTTGATCTCGTCGTAGCCGTACTGCTCGCCGATCCGCGCCGCCTCGGCCAGCTGGGCCGGATCCGACCCGCCGATCTGCAGCGCCACCGGATGCTCCACCTTGTCGAAACCCAGCAGCCGGTCACGGTCGCCGTGGACCACCGCCGGGGCCGTGACCATCTCGGTGTACAGCAGGGCGCGAGTCGACAGCGCGCGATGGAAGGCGCGGCAGTGCCGGTCGGTCCAGTCCATCATGGGCGCGACGGACAGGCGGCGGGACTGGGCGAGCGGGTCGGACAAGGGCGGGCCTGAGGGAGGATGAGGCGGCGGCTTTTACGCGATACGGGCCCGGAAGGCGATCTCGCGGCTTGCGCGACCATCCGGGCGGGGCGAACGTGGGGTCTCGGCAGGAGAGGCGCCATGGCGGGTTGCGGTCACGTCACCACCATCAACCGGGTCACGCCGCAGTCGAAGGGCTGCGAGGAGTGCCTGAAGACAGGCGGCTGGTGGGTGCACCTGCGCCTGTGCCGGACCTGCGGCCATGTCGGCTGCTGCGACGACAGCCCCAGCCGCCACGCGACCGCCCACCACCACGCGACGCATCACCCGATCATCGAGGGCTATGACCCTCCGGAGGGTTGGGGCTGGTGCTATGTCGACGAGGTCTTCGTGACCCTGCCGGACAAGACCCCGCAGGTCGGACCGATCCCCAAATTCTTCTGATCAGACGCCGGACTTCTCGCGCTCTTCCTCTTCTTCCTCCAGCGCCTCCGCGGCCTCCTCGTTGAGAGCCTGACCTTCGCGGCGGGGCTTGATGTAGGGCTCCGGCTTGGTCGTGCGGATGTTGCCGCGCATCAGCGACCGCCCACCGGTGATCCCCTCGACCATCTGGATGGCCAGCCGGTCCTCGTCGCGACGACGGACGTCTTCCAGCGTCTCCTGCGCCTGCTCGTGGGTGAAGCCCAGGTCGATCAGCACCTGATAGCCGAACACCAGGGCGCTCTCGAAGGTCTCGCGCAGCTGGTACTCCACTCCGGCCTGCACCAGACGGATGGCGTGACCGCGGTCATAGGCGCGGACAAACAGCTTGGTCAGCGGAAACTCGGCCTTGACCAGTTCGACGATCCGGTCGGCGGTCTCGGGCTTGTCGACACAGACCAGGATGGTCTCGGCCTTGTCGGCGCCGGAGGCCCGCAGCACGTCCAGCCGCGCGCCGTCGCCGTAGTAGACCTTGAAGCCGAAGTTCCCGGCGGCCTGGATCATCTCGACGTCGGTATCGATGATCGACACATCGACATCCCGGGCCAGCAGGGGTTGCGAGACCACCTGGGCGAAGCGGCCGAAGCCGATGATCAGGACCCGCTCGCGCAGGTTCTTCGCCCTGTCGACGCCGTCCGCCTCTTCCGGGTTCAGGGTCTCGGCGGGCATCAGCTTGCGAACCGCGATGGTGGTGATCGGCGTCAGCATCATCGACAGGATGACGATGGCGCTGGCGATGGCGGCGATGCGGGCGTCGAACACCCCGGCGGCCAGGGCCGCGCCATACAGCACGAAAGCGAACTCGCCGCCCTGGGCGAACAGCACGGCGCGTTCGACGGACTCGCGCTCGCTGGCCTTGAAGATGCGGGCGACGCCGTAGATGGCCACCGCCTTCACCGCCATGAAGGCGATCACCCCGCCGATCACCACCTGCCACTCGGCCAACACCACCGACAGCTCCAGCGACATGCCGACGCTGAGGAAGAACAGGCCCAGCAGGATGGCGCGGAACGGCTCCACATCCGCCTCAAGCTGATGCCGGAAGGTGGATTCGGACAGCAGGACCCCGGCCAGGAAAGCGCCCATGGCCATCGATAGCCCGCCCAGATCCATCAGCCAGGCCGCCCCGACCACGACCAGAAGCGCCGCCGCCGTCATCACCTCGCGGCCGCCGTAACGGGCGAGGATGCGGAACACCGGGTTCATCAGGAATTTGCCGGCGGCCAGCACGATCGCCACGGCGCCCACGGCCAGCAGAAGCGTGCGCCACAGCGGCGGCCCGCCCTCGCCCGCCAGTCCCATGACCGAGGCCATCACCGCCACGATCGCCAGCAGGGGCACGATGGCCAGGTCTTCCAGCAGCAGGATGGAGATGGCGCGGCTGCCCTGCGGCGAGGCGATCTCGCCCCGCTCGTCCAGCATCTGCATGATCACGGCGGTCGAGCTGAGCACGAAGCCCATGGCGGCGATGAAGGCCACCGGCGCCGACAGGCCCGCGGCCATCCCGGTGAAGGTCAGCAACAGACCCGCGCCCAGCACCTGCGCCGCGCCGAGGCCGAAGATTTCCTTCCGGAGGCTCCACAATCGGGTGGGTCGCATCTCCAGCCCGATGATGAACAGGAAGATGACCACCCCGAACTCGGCGACGTGGAGGATGGTCTCCGGCTCCTTGAACAGGCCGACGCCGAAGGGGCCGATGATCAGGCCGGCGGCCAGATAGCCCAGCACCGAACCCAGTTGCAGACGCCGGAACAGGGGCACCGCGACCACCCCGGCCGCCAGCAGGGCGGCCACGTGCCCAAGCTCAAGTCCGCCCGTCGCCTCGGCCATGATCGTCCCCTCATCCGCGAAGCTTCCATAGTGGGGCTCAAGGATGACAAGCGCCACCCCGGTTCAGCCTGATCGGCGACGAGGACCGCTTCCCGCGATTGCCGCCATGGCGTGGCGGGAGAGTTCCGCTAGGCTGGCCGCGTGACAGAGACCATCAGCCTCAGGACCGCCCGCCGCATCGCCCTGGCCGCGCAGGGCTTCGGCAGGACACGACCGGCGACGCCCGGCCGGAGCCATGTCCGCGACCTCGTCCGCAAACTGGGCGTGGTGCAGATCGACAGCGTCAATGTGGTGACGCGCACCCATTACCTGCCGGGCTTCTCGCGGCTCGGCCACTATCCGCGCGAGGCGCTGGAGGCCGAGGCCTGGGGGCCGAAGCGCAGCCTGTTCGAATACTGGGGTCATGAGGCCTCGCTGATGCCGATGGAGCTTCAGCCCCTGTTCCGCTGGCGCATGCAGCGGGCGCAGGAGGGCGCCATGTGGACCGGCATCGCCCGCTTCGGCCGCGAGCGGCGCGACTATATCGACGGGGTGCTGGCCGAGATCGAACGGCGCGGTCCCGTGACCGGCGGCGACTTCGCCAGCGGGCCGCGCGGCCAGCCCGGCTGGTGGGAATGGTCAGACGGCAAGCGCGCGCTGGAGTGGCTGTTCTGGGCCGGAATGATCACGACGAAGACCCGCAACGGCTTCGAGCGGGTCTATGACCTGACCGAGCGCGCCCTGCCCGCCCGCATCGTCGACCTGCCCACGCCGGACGAGGCGGACGCCCAGCGTGAGCTGATCCGCATCGCCGCCCGGGCGCTGGGCGTCGCCACCGAGGCCGACCTGCGCGACTGGTTCCGCATGCCGGTGGCCGAGACGAAGGCGCGGATCGCCGAACTGATCGAGGCGGGCGAACTGACCCCGGTCCAGGTGAAGGGCTGGCGGCAGACGGCGTATCTGGCGCCCGGCGCGCGAACCCCGCGCAAGGTGACGGGACAGGCCCTGCTGTCGCCGTTCGACAACCTGATCTGGGCGCGCGACCGGACGGAGCGGCTGTTCGGCGTACGGGTGCGACTGGAGATCTACACCCCCGCCCACAAGCGCGAGCACGGCTACTACGTCCTGCCCTTCCTCGAGGACGAGGCGATCACGGCGCGGGTCGACCTGAAGGCCGATCGCAAGGCCGGGAGACTGCTGGTGCAGGCCGCCTGGCGCGAGCCGGACGCCACCCCCGACACCGCGGCCCGGCTGGCGCACGAGCTGAAGCTGATGGCCGGCTGGCTCGGGCTGGAGGGGGTCCATGTCGTGGGCAAGGGCGATCTGGCGGAGGCGCTGGACGGCGCCGTCTGAAAAAGCCTTCGGCCGCCCCTTGAATAAGTGGACACCAGTGTCCACTTAGCCGCGATCATGGATCGCCCCCTCCGAAAAGACGCCGCCGATCGCCGCGCCGCGCTGCTGGACGCCGCCCGGGCGGTGTTCGCCGAAGAAGGCATCGACGCGCCGCTGGACCGTATCGCCGAACGGGCGGGCGTGGGCCGGGCGACCCTGTACCGGAACTTCCCCGGGCGCACCGAGATCGCCCTAGCGGTGCTGCTGGACGACGTGGCCGAACTGGGCGAGCAGTTTTCGGCCCCGACCGCGCCGGACGCCTTCCCCGACTTCCTGACAAACCTGTCGGCCCGGCTGGTCCGCAACACGGCGCTGGGCGGAGTGGTTCGCGCCTCGCCGTCGCCGGACATCCTGACCCCGCTGCGCGAGGCCATGGTCAAGGCCGCCATGCCGTCACTGAAGGTGTCGCAGGCCGCCGGCGTCGTCCGCGGCGATCTGAAGGCGTCCGACATCCGGGTTCTGGCCGCCATGCTGGGCGGCGGCATCCATAATGCGAAGCCCGCCGAACGGAACGCCATCGCCCGTCGAACGCTGGAGCTTGTACTGGACGCGGTGAGGGCGCGGACATGAGCCGCAAGAACTTCAACCTGCCCTGGGCCGAGTACGTCCAGACGCTGAAGCCGCACGAGCGGCCGATGTTCCCCGGCTCGCCCGCCACCCCGGACCACACCCTCCCCTACCGGCTGGCCTATTTCGCCGTCGGCATGCTGGTGACCGCCACCGGCAGCATCGGCTCGGCCATGGTGACGGCCAACACCCAGCAACTGGCCGGAGCGCTGGGGATTACCCTGACCGAGGCGGCCTGGTTGCCGGTCGTCTTCGTGATGACCAACGCCTGCATGAACCTGCTGCTGGTCAAGTTCCGGATGCAGTACGGCTTGCGGCTGTTCGCCGAGATCTTCCTGATCGCCTACGCCCTGATCAGCGTCGGCGCCCTGTTCTTCGAGGACTACCAGTCCACCCTGATCGTGCGGGGCTTCGCCGGCATGGCCTCGGCCGCGCTGACCACCCTGGGCGTGCTCTACACCATCCAGGCCTTCCCGGCGGCGCATCGGCTGAAGGGGCTGGTGCTGGCCATCGGCGCCTCCAGCCTGGCGCTCCCGGCGGTGCGCATCTTCTCCAACCATCTGGTCGACCTGTCTGAGTGGAGGGGCTTCCATGTGTTCGAGCTGGGCCTGTCCCTGCTGTCGCTGGCGGCCGTTTTCGCGCTCCGTGCTCCGCCGTCCGAGCGGTTCAGGGCCTTCGAGAAGATGGACTTCCTGACCTTCGCCCTGTTCGCCCCGGGGATCGCCCTGCTGACCGCCGTGCTGGGGCTGGGCCGGATCGTCTGGTGGACCGAGGCCGCGTGGATCGGCTGGGCCCTGATCGGCGCCGTCATCCTGCTGACGGCCGCGGTGGTCATCGAATTCAATCGCAAGACCCCGCTGATCAATCTCAAATGGATGGCGGGTCCGGCCATCATCCGGCTGGCGATCATCATCATCGGCATCCGCGTGGTGCTGTCCGAACAGACCTATGGCGCGGTCGGCCTGATGACCCAGATGGGCCTCGGCCCGGATCAGATGCACGGCCTGTTCTGGCTGATCCTGGTCGCCACGGCGGCCGGGTCCCTGACCAGCGCCTTCACCATGAACCCGGCCAAGCTCTACAAGCCGATCGCCATTTCTCTGGCCCTGATCGCCGTCGGCGCCTTCCTGGATTCCCACTCGACCGTCCTGACCCGACCGTCACAGCTCTATTTCAGCCAGGCGCTTCTGGCCTTCGCCGCCGCCTTCTTCATCGGCCCCGCCATGATGAGCGGTGTGGTCGAAGTGCTTCAGAAGGGCGCCCACAACTTCGTCAGCTTCATCGTCGTTTTCGGCATCGGCCAGAACCTCGGCGGACTGCTGGGGTCGGCCCTCGTCGGCACCCTCCAGACGGTGCGGGAGAAGTTCCACTCCAACCAGTTGTCCGAACAGATCAGCCTCGGCGATCCGGACGTGGTGCAGCGGCTGCAACAGCTCTCCGGCGCCTATGCCCGGGTGATCGGCGACCCCGCCCTGCGCACCGCAGAGGGGCAGGTCCTGCTGCAGCAGCAGATCAGCCAGCAGGCGCATGTGCTGGCCTACAACGACGTCTTCCTTGTGATCTCCGTGGTGGCCGCGCTGGGCTGCCTGTGGGTGACCTTCCACCATCTGCGCCCCCGCTTCGTCGCCCGACGCGACGCAAGACGGGCCGCGAGCGCCGACGCCGCTTCGGCCGCGGCCGCCGCCATCGACTGAACCTTCAGGCCCCCCGATCGATACGCCAATGACCGACACGACCGCCCCCACCGCCCCCCAGCCGGCGCCCCAGCAGCCTCCTCAGCCCGCACCGCCTCCGGCCGCCGCCGAGCCGCCGCAGAAACGCGTGCTGATCAGCGTCATGCTCGTGATCATCGCCATCGTGGGCGTGCTGCTGGTGCTCTGGGCCTGGCGGCTGCCGCCCTTCACCTCGGGCGTTCAGCATACGGACAACGCCTATGTGCGCGGACAGGTGACGGTCATCGCCCCGCAGGTGACCGGCTATGTCACCTCGGTCGAGGTGCAGGACTTCCAGACGGTGAAACAGGGCCAGTTGCTGGCCACCATCGATGACCGGATCTATCGCCAGCGCCTGGAACAGGCCCGCGCCCAGCTGCACGCCGCGGAGGCCGCCCTGGCCAACTCGACCCAGACCCAGAACTCGGCGCGCGGCTCGGTCGCCCAGAGCAACGCCAGCATCGCGGCGGCCCGCGCCAACGTCGCCAAGGCCCAGGCCGACCACAACCGCGCCCGCACCCTGTTCGAGGGCGGCTGGGTCGCCCAGGCGCAGGTCGATGTGACCCGCACCGCCCTGCAGGCGGCGCAGGCGCAACTGGCGGCGGCGCAGGCCGCGACCGGGATCGCCGAAACCGGCGTCACTTCGGCCGTCGTCAGCCGGGGCTCGCTGGAGGCGGCCGTCGAGAACGCCCGCGCCGCCGTGCATCTGGCCGAGATCGATCTGTCCAACACCCGCATCGTCGCGCCGCGTGACGGTCGTCTGGGCGAGATCACCGTGCGTCAGGGCCAGCAGGTCGCCGTCGGCACGCAGCTGATGGCGCTGGTCCCGGACCGCATCTGGGTGACGGCGAACTACAAGGAGAACCAGCTGCGCGACATCCGCGTCGGCCAGCCGGTCGAGCTGTCGGTCGATGCGCTGGGCGGCCAGACCCTGACCGGCAAGGTCGAGCAGATCGCCCCGGCCACGGGCTCGGAGTTCAGCGTCATCCGCCCGGACAACGCCACCGGCAACTTCACCAAAGTCGCGCAGCGGGTCCCGGTGCGCATCGCGCTGGACCCCGGCCAGGACGGACTGGATCGTCTTCGTCCCGGCCTGTCGGTGGTGGCGCGGGTCGACACCCGCGCCCGCTGACCCGTCTACTTCTTGCGACGGCTCAACAGGACGATGATCGCGATCACGCCCCCTATGGGAGCACCCAGAAACAGCAGCACAATGATCCAGTGCCAGATGCTCATCGTACCCATTGCAGCCCCCTCCGAGATGGTTGAGCCAGCCTATTCGCAGGATCGTCAGACGTCGAATTTGACGCCCTGCGCCAGCGGCAGGGCCGATGAGAAATTCACGGTCTGGGTCTGGCGGCGCATGTAGGCCTTCCAGGCGTCCGAGCCGGATTCACGGCCGCCGCCGGTGTCCTTTTCACCGCCGAACGCCCCGCCGATCTCGGCGCCCGAGGGGCCGATGTTGACGTTGGCGATGCCGCAGTCCGAACCCCACGCCGACAGGAATTGTTCGGCCTCGCGCACGCTGTCGGTGAAGACGCAGGACGACAGGCCCTGCGGCACGGCGTTCTGCAGCTCGACCGCCTGGTCGAAGTCCGACCAGGTGAGGACGTAGAGGATCGGGGCGAAGGTCTCGTGCTGGACCACTGCGGTCTGGGCCGGCATGCGGACGATCGCGGGTTTGACGTAGGCCCCTTCAGCCTCGACCCGGCCGCCGCCGGTGACGATCTCGCCGCCCTGCTCGACCGCCTGCTTCAGCGCCGCCTCGAAGGCCTCGACGGCGGGCACGTCGATCAGCGGACCGACCAGGGTCCCGGCGTCGCGCGGGTCGCCGATGGGCAGGGTCTCGTAGGCGGCCTTCAGGCGGGCGACCAGCTTGTCCGCCACGCTCTCATGCACCAGCAGACGGCGCAGGGTGGTGCAGCGCTGCCCCGCCGTGCCCACCGCCGAGAAGGCGACCGCGCGCACGGCCATGTCCAGATCGGCGCTGGGCGTGACGACCATGGCGTTGTTGCCGCCCAGCTCCAGCAGTGAACGGCCCAGACGCCCGGCGACGGTCTGCGCCACGGCCTTGCCCATGCGGGTCGAACCGGTGGCCGAGACCAGCGGGATGCGCGCGTCGGCGGCCAGCGTCTCGCCTGCCTCACGTCCGCCGATGACGAGTTGCGACAGGCCTTCCGGCGCTTCGGCGAACCGGGCCAGGGCCCGTTCGAACACGGCCTGCGTGCCCAAGGCCGTCAGCGGAGTCTTCTCGGACGGTTTCCAGATCACCGGATCGCCGCACACCAGCGCCAGGCAGGCGTTCCACGCCCAGACGGCGACCGGGAAGTTGAAGGCCGAGATGACCAGCACGGGGCCCAGCGGCTGGTACGTCTCGCGCATGTGATGGCCGGGGCGCTCGCTGGCCAGCGTCAGGCCGTAGAGCTGGCGCGACAGGCCGACGGCGAAGTCGCAGATGTCGATCATCTCCTGAACCTCGCCGAGCCCCTCGGACACGATCTTGCCGGCCTCCAGGGTGACCAGTCGGGCGAGGTCGTCCTTGGAGGCGCGAAGCTCCTCGCCGAACAGGCGGACCAGTTCACCACGACGCGGCGCCGGCACGCGCTTCCAGGCGTGGAAGGCCTCAACCGAGCGGCCGACGACGCCGCCGAGATCCGGGGTTTCCGTCACCGACCCGGCGCTGGAGCCGTCGATCGGAGACCGGGTCGGCAGGTGGCCGTTCCAGACCGCGGCGTCCACGCCCAGTCGCTCAAGAATGGCCTTCGCCTCGTTCGCCGCGGTCATCGTCGTTCTCCATGCCGATGAGGAGCGCTTAGCGGCCCGGGCAGGCAAACGAAAGGGCCGCGCCGTCTCCGGCGCGGCCCCTGTCCGGTCAGTACCGGCGGCGGTCGTAACCCCGGCCCGGGTCGCGATCGTAGCCGTCGTAACCACGATCGTCGTACCGGTAGTCCCGGCGATCATCCCAACGATCCCGGCCGCGGCCGCCGTAGCGCAGCTGGGCCTCGATCCTTTCGAGCCGGGTGTTGATGTCATTCACCTCCGACCGGTTGTAGCCGCCCCGGCGATAGGTCGCCTTGACCCGATCAAGCTGGTCAAAGGCCATCTGGATGCCGTGCAGGCGGTTCTGGCTGATCTGGCCGTTGGCGGCGGCGCGACGGACCTGCTGTCGCAGGGCGGCCTGCCGCGGCTCGATATCCCGCCCCCAGACGTCATAGGGGTGGTCCGCGCCGTAGCCGTAATATTCGGCCTCACGGTTCTGGGCCGTCGCCGGCGCGGCGACCATCAGGGTCGACGCGGCCGCGAGGGCGAGCAACGCCTTGTGGTGGAGCGCAAGCTTCATGGTCTTCATCCTCATCTCGATGCGCCGATGGGTCCGGCGTCTGGACGTGAAGAAAACACGGCGCCGCTGACGTCAGCCTGAGACCGCCGTTGTCCGGCCGTCATCTAGATGAACCGGAACCGGGATCAGCCGCGGCGGTTTCTGTCCGCGAACCAATCGAGGGAGAGAGCCGATGAAGGTACGTGATCTGATGAGCAAGGACGTGCAGGTGGCCCGCCCCGGCGACAGCCTGCAGGACGTCGCGCGCCGCATGCATGACGGCGGCTTCGGTTTCATGCCCGTCGCGGATGAAGACCGGCTGATCGGGACGATCACGGATCGGGACATCGTCGTGCGCGCCATCGCCGGCGGCGTCGCCGCTAGCGCGCCGGTGGTCGAGTTCATCACCCGCGATCCCCACACCGCGCGCGCCGACGACGATCTCAAGACGGTGCTCGACGCCATGAGCACCCGACAGGTCCGTCGCCTCCCGGTGCTGGACAAGGACGACCGGCTGGTGGGCGTGGTGTCGCTGGGCGACCTCTCCACCCGCGTGAAGGAAAAGTACGCGGGCGAGGCGCTGGAAGACATCTCGCGCAACTGACGGCGGGGCGGGCGTTAACGCCCGCTTCACCCTTTCGCCAAACCGCCTGTTCATCCGCGCGCCCGCATTGTGCGCCGCTGCAACACGGGAGCGGTTCATGGCGCGCGCGCAATTCCAGAAGGGCCAGAAGGTCTGGGTCGAATGCGTCGGCGCGTGGGCCCAGATCGAGAAGGTTCAACCCGTCTGGGCCAAGGGCTTCGAGGAGCCCGTCCGCGTCACCTACGACGTCGGGCTGGGTCGTGAGTTTCTGGGCCACGAGCTCCTGCTTCCCGTTGAGGATTCCGCCGCCGACGTCGGCCAGAACTGGCGTCTGATGCGCGCCCGGAACAAGTGGCAGAACGCCGAGGACTGCCCCCACCATCCCTTCCCGGGAACCTATCCCGTCGTAGTCACTGACAAGGCGGACTGGGGCGGCTGGCGCGTGCCGGGCGCCGAGTACGACCGGGATCCCGACCAGATCGAATTCCAGGCCCGCCTGATCGCGGCGGCGCCGAAGCTGATGGACCTCGCCGCCCGCCTGCTGTCCTCGGTCGACGAGGCGCCGGACGACGCGCCGCCGGAGATGCGCGCCCTGGCCCGTGAGGCCCGCACGATCCTGAAATCCGTCACGGACGTGCTGGCGGCGCCGACGCTCGACAGCGCCGCGACGCCCGCGCCCCAGGCCGCCTGACAGGTCACGAATCGCCGAGTGCGACTCTCGTGACTCACCCCGTTCGAGAACGTTGATTCAGGGTTAACCCTGCTCGACACGAATCCGCGACGCAGCCTAGATTCGGGGCTCGTTGTCGAATCGTCCGGGAGAGCGCCTTGCGGGGTGAGGAACGCCGCATATCACCACAAGGACGACGCGCCTCCGACCGTGAGCGTGGAGCGCCCGCGTGGCTGCGTATCGCCATCCTGACGCTGGCCCTGGCGATCACCGCCCACGTGCTGCTCGTCGCACGCGACGTGACCGGACCGCAGGCGACCGCAGGCGGCTTCTCCTTCTCCGATCTCTGGGTGCTCGGCCCGCCGATCGCGATCGGCCTGTTCACCCTGGCGCTGGTCGTCGTCATGCAGCGGCGCCAGATGGGAATCAGCCGCGCCTGGGCCGCGTCCGAGCGACGCTTCCGCGGCGCGGTCGAGGCCGCCCATTGCGGCGTGTGGGACTGGGACCTGGAAACCGGTCAGGTCACCATCTCGGACTATATGGCCGGTCTGCTGGGCGTGGACCGCAGCGGCACCCTGTCCGAGGACGCGGTCATGGACCGCATCCATCCGCGCTATCGCGAGGCCGTGGCCCACGCGTTGCGGCAGGCCCAGACCTACGGCGCGTTTGAGGTCAGCTTCCCGGTGCCCGACGAGAACGGCCGCGCGCGCTGGATCGACGCCCGCGGCCAGGCGCGCGGCGACCGGGGACAGGACGGCTTCACCTCGGTGCTGGGCGTCGCCCTCGACACCACGGAGGCCCGTCGCGCCAAGGCGCAGGCCCAGTCCGCCGAGGGCCGGCTGCGGGACGGCATCGAAAGCATTTCGGACGCCTTCGTCCTGTTCGACAAGAACGGTCGCCTGCTGCTGTCCAACCAGGCCTTCCAGGACGCCTTCGCCTTCGAGGACGGCGTGGTCCGCAAGGGCGCCTTCAAGCAGGACCTGAACCGCATCGCGGCCCTGGCCATCAAGTCCGAACAGCCCGCCGCCGGCGGACGCGCGGGCGCCCGCGAGGTCGAGCTGGTCGACGGCCGCTGGCTGCAGCTGGTCGAGCGCTTCACCTCGGACGGCGGCTCGGTGGTCTCGGCCGCCGACATCACCGCTATCAAGCAGAAGGAGGCGGAGCGCCAGCGGGCGGTTGAACGCCTGCACGCGACCATCGCCGAACTGGAGGACCGCGAGGAGAAACTGTCCCTGCTGGCCCGCAAGTACGAGGTCGCCATGACCCGCGCCGAAGCCGCCAACCAGGCCAAGTCCGAGTTCCTGGCCAATATGAGCCATGAACTTCGCACCCCGCTGAACGCCATCAACGGCTTCTCGGAGATCATGGCCGGCGAGCTGTTCGGGCCGCTGGGGCACGAGAAGTACAAGGGCTACTCAGGCGACATCCTGAAGTCGGGCCAGCACCTGCTCAGCCTGATCAACGACATCCTCGACATGGCCAAGATCGAGGCCGGCAAGCTGACCCTGCACTACGAGCAGGTTTCGCTGAAGGAGATCGTCGACGACGCGACCCGCCTGATGCGCGGCAAGATCGAGGAGGCCGGGCTGAAGCTGGTCGTCGACGCGGCCGAGCTGCCGGAGATCGAGGCCGATCATCGCGGTCTGAAGCAGGTGGTGCTGAACCTGATCTCCAACGCGGTGAAGTTCACGCCCGAGGGCGGCGACATCATCGTCGCCCTGTCCCGCCTGGACGATGATCGGGTGCGTCTGGCGGTGACCGACACCGGCATCGGCATCGCGCCGGAAGACCTGGCCCGTCTGGCCCGCCCGTTCGAACAGGTCGAGGGCCAGCACTCCAAGACGACGCAGGGCACCGGCCTGGGGCTGGCCCTGACCAAGTCGCTGATCGAGCTGCACGGCGGAGCGCTGGTGATGGAGAGCGAGCCCGGCCGGGGCACGACCGTCAGCTTCGACCTGCCGATCCGGCGTCCGGGGAGCCAGGCTCAGGCCCGCGCCGCCTGAGCCCTATTTCTTCGCGGCGGCCTGCGCCCCGTCATCCCGGTCCCGGGCGACGACGCGACCGCGGCGGGTCAGGATTTCAGACAGCGCCTGACGATCAGCCGGGTCCAGCGTAGCCAGCAACTGCACGGCGTCCGCCTCGAGACGGGCGCGGCCGCGCAGCTCCGCGGCGCGCGATTCTTCCAGCAGGGTGCGCGCCCGGACCGGGTCGAAATTGGGCTGGGACGCCAGATCGACGGCGGCGCGGCGCTTCTGGCGGGCCTCCTCGAAATCGGGCTTGGCGGCCAGGGCCGACGCCTTCAGCGTCGCCTTCACCCTCTGACGGACCTGGGGGTCCAGCTGACGGATCAGCGCCATGGGCGAGTGCTCGCGCGCGGGGCGCTGCAGGGCCTCGATCCGTTGCTCCGCGCGCTTGTGAGTGACCCAGATGGTCCCTCCCGCGGCGACGGCGAACAGGTTCAGCGCCACCGAGGCGGCCAGGGCGATCTTCAGGGCTTTAGGGCTCAACCCAGAACCTCCGCGTCATCCACACCCTGCAGGGTGGACTGGTAGAGCACTGCGTCCGCCTGGGCGTCCGCCGTCAGATGAGCCGTCATGATCACACCGGCGGCGACCCCGGCGCAGGCGGCCGCGGCCCACCCCGCGCCGAACAGCAGGGTCAGGCGGTCCAGCCAGCGGCGGCCATGCTTGCCGACCTTGAGCCCGGCCTCCGCGGCGGAGGCCAGCACCCGATCGCGCAGGGCCATCGACACCTGCGGCGTCGGGACGGCGTGCAGCAGCGCGTCGACGGCGTCCGCTTCCGCCAGCGCAAGGCGCGCGCGTTCGGGCTCGGCCGCCATGAAGGCCCGCGCCGCCGCCCGCTCGCTTTCAGGCCAGCGCCGTTCGTCGGCCCCATAGGCCGACACCAGGGCGATGAACCGTTCCGCCGTCATCACACTCACGCTCCTTCAGCCCCCGGCCGCATATCGGCCAGGGCCAGTCTCAACGCCCGCCGTCCTCGGGACAGCAGACTTTCCAACGCCTCGACGCTGACGTCCATCAGGGCCGCGGCCTCGATATTGGTCAACTCCTGATAGTGACACAGGACGATGGCCTCTCTCTGGCGATCCGGCAAACGCGCCAGCGCGCTTTCGACCCGGACGCCGACATCCGCCGCCAGCAGGCCCCGGTCCGGCGCCGCGCCCTCGTCCGGGCGATCCGGCGGCGTATCCGTCGCGATCTCGCGCTTGCGGCGCAGGCGATCGTAGCAAAGGTTCAGGGCGACCCGATGCAGCCAGGTGTCGAACCGCGCCTTGCCGGGCGCCCATCGCGGCGCCTGTCGCCAGGCCCGCAGCATCGCTTCCTGCGCCACGTCCTCGGCCTCGACCGCGTCGCCCAGCATCCGGCGCGCCAGCGCCAGCATGCGCGGCAGCTTGCGCGCGACCATGGCCTGAATCGCCGCGGGATCGCCCTGACCCACGCGGCGCACCAGATCCTCGTCGGGGTCGGCGATCAGCGCCAATCGGCCCTCGTTCGAACGTCATCGAAAGGGTCGTTCGGCGCAGAACCGTCGTCCCCGACATCTCCTTACTCCGAAGCGGGCGCCGGAGGCGACGCCTCTCGCGCGACGCGACGCTGACCGCCCCGGTCCCGCCGGTGCTCGCGCATCGTCTCGCGGGCGGCGCGACGCTCCTCGACGCTCAGGAAACCGTCACTGTCGCTGTCCAGACGGGTGAAGGCCTGGTCGGCGCGCGCCCGCACGTCGGCGATCACCACGGGGCCGCGATCACCGCCCCGCATGCCCTGTCCGCCTTCGGGATGATGGCCGCGACGCATCCGCTGCGGCCGTCCCTCGCCGGCGGCCCGTTCGGCGCGCGCGACGAATTCCTCGCGGCTGAGCTTGCCGTCACGGTCCGTGTCCAGTCGGGCGAAGCGCGCCTCGGCGCGTTCCGAGCGCATCGCCACGGCCCGGGCGCGGCGCTCATCCGGCGTCACCGTCCCGTCGCCGTCGGCGTCCGCGGCGGCCAGACGCTCGACCCGGCGTTCGACGAAATCGGCGCGGCTGACCGGACCGGCCTGCGCGGCGCGCGGAGCCGGACGCTCAACCGGCTGCTGGGCCGTGGCGGCCCCGGCCGCGGCGGCCAGGGCGACGACGGCGAAGCCGCCGATCAGTAGGGTTTTGCTCATTCGATGATCTCCATGGCCCTTCGGGCCGGTCACCCTGTCAGGAGATCAAACGGCGGGCGGATCAAACTCCGTCGCGGACCGGCGGCAGGACGCGCTCGAACGCGCTGCGGGCCGCCGTCCTGACCTCGGCCAGCCGCGCGGTCAGGGCGTCATAATCAGTCGATCCGGCGGCCTCGGCCAGTCGCTTGCGGAAGCCCGCCGGCTCGGTCGAGGGATCGCCCGGATCATCGAAGGCGGCGGCCAGCACCTGTCCCAAAGCCTGCTGAAGCCGCCAGGCCTCGGCCAGTTCGGGGTCGCCGACCAGCGCCTCCAGCGTGGACACCGTCAGCGGCTCGCCGATGGCGGCGGCGTGCAACTGTCCGACCTGGGCGACGAATTCGGCGTCCACCTGCCCCCCGGGGGCCAGCTTCAGGTCCCAGCCGCCCTTGCCCGGTCGTTCGCGGGCCATCAGATCGCGCATCCGGCGTGCATCGGCGGCGACGTTCACCCCCGGACGGGGACGCCTGAGAATGGCCTCAAGGGCTTGGGCGACCGCCGCGCCGAACGCCGGATCATCCGCCCACGCCACACGCGCCCGCGTCAGCGCCATGAACTCCCAGGTGTCGGCCTCGGTCGCGTAGTAGTCCTGCAGGGCAGACAGGCGCAGGGAGACCGGCCCCTTGGCGGCGCCGGGCCTGAGCCGCATGTCGACCTCGTACATCCCGCCCTCGGCCGTATGCGCTGACAGGGCGGCGATCAGCCGCTGGGTGAAACGCGAGTAGAAGACCCCCGCGGCCCAGCCCTTCTCCGACGAAACCGCGTCCGCCGGCGCCTCGTACAAGGTCATCAGATCGAGGTCCGAACTGGCCCGCATCTCGCGCGACCCGGCCTTGCCCAGGGCGATGACCGCAACCTTGCCGCCGGGCAGCGTTCCACCCTGCCGTTCGGCCTCGGCCAGGGCCGCCGGCGCGAGAGCGGCCATGACCGCATCCGCCAGCGTCGTCAGGGCGCGCCCCGCCGTCTCCGGTCCGGCGCGGCCCGTCAGGATCTGCAGGCCGATGCGGAACATCTGGTCGCGGTGGATGCGCCGCACGGCGTTCATCGCCGCCTCGAAGTCCGACGCGGCGGCGGCGTCTGCCAGCATCTGTTCGGCGATGCCCGTGTCTTCCTCCAGATCGCGCGCGAACCGGGCGTCCAGCATGCTGTCCAGCGCGGCCGGATAGCGCCCGAGCGTGCGCGCCAGCCGCGGCGCGAAGGCCATCACGCCGACGACCAGTTCGAACAGCTTGGGCTGCGCCAGAAACAGCGCCTGCACCTGAACGCCCGCGCTCAGGCCGGAGAAGAAGACCGCGAAGCGGCGGAAGGCGTCGTCGGCGGCGCCCGTGTCCGCCAGCGCCGTCAGCAGACGCGGGGCCAGACGGGTGAACAGCTCGCGCCCGCGCGCGGTGCGGGTGGCCGGGATGCGGCCGTGGTGCCAGCTGCGGATGGCGTCGGCGACGGTGGCGGGCTCGGAGAAGCCCATCCGCGCCAGGGTCTCCAGCGTCTCGGGATCATTCTCCACGCCGGTGAAGACCAGCGAGCCGTAGCGCGACGAGAGTTCCTCCTCGCCCTCGAACAGCTCGCCGTAGCGCCGGTTCACCCCGACCAGCAGCGCCTCGACGGCGGCGTCGAAGGCGGGCAACTCGCCCTGCCCCGCCAGCGCAGCCACCGCCGCCCGCCGGGCCGGGTCGACCGGCAGGCTGTGGGTCTGTTCGTCGTCCAGCATCTGGACGCGGTGCTCCAGCCCGCGCAGTTCGATGTAGGCGGCGGTCAGTTCCTCGCAGACCTCCCCCGCGATGTGCCCGGCGTCGCGCAGGGCCGCCAGCGCATCGACCGTGCGTGGGGTCCGCAGCTTCGGATCGCGCCCGCCGAGGATCAGTTGCTGGGTCTGGGCGAAGAACTCGATCTCGCGGATGCCGCCGCGTCCCAGCTTGAGGTTCGCCCCCGCGGCCTGCAGCCCCTCGCCGGTCTTGTGGACGTGGATCTGTCGCTTGATCGACTGGATGTCGAGAATGGCCGGGTAGTCGAGACTGCGGCGCCAGATGAAGGGGATGAGCGCCTTCAGGAAGGCCTTTCCGGCCTTCGGATCGCCGAGCATGGCCCGCGCCTTGATGAAGGCCGCCCGCTCCCAATTCTGGCCGACGCCCTCGTAGTAGGTCAGGGCGAAGGGCACCGCGACCACCGGCGGGGTCGAGGAAGGATCGGGGCGCAGCCTCAGATCGACGCGGAAGACGTAGCCGTCGCCGGTCCGCTCCTGCATCAGGGTGGCGAAGGCATGGGCCAGCCGGTCCACGAACCGCTGCGGCTCGACGCCGTCGGCCAGCACCGTGGTCAGCACCTCCGGGTCCCAGAACAGGCTGATGTCGATGTCGGACGAATAGTTCAGCTCGTCCGCGCCGTGCTTGCCCATGGCCAGACCGAACAGGCCGGGGACCGGACCGCGCCGGTCGTCGGCTGGCGAGACCAGCTTGCCGCGCTCGCGCTGGTCGTGGGCGACGGCGGCGAGCGCGGCGCGGGCCGAGGCGTCGGCGAAGCGGCTCAGCGCGCCGGTCACCTGATCCAGCGACCACAGCCCGCCCAGATCGGCGAGGGCCGTCAGCAGATGCAGTTCGCCCTTCAGCCGCCGCAGCGGCGAGCGCACAGCATCCGCCCCGCCGGACAGGGCCGCCGTTCGCGCCTGCACGTCGGCCAGATGGCGATCCGGCCCCTGCTCCAGAAACGCGCGCAGCGCCTCGGGCCAGCGGCGCGCGAGACTGAACAGATAGGGCGAGGCGGCGAAGACCGGCGCCAGCGCGGGCCAGGCGGATTCGAGCAGGTCGCTCCAGCCCTGCGCCCCCGCGCTTTCGGACAGACGCTCGTGCGCCCGTCCCGCCGCGTCGTTGTCGATGGCCGGACCGCAGGGGCGAAGGACGACGGGGGATTCGGCGTCGCTCATTCCTCGGCCGCCGGCAGGACCAGCGCCACGCGCAGGCCGGGGCCCGAGCCCTCAAAGACGCCGGGCCCCTCGTCGAGGGTGATCCGGCCGCTGTGCGCCTCCATGACCGCCCCCACCAGCGACAGGCCGAGGCCCGAGCCGGGCTCGGTGCGGCTGTTGTCCAGCCGGACGAAGCGCTGGATGACCCGCTCGCGATCCTCCTCGGGCACGCCGGGGCCGGTGTCGGTGACCGAGAACTCGATCTCGCCGGACGACCGGCGGCGCGCGCGCAGCATCACCGCCCCGCCGACCGGGGTGTATTTGATGGCGTTGTCGATGATGTTGGCCAGGGCCTGCGCCAGGAAGGGCTGGTTGGCGTTGACCATCAGGCCGCGCTCGATCTCCGAAGAGAACTCCAGCCCCTTGTCCTCGCTGGCCGGCTCGTACAGCTCGGCCATGTCGGTGGCCAGATCGGCCGCGTCGAACAGGGCCGGGTCCGGAATGCGGCCCGACCCCGCGGCCGCCTGCAGCCGGGCGATGGCCAGCACGGTGTTAAAGGTCTTGAGCAGGTCGTCCGCCTCGGACAGGGCCAGCTCCAGCGCCTCGGTCCCGTCGATCTTGCCGGACTCGGCGTCGATCAGGGCGACCTCCAGCTTGGCCCGCATGCGGGTCAGGGGTGAGCGCAGGTCGTGGGCGATCGCGTCGCCCGCGTGGCGGATGGAGGCCATCGAGCCCTCCAGCCGGTCCAGCATGGTGTTCAGGCCCTGCCCCAGCTCGTCCCACTCGTCGCCCGAGTTGCGCACCGTCGCGCGGGCCTTCAGGTCGCCGTCCTGCACCGCCGTCACGACGGTCTTCAGCCGCCCCATGGCGCGCTCCAGATTGCGACTGACCAGCAGTCCGCCCGCCAGACCCAGCAGGAGGACGATGCCCATGGCCGCCCACAGCGCCTGCGTCAGGCGGGACAGATAGGCCTCGGTGTCGCCCATGGACTCGCCGACGAACAGCACCTCGCCGCCCGACAGACGGACCTGCACGCCCAGCGACTGGGGCCGGGTCACCCGGCCGCTGGCGTCGTTGTCGGTATAGGTGAAGGTCTGCCAGGTCGGCGCGGTCCCGCCGTCGCCCTGATCGCGCGGGACGATGTCGATGGGGGACTCGGTCAGGTTGCCGGTGATCAGCCCGCCCTCGGCGTCCATCAGGATGTAGAGATAGGGCCCGCCCCGGATGGTCCGGTCCACCAGCGCGGCGTTCAGGGCGTTGGGCCCGCGCTCGCGATAGATGCCGCTCAGCACCTCGAACTCGGTCGTGACGTCCGCCTGCGTCTTCGCCCGCGCCTCATTGGCCGAGGCGATATAGACATAGGCCAGCACCGCGCTGGCCGCCGCCGCGAACAGGGCGACGAACAGCAGCGTCAGCCGGAAAGGCGTCCGACGAAGGAGCGAGGGGAGACGCACTACTGTTCTCCCTCCCCGGCACGGGGAGGGTGGTCGGCGCGCAGCGGCGACCGGGTGGGGCGGGCAAGGCAACGCATCCGCACCTCTTCGATCACCTCGCTCACTCTGTTCCGCACCGCTTCATTGCCTACCCGAAACGTCAGAAAGCCTAACCGCGCAAGCACCGCATCGCGAACCCGATCCTTTCGCGCCCGATCCTCAAGATCATGCGAGGCCCCGTCGACCTCGACGATCAGCATCCTGTCCAGGCAGACGAAATCGAGGATGTAGCCACGCTCCGGATGCTGTCTCCGGAAATGCAGGCCTTCCTGACGAAGCTGCCGAAGCCTGACCCAAAGACGCGCCTCGGCGGGCGTCATTGATTTCCTGAGGGCCCTTGCTCTGGCGATGACGGCCATGTCGCCGACCCCTCCCCACCCGGTCGCTTCGCGACCACCCTCCCCGAGCGGGGAGGGAGATCACCTAGGCTTCCAATCTGTAACCGGCGCCCCTCACCGTCTGCAGCATCGCCTTGTCGAAACCCTTGTCGATCTTGGCGCGCAGGCGGCTGATGTGGACGTCGATGACGTTGGTCTGGGGGTCGAAATGATACTCCCACACCTTCTCCAGCAGCATGGTGCGGGTCACCGACTGGCCGGCGTGGCGCATCAGGAACTCGAGCAGCTGGAACTCGCGCGGCTGCAGGTCGATCTCCTGACCGGCGCGGTGCACGGTGCGGGCGATGAGGTTCATCTCCAGATCGCCGACCTTCAGCATGGTGGCGACCGAGCCGGTCTCGCGGCGGCGTGACAGGGCCTCGACGCGGGCGATCAGCTCGGAGAAGGCGTAGGGCTTGACCAGATAGTCGTCAGCGCCGGCCTTCAGGCCCGTGACGCGATCCTCGACCTCTCCCAGCGCCGACAGGAACAGGACCGGGGTCTGGTCGCCGTCCTTGCGCAGGGTCTCGACCATGCCGATGCCGTCCAGACGCGGCATCATCCGATCCACGACATAGACGTCGTAGCCGCCCTTCTGGGCCTCCAGCAGGCCGAAGGCGCCATCGACGGCGTGGGTCACCTCGTGGCCCGCCTCGGTCAGTCCCCGGACCATGGCGGTCGCGGCTTCGGCGTCGTCCTCGACAACCAGAATGCGCATGGAATCAGCCCCTGAATTCAAAATCGCCGCCGATGTTAGCGCATCGGCGGCGATCAAGTCAGTTAAGCCTTATTCAGACTCCGGAAGTTCCAGAACCGTCGGAACATTGCCTTGCGGCGTCCAGACCAGGACGAAGACGCCCGTCCCGGCGCGGCGGGCCGCCTCGACGGCCGCCTGGAAGTCGGCGACCGAGGTCACCGCCCTCTGACCGGCGCGCATGATCACGAAGCCCGGCTGGTAGGCGCGGTTGTCGCCACGCCCCTGCTGGGTGATCACGACGCCGTTCACATTGGCCGGGATCTCGTAGCGCTGACGCAGGGTCGGGCTCATCGGCGCGACCGTCAGGCCGCCGACGGCCGAACCGGCCGCGGCCCCGCCGGGGGTCGGCTCGGCGCCGGGCGCGGCGCCACCCTCGTTGTTGAGCTCGGCCACGGACGGACGGGTGCCCGACCGGACGTTGATGGTCTGGCGACGACCGTCGCGAACGACCTCCAGACGCAGGTTGTCGCCGGGGCGGGCCTGACCGACGCGACGGGTCAGGTCGTTCGAATCCGTGACCTTCTGTCCGTTCAGGGTCAGGACCACGTCGCCCTGCTGCAACCCGCCGCGCTCGGCCGGGCCGCCCGGCGTGACGCTGACCACATAGGCGCCTTCGCGGCTTTGCAGGCCCAGCGGACCGACCCATTCGCGGTCGATCGGACCGATCTGGACGCCGAGATATCCGCGCTCGATCGTCTCGCCGCGCATCAGGCGGTCGGTGATCGGCTTGGCGACCGAGGCGGGGATGGCGAAGCCGATGCCGACCGAGCCGCCCGTCGGCGAGTAGATGGCCGAGTTCACGCCGATCACGCGACCGTAGATGTCGAAGGTCGGGCCGCCCGAGTTGCCCCGGTTAATGGCGGCGTCGATCTGGATGTAGTCGGTATAGGGGGTCGAGTTGTCGAGCTGGTTCCGGCCTTGGGCCGAGACGATGCCGGCCGTGGCGGTGCCGCCCAGACCGAAGGGGTTGCCGACCGCGATGACCCAGTCGCCCACACGGGGCTGGGCCGTCTCCTCGAAGCTCACATAGGGGAAGTCCGACCCGTCGACCTTCAGCACGGCGAGGTCCGTCGACTCGTCGCGGCCGACCACCCGGGCGGTCAGCTCGCGCGCATCCGCCAGCTTGACGGTGATCTCGACCGCGTCGGCGACGACGTGGTTGTTGGTGACGATGTAGCCGTCGGCCGAGATGAAGAAGCCCGAGCCCGAGCCGAGGGCGGTCGTGCCCTCGTCCTCGCCGCCCTCGCCCTCACCCGACGGCGGCTGGACCGGAACGGCGCCGAGGCCCGGGATCTGGATGAAGCCCTGCGGGCGGGCGGCGACGCGGGTCTTCACATCGATTTGCACGACCGCCGGGGCGACCTGCTGGAAGATGTCGGCGAAGCTGAGCGGCGCGCCCTGCGGCGGGGCGAAGGCCAGGCCCGCGGCGCCCGCGCTGGGGGCCAGACGGCCCGAGACGCCCGCGACCGGGCCGGCGTTGGCGGCGGGCCAGTCGATCACCCCGCCCGCGGTCGCGGCGGCGGCGAAGGCCAGGCCGGCGACGGCCCCGAGCATGAATTCCTTGCGCTTCATCATAGGCGGTCGTCGATCCTCTCACCGGGCGACGGACGCGCCCGTTACGGCGATGAATATAGGGCGTTTGCGAGTCTCACCAACGCCCATGCCGCGATGTGGCTCCTGCCCCGCGTCAGTCGTCGGACCGCTTTGCGTCAGGATCGCGGCGAAGCTGACCTTCGGCAAGAATATCGGCGAGCCGGGCCTCCTCCTCGGGCGAGAGCGGCGCGACCTCGGGTTTGCGGCGGCGGGCGAAGGCCAGCAGGGCGGCGCCGACCGCCAGCACCACGACGAAGGGGCCGAACCACAGCAGCCAGGTCCCGATCCGCACCGGCGGCTTGAACAGGACGAAGTCGCCGTAGCGGCGCACCAGATCCTCGCGGATGGCCTGGTCGGTGCGACCGGCGGCGATCTGCTCGCGCACCAGACCGCGCATGTCGGCGGCGATGCCCGCCGGGCTGTCGGCGATGGCCTCGTGCTGGCAGACCACGCAGCGGATGTCGTCGAACAGGCGCTGGGCCCGCGCCTCCTGCGCCGCGTCGGGCAGGGGACGGTCCGGCGCGGGCGCCGGTTCGGCGGCGATCAGGCCGACGGCGGCCACGGCGATCAGCAGGGCGCGCTTCATGCAGCTTTCCTTGCGCCGACGGCCAGCCGCAGGCGGCGATCCAGCAGGGACAGCACCCCGCCCAGCGCCATGACCAGCGGCCCGAGGAAGATCAGCCGCGCCCAAGGATTCCACCAGACGCGGACGTTCCACGCCCGGGCGCCGTCCGGGGACTGCGCCCGCTCGCCCAGCACCACATAGACGTCGTCCAGCCCGCGGAAATCGAGCCCGACCTCGGTCGTGGTCTGGCCGCCGGTGGGGAAGAAGCGGCGCTCGGCCGTCACCGTCCGGCTCCGGCCGCCCGGAACCGAGACGATCAGATGGCCCTGCTCGGCCAGATAGTTCGGTCCCTCGACGATGCGGACGTCATCGAGGGTAACGGTCCACTTGCCGGCCTGCAGCGACTGGCCGACAGCCAGCGGGCGAGCGGCCTCGACGCGGTAGCCGGTCTCGACCACCGCCCCCAGAACGAAGACGCCCAACCCGGCGTGCGCCAGGGTCATGCCCCAGGCGCCCAGCGGCAGCCCCTTCGCCCGGCGCAGGGTCTCGGCCAGGGGCGCCCGGAACAGGCGGACCCGTTCAGCGGTCTCGGCCAGCGCGCCGAGCACCAGCCAGCCCCCCATGCCGATGCCCGCCGCCGACAGCGCCTTGCGCGGCTCGAACACGGCGAAGGCCAGCAGCGCCAAGGCGATCGTCAGGCCGCCGGCGACCGCCAGCCTCTGCGCCACGCCACGGGCGTCGCCGCGCTTCCACGCCAGCAGCGGCCCGGCGGGGAGGATAATCAGGGCCACGGCCATCAGCGGCACGAAGGTCAGGTTGAAGTAGGGCGGACCGACCGAGATGGTCGCCCCGGCCGCCGCCTCGAGGATCAGCGGATAGAGGGTGCCCAGCAGTACGGTCGCGGCGGCCGCGGTCAGGAACAGGTTGTTCACGACCAGCGCGCCCTCGCGGCTGATCGGGGCGAACATGCCGCCGCCCTTCAGCTGGGGCGCCCGCCAGGCGAACAGGGCGAAGGCCAGCCCCGCGGTCACGCCGAGGATGCCCAGAAGGACCAGCCCGCGCTCGGGATCGACCGCGAAGGCGTGCACGCTGGTCAGGACGCCGGAGCGCACCAGGAAGGCGCCCAGCATGGAGAAGGTGAAGGCCAGCAGGGCCAGGAAGGTGGTCCAGCCCGCCAGCGCCCCGCGCCGCTCGGTCACCACCGCGCTGTGCAGCAGGGCGGCGCCGGCCAGCCAGGGCATGAACGACGCGTTCTCGACCGGGTCCCAGAACCACCAGCCGCCCCAGCCCAGCTCATAGTAGGCCCAGAAGCTGCCCAGCAGGATGCCGACCGTCAGGAAGGCCCAGCTGGCCAGGGCCCACGGCCGCACCCAACGGCCCCAGGCGGGCCAGAAGCTGGCGTTGGCCCGGCCCTCGATCAGGGCGGCGACCGCCAACGAGAAACAGACCGAGAAGCCGACGTAGCCGCAGTAGAGCAGCGGCGGGTGGAAGGCGAGCGCCGGGTCCTGCAGCAGGGGGTTCAGCGACTCGCCCTGGAACGGCGCCGGGTTCAGACGGGCGAACGGATTGGAGGTGAAGACGGTGAAGCCGAGGAACAGGGCGCCCAGCAGCCCCTGCGTGGCGACCGCGCAGGTCTTCAGGCCGAACGGCAGGTTCTGCGCCCGCGCCAGCGCCGCGCCGAAGCCGGTCATGACCAGACACCACAGCAGCAGCGAGCCCTCGTGGCTGCCCCAGGCGGCGGCCACCTTGTAGAGCATGGGCTTGTCGGTGTGGCTGTTGGCCGCGACGTTGGCGACCGAGAAGTCCGAGACCGCGAAGGCGAAGATCAGGGCGGCGAAGGCGACGGCGACCAGACCGGCGGCCGCGATCGCGGCGCCGTTGGCGGCCCCGGCCAGCACCGGGCTGCGACGCAGGCGTCCGGCGACGGCGATGACCGCCTGCAATCCCGACAGGGCGAGGGCGAGGATGAGGGCGAAGGCCCCGGTTTCGACGATCACGTGGCGGGGCCTCCCGCCTCGGGACGCCATTCGCCCTTGGCCTTGAGGCGCTCCTGAACCTCGCGCGGCATATAGGTCTCGTCGTGCTTGGCCAGCACCTGGGTGGCGCGGAACGAGCGGTCCGGCAGGAAGGCGCCCTGGGCCACGATCCCCTGCCCTTCGCGGAACAGGTCCGGCAGGTCGCCGCGATAGACGACGCGGGTCGAGGCCAGGTTGTCGGTGACCACGAAGGCGACTTCGCCGTCACCCGAACGCTGGACGCTGCCCATCTCGACCAGCCCGCCCAGACGGATCACCCGCCCCTCCGGCGCCTTCTCCGGCGTCGCTTCGGACGGCGAGAAGAAGAAGGTCACGCTGTCCCGCATCGCATACAGCGACAGGCCGACCGCGAGCGCGAGGATCGGCGCCACGGCGACGAAGATCCACAGACGGCGGCGCGCCTTGGGCGACTTCGGCAACCAGCTCATTGTGCGCCCCCCGGCGGCAGGCGGCGTTCCAGATCGAAGCGGCGCGGGTCCGTCGGATCGAGCGCGGCGATCAGCGGCGTCCACATCCGGCGCGTCTCGGCCGCATCGCCGCGGGCGAGAGCGGCCTCGCCGAGGAAGTACAGGGCGCCCAGTTGCGACGGGTCCAGCTTCAGCGACTCGCGGAAGGCGGCCTCGGCGTCCGCGCCGATGGCGCCGCCGTTGGCCCGCACCAGACTTTCGCCCAGCCGCGCCCAACCCTGGGCGTCGCCCGGCGTCAGAGCCAGCATCCGGCGGAAGGCCGAGGCCGCGCCGATGGCGTCGCCCGCCTCGAACCGGGCCGCGCCCAGCATGGCCAGGGCCTGCGGATTGTCGGGCTGCTCGCGCACCTGACGCTCGATGACCGCGGCGATCTGCTGCGGCTCCAGCGCCGAGGACAGGGTCGCCCAGTCGTCCACCCGCCGCTCAAAAGGCTGGTCCGGCAGGCCGCCGCCGATCACGAGGTACAGCCCCAGCGCGCCGGCCACGGCGACGCCGGTCCCGGCCAGCACCCAGACGCGATCCTTCGCCCCGGCCCGAACCGGCGCGGGGGCGCGTTGCGCCGACAGGATACGACGCCCCGCCTCGGCGCGCGCGGCGGTCCAGCCGGCCTCGTCCAGCAGGCCGCGCGCCTTCAGCCGGTCCAGCTCGGCGAGCTCGGCCGCGGCGGCGACGGTTTCGACCGCCTCGCCCCCGCCCACGCCGCGTCGGGCGCCGGTCAGCACCAGCAGGCCGGCGAGCGCCGCCAGCAGGGCTGTCATGATCCAGAAAAACGTCATCGCCGCGCGATGTAGCCGATCAGGCCGCCCGCGACGAGGCCCCGGCTGTCGCAGGCCCTCCGCCCGCCACGGCGGCCCGGCGCCGCACCGTCCGCGCCGCGTCCTTCGCCTCGATCAGCTCCAGATACCGCGCCGCGATCGCGACCAGCCGCAGGGCGTGCCCCTCGTCCGGCGCCTCGCCGTCGTTGACCATGGTCAGCACCTCGTCGGCGTAGCCGCTGAGACGCTCCGTCAGGGCGTCGACCAGCGTCTTGCGCGCCGCCTCGCTGCCGAAGATCGCCGCCGCGCCGCGGGTCGCCCCGACCAGACGCAGCAGGGCCAGAGCGGCGTCTGCGGCGTCGCCGCCCGCGGGCGCCTCCAGCATGGGCGCCATCCGACTCATCCGTCCCGACGTCTGCACCCGGGTCAGCGGCAGGGCCTTGTCGACGGCCTTGTCCGCCGTGCGCAGCAGGCCCGAAAGCCAGCCCGACACCTTGGTGCGGCTGTCGCGCACGCGCCGCCCCCACTCCGAGTCCGGATCGAGGGTCAGGGTCACGTCCAGCTCGGCCAGCACGCCCGAACACCAGTCGAGATCGGCCATCGCCAGATCGACGCCGCCCGAGGTCTTGCCCGGCTGATAGGCCGCCAGCCGCGCCACCCGTTCATCCACCCCGGCCAGCAGCCGGTCGACGAAACCGGCCAGCTCGGAGGCGCTGAGGAAGCCCTTGCGGCCCGCCACCTCGGACGTGCGGGTGATGATCCGCAGCACCAGAACCGCGTCGTCGAGACGCGAGAACAGCATCTCCAGCAGGCGGCTGGCGCCGTCGGCGTGGATCTCGGAGCAGTCCTTCACCAGCAGCCGGAGCTCGGCCAGCTGATCGCCGTCGGGGCGCTTCAGCCAGACCTCGATCGACGGCAGGCCGCGCCGGGCCAGATGGGCGAGGTCCAGGCAGCTGGCGAGATCGCGCAGGCCCTGTTCGCGCCGGGCCGGGTCGAGGTCTTCCGGCCAGACCAGCGCCGGGCGGTCGCGAACGGCGGCGGCGGCGGACAGGCAGTAGCGGTTGGCGACGGCGATGGCGTCCGGCTCGTCCTGATCCAGTCGCGGCAGAAGCGCCGGTTCGCTTTCGATCGCGGCCCGCCACAGGCGCGGCAGCACGGACGCGGGGAAGGTCATGGCCGCGATTCCGTCGGTTCGCGGCTGGAACATGCGCGCGATCGGAGCCAGCACCATCGCCCGGCGGGCGCGGTCCCGCATCTCTTCCGCCAGCATCAGGCGCAGCTCGGCCGCCCGGCCTCCGGGCAAGGCGGCGACGGCGGCGGAGACGGCCTTCAGAACGGTCTCCGGGCAGCGCCCGATCAGGGCGGCCAGCGCAATGCGGTGGGCGGCGGTCAGCCCGGACATGGAATACCCCAGCAGCCGGAACGGCGTCCCGGACAGAACGCTGATCCTGCCACGGTCAGGGTTAACGCCCCCTGACCGCTCAGACCTCCGCGGTCGGCAGCTCCAGCAGCACCTTCAGCCCGCCCATGTCGCTGTCGCCCAGGGTGATCCTGCCGCCGTAGGCGCGGGTCAGCTCCACCACGATGGACAGCCCCAGACCCGAGCCGGGCGTGGTCTCGTCCATGCGCATGCCGCGCTGCAGGGCCGCCTCGCGCTGGTCAGCCGGCAGGCCGGGGCCGTCGTCCTCGACCACGACGACCATCTGCCCCAGCCCCGTCGCGCCGGCGGAAATCCGGACCCGGCGCTTCGACCATTTGCAGGCGTTTTCCATCAGGTTCCCGAGGATTTCCTGCAGGTCCTGACGTTCGCCGCGGAAGCCGAGTTCATCCGGCGCGCGCCAGTCGATCTCGACATTCTTCCACTCGAACACCCGCTCCAGCATCACCGCCATCTCGTCCAGCACCTCGGCGATGGGCGTCCGTTCGCCCAGCAGCTGGGCGCGGGCGGCGGCGCGGGCGCGACGCAGGTGGTGGTCCACCTGCGCCTTCATGATCTCGGTCTGCTTGCGGACGATGTCCGGCAGTTGCCCCTGCTGCGTCCCGGCCTCGGCCAGCATGACGGACAGGGGCGTCTTCAGCGCATGGGCCAGATTGCCGACGTGCGTCCGCTGACGCTCCACCGTCTCCTGATTGTGGTCCAGCAGGCGGTTCACCTGCTCGGCCAGCGGCTGGATTTCCAGCGGATAGCTGTGAACGATCCGGGCGGCCTTGCCCTTGCGGACATCGGCGATCTCGTTGCGGAGGCCGTACAGCGGACGCAGGCCGATCTGCACCTGCAGGAAGACCGCGACCACAAGGCCGAGGCCGAGGATCAGCAGGGCGATCCAGGTGAAGGTGGCGAACTGGCGGGTGTCGGCGTCGATGGTGGACCGGTCGATCCCGGCCATCAGCACCAGCGGCGCATCGCGCCCCGGCATGGACTTCAGGCTGGCGGCCACCCGCAGGGGCCGGTCTATGGGGCCGATCGCATTATAGCTGATGGTCTGGCCGAAGGCGTCCGTCAGTCTTTCCGCCAGCCCGACCGGGACGATCAGGTCCTCCCCGCCCAACGACGGCGACCTGGCCAGCATTCGCACCCCGCCCTGCCCGTCCAGCTCGCCGACGGCCCAGTATTTGCCCGACAGGGGGCGCAGGGTCATCGAGTCCTTGATCTCGGCGACGGTGACCCCGTCCGGCGTGACGGTGGTGGCCAGCACGACCTCGTCGATGGTGTCGTTCAGCACGAAGCCGAGACGACGCAGGGTGCTTTCCTCGTACTGGCTGGTCAGGGCCCAGCCGGTCAGCAGCAGGGCGACCACGATCCACGCCGCCGCCAGCCAGATCAGGCGACGGGTCAGGCTGCGCCCGGGGCGACCGAACCAGCGGCCCCAGCTCTTCGGCTCGTTGACGGCCGGTTCGCCCCCCGACGCTTCGGTCACGCCGCCTCGGACTCCCCGGCGAGCGGGGTCAGGCGATAGCCGAGGCCGCGCACGGTCTCGATCCGGTCCGACCCGATCTTCTTGCGCAGACGGCCGACGAAGACCTCTATGGTGTTCGAGTCGCGGTCGAAGTCCTGGTCGTACAGGTGCTCGACCAGCTCGGTGCGGCTGATCACCCGGCCCTGATGCATCATCAGATAGTGCAGCAGGCGGTACTCCAGCGAGGTCAGGCGCAGGGGCTCGCCGTTGACGCTGGCGCGGGCCGCGCGCGGGTCGAGGCGCAGTCCGCCGCAGGACAGGGTCGCCGAGGCGATGCCGGCCGAGCGGCGCAGCAGGGCGCGCAGGCGGGCCAGCAGCTCCTCGGTGTGGAAGGGCTTGGTCAGATAGTCGTCGGCGCCGGCGTCGAAGCCCGAGACCTTGTCCGACCAGGCGCCGCGCGCGGTCAGGATCAGGACCGGCGTGGTCTTGCCCTCGCGGCGCCAGCGCTCCAGCACCGAAACGCCGTCGATCTTGGGCAGGCCCAGATCGAGGACGATGACGTCATAGGGCTCGGTGTCGCCGAGATAATGGGCTTCCTCGCCGTCGGCGGCGTGGTCGACGGCGTAGCCGGCGTCGCCCAAGGCCATCTTCAGCTGACGCGACAGGTCAACATCGTCCTCGACCAGAAGCACTCGCATGACGGATCCTAGCGGCTGGCGTCGACGGAGACGTTGAACACCCGTCCGTCGCGCTCGAAGGTGAAGACATGGCTGCCGTTCTGGAAGCCGCGGTAACCGACGAAGCGGGCGTCGCCCGCTCGCGACTGGGCGATGCGCTGGGCCTCGGCCGAGCTCATCTGCGGCCGCTCGGGGCGCTGTTGCTGCTGCTCGCGCGACGGCCGGCGGTCGCTGCCGCGCGGTCCGTCCTGGGCCACGGCCTGGAGCGGCGCGGCCGCCAGCAGGGCGGCGACAAGAATGACGGACATCCGTTTCATGGTGACGGGTTTAGTCTCGCGGCTCTGAACGACGGCTGAACGGGCAGTCTAGACATATTTCACGGTTCGCGCGTCGCCCCCTCCCGTCCGGGGCGAGCTTTTTTTGCTCGCCGCGACCGGCGCCCCGCGGGGCCCTCCCGGCCCGCCCCCTTACGCGCGCACGCGGATCATTTTCTCCACCCGGACCGGCCCGGCCGGACCGTGACGTCGATTTCATGCTGATGAACGTTAACTGACTTTCGCTGTTCAGATCGGGCTCAGGCCGGGGCTGCTTTTATCCACGTCAACGCAGCCACATCGGTTGCGCGAACAGGAGAGACCCGATGTTCAAGAAAGCCATCATCCCCGCCCTCGTCCTGGCCGCGGCTTCCGTCGCGGTCCCGGCCACCGCCTCGGCCCAGTCGTACCGCGGTGACCGCGGCGACCGCTACGAGCAGGACTACCGCGGCTGGCAGCCGATCGCCCAGCGCAAGTACAACCTCGATCGCCGCATCGATCAGGGTCAGCGCAACGGCCAGCTGAGCCGCCGTGAAGCCGGTCGCCTGCGCACCGAGCTGAACGCCCTGGTCCGCCTCGAGTACAGCTACCAGCGCGGCGGCCTGTCGGCCCGCGAGCGCCTGGAACTGGACCGTCGCTACGACCGCCTGTCGCAGCAGGTCCGCTACGAGCGCCGCGATCGCGACGACCGTCGCTGGTAACACCTGACCTCTATCCCTCCCCGAGAGGTCAGCGAGGGGCGCGATCCGCAAGGGTCGCGCCCCTTTCCCTTGGTCAAAGCCGCAGCCGGCTCTCGATGACCGTCACCGCCTGTCCGCGCAGCAGGACGCGGTCGCCGTTCAGGACCGTGCCGATGTCGCCGCCCCGGCCGGGGAAGACCTGCCGGAACCGCACCTCGGCCCGTCCCAGCTTGTCCGCATACAGCGGCGCCAGGATGCAGTGCGCCGAGCCGGTGGCCGGATCCTCGTCCACGCCGCAGCCCGGCGCGAAGAAGCGGTCGACCACATCGACGTCATCGGACGGATCGGCGGGCGCGCAGACGATGACCTGACCGATCTCGCCCGCCTCGCCCTGGATCGCCGCCAGCGCCCGGATGTCCGGCGTCACCGCATGAACAGCGGCGGCGTCCGCCAGCACGGCGACCAGATAGCGACCGGCCCAGACCTCAAGCGGCTCGACGCCGAGCGCTTCGGCCAGCCCAGCGACCGGACCGGTGCGGCGCGGCGGGTCGGAGGGGAAGTCCATCTCGTAACCGCCCTGCATCGCCCGCACGATCAGCGGGCCGGAGCGGGTGTCGAAGGTCACGGCGGGCACATCGAGCCCGGTCTCGGCCAGCAGCACATGGGCCGAGGCCAGGGTGGCGTGGCCGCACAGATCGACCTCCATCCCCGGCGTGAACCAGCGCAGCCCGAAGCGGGCGGGATCGTCCGTCCGCAGCAGGAAGGCCGTCTCGGCCTGATTGTTCTCCTTCGCCAGCGTTTGCATCCACGCGGCGTCAGGCCATTGGCCGAAGGGCTCAACCACGCAGGCGGGGTTGCCCCTGAAGGGCGCGACGGCGAAGGCGTCGACGGTCCATTGTTTCATCACACACCCTCGACCCTCAACTCCGGCCACCGTGCCCTTGCGCTGGCGACCACCTTGTCCCAGCCCCTGGCCAGCGGGCGGTTCGGATTGGGGCGCAGGACCATGTCGAACATGTCCTGAAGCCCGAACGGCGCCGCGACGCTGATGCTGTCGTCGGCCTCCAGCCGGACGCCGACCGAGAAGGCCGGGGCGACGAAGCGGCTGAGGGCCGTGTCGGTGTCCGGCAGGGCCTCATAGGGCTCGCCGAAGCGGTCGGGGAACCAGATGTGGACCCGGGCCTGATTGCGGACCTCGACGATGTCGCGGAAGGGCGGCTCGAAGGCGGCGGCGACCTGTTTGATCACCACGTCCTCGGCGTCCCAGCTGGTGTCGGGATCAAAGTAGCCGAGGTCGTAGTCCTTGATGCCGTAGCCCGCCGGGCGGCCGGACACGTCGTTCCAGACGGCCTGATAAACGGCGCCGGAGAAGACCCGCCAGTCGCTGAGGCCGAGGCCCCGGACCGTGGTCATCACATGCATCAGGTCGGGGGTGGCGCGGACGATGTCGCCGAGCCGGGCCTCGAGATCGCTCATTTGCGCAGCGTCCAGCCGTGGTCCAGCGGGCCGTGGCCGCCGCCCAGACCGGGGGCGCGGCGGATGGCTTCGGCGACATAGGCCCAGGCCTCGGTCACGGCGACTTCCAGCGTCTGGCCGCGGGCCAGACCGGCGGCGCAGGCGCTGGCCAGGGTGCAGCCGGTGCCGTGGGTGTGGCGGGTGTCGACCCGCTCGCCCTCCAGCAGGGTCTCGCCCTCCGGCGTGACCAGCACGTCGATCACCCGGTCGCCGGTGGCCACGTGGCCGCCCTTCATCAGGACCGCCCTGGCGCCCATGCCCAGCAGGAACTCACCCGCCCGGCGCTGGCCGTCGAGGTCGGCGACGGTGAGGCCGGTCAGGGCCTCGGCCTCGGGCGCATTGGGGGTCAGCAGGCTGGCGCGCGGGATCATCAGCGACCGCACCGCCTGCACCGCCTCGTCGGGCAGCAGGGGGTGGCCGCCCTTGGCGATCATGACCGGGTCCACGACAGTCGCGGCGTCGGAGGTGTCGAGGATGGCGGCGACGCGCTCGACCACGTCGGTCGAGCCCAGCATGCCGGTCTTGATGGCGTCGGCGCCGATGTCGTCCAGCACCGCCCGCGCCTGCGCCTCGATCAGGTCCAGCGGCAGGGGGTGGACGCCGTGAACGCCCAGGGTGTTCTGAACCGTGATGGCGGTGATGGCGGTGGCCGCGAAACCGCCCATGGCGGTCACGGCCTTGGTGTCCGCCTGTATGCCCGCGCCACCGCCCGAATCCGAGCCGGCGATGATCAGGACGCGTCCGAGAGAGGTCATCCCCTGCGAATGGCCGAGTCCGCCGCGGCGGGCAAGCCTCAGGTCGCGACAGCCGCCATGACCGCCGCCTGCACCGCGAGCGCCTGGACGGTCTCGCGGACGTCGTGGACGCGGATGATCTGCGCGCCGCGACGGGCCGCCTCCAGCGCCAGCGCCAGCGAGCCGCCGAGGCGGTCGGTGGCCTCCACGGCGGTCGGGTCGATGGCGGCGATGGTCCGCTTGCGGCTGGCGGCGTAGAGCACCGGCAGGCCGGTGGCGCCGAGGCGTTCGAGGTTGGCGGTCAGGGCCATGTTGTGGGCCAGGGTCTTGCCGAAGCCGATGCCGGGGTCGAGCCAGAGCCGCCCGGGCGGAATGCCCGCGGCCATCACCTCCCCCGCCCGCACCGCCAGCCAGTCGACGACCTCGGAGACCACGTCGTCGTAATGGGGGGCGTCCTGCATGGTGCGCGGCTCGCCCTTCATGTGCATCAGCACCACGTCGCAGCCGAGGTCGACGGCGGTCGGCAGGCTGACGGGCGAGAAGCCGAGGGCGGTGACGTCGTTCCAGATGTTGGCGCCCGCGCCGACGGCGGCGGCGGCGACCTCGGGCTTCATGGTGTCGATGCTGATAGGGCCGTCCCAGAGGGCGCGAAGGCCGGCGATGACGGGGGCGGTGCGCATCACCTCGTCCTGAACGCTGACCGGCTCGGCGCCCGGGCGAGTGCTCTCGCCGCCGACGTCGAGGATGTCGGCGCCCTGCCGGACCAGCTCCAGCCCGTGGGCGACGGCGGCCTCGACGGTGTCGTGCCGTCCGCCGTCGGAGAAGCTGTCCGGCGTGACGTTGACGATGCCCATGACGCGGGGGCGAAGGACAGCCATCAGTCCTTGCCCCCGATCAGGTTGCCCAGCGCCATCAGGTAGGCCTTGAAGGCCTTGCGGCCGGGTTCGGTGATGGAGACGCGGGTCAGGGGCTTGTTGTTCACGAAGCTCTTGTCGATGGCGACATAGCCCGCCTCCTCCAGCTTCTTCAGGTGGACGGAGAGGTTGCCCTGGGTGGCTTCCAGGACGGTCTTCAGCTCGGTGAAGTCGGCGGTTTCGACGTCGGCCAGATAGACCATGACCCCCAGCCGCATGCGGCCGTGGATGACTTCGTCGATCCGTCCGAGATCGGCCAGCCCCATGCTCAGCCCGCCTTCAGCCCGGCCTTGCGGGCGTCGCGGTACAGGATCCAGCCCGGCAGGGCGAACAGCAGGAACAGGGCGACGGTGCAGACGCCCAGATAGGCCAGGGGCTGGCGCACCAGCAGGCCCAACGCCACCGCCGTGACCCAGCCGCCCAGCGCGACGGCCAGCATCCAGCCCTTCTTCTTCAGGATCCAGGCGACGTACCAGGCCGCGGCCTGAAGGGCGAAGACGATGGCGGAGTAGTAGAGCCAGACGGCGAAGTCCTGATCGCGCCAGGACCCGACGGCGAAGACGATGATCACCGCCGTATTGGCCATGCCGGTGGCGCTGAAGGCGGCGCTGGTGACGCGCGAGGCCAGCGGTCCCCGATTGCCTGCTCCGGTCTTGCGGTCATGCAGGATGGCCCAGGTCAGGATGGCGAGGAAGGTTCCGGTGATCCCGACCACGAAGGCCAGGTTGGCGAGGTCCGGCCACCGGATGACGCCGAAGGCCTGCCCCAGATGGAAGAGGCACTGGAGCCCGTACAGCAGGCCGCCGGCGAGGTAGCAGATGGCCAGCGTCATCGGGACGCTGCCTCCGCCGCTCTCGACGATGGAGCGCATGAAGGCGAGGTCGTCCTCGGGCGAATGCAGGCGGGGCTTGGCGGGCATGGTGGTCCCTCTGGGCGATTCTCTTCGGGCTGCCGACCGGTCCGGGGTGGACCAGTCGGCGGGTCTTCGCAAGCTATTCGGCGGGGACGGCGGCGGGATCGACGGGGCGGCGGCGCCAGGGGATGCGGCGGCCGTTCAGCCATCTGCCCATGAAGCCGTGACGGACGGTCAGCTCATAGGAGAGCAGGCAGACGGCGAGAACGCCCAGCGAGACGCCGGCCAGCTTGGCCCACCAGGGGGCGGCCCAGTCCTGCACCCAGACCTGGGCCAGCATGACCAGCGGCAGGTGCAGGATGTAGACCCAGTAGGAGGCGTCGGCGAGGTAGCGGCGCACCGGGCTGTGGCCCGACAGGAAGCGCAGGCACAGGGCGACGGCGGCCAGCGCCGAGCTGAAGACGGCCATGGCGACGACGGCGGCGGCGAGGGCCTTGGCCTGCGTCGGCTCGACCATCGGGGCGAGGCTGGGACCACCGGCGAGGACGTAGCCCCACGCACCCGACACCACGGCCAGGATCAGATACACCGGCCACCAGCCCGCAAGGCGATCCAGCAGCTCGCGGCGGCGATCCAGCAGGAAGCCGAGCGCGAAGGCCAGGCCGAAGCCGACGAGGGCGGCGGTATGCGGGACCAGACCGGCGTCGGGCGTCGGGACGGCGAAGAAGGCGATCCACTTCGGGTCCAGCCAGAAGGCCACGGCCAGCGGCGCGGCCAGCACGAAGGGCGTCCACCAGCCGATCAGGGCGCCGGTCAGGCGATCCACGGCCCGCCCCCAGCCGCCGTTCCGGTCCAGCGCCGCGAAGGGCGCGCGCAGGATCAGCACAGCGAGGCAGAACAGGGTCAGGACGTAGAGGAACCACAGATGGGTCAGCGGGAGGTTGGTCCAGTCATAGGTCGGCGGCGGCGGCGGCTCGGCGCCGGGGACGACCCAGCCCTGCACATGGGCGTTCCAGACCAGCGCCGTGACGATCCCCGCCATGACCGGGAACCAGAAGGCCAGCAACGGCCCGGTGATGCGGACGGCGCGATCCCTGACGAAGCCGAGCCAGCCTTTGCGGCCGAGGATCATGTGGGCGAACAGGCCCGCGATCAGGAAGAAGGTGGTCATCCGGAACAGGTGGATCGGGAAGAAGACCATGGCCGCGCCGATCGAGGTGCTGTCGTCGCCGACGATCCAGATCTGCTGCGGGAAGAAGGACAGGCTGGCGTGCAGGACGACGCCCAGCAACAGGGCGCCGCCGCGCAGGGCGTCGAGGCCGTGCAGGCGCTCGGGCGATTGGATGGACATCACGGGCTCCCCTCGTTTGAGGAACGACGATCTACAATAGACTTGTTTGAATTGCAAACTTGTTGGCGAGAGGAGCGCCTTCCCTGACGGACGGACTGGCTGGGGCTCGGGAAAATCCTCAGTCGAAACAGAAGGCTGAAGGGTCGACTGCCTGAACCTCAGGACGGAGACGAGGCGGGAGACGGAGGCGAAAATACCGTCTGAACCGTCCAGAACGTCCATGGGTCGGAGGGCGACCCGGGACAGACTGTAACAGGCCGATGCGTCAGGATTGGACGTATGGGCCTCCCCGGTTTGACTTCCCTGCCCGCGGGCCTAGCCTGAAGGGATGTGCGGATTGTCCGAACAGGGCCGGTTGCTGAACCACGCGGGACGCCTCGTCGCAGGCGGCTGACCCGGAAGCGATGACGCGTGTCGCGCTTCCGGGTGACACGACCTTTTCCCACGGACGCCGGCGCCCGCTGAAGCGCGCCCTCCGCACATCGAGAGACTTCCATGACCACCCGCCCCTCCGGCGTCGCGTCCGCGCGGCTGCCCGCCATTCACCTGAGCGCGACCGACCACGCCTTACTGACCACGCTGGTCGGGGACGCCGAGGCCGACGGCGTCGCCGGCCTGCTGCAACAGGAGCTGGGCCGGGCCCACGTGCACCGCTCGGGCCGTCGCCTGCACACCGTCGGGCTGAACTGCTGGGTCCACTATACGGACGAGCGCAGCAGCCGGACCCGCCGGGTGAAGATCGTTCCCCCGGCCGAGGCCGACATCGACGCCGGCCTGATCTCGCCCCTGTCCCACGTCGGGGCCGGGCTGCTGGGTCTGGCGCAGGGCCAGTCGATCCGCTGGCCCGATCCGGCAGGCCGCGAGCGGACCCTGACCCCGGTGCTGATCGAGGACTGCGAGTCCCTGATCTGATCCGGGAATGCAGAAAGGGCCGGGGATCGCTCCCCGGCCCTTCCGTTTCAGTCAGCGGCGGCTCAGTGAACCGTCGGCGCCTCGACCTCGGTTCCGTCCGACACCGGGGTGATCGGCACCGAGACCGACGGACCCGAGTTGGGGAAGTTGTTCTCGTCCCGGTTCGGGGCCAGGCCCTTGTCCAGCAGGTCCTTGATCTCGTCGCCCGAGAGGGTCTCGTACTCGAGCAGGGCCTGGGACAGCTTCTCGTGGTCGTCGGCCTTCTCGGTCAGGATCTTGCGCGCTTCATCCCAGCCCGAGGTGACGAGGCGCTTGACCTCCTCGTCGATGATGCGGGCCGTCTCTTCCGAGATGTTCTGGGTGCGCGAGACCGAGTGGCCCAGGAAGACCTCTTCCTGGTTCTCGCCGTAGGCGACGGTGCCCAGCTTCTCGGAGAAGCCCCAGCGGGTGACCATGGCGCGGGCCAGCTTGGTGGCCTGCTGGATGTCCGAGCTGGCGCCCGAGGTGATGTGGTCCTTGCCGAAGATCAGCTCCTCGGCCACGCGGCCGCCGGCCATGATGGCGATGCGATCGACCATCTGCTGGTAGTTCATCGAATAGCGGTCGCCTTCCGGCAGCTGCATCACCATGCCCAAGGCGCGGCCGCGCGGGACGATGGTCGCCTTGTGCACCGGGTCGGCCATCTTGACGTTCAGGGCGACCAGGGCGTGACCGGCCTCGTGATAGGCGGTCAGCTTCTTCTCTTCCTCGCTCATGGCCATCGACTTGCGCTCGGCGCCCATCATGACCTTGTCCTTGGCGTCCTCGAAGTCGCGGTGGGTGACCATGCGACGGTCCTTGCGGGCCGCCATCAGGGCCGCCTCGTTGACCAGGTTGGCCAGGTCGGCGCCCGAGAAGCCCGGGGTGCCGCGCGCGATGGTCTTCACATTCACGTCGGCGGCCAGCGGCACGTCCTTCATGTGGACGCGCAGGATCTTCTCGCGGCCACCCACGTCGGGGTTCGGCACCACGACCTGACGGTCGAAGCGGCCGGGACGCAGCAGGGCCGGGTCCAGCACGTCGGGGCGGTTGGTGGCGGCGATCAGGATGATGTTCTCCGAAGCCTCGAAGCCGTCCATCTCGACCAGCAGCTGGTTCAGGGTCTGCTCGCGCTCGTCGTTGCCGCCGCCGAGGCCGGCGCCGCGGTGACGACCGACAGCGTCGATTTCATCGATGAAGATGATGCAGGGGGCGTTCTTCTTGGCCTGTTCGAACATGTCGCGGACGCGCGAGGCGCCGACGCCGACGAACATTTCAACGAAGTCCGAGCCGGAGATCGAGAAGAAGGGCACGCCCGCCTCGCCCGCGACGGCGCGGGCCAGCAGGGTCTTGCCGGTGCCGGGAGGGCCGACCAGCAGGGCGCCCTTGGGGATCTTGCCGCCCAGACGCTGGAACTTGCCCGGGTCCTTCAGGAAGTCGACGACCTCCTGCAGTTCGTCCTTGGCCTCGTCCACGCCGGCGACGTCGTCGAAGGTCTTGCGGCCCTTATGCTCGGTCAGCAGCTTGGCCTTGGACTTGCCGAAGCCCATGGCGCCGCGGGCCCCGCCCTGCATCTGGCGCATGATCAGGATCCACAGGCCGATGATCAGGATGAAGGGCAGCAGGCCCAGCAGCACGCCCAGCCATACGGGCTGACGGGTGTTCTTCACCTCGACCGCGGCGCCGGTCCGGTTGATGCTCTCGACCAGATCCGTGTTGGGCAGGGTCGTGGTGGTGGTGAAGACCTTGTCGTCCTTCAGCGTGGTCTTGATCGTCTCGCCGTGCACCTCGATCGCCTTGATCTGGTTGGCGTCGCGCGCGCGCAGGAGCTGCGAATAGGTCATATCCCCCGGGCGCTGGGCCGTACCCGCGGCGGCGGCCGCGCCGCCCTGGGCGCCGGCCGGAAGGGCGCCGGACCGGGTCATGAACAGATAGCCCCCGGAGATCGCCAGCACGATCACTCCCAGGATGGCCAGATTACGCAGGTTCATTCTCGTCTCGTTTCCTGAAACGCGGCGGCGTTTCACCACGCAGTAGATGTCACGCCAGAAAATAGGTGGTTCCGGGGCGGGGCGCCATGCGCCTTCGCATCCAGATCCTGTTCATGCGTCATTCCGTCCAGCGCCGACGTCAGTCTCTGTTCGACCAGCGCCGTCGCTTTCGACGCCGTTCCTGCAAGAACCGCAGCACCCGGATCGTTCCGGATCAGCACAGGACGACCGCCGCGAACCGCCGCCGGAAGCCGCCGCAGCGCCGCCTGATCGGCTTCCGGGAGGGTCGCGATGCGGCCAAGGGCGGGAACGACGCTCCAGCCGTCCCCGGACGCGGTCAGCGCCCAGCGACCGTCCCAGACCGTTTCGACGCCGGGCGGAAGAGCGGTCGGGGCGGACGCGGCGGAGCGCCGGAACTCACCGGCCTCCCGCGAGATCGTGACGCCCGCCCGGTCGGCCGCCACCCGGGCGCCGCACAGGCTGGCGGTGAACCGTTCCCCGGCGCGCAGGCGCGCCGACAGGGCCGCCAGCCGATCGCCGCGCGGC
>NZ_DASWWG010000068.1:0-27640 GCF_036400995.1 Brevundimonas sp.
CCCGCGCCCTGATCGCACGGGTGGCGCGCATCTACATGGCGCCGCGCTGGAAGGGCTGGGCGACGGCGATGCTGGCCGCCGTGGTGGTGGCCTACTGCAGCGCCCGCCTGGTCCAGATCATCGAGCCCGCCACCAACGACCTGCTGGTGTTCCGGAAGCCGGGCGCCCTGCTGGTGCTCCCGTTGACCATCGCGGCCTTGGCGCTGGCGCGCACCGTCGCCCAGGTGGTCCAGGCGACCCTGGTCAACCGCATCGGCAACGCCGTGGTCGGCGACGTGCAGGTGCAGCTGTTCGGCAAGCTGGTCCGCGCCGACCTCGCCCACCTGCGCAGCCAGCACTCCGGCGCCTACGTTTCCTCCGTCCTCTACGACGCGGGCCTGATCCGCGAGGCGGCCACCGCCGGCGTCGTGAACTACACCCAGAACGCGCTGATCTTCCTGGGCGCGCTGATCGTGATGATCGGCAACGACTGGGTGCTGTCCCTGGTGCTGTTGGCCGCCGTGCCCATCGCCGGCGCCATCATGCGCCGCTTCTCCAAGCGCACGACCAAGGCCGCCAAGGGCGCCATGCAGGAGACCTCGGCGCTGTCCTCGGCGATCATGGAGAGCCTGGACGGCGTCCGCGTCGTGAAGCTGGAGAACCGCGAGGCGCACGAGGAGGCTCGGGTCGCGGAGGTGGTCGGCCGTCGCCAGTCGCACCTGACCAAGGGCGCCAATGCGCGGGCCCGGGCCGCGCCGGCCACCGAACTGCTGATGACCCTGATCGTGGCCATCGTCTTCGCCTACGCCGGCTGGCGCGCCCAGTCGGGCGAGATGAACGCCGGCGCCTTCTTCTCCTTCGTGGCCTCGCTGACCATGGCCAGCCAGGCCCTGCGCCAGCTCGCCAACCTGCAGACCGTGTTCGCCGAGGGCATGTCGGCGGCGCGCCGCCTGTTCGCCGCCCTGGATGTCGAACCCGAGGTTCGCGAGCGGCCAGGCGCCCAGCCCGTGGGCCAGGTGGACGGCCTGATCCGCTTCGAGGACGTGGGCTTCAGCTATGGCGGCGAAGGCCCGCCGGCGCTGGGCGGCGTCAGCCTGGAGGCCCGCCGCGGCGAGACCGTCGCCCTGGTCGGCCCTTCGGGCGGCGGCAAGAGCACCATCCTCAACCTGATCCCGCGCTTCTATGACGTCAGCGGCGGCCGCGTGACCCTGGATGGCCGCGACGTGCGCGACGTCGCGATCGCCTCGCTCCGCGACCAGATCGCGCTGGTCACCCAGGAGCCGTTCCTGTTCGACGACACGGTGCGCGCCAACATCGCCTACGCCCGCCCGGCGGCGACCCAGGCCGAGGTCGAGGAGGCGGCGAAGGCCGCCGCGGCCCACGACTTCATCGCCGCCCTGACCGACGGCTACGACAGCCTGGTCGGCGAGGCCGGCGCACGCCTGTCCGGCGGCCAGCGCCAGCGCATCGCCATCGCCCGCGCCTTCCTGAAGGACGCGCCGATCCTCCTGCTCGACGAGGCCACCTCGGCCCTCGACACCGAGAGCGAGGCTCTGGTGCAGGCGGCGCTGGAGCGGTTGATGGAAGGCCGCGCCACCCTGATGATCGCCCACCGCCTGTCCACGGTCCGCAACGCCGACCGCATCTATGTGATCGAGGCGGGCAAGGTGGTCGAACAGGGCTCCCATTCGGCGCTGGTGAAGAAGGGCGGCCTCTACGCCCGTCTGGCCAGGCAACAGTCCCTCGACGGTGATCCGGTCGAGGTGGTGTCGTGAGTGTCGCGTCGAACATCTCCCCTTCCCCTCGAGGGGGAAGGGGCCGGGGGATGGGGTGGCGGCACGCTGTCACAGGATATGGCGCGCGAGGCGACGGAGCCTTTAAGGCTCGTCTTGCAATGACCTGCCTCCACCCCACCCAACCCTCCCCCTCGAGGGGAGGGCTTTCATGAGGCCCCTCCGCATTCCCTTCATCCAGAACACCCTGGCGTGGGTGCTCGCCGCATGGATGCGCTTCTGCTTCGCCACCATTCGCTGGACCCACCAGAACGAGGGCGTCGCCGAAGCCGTCTGGAAACAGGGCGGCGGCGTGCTGGCCGTCTTCTGGCACTCGCGCATCGGCCTCAGCCCCGCCTGCTGGCCGCTGGACCGCGCCACGCCCGCCAAGGCCCTGATCTCGCTCAGCGCCGACGGGGAGTTCATCGCCAAGGCCGTCGCCCGTCAGGGCTTCCCCGCCGTGCGTGGCTCCTCGGCCAACAAGGACAAGGCCAAGGCGGCCAAGGGCGGGACGCAGGCCCTGCGCGACGGGCTGAAGCAGCTCAAGGTCGGCGGTCTGGCCATCACCCCGGACGGCCCGCGCGGTCCGGCCCGCCAGATGGCCGAGGGCCTGCCCATGCTGGCCAAGATTTCCGGCGTCCCCGCCCTGTTCATCGGCCTGAGCTGCAACCCGGCCATCCGCCTGAACAGCTGGGACAAGGCCATCCTGCCCCTGCCCTTCGGCAAGGGCGCCGTGGTCTGGGATGTCGCCGACTACCCCGAGGGCGCGGACATGGCCGACGTCGTCGCGGCTTGGACCGAACGGTTGAACGCCGTCGAGGCCGAGGCTGACGCCATCACCGGTCTGGAGCGGGTCTGACCTTGAGCCCCGCCCTGATCCTCTACCGGCTCCTGACCCGGGCGCTGGAGCCTCTGGCTCCCCGCCTGCTCGACGCCCGCGCCAAGAAGGGCAAGGAAGACCCCGCCCGCGTCGATGAACGGCTGGGCCTGACCCGGGTCCCCCGGCCGGACGGCGAGGTCGTCTGGCTGCACGGCGTCAGCGTCGGCGAGACCCTGTCCCTGTTGCCCGTGGTCGAGCGGCTGCGCGCCACCCGGCCCGACCTGACCATCCTCGTCACCTCCGGCACCCTGACGTCCGCCAACCTGCTGGCCCGCCGCCTGCCCGAGGGGGTGATCCACCAGTTCGCCCCGGTCGACGCGCCCGGCGCGGTCGACGCCTTCCTGACGAAGTGGAAGCCCGTCGTCGGCGTCTTCGTCGAAAGCGAGCTGTGGCCGAACCTGATCCTGGAATCCCGCCGTCGCGGGGTGAAGCTGGTGCTGGCCAGCGCCCGCATCACCGAAAAGACCGTCGCCGGCTGGCGGCGCTTCCCCGGCGCGGCGCGCGAGATCCTCTCGGCCTTCGACGTGGTCCTGCCGCAGGACGGCGTTTCCGCCGACCGGCTGGAAAGCCTCGGCGCCCGCATCGACGGCCACGTGAACCTCAAGCTGGCCGGGGACGCCCCGCCCCATGACGGCGCCGCCTTCACCCGCCTCAGCGCCGCCATCGGCGACAGGCCCGTGGTCGTGGCCGCCAGCACCCATGACGGCGAGGAAATCGCCATCGTCCGCGCGCTGGACAAGCTGACCGAGCGGCTCTGCCTGATCCTGATCCCCCGCCACCCGGAACGCAGCGCGGCCATCGCCGCCGCCCTGACCCGCGACGGCTATCGCTTCGCCCTGCGCTCGCAAGGTCGTCAGCCGGACAGCGACACCGACCTCTATGTCGCCGACACCCTGGGCGAGATGGGCCTGTTCCTGCGGCTGGCCGACGTCGTCGTCATGGGCGGCAGTTTCTCGGCGGCGCTGGAGAAGCCCCCCGTCGGCGGCCACAATCCGCTGGAGCCCGCGCGTCTGGGCAAACCGGCCGTCACCGGCCCGGACATGACCAACTGGGCCGCGATCACCGAGGCGCTGGTCGAGGCGGGCGGACTGCGGATCGTCGCCGCCCCGTGGGACCTGCCGGGCGTCCTCACGCCCCTGTTGGCCGATGACAAGGCCGCCCGCGCCATGGGCGACCGGGGCCGTCGCGCCGCCGCCGAGGCCGGCTCCGGGCTGGAGCGCCTGATCGACAGCCTGCAGCCCCTGCTGCCGCCTGCGCCCTCCCGGAAGCGCCGATGAGCCTCAGCACGCCGAAATGGTGGTATCTGCGCGACCGCAAGTCGGCGGCCATGACCCGCCTGCTGCTCAAACCCGTGTCGTGGATCTGGGCCGGGGTCACCGCGAACCGCATCGCGCGAACCACCCCGGTTGATGCGGGCGTGCCTGTCATCTCCATCGGCAATCTGACCGTCGGCGGCTCGGGCAAGACGCCGATCGCCCGCGAGGTCCTGCGCCTGCTGCGCGCCTCCGGCGTCGACGCCCAGGCCCTGTCGCGCGGCTACGGCGGCAGGCTGGAAGGCCCGGTCCGCGTGGACCTGTCCGCACACACCGCCGCGGACGTCGGCGACGAACCGCTGATGCTGGCGCTGGACAGCCCGGCGTGGATTTCCCGCGATCGCGTCGCCGGGGCGAAGGCCGCCGCCGCGGAGGGCGCCCGGGCGCTGGTGCTGGACGACGGCCACCAGAACCCGGCCCTGAAGAAGACCCTCAGCCTGATCGTCGTGGACGGCGAGACCCGCGACGACGAATGGCCCTTCGGCGACGGCTCGGTCTTCCCGTCAGGTCCGATGCGCGAGCCGCTGAAGGCCGGGCTGGCCCGCGCCGACGCCGTGGTCATCCTGATGCCGTCGGATCTGGCCGAGCCCGATCCGGACCTGCTCGAGACCTTCGGGGCCCTGCCCGTCTTCATCGCCCGGCTGGAGCCCGCCGGGCCGCCGCCCGCTGGCCCGCTGGTCGGCTTCGCGGGCATCGCCAAGCCGTGGAAGGTCGAGCGCTCGCTGAAGGCCGCCGGCGCCGAGTTGGCCGACTTCGCCCCCTTCCCCGATCACGCCGCCTTCCGGGACGAAGACCTCCGCTTCCTCGCCGACCGTGCGGACCAGTTCGGCGCGACCCTGGTCACCACCGAAAAGGACTGGTCCCGCCTGCCGCCCGACTGGCGCGCCCGGGTCGTCAACTGGCCCGTGAAGGCGACCTTCGAGGACGAGGCGGGGTTTCTGGACTTGCTCGTCAGTTCCTCCCCCAAGGGGGAGGAACTCTACTCGTCCCGGTAGACCGTCCCGCCCTTCATCACGAAGGACACCCGCTCCAGTTCCGTCACGTCCGTCAGCGGATCGCCGCGCACCGCGATCAGGTCCGCCGGCATGCCGACGGCGATCCGGCCCGCCTGGTCCTGGATGCGCAGGTGCGCCGCCGCGTTGACGGTCGCCGCCTGGATCGCCTCCAGCGGGGTCAGGCCCGCCCGCACCAGCAGGGCGAACTCCTGGGCGTTGTCGCCGTGGGCCGAGACGCCGCTGTCCGTGCCGAAGGCGATGCGGACCCCGCCCTCATGCGCCCGGCGCGCCATGTCCAGCATCAGCGGGCCCGCTTCCAGCGCCTTGGCCGTCTGGGCCGGGGTGAAGAAGTTGTCCGGGCCCGAGGCGACGCGGGTGACGAAGTCGCCGGCCATAAGGGTCGGCACCAGATAGACGCCGTCGCGGCGCATCAGCCGGATCGACTCCGCATCCAGATAGGTGCCGTGCTCGATCGAGTCGCCGCCCGCGCGCAGGAAGCTGTTGATCCCGTCGGCGCCGTGGGCGTGGGCCGTCACCTGTCGCCCCATCCGGTGCGCGGCGTCGATGATGGCTTCCAGCTCCTCGTCCGAGAACTGCTGGCCCAGTCCCGCCGCCGTGTTCGACAGCACCCCGCCGGTGGCCGTGATCTTGATGATGTCGGCCCCCGAGCGCACCTGCAGCCGCACCGCGCGCATGCAGTCCTCCGGACCCGAGCAGATGCTCTCGCCGGTGAACATATGCATGATGTCCTCCCGGTAGCCGTTGATGTCGCCGTGGCCACCGTGGATCGACACCGCCTCGCCCGAGGCGATGATGCGCGGGCCGGGCACATCGCCCCGGCGGACCGCGTCGCGCAGGGCGAAGATCGACTCGTTCGTCGCGCCCAGATCGGCCACCGTGGTGAACCCCGCCCGCAGGGTCCGCATCGCATAGCGCGCGCCGACGAAGGCCTGGTCCGAGTTCGACTGGGTCACCCCGTCCAGACGCGAGGTCGGGCTCTGCTCACCCGTCAGATGGACGTGGCTGTCGATCAGTCCGGGCAGGACGAATTCGCCCCGCAGATCGACCACCGTCCCCTCGCCGACGAAGCCGTCGCGGATTTCGACGACCTGGTTCCCTCTGATCACGAGAGTTTTATCGCGTTGCACAATTCCTGTGGAGGGATCGGCCAGAAGCCGCCCCACTTGGACGAACGTTGTTCCCGTCTCCGGCGAAACCGGCTGGCTCGCGGGCGTTTGCGCGGCGACGCTTGTCGCCACAAGTGCGGCGATGGCCGCGAACATCGTCGTGATCGTCTTCACGAAAAACCTCCCTCAGTCCCCGGAACACCTTACCTGTCCACCGCCGGACGCCAAGGCTCAGGTTGCCTTCCCCGGTCGGTTTTGAAACAACCCGTCACTTCCTGTGAAACATGCGAGGGGCGTCGCATGCGGCTTGCCAGACGCGGATTCATCCTGGGCGGTGCGGCCCTTCTCTCGGGTTGCGCCTCCGCGGCGGCGACCCGGCCCACCGGCGTCTTCACCCCGGTGACCAATGCCCAGGCCGCGCCGGTTCCGGCGCCGCAGATCGTCGTCGGCGCCGCCGAGCCCGAGGCCATCACGGCCCAGCTGAACTCCACCCGTCTGCTCGATCCGCGCGGTCAGGTCCGTCAGGAGCTCATCGAGCGCGCGCTGGCGGCCATGGACATCCACGGCCACAAGATCACCAAGCGCGACCGCATGTATCTGGTCGACTTCACCAAATTCTCGGGCGACGAGCGGCTGTACGAAGTCGATCTGGCCGGCGGCGCCGTCACCCTGATGCGCACCTGCCACGGCCGCGGCTCGGATCCGGATCATTCGGGTTACGCCCGCAGCTTCTCCAACACCCCCGAGAGCTTCAAGTCGTCGGTCGGCGCCTTCGCCACCGCCGGCGCCGGCTGGGGCGCCCAGCAGGGCCCGAACGTTCTGCTCGACGGTCTGGAGTACACCAACAACAACGCCCGCGAGCGCGCCATCATCGTCCACGGCGCCGACTACGCCGACCCGGCCTTCCTGGCCCGCGAAGGCAAGCTGGGCCGTTCCTACGGCTGCTTCTCGGTGGCCCACACCGACCTGCCCCGCCTGCGCGAGCGCATGGGCGAAGGCCGCCTGCTCTTCGCCTGGGCCTGAGCCCCTCCGAAGCTCAACCGGAGCGGCGCGCCCGGGCTCAGTGGGCCAGCACAAGCACGGTCGGTTCTTCCAAGGCTCCGTCGGCTGTCCAGCTGAAGTTCGTCTTGTAGTGACGCTGCAGGGGATGCCCATCGCTGAAGGCCGCCCGGATATCGAACCAGCACTCTGGCATTGAGCCGAAGTAGTCGCACCAGATGTTCCGGACCTCGATCAGCCTTGCGGTTTCGCCCGGATGGGCCTCCGACCGGAACAGGCTGGCGTAGGGCGGCATGCGCTCGGTGCTGTGGCTGGTCCAGTTGTCGGCGACGAAGCTGCGAATTTGCGCCCGCGACGGCAGCGGCTCACGTTCGACACCGAAAAAACTCGCACACCCTCCGGTCAGAAGGCTGATGGTTAGCAGGAGCAGACAGCGGATCATCCGATCAGGCTATCCGCGCCTGGTCTCGTCTGTCACCCCTCAGAACTCTTCCCAGCCGTCCTCGACCGCGTGCGCCTTCAGGGCCGCGCCGCCGTGGCCGACCGTCTTCATCTGGACGACCGGCGCCTGACGGACCGCCGGACGAGCTGCGGCCGCCGCCGCCGGGGCGTCGCCGATCCGGAAGCGCGACACGGACCCGGCCAGCACCTCGGCCTCCTGCGACAGCGAGTGGCTCGCGGCGGTGGATTCCTCGACCATGGCGGCGTTCTGCTGGGTGACCTGATCCATCTGGTTCACGGCCGTGTTGACCTGCTGCAGACCGGTGGCTTGCTCCTGCGCCGAGGCGGCGATCTCGGACACCAGCTCATCGATCTCCGCCACGCGGCTGACGATCCGCTGCAGGGCCTCGCCGGTCTGGCCGACCAGGCTGACGCCCGCGTTCACTTGCTGGGTCGAGGCCGAGATCAGGGTCTTGATCTCCTTGGCCGCTTCCGCCGAGCGCTGGGCCAGCGCCCGCACTTCCGAGGCCACCACCGCGAAACCGCGACCGGCGTCGCCCGCGCGGGCGGCTTCCACCCCGGCGTTCAGGGCCAGCAGATTGGTCTGGAAGGCGATTTCGTCGATCACGCCGATGATCTGGCCGATCTCCTGCGACGACTTCTCGATCGCGCCCATGGCGTGGACCGCGTCCCGCACCACCACGCCGCTGGTCTGGGCGTCGTCCTTGGCGGCCTGCACGGTCTGCGAGGCCTGACGGGCGCCCGAGGCGGTCTTGTTCACCGTCGCGGTGATCTGGTCCAGCGCCGCGGCGGTCTCCTCCAGCGAGGCGGCCTGCTGCTCCGTCCTGCGCGACAGGTCGTCAGCCGCGATGCTGATCTCGCCCGAGCCCGAACGGATCGCCGACACATTGGTCACCACCACCGACATCGCCGACTTCAGCTGGGCGATGGCCGCATTGAAATCGTTCTGCAGCTTGGCGTAGTGCGGCGGGAAGGGCTGGGTGAGGCTGTAGGTCAGGTCGCCGCGCATCAGGTGATCCAGACCCTCGCCGAGGGCCGCCACCACCACCGCCTGCTCGCGCGCTGCGGCGTCCGTCATCTGCTGGTTCTTCGCCCGCTCGGCCTCCGTCGCGCTGCGATTGGCCACGGCCTCGGCTTCCAGCCGTTCCGCCGTGATCGCCGCCTCGCGGAACACCTCCAGAGCCGCCGCCATCTGGCCGACCTCGTCCCGGCGCTGCAGGCCCGGAATGTCTGAGGTCTTGTCGCCCGCCGCCAGCGCGCGCATCCGCTCCGACAGGGCCACGACCGGGCGCGACACCGACCGGCCGATCAGGCCGCCGCTGACCGCCATGGCCACCACCACCAGCAGCGCCATCGCGCCCAGGGCGAGCGCCGCCTTGGCAACCAGTCCGGCGATCTCATCGGTGTGGACGCCCGACCCGATCACCCAGCCCCAGGGCGCGAAGCCCTTCACGAAGGAGATCTTCGGCGAGGCGTGCTCCTCGCCCGGCTTGTTCCACTGGTAGGCGACGAAGCCTTCGCCGTCGGCGCGGACGACCTCGACCATCCTGGTGAACATGCGCACGCCGTCGGCGTCCACGTTCCCGCTGATGTCCTTGCCGTCCAGTTTCGGATTGGTCGGATGCATCACCATGTTGGGATGCATGTCGTTGATCCAGAAGTAGTCCTCGCCGCCGTACCGCAGGCTCTTCAACGCCGCCTTGGCCGCCTCCTGGGCCTGCTGCTCGCTCATCAGACCGGCGGTCTGCTGGGCGTGATAGTGGGCCACGACGCCATGGGCGACCTCGACGGTCTTGCGGGTGCGGTCAGCGATCTCGCTGCGCAGCGCCCCGTTCAGCTGCATCAGCGACAGCCCCAGCAGGATCAGCAATCCCGCGACCGCCAGCAGGGTCAGCAGGCTGATGCGTTTTCCGATCGTCAGGGCTTTCATGGCGGCGGTTTCCGGATGGACGGGAGGCCCCATCGGAATGCCATCGCTCTCTGAAAAGCTGACTAATCAGTGATTAGGCATAAATCCGTACCGCCACGCTGGCCTCGCGCCGTCAGCCTTCCGGCCGCCGGGCGGAATGGCGAATGGACAGGATCCGGACTTCGTCGCCGACGACGATGTACTGGATCACATAGGGAACGGTGATCGTCAGCTCGCGACGACCACGCGATATCGGACGCCCGCGATCCGGCATTGTCGATAAGCCCTCGCAGGCCCGGATGATGTCGAGTTCCAGACGCGCCGCCGCACGGGGATTGAACGTGCGAATGTACGTCGAGATATCCGCGACGTTCTCAAGCGCCCCGTCTGACCAGACTACTCGCCACACTTCGGTCGCGGCAGCGGATTTTCTGTCGACAGGGACCGCAGCCACCGTGTGACGGCCTCGTTGGCAACGGACTTCCCGGCGTCCATGTCCGCCATGATCTGGTCGAGCTCGGCCTGATCCATGTCGTCGAACACGGCCGACTCTTCCTGAAACTCGCGCGGCGGTTCGCTCATGGGCCGATCATGACATGGATGGCCGCAAGCTGCACGCTCCCTCAACCTCAGCGCGCGAGTGGCGGAAACGTCCTATTCCCGGTCCAGCGCCCGCCAGGCGATGTCGGTGCGGTAGAAGCCGCCCGGCCAGTCGATCTTCTTGATCGCGGCATAGGCGCGCTCGCGGGCCTCGGCGATGTCCTTGCCCCGGGCGCAGACGTTCAGCACCCGGCCGCCGGCGGCGACCAGCTGGCCGTCCTCCTGCCGCCGCGTCCCGGCGTGGAAGACCTGCACGTTCGGGCCGAAGTCCTGCTCGGCGCCGCGGATGATCGAGCCCTCGACCGGACTGTCCGGATACCCCTGCGCCGCCATGACCACGCAGATGACCGTGTCGGACAGGAACTCCGGCAGGGTCGCCCGGCTCAGGTCGCCCCGCGCGCAAGCCAGCAGCATCGGCACGATGTCGCCGCCCAGACGCATCATCAGCACCTGGCATTCCGGATCGCCGAAGCGGGCGTTGAACTCCACCACCTTGGGGCCATCGGTGGTCGCCATCAGGCCGGCGTACAGCACGCCGCGATAGGGCATGCCCTCGGCGGCCATGCCGTCGATCACCGGCTTCACCACCTCGCGCTCGGCGGCCTCGACCAGTTCCGGCGTGAAGACGGGGGCGGGCGAATAGCTGCCCATGCCGCCGGTGTTGGGCCCCAGGTCGCCGTCATAGGCGCGCTTGTGGTCCTGCGCCCCGCCCAGCAGGACGTAGTTGCGGCCGTCGGACAGGGCGAACAGCGAGCCTTCCTCGCCGTCCATGAACTCCTCGATGACCACCCGGGCGCCGGCCTGGCCGAAGCGGCCGCCCAGCATCCACTCGATCTCGCGTTCGGCCTCGCGCTTGGTCGGCGAGATGGCCACGCCCTTGCCGGCGGCCAGGCCGTCGGCCTTGATCACATACGGCGGCTTGAACACGGTCAGCGCCTGCCGCGCCTCGTGCAGCCGCTCATAGACGCCGAAGCCGGCGGTCGGGATCTCGTGCCGCTCCATGAAGGCCTTGGAGAAGGCCTTGGAGGTTTCCAGCTGCGCGGCCTTCGCCGTCGGACCGAAACAGGGGATGCCCGCGGCGGCCAGCCGGTCGGCCAGCCCCTTCTCCAGCGCGCTTTCGGGGCCGACCACCACCAGATCGGCGCGGATCTCGCGCGCCAGCGCCGCCAGCTGGTCGGCGTCCGTCGCCTTGATCGCGCGCAGCTCGCCCAGCTTCTCCATGCCCGGATTGCCCGGCGCGATGACCAGACGCTTCACGAGCGGAGACTGGGCGATCTTCCACGCCAGGGCGTGCTCGCGCCCACCTGATCCGACCAGCAGGATATTCATGACCGCGCAAGTACCGCACCTGCGAAGGCGGTCAAGTCGTACGGTCCCGGATCGGGGTCAAATCAGGGCGGAAACAACGTAAACGAGGGCGCCCAGCATCACGACGCCGCCCAGCACCAGCCACAGCCCCGTCTCCGGCGACCCCGAGCGGCGGCGCATCCCGCGTTCGCGCGGGTCCTGATCGGCGGGGTCGGTGTCGGGCGGATCGGCCATGATCTGCAAACGACCCACACCTGATCGCCGTTCCCTTTCGCATTGCGGCAAGCTTGGCCCTGTCCCTTGTGGAGAAGGCGGCCTAAACCGCCCGACCATGTTCGTTCCCTTCCGCCCCCATCATCGCGTCGCCCTTCTCGCCGGAAGTGCACTCTGTGCATTGTCCGCCCCCGCTTTCGCCCAGAGCGTGCAAGAACCCACCTCACTCGAAGAGGTCGTGGTCACCGGTTCGCGCCTGTCCGGCGCCCAGCGGCTCGCTCCCGTCGAGGTGCTCGACCGGACGGATCTGGACGCCGCCGCGATCACCGACCCGGCCCGGCTGCTGCAACTGGTGGCCGCCAACTCGGGCTCGGAAGCCCAGGTTGACCAGCTGAACCAGCCCCAGAGCTCGGGCACGGCCCAGTTCAACCTGCGCAACCTCGGCCTCGGCTCGACCCTGGTCCTGGTCGACGGCCTGCGCTGGACGTCCAGCGCCGCGGTCGCCACCGACGGCTCGGCCTATGCCGACATCAACAGCCTGGTCCCGCTGATCGCCCTGCAACGGGTCGAGGCGTTCAAGGACGGCGCCTCGGCCGTCTACGGCTCGGACGCCGTGGCCGGGGTGGTCAACTTCATCACCCGCACCGACGTCGACGGCGCCGAACTGCGCGCCCGCTACGGCATCATGGACGGCGCCGAGGAAAGCCTGATCGAGGCCTTGGGCGGCACCACCGTTCTGGGCGGCGACCTGACCCTGGCCGGATCGTACGCCCACCGCTCGGCCCTCGGCTCGGACGAGCGCGACTTCACCCAGGCCGAACGCTACGGCCGCGCCGCCTGGACCGCCGTGACCAGCTACGGCCAGCCGGGATCCTACTTCCGGCCCAGCCTGAACCGCTATGCGCCGGACCCCGACTGCACCAACCCGGCCTTCGGCAGCGCCTTCCGCAACAGCCCTACCGACACCTTCTGCCGCCTCGACTATTCCGACTTCTTCGACCTCGCACCCGAGGAGACCCGGACCCAGCTGTTCGCCGACTGGCGTCGCCCCATCGGCTCCGTCGAGGTGCGGCTGCAGGCCGCCTGGTCCTCGACCGAGACCATCGCCCGGCAGAGCCCCTCCCTGCCCATCCTCGCCCGCGCCCTCGGCGTCCCGGCGAGCCATCCCGACAATCCGTTCGGCAAGGCGGTCCTGTTCCGGGGCCGCTTGCTGGGCGCCGAGGCGGGCGCGTCCGAGGCTGTTTTCAACTACGAGACCTGGCGCCTGGCGGGCGGCGTTTCGGGTCATTTCGCCAACGGCTGGAACTGGGACCTGTCGGCGACCTCCAGCCGCCAGCACATCGCCTATGACAAGCCGGACGTGATCGGCAGCGCCCTGCAGAACGCCCTGAACGGTCTGGGCGGCGCGGGCTGCAACCCGGCTGCCGGCACGCCCGGCGTCGGTCCCTGTCAGTGGTTCAACCCGTTCGGCAGCGCCTTCCTCGGGACCGGCACGGCCAACAGCCCCGAGCTGATCAGCAGCCTGATCGGCTCCACCGGCCTGCGGGGCGCCGCGACCCTGACCACCGTCGATCTCCAGACCGACGGCCGCGCCTTCCAGTGGGACGGCGGCCGCCTCGACCTCGCCTTCGGGGCCCAGTACCGCCGCAGCGGCCTGCGTCACGACTGGAGCGATCTGGTCAACTCCGGCGAGCTGCTCACCGCCGGCTATTCGCCCGACTTCGACGGCGATCAGGAGGTCTTCGCCGCCTTCGCCGAGGCCCGTCTGAAGCTCGGCGATCGCATCGAGGCCCAGCTGGCCGTGCGCGAGGAAGTCTATGACGGCGGCGTCGACGCCCTCAGCCCCCGCGTCGCGATCCGCTGGGACGCCACCGACGCCTTCGCCCTGCGCGCTTCGTGGGGTCAGGGCTTCCGCGCCCCCTCGGTCTTCACCCTGTCGGGAGCCCAGGCCTCGCAGCCGTCGGTCTTCGACCGCGGCGCATTCGTCTTCGTCAACACCCTGACCACCGGCGATCCGGATCTGAAGCCGGAAGAGTCCGAAACCCTGACCCTCGGCGCCCTGTGGGAGCCCCTGCCCGGCCTGCGCTTCGGCCTCGACGCCTGGCGGATCGACTACGCCAACCTGATCGTGAAGGAGTCGGCGCAGGCGATCATCAACCAGGCCGCCGCCGACGATCTGGCCGGCCTCACCGGCACGGCGGCCCAGCAGCGCGTCACCCGCGCGCCCGGCGGCGCCCTGACCTTCGTGGACCTGCGCTTCATCAACGCCTCGTCGATCGAGACGCAGGGGCTGGACCTGTCCGGCCGCTACGACCGCGACCTGTTCGGCGGCGTCCTCTCCGCCGCCGCGACCTGGACCTGGGTCGACAAGTACGACATCCGCCTGACGCCCGGCGCCGCCGCGACCTCGGGCCTCGGCTCGACCAATCTGAACACCCTCGCCCGCTCCCTGCCGCAGGATCGGGGCGAGGCGTCGATCGGCTGGAGCGGCCCGACCGACACCGTCACCCTGCTCGTCCACTACACGGCCGGCTATCGCAACGACCGCAGCGGCATCACCGACGCCACCATCGACAGCGCGACCACCGTGGACCTGCACTATGTCCGCGCCGTCACGCCGTCGCTGGACCTGTCGCTGGGCGTCGTGAACCTAGCCGATTCCGAGCCGCCGCTGGCCCAGTTCGCCCTCGGCTACGACCCGGTCGTCGCCGACCCGCGCGGCCGGATCGTCACCATCGGCCTGACCAGGCGGTTCTGAGTTTCGCGGCGCACCCGACCTCGCTAACCTGACCGCATGACCGACTACTACGTCTTCGAAGGCCCGGCCGAGGAACCGGTCGCGCCGCGCGACAATAACCCGCCGCTGTCGATCTCCGAGCTGTCCTTCGCCCTGAAGCGCACGCTCGAGGATCGCTTCGGCCATGTGCGTCTGCGCGGCGAAATCTCGAAGGTGAACCACCACGCCTCGGGCCACGTCTACCTGACGCTCAAGGACGACAAGTCGGCCATCGACGGCGTGGTCTGGAAGGGCGTGGTGCGCGGCCTCGGCGTCCGCCCCGAGTCGGGGCTCGAGGTCATCGTCACCGGCAAGATCACCTCCTACCCGGCCCGGTCCTCGTACCAGATCGTCATCGAGAGCATGGAGGCCGCCGGCGCCGGCGCCCTGCTGGCCCAGTTGGAGCGGCTGAAGGCCCGGCTGGCCGGCGAAGGTCTTTTCGACGGCGCGCGCAAGAAGCCCATCCCGGCCTTCCCCGCCGTGGTCGGCGTGGTCACCAGCCCGACCGGCGCCGTCATCCGTGACATCCTGCACCGCATCTCCGAGCGCTGGCCCTGCCGCGTGATCGTCTGGCCGGTCGTGGTGCAGGGCGACGCCGCGGCGGGGCAGGTCGCCAACGCCGTGCGCGGCTTCGACGCTATGTCGCCCGACGGCCCCATCCCCCGCCCGGACGTGGTCATCGTCGCCCGCGGCGGCGGCTCGGTGGAAGACCTCTGGGCCTTCAACGACGAGGCGCTCGCCCGCACCGTCGCGGCCGCCTCCATCCCGATCATCTCGGCGGTCGGGCACGAGACCGACACCACCCTTATCGACTTCGTCTCGGACCGTCGCGCCCCGACCCCGACCGGCGCCGCCGAGATCGCGACACCGGTTCTGGCCGACCTGCAGTACGCCGTCGCCGACTTCGAGCGTCGTCTGGCCCGCGCGGGTGGTCGCCTGCTGGAGGATCGCCGCACCCGGCTGCGCGCCGCCGCCCGCGGCCTGCCCGCCCGGCCGGAGGACCTTCTGGCCCTGCCGCAGCAGCGGCTCGACCTGGCGGGCAGCAAGCTGGCCTCGGGCCTGCACCGCAACGTCGCGGTGCACGAGCGCCAGTACGCCGCCGTCTCGGCCCGGCTGTCGGACGGCCTGCTGAACCGCGCCATCGAGCGCCGTCAGGACCGCCTCAGCGCCTTCTCCGACCGGTTCGAGCCCGCCGTCCGCCGTCGCCTTGACCGCGACCAGACCCGGCTGGCCGCCCTGTCCCGCGCCCTCGCCACCCTCGATCCGAAGCGGCCCAAGCCCGGCTTCGCCCGCATCGAGGACGAAACCGGCGCCATGATCGCCTCAGCCGCCGGCCTGCATGAGGGCCAGGCGGTGCGCATCGTCTTCGGCGACGGATCGAAGGGCGCCCGGATCGACGGCGAGGGAGGCGAGCCGATCCTCGCCCCAAAGCCTCGTCCCGCCCCGAAGCCCAAACCGGCCCCGCCGGGCCAGGGTGATCTGTTCTAGGGGTCCCCCCTCTCCCTGAGGGAGAGGGAATTCACACACGTCCAAATTTGACGCACCGGCATGTCAGACTGCCCTCCCCCGGTCTTTGACAATCCAACACATCGCCGTTCCGGTTGAGCCGTCCCCCCGCACACCCCGCCTCACGCGAAAAAGTGCACGATGTGCACTCCATTTTTTTTCGAGTGCACTTTTCGCCGACGACGCCGGGAACACAGGGCTCCGGCATTTTCCGCCGGCTGAGGCGATCTGTCTTGGCGCCCGCCCACCGGCCAAGCTAGGGTCAGGGACATGGACCAGACCTCGAACGCCCAGGCCACCCTGCACTACGGCGACGGAGAGTTCGCCGTGCTCAAGCCCGGCCGCTTCGTGACCTGCGCCGTGACCGGAAAGCCGGTTCCGCTGGAGACCCTGCGCTACTGGTCGGCCCGTCTGCAGGAAGCCTACGCCGGTCCGGCCGAAGCCTTCCAGCGCCTGGGACAGCAGCCCTGATGCTGGACCGCCGGGGCCTGATCGCCGGCGGCGCGGCCCTGTTCGCCTCGGGCGCCGCCCGGGCCCAGACCACCGACCTCGAACTCACCGGCCGTTTCGTCCAGGGCGGCCATGCCGTCGGACGCACCTGGCCACGCGCCCTGATCTTCGTCGACGGCGAAGCGCTGTCCGCCGCCTCGGCCGAAGGCTGGTTCATCGTCGGCTTCGACCGCGACGCCCCCGGCAGCGTGCAGATCGAGGCCCGCTCCGACGGCCGCGTCGCCTCGCGCACCCTCGACATCGCGACCGGGCGTTTCCCCTCCACCGCCGTGAACGGCCTGCCGCCGTCCACGGTCGAGCCGTCCGACCCCGCCCTGCTGGCCCGCATCCAGCAGGAGGTCCTGCTCAAGACCGAGGGCTTCGCCAGCCGCATCGACGCGGACGGCTTCCACGACGGCTTCATCTGGCCGCTGGACAGCTATCGCGTGACCAGCCGCTGGGGCTCGCAGCGGGTCCTGAACGGCACGCCCGCCCGCCCCCATTACGGCATCGACCTGGCCGCCCCGCAGGGCTCGGCCATCCGCGCCCCGGCGCCCGGCCGGGTGACCCTGGCCCGCACCGGCCTGCATTTCGAGGGCGGTCTGGTGCTCATTGATCATGGCCAGGGCCTGATCACCGCCTATCTGCACCAGTCGCGGATCGAAGTCCGGGCCGGACAGGACGTCTTGCGCGGAGACCTGATCGGCCGCGTCGGCATGACCGGCCGCGCCACCGGCCCGCACCTGTGCTGGCGGATGAAATGGCGCGACCGCAACCTCGATCCGTCGCTTCTGGTGAAAACCTGAGCAAGCTTGGCCGTTTACGCTAAAGTTGAAACAACGTTCTCCGATAGACGCAGGCCGAATCCCTCCCTAGACCTGCGAGGCTCCGACGGCCGCGCCGTCATCGACCAGACCGCCCTGCATGTCTTCGCTCGCCTCCCTTCAGGTTCTTCTGGTTGACGATAACCAGCACATGAGGGCCATCGCCTCCGCCGTCCTGCAGTCCGCCGGCATCCGCAAGGTGCGCGAGGCCGCCGACGGCGCCGCCGCGCTGGAGATCCTGCGCGAGCACGCCATCGATCTGGCGATCGTCGACTTCAACATGTTCCCGCTGGACGGCGTCGAGTTCACCCGTCTGGTCCGCAACAGCCCGGACAGCGCCAACCCCTATCTGCCGATCATCATGATGACCGGCCATTCGGAGAAGACCCGCGTCTATGAGGCGCGCGACGCCGGCGTCACCGAGTTCGTGGTCAAGCCGATCACCGCCAAGGCCATCCTGGACCGCATCCAGGCGGTGATCTTCAAGCCGCGCCCGTTCGTGAAGACCGACGGCTATTTCGGACCCGACCGCCGCCGGGTGCAGTCCGCCACCTTCACCGGCCCCTGGCGTCGGGCGCAGGACAAGTCGCGCGATATCTGATCCGGGTCAGGCTTCGGGCGGCAGGGCGTCATAGACCGCCTGCGGCCAGCGCTTGTGCACCCAGAACCAGTCGGCCGGGACCTCGCGGACCCGATCCTCGACGAAGGTCGTGACCGCCTGGACGCCGCGCGCGATGTCGCCCTGCCGGTCGCCGGTCGAGGAGACCGGGATCGGTTCGTGGGCCGTCACCCGGAAGCGGACGCCGGGCAGCCGGACCACCGAGATCGGCTGCATCACCGTCCCGAAGCGCAGCGCCAGCCGCGACGGCCCCGGCGCGGCGTTCACCGGCTGGCCGAAGAAGGTGACTTCCGGCCCTTCCGAGAACTTCTGGTCGTTCAGCAGGGCCACGGACTCGCCGCGCTCCAGCCCGTGCAGCAGCTCGCGCGCGCCGTCCCCGCCCTTGGGCGCGAACAGCTTCACGCCGTAGCGGGCCCGCGCCTCGCGGATCTGCTTGTCGACATAGGGGTTGTTGGCGGCGCGATAGGTCACCTGCACCGGCACGCCCGAGGCCACCAGCACCGCCGCCATCACCTCGAAATTGGACAGGTGGCCGGACACGAAGACCACCGGGCGACCGCCGTCGCGGATGGCCTCCAGCCGCTCCATGCCGACGATCTCCAGCCGACCGCTGGCCGGGGTCAGCTGATCCATCACCGCCGTCTCGGCGAAGCTGCGGCCGATCCGCTCCCACGCCTCCAGCGCCAGTGCGTCGCGCTCGGCCTTCGGCAGGTCGGGGAAGGCGATGCGCAGGTTGCGGGTCACCGTCTTGTGGGTGCCCACCTTCGGCCCCAGCCGGCGCAGCAGCCAGCCGCCGACGTGCGACGCCCGCTCGACGCCGAGCAGGCGCATCAGACCGATGAAGCCGGCGAAGCCCGCCGCCTCCAGTCGCCAGACCAGGTCCTGGCCCAGGCTCACCTTGTCCGCGTCACCAGGCAATCGTCAGCCCGCCGTCCACCACCAGGGTCTGGCCGGTCACATAGGCGGCCGCCTTCGAGCACAGATAGACCGCGGTGCCCGCGATCTCGTCCGGCTGGCCGATGCGCTTCATCGGGTTCGGCTCGACCGTGACCTTCAGCACCTCCTCGTTCTCCCAGAGGTAACGCGCGAAGTCGGTCTGGATCAGGCCCGGCGCGATGCAGTTGACCCGCACGTTCGACGATCCGAACTCCACCGCCAGGTTGCGCACCAGCTGCATGTCCGCCGCCTTGGACACGTTGTAGGCGCCGATCAGGGCGTTGCCGCGCAGGCCGCCGACGGACGAGATCACCAGAATGGCCCCGTCCTTGCGCTCCAGCATCTGCGGGCTGACCATTTGGATCAGCCAGTGATTGGCCAGCACGTTGTTGTGGAAGATCTTCTCGAACTGCTCGTCCGAAATGCCGCCCATCGGCCCGGCGTAGGGGTTCGACGCCGCGTTGCAGACCAGGATGTCGATCTTGCCGAAGGTCGCGTTGGTCTCGTCGACCAGTCGCTGCAGCTCCTCCTTGGAGGCGATGTTGGCGGGGATGGCGATCGCCGTCCCCTCGCCGTGCTTCTCATTCAGAGCCCGGGCGACCTCGTCGCAGGGCCCGGCCTTGCGGGACGAGATCACCACCTTGGCGCCGTGCTCGGCCATCCGCTCGGCGATCGCCTTGCCGATGCCCTTGGAGGAGCCGGTGATCACCGCGACCTTGCCGGTCAGGTCGAACAATTCCATCGTTAACCTCGAAAGCGTGGGAGAATCCGTGCCCGGACCCTATGCGTATTGCCGTGATACCCCGATACTCGGGCGATTCCATCCGGGAAGGCGGAAACTCCGTAACCCATGCGCGCCATCACCAACGGCTTTCTCTTCTTCGGCTACCTGTTCCTGGCCATGACCGTGGGCGCCTTCCTGTGGCGCGCGGGTCTCGGCGGCGGACCGGGCGTCGCCGCGGCGGTCGGCACGGCGGGCCTTCTGGTCGCCGTCCATGTCATGGTCGTGGGCCGGGCCCAGCGCGCCGCGCTCAAGCGGGAAATCGACCAGGTCCGCGAAGCCCACCGCCTGCTGGCTGACGCCATGGAGTCGACGCAAGGGGCCCTGACCGAGCTGGCCCAGGCCATCGAGGCCGGCGCCCTGACCTCGACCGAGCAGCTGTCGGGCGAGGTCCGCATGCTGGAAACCCTGATCCAGCAGATGAGCGACTCGATCGACGAGCGCATGGCCCGCCCCACGCCGGTCAGCGCCTTCGAGGCCCGCCACCAGCAGCAATCCAACGTCCTGCTCCAGACGATCCACGAGGCGCTCGCCGAGAACCGGGTCGACCTCTACCTGCAGCCGGTCGTCTCCCTGCCCCAGCGCCGGACCATCTTCTACGAAAGCTTCACCCGTCTGCGCGCCGCCGACGACCGGGTGATGATGCCCGCCGAATACCTGTCGGTCGCCGAGGGCGAGGGCCTGGTCCCGGCCATCGACAACCTGCTGCTGTTCCGCTGCGCCCAGATCGTGCGCCGTCTGGCCCGTCAGGACCGCAAGGTCGGGGTCTTCTGCAACGTCGCCCTGTCCTCGCTGGGCGACGAGACCTTCTTCCCGCAGTTCCTCGACTTCCTGAGCGAGAACCGCGACCTGAACCAGGCCCTGATCTTCGAGCTCGGCCAGGCCGTCTTCGACGCCCGCGGCGCGGTCGAGGCCCGCAACATGGCCAAGCTGGCCGACCTCGGCTTCCGCTTCTCGATCGACAAGGTCCAGACTCTGGATCTCGACTTCGCCGACCTGCAGCGCTCGGACGTCCGCTTCATCAAGGTCGCCGCCGACCTGCTGATCGAGCAACTGCTGGACCTCGACAGCGGCCCGGCCCTGCCGTCCCTGCGCGACATCCAGGCCGCCGACTTCGCCCAGCTGACCCGCCGCTACGGCATCGAGGTCATCGCCGAGAAGTGCGAGACCGAGCGCCAGATCGTCGACATCCTCGAACTGGACGTCGGCATGGGCCAGGGCCACCTCTTCGGCGAGCCGCGCGCCATCAAGGAGCAGGTGCTGGCCGAGACCGACCCGCCCGCCGAATTCCTGCGCTCCACCCTGCGCAGCGCCGAACAGCGCCGCCGGTTCGGATAGGCGACAGCCGCTCACCTTCCCATCGCCCGTTCACCGCTCCATTCGCCCCTTCAACGCGATGGAGAGGTGAACCCCGCACCCCACGCCCTTCACCCGAGCCCCCCGACCCGCTATCTGCGGTGCATGACCCTCCCCCACGCACTCACCGGTCTCGGCGCGATCGCCGGGGACTACGACATCCTGCTCTGCGACGTCTGGGGCGTGATCCACAACGGCCGCGAAAGCTGGCCCGAGGCCTGCGAGGCGCTGGCGCGGTTCAACCGCGAGGGCGGGCACGTCATCCTGATCTCCAACTCGCCCCGCCCCGGCCCCGGCGTCATCACCCAGATGGACGAGCTCGGCGTGCCGCGCGAAAGCTGGAAGGCCGTGGTCACCTCGGGCGACGCCACCCGCGCCGAGCTGGCGAAGCGCGCGCCCGGCCCCGCCTGGCTGATCGGCCCGGACCGCGACGCCCCCCTGTATGACGGCCTCGGCCTGACCACCGTCCCGACCGGCGACGACGCGGCCTTCATCTCCGTCACCGGCTTCCACGATGACGAAGTCGAGACGCCCGAGGACTACCGCGACCGCCTGACCGGCGCCGCCGCGCGCGGGCTCGAGATGATCTGCGCCAACCCCGACCGCGTCGTGCAGCGTGGCGACCGCCTGATCTACTGCGCCGGGTCGCTGGCCGATCTGTACGAGGAGCTGGGCGGGCGCGTGACCATGGCCGGCAAGCCGTTCGGCCCGATCTACGATCTGGCGCTGAAGGAAGCCGCCGACCTGCTGGGCGGCCCCGTCAACCGGTCGCGGGTGCTGTGCATCGGCGACGGCGTGATCACCGACGTCCTCGGCGCCGACAAGCAGGCCCTGGACTGCCTGTTCATCGCCCAGGGCATCCACGGCGACAAGGCGCGGGGCGCCGACGGCCGCCTCGACCCCGCTCGCGCGGCCGATCTTCTGAAGGCTGAAACCACATATGCACGCTACGCCATGCTCGATCTGGCATGGTGAGGATGGTCATTCTGCCGCACGGACGCTAACACGCCCCCATGGTTGATCTCGTTCAGAAACATCCCTCGGGCGGCTACATCCTCGAGGAGCTCCGCGTCGGCATGATCGCCGAGAAGGTCATCACGGCCACCGAGGAGCGCATCCGCCTGTTCGCCGAGGCTTCGGACGACTTCAATCCGGTTCATCTGGACGAAGCCTTCGCCTCGAAGACGGCCTATCGCGGCCGCATCGCGCACGGCCTGCTGTCGGCGTCCTTCGGCTCGGCCGTGGTCGGCACCATCCTGCCGGGCGCCGGCTCGATCTACATCTCGCAGACCCTGTCCTTCCACCTGCCGGTGCGCATCGACGACGTCGTCACCATCCGCATCACCGTCGTCTCGGTCGATCAGGAAGGCGCCCGCGTCGAGCTGAACTGCGAGGGCTTCGTCGACGGCAAGCTGATCATGGACGGCATCGCCACCGTGCGCGTCCCGCGCCGCCGCAAGCCGTCGGCCCGTTGATCGAGGTCGTCCGCGGCTGGCGCGACCTGCCCCCGGAACAACGGGGCGCCGCGGTCGCCATCGGCGCCTTCGACGGCGTCCACCGCGGACATCAGGCCGTCATCGCCGGCGCGCGAGAGGCGGCCGCCCGCCTCGGCGTGTCGTTGGCCGTCGTCAGCTTCTCACCCCATCCGCGTCGCTGGTTCCAGCCGGACGCCGCGCCCTTCGGCCTGATGACGGCCGACCAGATGGCCCGCGCCCTTCAGCCGCTCGGCGTCGACCGGCTCTACCTCCTGCCCTTCGACGGCGAGATGGCGGCCATGTCGGACGAACAGTTCGCCCGCGACGTGCTGGGGGATGGTCTGGGCATCCGGCACGCCGCCGTCGGCTTCGACTTCACCTTCGGCAAGGGCCGCACCGGCTCCCCCGAGGCCCTGCGCCGCTATGGCGAGACCGAGGGTTTCACCGTCTCGGTCGCCGAACGGCTGGATGACGCCGACGGGCTGAAGCTCTCCTCCTCCGCCGTGCGCGAGGCGCTGAAGGCCGGGGACATGACCCGCGCCGCCGCCATTTTGGGTCGCCCCTTCGCGGTGCAGGGCGAGGTCATCCATGGCGACAAACGCGGCCGCACCATCGGAGTGCCGACGGCCAACGTCAGCCTGGGCGGCTATATGCGTCCCGCCTACGGGGTCTATGCGACCCGCACCCGCCTGCCGGACGGCCGCGTCATCGACGGCGTCGCCAACCTCGGCGTCCGCCCCATGTACCCGACCGAGGACCCGCTGCTCGAGGTCTGGCTGTTCGACTTCAATGAGGACCTCTACGGCCAGACGGTCGAGACCGAACTGGTCGCCTTCCTCCGCGGCGAGTTGAAGTTCGACGGGCTGGATTCGCTGAAGGTCCAGATTGACCGGGACGCCGCCGACGCGCGGGCCGTGCTGGCTCAGTCGGCGTCGTAGAGGGCGCGCAGCCCGGGAATGACCTGCTCCAGCGAGCCCAGCATCTCGGCTGGCAGGTCGCTGTAGATCACCACCTCATCCGCGCGCTTGCTCAGGACCAGTTGCGGGGTCGCTCCGGAGTTATCGTAGACCCCCACCGTATCGGCCTGATCGAAGAACCAGCCGAACTGCTCAAACGAACGCAGTCTGCGGCTGACGATCTTGTCCTCCTGCACAGCATGGCCGCCCTTGCGCACCCGCGTCGCCACCCGCTCGATGTTCAGGTCCGCGCTCTTGAGGAAGACGTAGATCAGGCTGACCGAGAACCCTCTCGTCTTCGCCTGCTCCACCAGGCGCCGGTACTTCGGGGTCGACAGAACAGTCTCCACCCCGATGGTCTGATAGGCGTCGATTGAGGCCGACAGCCAAGCCTCAATCCGCTGAACCGCCGCCAGATTGGCCGGGAACAGCTCAAGCCGCTCTTCGTCCACGATGCGGCGGGCCAGTTCATCCGGATTGATGATCCAGATCGAGCCATTGGGCTCGTTCACCGCCGCCATGCCATAGGCGCTGCTTTTCCCCGAACCGTTGGGGCCGGCGATGATCCAGAGCGTCGGCGCCCTAGGCGGGTTTCTTGACGCCATCGGCCGAACCGAACAGGCGCTTGTTCTCCTGCCGCGCCGCCTCGACGTTCTTGGTGAAGACGTAGAGGAAGTCCTCGCCGAAGGTCGGGCTGTGAGCATCGACGGCGCGAACCGTGACCTTCTGCCCATCCGCTGCGGTGACGCGCTGAATCGTGACGCCCTTCGGCTTCTTACCGGCTCGCTTGCCTCTGGCGGCGCGCTGGATGGTGACGTCGGTCATGGATCGAATATCGGACTGGCCGGGACTCTTGGCAAGGCTTCGGCTGGCGCGAGGTTCATGCCCCTGCTAGACCGCCTGCACCATGACCGTTCGCGTCCGTCTCCCGATTTCGATTAGCCGCCCGGCGTAGCGCCGCAGGGCTGTCAGCCTCGCGCACGCCGGGACCACCGTCCTCCGGGCCGGACTGAGCGAACGATCACAAGACACGACGAGACCGACTTCATGGCTGACGCCGACAATACCCCCACCGGCCGCGACTACCGCGACACCGTCTTCCTGCCGGAGACGCCCTTCCCCATGCGCGGCGGCCTGCCGCAGAAGGAGCCGGTGATCCTCGAACAGTGGGGCGACCTCTACGGCGCCCTTCGCAAGCAGCGGCAGTCCGAGGGCGCGCCCCTCTACGTCCTGCATGACGGCCCGCCCTACGCCAACGGCGACATCCACATCGGCCACGCCCTGAACAAGACGCTGAAAGACTTCGTCGTCCGCAGCCGCTTCCTGCTGGGCTACGACGTGGACTACGTCCCGGGCTGGGACTGCCACGGCCTGCCGATCGAGTGGAAGATCGAGGAACAGTTCCGCGCCAAGGGCCGCCGCAAGGACGAGGTCTCCAAGGACGAGTTCCGCGCCGCCTGTCGTGAATACGCCGGCAAGTTCATCGACCTGCAGCGCGACCAGTTCAAACGCCTGGGCATCACCGGCGACTTCGCCAACCGCTACGCCACAATGGACTTCAGGTCCGAGGCGGCCATCGTCGCGGAGTTCCACAAGTTCAAGAACTCGGGCCAGCTCTATCGCGGCTCCAAGCCCGTCATGTGGTCGCCGGTCGAGCGCACCGCCCTGGCCGACGCCGAGATCGAGTACCACGACCACGTCTCGCCCACGATCTGGGTGAAGTTCCCGGTCATCGCGGCCTCGGACGACCACGACGACGACCTTCTGGCCTTCCGCAGCCCGACGCCGGCGATCGTCATCTGGACGACCACGCCCTGGACCATCCCGGCCAACCGGGCGATCAGCTACGGGCCCGAGATCGCCTATGGCCTGTATGAGGTGACTAGCCTGGTCGAGGGGCTGGAGTTCGAGCCCTGGGCCAAGGCGGGCGATCGCCTGATCGTCGCCGACAAACTGGCCGAAGAGGTGTTCAAGGCGGCGAACATCGCGGCTTGGAACCGCCTGTCGGACATCAATCCGTCGGGCCTGGAGTGCGCGCACCCGCTGGCCGCGCTGGACAGCGGCTATGGCTTCTCCGTGCCCCTGCTGGCCGGCGACCACGTCACCGACGACGCGGGCACGGGCTTCGTGCACACGGCGCCCGGCCACGGCGCCGACGACTTCGAGGTCTGGAAGGCCCACGGTCATCACGAGGTGCCGGACACCGTCGATCCGGACGGCGCCTACTATCCGACCGTCCCCCTGTTCGCGGGCCTGAAGGTGCTGGAGACCGAGGGCAAGAAGACCGGCAAGTTCGGTCCGGCCAACGGCGCGGTGATGGAGAAGCTGATCGAGGCCGGCAACCTGCTCGCGCGTGGTCGTCTGGAGCACTCCTATCCCCACAGCTGGCGCTCCAAGGCGCCGGTCATCTTCCGCAACACGCCGCAGTGGTTCATCCGCATGGACGAACCGCTGAAGTCGGGCGACACCCTGCGTGAGACGGCGCTGAAGTCGATCGACGACACCGCCTTCCACCCGGCGGCGGGCAAGAACCGCATCCGCTCGATGGTCGAGGGGCGTCCCGACTGGCTGATCAGTCGCCAGCGCGCCTGGGGCACGCCCCTGGCCATGTTCATCGACAAGCAGACCGGCCAGCCGCTGCATGATCCCGAGGTCGACGCCCGCATCGTCGCGGCCGTGGCCGAAGGCGGCGCCGACGTGTGGTTCACCGCGCCGGACAGCGCCTTCCTGGGCGCCCACGACGCCTCGCGCTTCGAGAAGGTCGAGGACATCCTGGACGTCTGGTTCGACTCGGGCTCGACCCACGCCTTCACCCTGGACCCGCGCCTGCCGCAGAACGGCTATGCCGGCGACCGCCCGGCCCACTGGCCCGCCGACCTGTATCTGGAAGGCTCGGACCAACACCGCGGCTGGTTCCAGTCGTCGCTTCTGGAAGGCTGCGGCACCCGCGGCCGCGCGCCGTTCAAGGCGGTTCTGACCCACGGCTTCACCCTCGATGAGAAGGGGGAGAAGATGTCGAAGTCCAAGGGCAACACCGTGGACCCGGCGACCGTCATCAAGGAGTCGGGCGCCGACATCCTGCGTCTGTGGGTGGCCCTGGTCGACTATTCGGACGACCAGCGCATCGGCAAGCAGATCCTGCAAACCACCGTCGACGCCTATCGCAAGCTGCGGAACACCATCCGCTACCTGCTGGGCGCCCTCGCCGGCTTCGACGAGACCGAGCGCCTGCCCTACGACCAGATGCCGCCGCTGGAGAAGTTCATCCTCCATCGCCTGCATGAACTGGATGGTCAGGTCCGGGCCGCCTATGGCGAGTACCGGTTCCAGGACGTGGTCCGTCCGGTGCTGGAGTTCTGCTCCAACGACCTGTCGGCGCTGTACTTCGACGTCCGCAAGGACAGCCTGTACTGCGACCGTCCCGACAGCGTCCGTCGTCGCGCCGTCCGCACGGTGATGGACGAGGTCTTCGCCCGTCTGACCGCCTGGCTGGCCCCGCTGACGCCGTTCACCATGGAAGAAGCGTGGACCACCCGCTTCCCCGACGGGGGCTCGAACTGCGCCCGCGTCATTCCGCAGACCCCGGACCACTGGGCCGACGCCGCCGAGGCGGATCGTTGGGCCTCGGTCCAGACCGTGCTGGAAGTCGTCAACGAAGCGCTGGAAGCGGCGCGCCGCGACAAGGTCATCGGCGGGGCGCTGGACGCCTGGCCCGTGGTGACGGGGCCCGCCGCGGCCTTCGCCGCCTTCGCCGATCTGGACGCCGCCGAGGTCTTCCGGACCTCGGGCGCCGAACTGGTCGTCGGCGGCGACGCCGTCTCGGTCGAGGTGAAGCTGGCCGACTATCCGAAATGCGCCCGCTCCTGGCGCAAGGTGCCCGATGTCGGCTCCGACCCGGAATATCCGGAGCTCAGCGCCCGGGACGCCGATGCGGTCCGCTTCCTGGACGCGCAACGCGGATAAGACAGCGGCCCCGCCGGTTTCCCGGCGGGGCCGTTTTCCTGATCAGCAGACGGATCAGGCCTCGCGTGACCGGTTGCGCAGTTCCCCGGCCCGACTGACCAATTCGTCGGCCTGCTGGGACAGGCGGCCAGAGAGCGCCCGCAGTTCGGCGTCCGTCACCGGATGGCCCTGCACCCGTTGCCGCTCGATGACCTCGGCGCGATAGGCCGGATCCTGCAGGCGGCGGGCCTCCTCGCGCATCTCGCGGGCGCCGCGTTCCATCTCGTCAGCCCCACGGGCCATCTGCACCCGGCCGTCGGCGCGAGCCCGAACGGCCTCCACGCGGGCGGCGGCGGCGCGTTCGCGGGCCGCCACGGCGGTGTCACGCGCCCGGCTGGCCGCAGCCTCCGCTTCACGGGCGCG
>NZ_DASWWG010000069.1:0-6109 GCF_036400995.1 Brevundimonas sp.
GTAGTTCATCGCCTTCGCGCCACCGGCCTTCGCCAGCGTCATCGTGATCGCAGCCGTCAGCGTCGTCTTGCCGTGGTCAACGTGACCGATCGTGCCGATGTTGCAGTGCGGCTTGGTGCGTTCGAACTTTTCCTTGGCCATGGCCAAAACTCCTGTGGCCCGGAAGGGGGCGGTGGATCAGCAATAGAATTCTGGAGCGGGTAGACGGAATCGAACCGACATATTCAGCTTGGAAGGCTGCTGTACTACCATTGTACTATACCCGCGCGGAGACTGCGTCGGGCCCATCTTCCAGGGAAGAGAAGGACCTCCGCAGCCGACCCGACATGGGGTCCGGTCCTTCGTTTCGAAAGCGCGTGGTGGGGGAAGCAGGACTCGAACCTGCGAAGCTTACGCAGGGGATTTACAGTCCCCCCCCTTTGCCGCTCGGGACATTCCCCCAGCGCGCTTTTCAAAACCGACGGACCATCGCTTGAGGGGACCTTTCGGTTCCCGCCGCGATAAAGGCTCTCGTGATCCCGCATCGCCTGAGATAGGAGGTGCGCCAGACCCGAAAGCCCTCAGGGCTCCAAATCGGAGGGCGTCTTATAGTGTCGAGAATTTCAGAACGCAATGACCGGAAATCGGGCAAGAAAACGGCCCCTTCCGGCAGGCCCGGCGGGCGTTTGAGCGGTTCCGCGCCTCAGGGCGGCAAAGGAAATAATCGCGGCGACTGGAGCCCCGAACGCGGTTCGGCGCCCCGAGGTGATTCAACGAACCGCGCTCCGCGTCCGAACAAGGGCGACGCGGACAACTGGCTGTGGGGGCGTCACCCGGTTCTGGCCGCCCTCGCCAACCCCGCCCGCAAGGGGATGGGGCGGCTGCTGGTCACCGCCGACCGCGCCGAGGAGATCGAGCGGGACCGCCTCGCCCCCAACGGCCACCGCGCCGAGATCGTCGACGGCCCGGCCCTGGCCCGCATGCTGCCCGCCGGCGCCGTCCACCAGGGCATGGCCTTCAAGGTCGCGCCGCTGGAAGGCGTCGCGCTGGAGGACATCGCGGAGAACGCCTCGGGCGTCATCGTCATGCTGGACCAGCTGACCGACCCGCAGAACGTCGGCGCCATCTTCCGCTCGGCCCTCGCCTTCGGGGCGAAGGGAATCATCGTGCAGGACCGCCACTCCCCGGCCCTCGCCGGCGCCCTGGCCAAGGCCTCCGCCGGCGCCACCGAACGCCTGCCCTGCGCCCGCGTGACGAATCTGTCCCGAGCGCTGGAGAAGCTGTCCGACATGGGCTGGCGCGCCATCGGCATGGACGGCTCGGCCGAGCTGACGCTGGAACAGGCGCTGGACGCCCAGCCGACCGTCATCGTCATGGGCTCCGAAGGCGACGGCGTCCGACGTCTGGTCGCCGAGCACTGCGAGGCCATGGCCAAGATTCCCATGCCCGGCGGCTTCGAAAGCCTGAACGTCTCCAACGCCGCGGCGATCGCCCTCTATGAGGCGGCCCGCGCGCAAGGCCGCGGCTGACCATTCTCCTCCCCGTTCGCCTCGCGAATGGGGAGGTGTCGCGCTTCGGATACGAAGCGTGACGGAGGGGGCGGCTCAGGCTTGTGGAGGCCGTCCGCCAATCCCTTGCCGCTTCCGGCGCCCCCTCCGTCTCGTCGGCTCATCGCCGCCGATCCACCTCCCCATCGTTTCACGACGGGGAGGAGACTTGGCGACAGACTGTCGCACGGCTAGAGGACCGGCATGGAATTCCTCAGCTCTCCCGAACTCGGCTCTCAGCTGACCGCCCTTGGTCAGGTGGTCATGATGGACCTCGTGCTGGCCGGCGATAACGCCGTCGCCGTCGGCCTCGCCGCCGCCGCCCTGCCGCAGGACCAGCGCAAGAAGGCGATCATGATCGGCCTGATCGCCGCCGTGGTCATGCGCATCGGCTTCGCCCTGATCACCAGCTGGCTGCTGGGCCTGATCGGCCTGCTGCTGGCCGGCGGCCTGCTGCTGCTCTGGGTGTGCTGGAAGATGTGGCGCGAACTGCGCGAGCAGGCGACCCACGACCAGGCCGAGGCCGAGAAGGAACTCGAACTGGCCATGAGCATCGAGCACGGCACCGGTCCGTCGCCCGAGGAGCTGGGCCTGAAGCGCAAGACCTTCGGCGCCGCCCTGGTCCAGATCATGATCGCCGACATCACCATGTCGCTGGACAATGTGCTGGCCGTCGCCGGCGCCGCCCACGAGCATCCGTGGATCATGGTCTTCGGCCTGGTCCTGTCCATCGGCCTGATGGGCGTGGCCGCGACCTACATCGCCAAGCTGCTGCACCGTTACCGCTGGATCGGCTACGTCGGCCTGGTCATCGTCCTGTACGTGGCCCTGCACATGATCTGGGACGGCTACCGCGCCACCGTGGTCCGCACCCTGAACCTGGCCCAGCACAACGCCGCCATCCCCGCCTTCCTGCAGATCAAGCCGGACGAGGTGGAGAAGTTCTGCAAAGCCGAGGCCGAGGGGCCCAAGCGCATCACCTGCATGACGCAGCCGGGCGCCACCCCCGCCGACCAGCCGCCTCCGATCACCGTTCCGGCCGCCTGATCCCCGAGCCCGTATCCGCATGTCCACGTCCCGCAAGACGGTCCTGAACACCGCTGTGCGCCAGCTGTCCTTCGCCACCTCGGTGGCGGCGGCCCTGTCGATCACCGCCTGCGGTCCCCGCCCGGCCACGGCGGAAGGCCGCGTCTGCGCCGACTCCACCGGCCGCCGCGTCTCGGACGAGAACTGCCGGCGCTCGGGCGGCGGCTATGCGGGCGGCGCGCGCTGGTATTACGGCGGCAAGGAAGCCACCAGCGCCCGCTTCGGCGACAAGGTCTCGGGCGGCAGCTACAGCCCCCGCGGCGGATTCGGCGCCTTCGCGCGCGGCTCCGCGGGCGGCTGATGTTCCGTCAGGCGCTCACGCCCCGTCCCGACTGGCGCGAGCGGGTCGAGGCCCTCGGCCTCGTCTGGCACACCGCCGCCGACCAGCCCTACTGGAACGAGGCCGCCTGCTACCGCTTCGACCGTCGCCAGATCCGCCAGATCGAGCAGGCGACCGAAGAGCTCTACCAGCTGTGCCTGACCGCCGGTCAGCACATCGTCGACCAGAACCTGTTCCACCGCTTCGGCATCCCGGACTTCGCCGTCCCCCTGATCCGCAAGGCGTGGGACGAGGAGCCGCCGGCCCTGAACCACGGCCGCTTCGACCTCGGCTATGACGGCGTCTCTCCGCCCAGGATGTTCGAGTTCAACTGCGACACCCCCACCTCCCTGCTAGAGGCGGCGGTTATCCAGTGGGACTGGCTGGAGGCGGTCTTCCCCGGCAAGGACCAGTTCAACGGCATCCATGACGCCCTGATCGCCCGCTGGCGCGAGATCGCCCCGGCCCTGCCGCAGCCCGTGCACTTCACCTGGGCCGAGGAAGGCGCCGCCGAGGACGCCGTGACCGTCGCCTATATGCGCGATCTGGCCCGCGAGGGCGGGGTCGAGAGCCTGCCCGTCCCGATCCACGAGATCGAATGGACCGGCCTGCGCTTCGCCGACGCCCGGGGCGACGCCATCCGGGCCCTGTACCACCTCTATCCGTGGGAATGGCTGGTCGGCGAGGAGTACGGCAGCCGCATCGTCCACTCCCCGACCGTCTGGATCGAGCCGATCTGGAAGATGATCTGGTCGAACAAGGCCCTGCTGCCGATCCTCTGGGACCTGTTCCCCAACCACCCCAACCTGCTGGAAGCGTCGTTCGAGCCCCTGCCCGGCGACCATGCCCGCAAGCCGATCCTGGCCCGCGAGGGCGCCAACATCTCCATCGTCAGGGACGGCAAGGTGGTCGAGGCCACCGGCGGCGGCTACGGCGACGAGGGCCATGTCTGGCAGCGCCTGTACGACCTGCCCGACTTCGACGGCCAGCGCCCCGTGATCGGCAGCTGGATCGTCGACGGCGCCGCCGTCGGCATGGGCATCCGCGAGGCCGGCCTGATCACCGGCAACACGGCCCGCTTCGTGCCGCATGTGATCGAGGGCTAGGGCCTCACCGTCGGATGACCGGCGAGCTCACAGGCTCGCAGCACCCGCTCATCCAGCGTGCACAGCGTGGCGTTGCGCCGCGTCGCAATGGCCACATGCAGGGCGTCCGGCCCGCGAAGGGCGGCTTCGTCCCATCCGGCAAGACGCTGGGCCTCTTCAAAATCCGCGATCTCGACAGGCCAGGTCGTCAGCGCAGTCTCGGCGATGGCGGCAAACTGGCTCGCCGCCGCCTCACGCCGGACGGGGTCGATCTGGTGGGTCGCCTGCTTGAACCGCAATGCGGCGGCGAACTCCAGATGGGTCCAGCCGCTGATGGCCAGCGCCCCGGCCTCCTGCTCCGCCAACCAGACCTGCACCCGCTCGGTCGCCGGTTCCCGCGTCAGGGCCGCGACGAGCACCGAGGTGTCCAGATAGATCATCAGTAGCGATAGTCGTCGCGCATACGACGAAGGGAATCCCCGTCGCCCATCGCCTGTCCTTCGGTCGCCGCGCGCAGGTCCTCGATGGCGATCCTGCTCTTCGCAGGCTTGATCGGCACCAGACGCGCGACCGGCTTGCCGCGCTTCATGATCTGCACCTCGCCGCCTTGCTGGGCGAGGTCCACCAGTTCGCTCAGCCGGGCCTTGGCTTCCGCGAGATTGATCGCGTTCATTGCAGCGTTCCTGACCATCTAGTTGGTCACTTTAGCACAATGAGGAGCTGAAGGTTACCCCTCCGCCCCGCCGAACCGCGCGCTCCATTCCGCCACCTGCTCGTCCTCGATCTTGGCGAACAGGACGCTGGCGGCGGCGACGGCCTGACCGGCGGGCACGGCGGCCAGAAGGTCCTCGTCGGCCGTCGGCCACGACAGGTCGGTCGCGCCGACGGTGGCGGCGATCTTTTCCGCCGAGGCGGGCAGGATCGGCGCGGCCAGACGGGCGAACAGGGCGACCAGGTTCAGGGCGACGCGCGTCGCCGTCCCGGCCCGCTCGGCGTCGGTCTTCAGCGCCGTCCACGGCGCCGCGACCTGCAGGTATTCATTGCCCAGCACCCAGACGGCGCGGATCGACTGGGCCGCCTTGCGGAACTCCATGTCTTCCAGATTGGCGGTCGCCTCGGCCACGCCGTCGCGGATCTGCTTGAGGAAGTCCTGATCCACGTCCGTCAGGGCGCCGCCCTCGGGCACGACGCCGCCGAACTTGCTCTCGGTGAATTTGACAATCCGGTTGACGAAATTGCCCAGCACGTCGGCCAGGTCCTTGTTCGTCGTCGACTGGAACTGCTCCCAGGTGAAGGCCGCGTCCGAATGCTCCGGACCGTAGGCCGTCAGGTGCCAGCGCCAGTAGTCGGCGGGCAGCAGCTCCAGCGCCTGGTCCATGAAGACGCCGCGCTTCTGGCTGGTCGAGAACTTCCCGCCGTACCAGTTCAGCCAGTTGAAGGCCTTCAGCTGGTCGACCATCTTCCACGGCTCGCCCGAGCCGATGATCGTCGCCGGGAAGCTGACGGTGTGGAAGGCGACGTTGTCCTTGCCCATGAACTGGACGTAGCGGACGTCGTCCGCGCCCTCGTCCAGACGCCACCAGTCGCGCCAGGTCCGGCCGTTGGCCTGGGCCCACTCCTCGGTCGCGCCGATGTATTCGATGGGGGCGTCGAACCAGACGTAGAAGACCTTGCCCTCCATGCCCGGACGCGGGCCGCCGTCAGGACCGACGACCGGCACGCCCCATTTCAGGTCGCGGGTGATGCCGCGGTCGATCAGGCCCTCGTCCAGATGCTTATAGGCGATGGAGCGGGCCAGCGGCTGCCATTGCGGTGAGCGGGCGTCGACCCAGGCGCGGACGTCGTCGGCCACCTTGGTCTGCAGCAGATAGAGGTGGCGGGTGTCGCGGACCTCCAGATTGCGGCTGCCCGAGACGGCCGAATAGGGATTTATCAGATCGGTCGGGTCCAGCAGACGGCCGCAGTTGTCGCACTGGTCGCCGCGCGCTTTCTCGTAGGCGCAGTGCGGGCAGGTCCCCTCGACATAGCGGTCGGGCAGGAAGCGGGCGTCGTCGATCGAATAGATCATCCGGTCGACGCGTTCCTCGATCAGG
>NZ_DASWWG010000070.1:0-47541 GCF_036400995.1 Brevundimonas sp.
TCAACGGCGGCGTGATCTCGCTGGACGGCAAGGGTGAAACCGAGCTGGCCCGCCCGACCGCCGACGGCGTGCGTGAGCCGCTGAACCGTCGCGCCACCATCGGCATCAACTTCCGCTAAACCCGGAAGTCGCCGAGACGGCTGACAACAGAGCCGCCGGTCTCCGAAAGGAGGCCGGCGGTTTTGCTTTGCGTGACGAATTTGCAGCGGGGTGGTCAAAGGCGCGCCCGCTCGCTATCTCCACGACCTGTCTGAACGGGGTGGACCCACATGCGCGTGGCGATGATCGGAACCGGCTATGTGGGCCTGGTGTCAGGGGCCTGTTTCGCCGACTTCGGTCACGTGGTGACCTGCGTCGACAAGGACCCGTCCAAGATCGAGCGGCTGGAGAAGGGCGAGATCCCGATCTTCGAGCCGGGTCTGGACGATCTGGTGGCCTCGAACGTGCGCGGCGGACGCCTGTCCTTCGCCCTGGACGGCGCCGAGGCCATCCGCACCGCGGACGCCGTCTTCATCGCCGTGGGCACGCCCTCGCGCCGGGGAGACGGCCACGCCGACCTGTCCTACGTCTATGCGGCGGCGGAGGAGATCGCGGGCCTGATCGAGGGCTTCACCGTCGTGGTGACCAAGTCGACCGTCCCGGTCGGCACGGGCGACGAGATCGAGCGCATCATCCGCGAACGCCGTCCGGACGCCGAGTTCGCCGTGGTCTCCAACCCGGAGTTCCTGCGCGAAGGCGCGGCCATCGAGGACTTCAAACGTCCTGACCGCGTCGTCGTCGGCACCGATGACGAGCGCGCCCGCCAGGTGATGCGCGAGCTGTACCGCCCGCTGAACCTGAACGAGACGCCGATCCTGTTCACCGGCCGCCGCACGTCGGAGCTGATCAAATACGCCGCCAACGCCTTCCTGGCGATGAAGATCACCTTCATCAACGAGATGGCGGACCTGTGCGAGGCCGTCGGCGCCGACGTGCAGCAGGTCGCGCGCGGCATCGGCCTGGACAACCGGATCGGCTCGAAATTCCTGCATGCGGGCCCCGGCTACGGCGGCTCCTGCTTCCCGAAGGACACCCTGGCGCTGGTGCGTACGGCGGTCGACGCCGGCACGCCCGTGCGCCTGATCGAGACCACGGTCGAGGTCAACGACGCTCGCAAGAAGGCCATGGCGGGCCGGGTCTCGTCCGCTCTGGACGGCGACCTGAAGGGCAAGACGGTCGCCCTGCTGGGCGTCACCTTCAAGCCGAATACCGACGACATGCGCGACGCCCCGTCGCTGGACGTGGTCCCGGCCCTGCTGGCCGCCGGCGCGACGGTGCAGGCCTATGATCCCGAGGGGATGCACGAGGCGGCCAAGCTGCTGGACGGCGTGGTGTTCCGTGACGGGCCTTACGACGCCGTCGAGGGCGCCGATGTGGTGGTGATCCTGACCGAGTGGGACCAGTTCCGCGCGCTGGATCTGGACCGGGTCAAGCTGCTGCTGAAGCAGCCGGTCATGGTCGATCTGCGCAACGTCTATCGCCCGGACGACTTGCGGGCCCGCGGCTTCCGCTACACCTCGATCGGTCGCGCCTGAGTCCCGCCTAGCGAGACATGGTCCGGACCAGCTGGACCTGCGCCTCGGCGACAGGGTCAGGCCGGGGCAGCAGGGCGCGTCCGGCGCCGATGACAGCCGTCGCCGTCACCACGGCCGAAAGCACGGCGATGGCGGCCAGCCTGGCGCTGTCGACGAATTCCTGATGATCCGGACGCAAACGCTCCCCCGAGTCGAACGCCCCTTATCGAGCATTTCGGGAGACGGGTTCGCAAGTCACGGAACGGTGTGTGACGCCGAAAGACGTCGAGAGCGGCGCCCCGCTGGTCGGGCAGCCCCTGCCGGAAAGTGGCTAGTGGCGACTAACCACTAGCCACCAACCACTTGCCAGCCACCGGCGGCGGTGCACCGAGCACCGCCGCCGGAGCCAGGCATCACCCGCGGAACGGACGGATCAGGATCTCGACGCGACGGTTCTGCGCCTTGCCGGAGGCCGTGTCGTTCGAGGCGATCGGCTGGCTTTCGCCGCGACCGTCGACGTACAGGCGGTCGGCCAGCACGTTGCGCTGGACCAGATACTGGGCCACCGACGAGGCCCGCTGACGCGAGAGGTTCAGGTTGTAGTCGTCCGAACCGTCGGCGTCGGCGTGGCCGATGATGTCGACGATCGACTGGTCGTAGCGGTTCAGGACCGCGGCGACGTCATCCAGCGTCGCGTAGAAGCGGCTGTTGATCGACGACTGGTTGGTGGCGAAGGTCACATCCGACGGCATGCGCAGGATCAGGTTGTCGCCCTGACGCGCCACGCCGACGCCGGTGCCCGACAGTTCGGCTTCCAGTTCGCGCTGCTGGCGGTCCATGTAGGCGCCCACGGCCGCGCCGCCCAAGGCGCCGATGCCGGCGCCGATCAGGGCGTTCTTGCGGCCTTCCTCGGAGTTCGAGGTGTTGGTCAGATAACCCAGCAGGGCGCCGCCCAGGGCGCCCGCGATGACGCCGGTGCCGGTGTTGTTGCGGCGCGGGGTCGAGCTGTACGGATCGGTGGTGGTGCAGGCGGCGGCGCCCAGCAGGGCGGCGATGCTGACGCCGGTGACGATGAGTTTGGCGCGCATGGGGATTCCTTTCGACGGTGAGGCCTCTGCCTCTCAAACGCGGCCTTATGGTCAAGGTTCCTGCCTGTACGGTTCCTGAACGGCCGCCGGCTGTTCAGCGCATGGGCGCCCACGCTTTGCCAAGATCGGGTCGCAGGGCGTATGGAAACGGCCAGATTATTGACAAGGGTTCCCTCGTGACCGCAGACGCCCCCGCCTCCACCCCGACCCGCGCCCTCGAGCCGGTGTCGATGAAACTGTACGATCAGGACTTCCAGGCCTTCGCCGATGCGCTCGGCGCGTCGTTCAAGCGGTATGGCTTCGCCGTTATTTCGGACCATGGTCTGGATGAGGGTGTGATCGAGGCGGCGATCGATGACGCCAAGGCCTTCTTCGCCCTGCCGGAAGACGTGAAGCGCCAGTACCACCAACCGGGCACCGGCGGCGCGCGCGGCCTGACCCCGTTCGGCGTCGAGGCCGCCAAGGGCGCCGCCACCGTCGACCTGAAGGAGTTCTGGCACGTCGGCCGTGAGCTGCCGGAGGGGCACCCCTACCGCAAATACATGCGCGACAACGTCTGGCCGACCGAGGTCGAGGGCTTTAAGGATCACCTGTATGGCATGTTCAGCGCCATGGACGCCCTGGGCGCCAAGGTCCTGCGCGGCATCGCCCGCTACCTCCAGCTCGGCGACGACTATTTCGAGGACAAGGTCCAGCTGGGCAACTCGATCCTGCGTATGCTGCACTATCCGCCGGTCCCGGCGGGCGCCCCGGGCGTCCGCGCCGGCGCGCATGAGGACATCAACGTCATCACCCTGTTGCTGGGCGCCGAAGAGGCCGGCCTGCAGCTCAAGGACGCCGACGGCGAATGGCTGGACGTCGCCCCGCCGCCGGGCGCGCTGGTGGTCAACATCGGCGACATGCTGCAGCGTCTGACCAACCACGTCCTGCCGTCGACCAGCCACCGGGTGATCAACCCGGCGCCGGACCGGGCCAGCTTCGCCCGCTACTCGACGCCCTTCTTCCTGCACTTCAACCCGGACTTCATGATCGAGAGCCTGCCCTCGACCGTGACCCCGGAGAACCCGGACCGCTACGCCGGGCAGCCGCTGATGGCCGAGGACTTCCTCACCCAGCGCCTGAAGGAAATCCGCCTGATCTGAGGCAGCCGGAGGCGGTGCGCTCGTACGGCGGGCGCACTGCCGGTGATTGGTGGTTGGTGATTGGTGGCTGGCCGCCATCCAGTGGCGGGAGCCATGTGCGCCGCCCTTCCGCTGGCGGCGGGGCGCAGCGCCGCAACTGCCGTCGCAGTCTGCTGGCCAGCCACCAATCACCAATCACCAATCACGTCCCATCCACCGACCCCGCCGCAGACAGCGCGACCGCCGATGGCGCCGCCCGCTACTTCGAAATGCGCAGCTGCGTGATGTCGCGGCCGATGGCCCGGAAGGCTTCGCTCAGCGCGGTGCCGCTGTTGGCCATGTGGACGTAGCTGGCCGAGGTGGCGCACTCGTTGACCATCCGGCGCGCACGCTCGTCGTCCACCACCTTGAAGCCCACTGTGTAGACCACGACGCCCGCCCGCTTCATGGCCGCGCACATGGCCAGGGTCTGGTCGAAGGGGTGGCCGTTGGGCGCGTCGCAGTTGATGTGCAGGGTGTCCGAGCCCGAGCCGCTGGTCGAGTTGCGGGCGATGACGCCGTTGCAGTAGCCGCTGTTGTATTCGCCGTCGGTCATGATCACGACGGCCTTCAGCGTATCGGCCGTGTTGTAGGGCGCCGCCGTGGCCGATCCGAACAGGCTGAAGTTCGGCGACAGGGTGTACCAGCCCCAGGCCACGCCGACGTGCCCGCCGGTCGAGCCGGAGGCGACCAGGGCGTCGATGTTCGACTTGATCGTGGACTTGGTGCTCGACAGCGGGCGGACGGTGCTGGCCAGGCAGGGATTGGAGGTGGACGGGTAGTTCAGCCCCACCCGCGATGAGCTCGGCGAAATGTCGGTATAGGCGTTGCCGCCGGTCCGCTCGGTCACACAGGTGCTGACGCGGTGGGTCAGCAGGTCGTCATAGACGTTCTCGAACGTGTAGTAGGTGCAGCCGTAGCGGGCGCACCAGGACTTGCCGCCCGAGGTGTAGGGCGTCAGCGACGAGGCGTTGGGGTCGATGGTGAACGTGTTCGTGGTGACGTTGCCGACCAGATAGGTCTGGTTGTTGATCTCCGTCATGCCGCCGACGTCGGTGATGTAGACGTACTCGTTGTTCGACAGCCCGTGGCTGTTCGAGGTGATGGTGATCGAGCAGTCGTTGTTCTGGCACTTCTGGACGCGGCCGCCGCTCGAGTAGGTGCTGTAGTTCCGCCCATCCACCCGGCTGCCGGACAGGGTGTAGAGCTCGAAGGTGTTGGTCGTCTTGTTGGCAACGAGGAAGGCCTTGTTGTTCAGGGCCGTCATGCCGTTGACGCCGGTCACCCAGACCACGTCGCCGTTGACGAAGCCGTGGCCGTTCGAGGTGATCACGACCGGTCGGGCCTTGGTCGCGGCGGTGATGGTCCGCTGCGGGCCGGTCAGGTTGATCGCGGCGCCGGTGATGTTGGTCGAGCCGATGATCGACCCTCGCGCGGCGTTCGCATAGGTGTCGACGTTGACGGCCATCGAGTACGGCACGATGGCGACCTTGGAATAGTAGGGGCTCTGGACGTCCTGGACGACGATATCGACGAGGTCCTTCGCGGCGGCCTTCAGGTCGACGATCCGGTTGTCCAGCGCCATCGAGCCGGTGACGTCGAGCACCAGCGCCACCTCGACGTTCCGCGACGACCGGTCCACCTCCGAGTGGGCGCCCACGGCGATGTAGTCGTCCATGAACTTGCCGTAGGGCGGCAGGAAGATGTTGGCGACCAGGGTCTTCACGTCGACCTTGGAGTTGGCGATGACCACGTCGTCGCTGTTCAGCACGAAGGTGGTGTCCGCCTCGCGCAGGCGGATCTGCGGATAGGCCTTCAGATTGGCCTTCAGGGCGGCCAGGCCGACGCGCTGGATGTCGGTGTTCGAGGTGTAGGGCGAGCGGGCCGCGTGCAGGGCGGCGGCGTCCAGCGCGTCCTGCAGGTTCACCCGCACGGTCGAGGCGCGGTGGATGTCCACGCCGCCGACGGTCATCAGGATCAGGACGGGCAGGCTGAGGCCGAAAATCATGGCCACATTGCCGCGCGTTTCGCCGGCCAGACGGCGCAGGAAGGCCCGGCCGTCGCGCATGATGCCGCTGATCCGTCGTCCGAAGGTCATCGTCGTCCTGTCCCGCGCCGGGCGCGCAGGGCCCCACCGTTGTCGATCAATCATGACCGGGTTCGGTTAAGGGAAGGCTCAACGGCGAGGGTTAACCCGGCGGTGACGAACCGCCGGGCGTCCCTGTCATCGGCGGATCAGGAGTCCCAGCCGCAGTCCTTGCCGCGGTTCTGGCGGATCAGCCATTCGTTCAGCGGGGCGAAGTAGTCGGCCACCGCCGAGGCGTCGTTGCCGCGCTCGCCGGTGAAGGCCTGCATGGCCTCCGGCCACGGCCGCGACTGGCCCATCTCCATCATCGCGTTGAAGCGCTGGCCGACCTCTTCGTTGCCGTAGATCGAACAGCGATGCAGCGGGCCGTTCCAGCCCGCCTGGCGGCAGGCCGCGCGGTGGAACTGGAACTGGTAGATGTGGGCCAGGAAGTAGCGGGTGTACGGCGTGTTGCCCGGGATATGGTACTTGGCGCCCGGGTCGAAGGCGTTGTCCGGGCGCGGTCCCGGCGGGACCAGACCCTGGTACTTCAGCATGTCGGCCGACCAGGCGGCGTTGTACTCCGCCGGGCTGGTCTCGCCCGAGAAGACGTCCCAGCGCCAGCGGTCGACCATCAGGCCGAACGGCAGGAAGGCGATCTTGTCGAGCGCCATCTTGAGCAGGAACGGAATGTCCTCCTCCGCGCCCGGCGTGGTCTGCAGCAGGCCGATCTGGTTCAGATAGGTCGGGGTCAGGGCCGACAGGCCGATGAAGTCGCCGATCGCCTCGTGGAAGCCGTCGTTCGCCCCGTTCTTGAACAGGAACGGCTGATCCTTGTAGGCGCGCTGGTAGTAGTTGTGACCCAGCTCGTGGTGGACGGTGTAGAAGTCGTCGCCGTTCACCTGGGTGCACATCTTGATGCGGATGTCGTCTCGATTATCCAGGTCCCAGGCCGAGGCGTGGCAGACCACTTCGCGGTCGCGCGGGCGGGTGATCTGCGACCGTTCCCAGAAGGTCTGGGGCAGGGGATCGAGGCCGAGCGAGGTGTAGAAGCCCTCGCCGGTGCGGACCATGCGCACCGCATCATACTGCTGCGAGGTCAGCAGGTCGGTCAGGTCATAGCTGGAGGCGCCGCCCTCGGTCGGGGCCACCACGTCATAGATGTTCCCCCACTGCTGCGACCACATATTGCCCAGCAGGTCGGCGCGGATCGGGCCGTGGTCCGGCTGGACGGCGTCGCCGTATTTGGCGTTCAGGCGGCCGCGCACATAGCAGTGCAGGTTCTCGTAGAAGGGCTTCACCTGTTCCCACAGGCGGTCGGTCTCGGCGGCGAAGGCGTCCGGGTCCATGTCATAGCCGGCCCGCCACATGGCGCCGGTGTCGGCGAAGCCGAGCTCGCGGCTGCCCTCGTTGGCGATCTCGACCATGCGGGCATAGTCGCCGGCCATGGCGGGCGACACGGTGCGCCAGCCTTCGTACAGGGCCTTGGTCTCGGCCGGATTGCGGCTCTCGGCGATCAGGATGTTCGCCTCGTCCAGGGTAATCTCGCGGCCCTGGTACTGGAACTTGCCGGTGGCGTAGGTCGAGTCCAGGCGGGTGGTGATGTCGGCCAGTTCGGACGCCGCGCCGGCGCGGCTCGGGGCCGGCAGGACGATGCCGAGCCGCAGCAGGTTCAGCTTGCGACGGACGTCGGCGGGGACTTCGACATCATTGAAGCGCGCGGCCTGACCGGCCAGCCGCACCTGCAGCTCGGTCATCTGGGCGTTGATGCGGCTCTCCAGCCACATGGTGTCGTAGGTGATGTTGGTCGCGCGGGTCCAGGCGATGCGCGACGCCTCCTCGCTCAGTTCCGCCAGTTGACGTTCGGCGTCGGCGACGAAGTTCACAGCCTCGGCCGCGGTGGGGGCCCCGTTGACCAGATCGCCGCTGGTCAGGGGGCGCGCCTGCAGGCCGCCCGCGGGGGTTTCGGGCTGGTCGAAATAGCCGGGCGCCATACAGGCGGCCGCGCCGAAGGCGAGCGCGCAGACGGCGGTCGCGGTCAAAAGGGAACGCTTCATGGGGTCCTCCTCGCGGCCTCCCGCCGCGTCTCGCGCGGCAAGGGACCGGAGCGGGGCCGTAAGGTCAAGCGGCGCTGTTAACCGGTCACGCAGGCGTTCAGTCCGTCATTGCGGACCGTGCCCATGGCCGCCTGGATGCGCGAGGCGCGGCGGCGGACGTAGGGGCCGGGCGAGGCGGCCTTGTAACGGCGCGGGGAGGGCAGGATGGCCGCCAGTCGCGCCGCTTCGCGCGCGGTCAGATCGCGGGCGCTCTTGCCGTACCAGTGGCGCGCGGCCGCCTCGGCCCCGTAGATCCCGGGCCCCCACTCGGCGACGTTCAGATAGACCTCCATGATCCGGCGCTTGCCCCAGGCGGTCTCGATCAGGACGGTGTAGCCGGCTTCGAGCCCCTTGCGGACCCAGTCCCGGCCCGGCCAGAGGAAGACGTTCTTGGCGGTCTGCTGGCTGATGGTGGAGCCGCCGCGGATGCGTCCGCTGCCGCGCTTTTCGGCCCGGGCGTTGTCTCTCAGCGCCTTCTCGATGGCCTTCATGTCGAAGCCGCTGTGCGCGCAGAAGGTGGCGTCTTCCGAGGCGATCACGGCGTCGACCAGCCGGGGCGAGATGTCATCGAGCGAACGCCAGCGATAGTCGCGGCCCTCGCCCTGGGTGAGCCGGAGGGTCATCAGCCAGGTCTGGGGCGGCGGCAGGAAGCGGTATAGCGCCACGCCCCCGAACACGAGGATGCCGAGCACCGACAGCACGGTCAGGATCGGCCGTCGCCGTGTCTTTCTGGGAGCCCCCGTCATGCGCCGATGTAGGGCCGCCGGCCGCGACGATGCAAGGGGCTCAGGCCGCCAGCGTCGGGGGGGAGCCCTCGTGACCGCAGATCAGGCCGTTGGCCCTCACGTCGGCCTCGCCGATGCCTACGCCGACCAGCGTCAGCACCTCCTCCAGCACGGCGTCCAGCGGCGCGGCGATGCCGGCGAGGATGTCGCGGATCTGGGTCGGCAGGCCGGGCAGGGCGATGCCCAGTCCGAGCACCTGGATGTCCAGATTGGCGTTGGACACCAGACTGGTCAGGGTCGAGCCGAGGATGCTCTTGGAGCCGATGGTCTGGGCCTTCAGGTCGGTCACGTCCTGTCGACTGAAGCGCAGGTTCCGGTCGCCGGAGTCCGCCACATTGATCCGGGCCGAGGCGCGGACCTTCAGGGCGCTGGTGTCCAGCACGGCGGCGGGCGTCAGGGCGGCGTCGCGCGAGAAGTCCGAGAGGCGTGAGGACTCAATCTCGCCCAGCGCCACGCTGGCCACGCCCGAGCGGGCGGTGACGTTGAAGGCGTCGTTGCGGCAGTCGATGGAGGCCAGCGCCGCCTTGCCGCTGGCCACCTCGGCATAGACCGGCAGATGGACCCGGCCCAGTCCCGCCAGATTGGCGGTGGTGACGTCGACGTGCACCCGGGCCTGGGCGGTGCGCACAATGGTCTGGCCATCCCTGGTGATGGTCAGCCAGGGCGACTTCTGTTCACGCTCGCCGATGGCCAGCCGGACCTTGGCGGTGACCGGGGCGCTGACGGTGGCGTTCAGATCGATGGTCTGGGGGCCGGCGGCCTCGCCGAGGGCGGCGTTCAGCAGGTCCCAGACCGGCACCTTGGCGTTGACCTCGCCCTTCACGGCCGGATCGACGTCGATGAGGGTGTCGAGGCGCAGGTTCCGGTCCTGACCCGAACCCAGCGAGGTCGAGATGTTGTTCAGCGCCACCCGGGTCTGGCCGGTGGTCTGGCTGGCCATGGCGTCCACCAGTCGCCGGGTCGACAGGGTGCGGGTCAGCAGGGTTTCCCTGTCGTCTTCCGACAGGCTGGTCGCCAGTTCCTGCAGCAGGTCGTCGACGTCCAGGCTGGAGCTCAGCAGGCTGTCGTAGGACAGGGCGGTCAGCTGGATCTGGCGGCCGGTCAACTGCGAGAGCAGGGCGTTGACCAGTGCGGGGTCAAGGGTCAGCAGGCGCGAACCGATCGAGAAGGCGGCGGCGTCCCGGGCGGGCCGGATGGCCACGGCGGTCTTGCGCACCCGGATCGAGTCGATGCCCAGCACCGAGCCGAAGAAGAGCCGCACGTCCTCCTCCAGCACCACCCGGACGGCGTCCGGCAGCGCGCCTGACGGATTGAACCGGTCGGCGATCGGGACATCCGCCCGCGCCTGATATTCGCCCAGCGCCACGCCGTGGACGCGCGCCTCGGAGCTTTTCAGGGCCAGGACGCGGCGGACCGTCGGCTCGGCGGTGGTCAGGTCCCCGGCGGCGGAGACGGCGGCGGTGTCTGCGAGGCCCTGCAGGGCGCGGGCGCGGAACTGCACCGAGGCGACATCGATGGTCACGGCGGTGGCGGTGATGACCAGAACGGTCACCAGCACCGACAGGGCGCCGACCCCGCCGCGCTGATCCTTCGCCCACCGCTTCAGGAAGCGGATCACGACGCCGGCTCCGGAATGATCACGACCGCCGCCCGGGTGACGTTGCGGTCCGGCATCGGCACCAGCTTCGCCAGGTCATAGTCGGGCAGGACGGTGGTGACCGAGACGCTGTACAGGTCGCCGTCGCGCGACACCTGCCAGGTGCGGGTCGATCCCTTTTCCAGCGGTACGGTGACCACAGCGCCGGTCATCAGGCCGTCGACGATCTGGCGACGTTCATCGTCATCCAGTCCGGCGACCGCGGCGCGGGCGCCGTCGCTGGCCAGGTTCTGCGTCTGCGAGGCGACGGTGAACCAGCGACTGTAGAAGATGCCCCCCGCGACAAGCGCCAGCAGGGCGGGCGCCAGGATGGCGAACTCCACCGCGGCGCCCCCGCGGCGGCATCCCAGAAATGTGCGCTTCAGCGTTGTCGACATAGCGGCGCCTTTCCGACGCCGGGGGGTGAGTTGGCGATCATGTCGGCCATGGTCCGGCGAGTTTTCGGACATTCGGCCAGGGCGATGATGCGCCACTCCTCCGGCGACAGGTCTGCCATGGCGACCGGTGTGGGCCGGACGCGCGCGACAGTCTCGCTGCGGGGCGGGACTTCCAGTCCCAGGAAACCAGGAACAGGCTTGGAGTGCGTCATGCCATCCGTACTACCGGAGGAAGGCTAATACATCCTGAACGGGTGGATCAAATATCTACCCGCAAAAATGGTAGTTTTGGTCACGGAACGGCGTTACTTAGGTGGCTAATTGTTGCAACCGGAAAGGGTTGTGGAAATTTTTTCCCTGAACGCGACTCAGAGCGTGAACACGCCTGCGTGACCGTCCTCATCGGCCCAGGCGACATGTTTCGCGTCAGGGCTCATCGCCAGGGCCACGATGGACGCGCCCTTGTCGGCCTTGAGGAAGTTCAGGCCCTGTCCGGCGGGGTCGGCCAGCCACACGCGTCCGTCGTTCAGGCCGGCGACCAGCAGTCCCGATTTCGGGGTGGAGGCCACGAGGGCGATCAGGCTGCCTTCGTCATAGCCGATCTCGGTGGCTTCCTTGCCCATCGGGCCGTTGGCGCCGACGAACGGCCAGAGCACCGCGCCCTGGGCGCCGGAGGTGGCCATCAGCTGGCCCTTCGACAGGAAGCTCACTGACTTTACCTTGCCGGGATAGCCGCCCATGCGCAGGTTCTTCTGGTCCTTGATGCGCCAGCCGTGCAGCTGGTTGTCCTGCATCGAGGTGATGATGAAGGCGCCGTCCGGGGAGAAGGCGACACCGACGTGCGACCCCGCCCATTTCAGCAGCGTCGGCTTCTGGTCGGCGATCCGCGCGAACCACAGGGCCGCGCCGCCGTAGGTCGAGGTGGCGATCCGCCGTCCCTTGGGCTCGAAGGCCACGCCCGACACCGTGCGCTCGTGCTGGAAGTCCCGGCGGAAGGTCGCGTCCTTCGCGTCGATCACCGACAGTGTCCGGCCGGAGGAGAAGGCGATCAGCCCGCTCTCGGCCGAGGCGTCGATGGCGTCGATCCAGCCCTTGGCCGTGGCCAGAAGGCCGGCCTCGCTCTTGCGGTGCCAGATCACCCGGCCGTCATCGCCGCCGGTGACGATCCCCTCGCCCGACGGGTGGACGCAGGCGCACAGGATCGCGCCGTCATGGGCGATGCTGAAGGACCCGTCCTCGAACCGCACCGCCCCGTCGCCGAGGGCGAAGACGGCGCCGTCCTTTTCAAACAGGGCGGCGGTGGGCTGGGCGTCGAAGGAGAAGCTGGGCATGGGCGCTCATATATCGCTCCCGCCGGGAAAATCGAGCGTCAGGCGGCGCCGTGCTGCGCCACGATCCCGGCCCACAGGGTCTCGACCTCGCCCAGCCCCTCCTCGAAGGCGCGGCGCTCGGCCCTCAGCCGGGCCTCCTCGATGGCGCTCTCGGCGCCCCAGATGTTGCTGCGCTGGTCCTCGGTCGCCGTGGTCTCGCCGGTTCCGTAGACGAAGCCGGTGCGCACATCGACGATCATGAAGGCGCAGGTCGAATGCACCACCGCCTTCTTGCTGGGCAGGAAGCCCAGCGCCACCGTCTGCAGCGGCCCCAGCTCGGTTGTCTCGGTGCGGAAGCGGGTGTCGATCGTATAGATCAGCAGCACGTCGGCCCGCAGCTGGGCCGCCGCCGTACGCAGGTCGCGCGTGCTCTCCAGCTGGACCGGGACCAGCAGGCGGCTGACCGGCGCGACGGCGGCGATGCGGGGCATCCGGCCCAGACGGGCCAGACTCTCCTCGGTCTCTATGTCGCGGGCGGTCAGGATGCTGAAGGCCCCGCCGCCATAGCCGCTGTTGGACCGGCTCCAGTAGCCCGATCCGGCGACGCGGGTCACCGCCATGCGCGCCGGGAACTGGACGGCGGGCTCGCGCTGGAAGGCGGCGGCGATATCCGTTTCGGTGATCGCCCCCAGCGCCACCCCGGTGCCCGGCGTCCGGTAGCTGGAGCAACCGGCGAGCAGGGCCGCGCAACAGGCGGCCAGAACCAGCGATCTCATCGACGAACTCCCCTGAAATGATCGGGGGAGGCTAGGGCGCCGGGGCGATCCCCGTCCCGGCGCCGTCAGGTCTCGTCAGTCTCAGGCCGCGCAGGCCTCGAACCCGGCCTTCAGCGCGGCCTCGTCCAGATCGCGGCCGATGAAGACGGCGCGGCTCCAGCGGCGCTCCTTGTCGCCCCACGGCTTCTGAAGGTCGCCCTCCAGAATCATGTGCACCGCCTGGAAGACCAGACGGCGGTCCTCGCCGGCGACATCGATGATGCCCTTGGCGCGCAGGATGTTCTGGCCCTGCTCGCCCAGCAGCTGGTCCAGCCATTTGGTGAATTTCTGGCCGTCCAGCGGGCGGTCCAGCGACAGGGCGATGCCCTTGATGTCGTCCTGGTGCGCATGGCCGCGCGGACCGTGGTGGTGGTCATGCCCGTGATCGTGGCCATGGTCATGATCGTGGTGATCATGGTCGTGGTCATGATGGTGATGGTCGTGCCCGCAGTGCTCGTCGTGCACATGGCCGTCGGCGCCGTGCGGCGGGTTGACGAAGTCCGGGCGCACCTCGGTGATCCGCTCCAGGTCGAAGCCGTGCACGCCCAGCACCTGATCCAGCGGCACGTTCGAGCGCTCGGCGCGGGTGATCGGGGCCAGCGGGTTCAGCGCGCGCAGGCGGCTCTCCACCTCGGCCAGCTCCTCGCCCGAGACCAGATCGACCTTGTTCAGGATGATGCGGTCGGCGAAGGCGACCTGCTCGCGGGCTTCCCTGGAGTCCGTCAGGCGGGCCATCACATGCTTGGCGTCGACCAGGGCCGTGACGCTGTCCAGCTGGGTCTTGGCCTTGACCTCGTCGTCCACGAAGAAGGTCTGGGCCACCGGGCCGGGGTCCGCCAGACCGGTCGTCTCCACGATGATGGCGTCGAACGCCGGCTTGCCCGGACGCTGGCGCTTCATCAGGCCCGAGACCACACGGATCAGGTCGCCGCGCACCGTGCAGCAGACGCAGCCGTTGTTCATCTCGAACACATCCTCGTCGGCGCCGACCACCAGATCGTTGTCGATGCCGATCTCGCCGAACTCATTGACGATGACGGCGTAGCGCTTGCCGTGGTCCTCGGTGAGGATCCGGTTCAGCAGGGTCGTCTTCCCGGCGCCGAGATAGCCGGTGAGCACGGTGACGGGGATCTTGTCGGAAGCGGAGGCGGTGTCGGTCATGGGCGGCAAATGGCGTGTCGGGGCGGTTTTGTGAAGGGCGGGGAGGCAGTAGGCAGTAGGCAGTAGGCAGTAGGCAGTAGGCAGTAGGGTCGCGCGAAGGGGGCGGCGGTGCCAGACCTCCCTACTGCCTACTGCCTACTCCCTACTGCCTCTCTCTCAGCAATCCGGGCAATCCGGCAGGACGCCGCTCTCCAGCTGCAGCGTGGTGTGGCTGATCTCGAACCGTTTGCGGGCGAGGGTCTGGGCCTCGATCAGCAGCGCGTCGGCGTCGGGGCGGTCGTGCACCAGATGCGCGGTCAGGGCGGTGTCGGTCGTCGACAGGCCCCAGACGTGCAGGTCGTGCACCGCGGTGACTCCCGGCAGTCCCAGGAAGGCGGTCCGGATGGCGGTCACGTCCACGCCGCGCGGGGCGGCGTCCAGCGCCAGATTGACGGAGTCCTTCAGCAGGCCCCAGGTCCCGATCATGATGACGGCCACGATCAACAGGCTGACGATCGGGTCGATGATCGACCAGCCGGTCAGCAGGATGGCGCCGCCCGCGATCACCACCCCGACCGACACCGCCGCGTCGGCCATCATGTGCAGATAGGCGCCGCGGACGTTCAGGTCCTTGTGCTGGTCCTTCATGAACAGCAGGGCGGTGCCCAGATTGATGACGAAGCCGATGCCGGCGACGATCATGATGGTGGTCGAGCCGACGGGCGCGGGCTCGGCGAAGCGGCGGACCGCCTCGAAGGCGATGGCTCCGCAGGCGAAGATCAGCAGCAGGGCGTTGAACAGGGCGGCCAGCACCGTCGCCTTGCCGTAGCCGTAGGTGCGGGCCGTTCCCGCCGCGCGTCGCGCCAGCCAGGCCGCGCCGCCCGCCATGGCCAGCCCCAGCGCATCCGACAGATTGTGTCCGGCGTCGGCCATCAGGGCCGTCGAGTCACTCAGAACCCCGGCGCCGAACTCGACGGCGACAAAGGCCAGATTGACCGTCAGGCCGACCGCATAGCGCCAGTCGCCGGTGTCCACCGGTCCGTGATGGTGGTGCCCTCCAAGGCCGTGGCTGTGGCCGTGATGGTGGTCGTGGGCGTGATCATGCCCGTGGTCATGATCATGGTGGTGATCATGAGCGGCGTGGGCTTTGTCGTGGGCGTGATCGTGGGCCATCGGGCAGTCCTAGGCTTCGCCGCGGCGACGGTCAACGTGGCGTGGACTTAAGTCCTTGAATGTAAATATATAACCTTTCAGGTCAGTGCTGGTGCAGGACCACCAGCAGACCGATCAGGATCAGGGCGACGCCCAGCACCGCGCCTTCATAGCGCGCCCAGCGCTCCAGCCGCAGCACCGACCAGCCCGCGCGGGCCAGCAGGGTGAAGACGGACATGCCGGCCACCGTGCCCGCCGCGAAGGCCAGGGTCAGGGCGGCCAGCACCAGCAGGCCTTCCTTGGCCTGGGACAGGTAGATCGGCAGCAGCACCTCGCCGGGCGAGACGGCCATCATCGCGACCAGGCCCCAGAAGGCAGCCGCGTGCGAGACGCTGGGCTCGGGCAGGTCGATCTGCGGGCCACCCGCGGTCTGGGGGCGGCGCAGGGTGGCGCGGGCCAGGTAGAAGGCGCCGAACAGGAACAGCAGGCCCGCCGAGAGCCAGGGCAGCAGGCCCGAGATCCACTGGTCGAGCGCCAGTCCGGCGACGACGATCAGGCCGCCGACCAGGGCGGTGGTGGCGATGTGGGCCAGTCCCGCGGCGCCCACCGCGCCCAGCAGGCGCGACAGGCTCCACCGCTGCGCGCGACCGACCAGCACGAACGGCAGCCAGTGAGTCGGCAGGGCGGCGTGCAGGAAGGCGGTCGCGAAGCCGGTGCCCAGAAGGGACAGCAGGATCGGTTGCTCGAGATCGGACAGCGACATCGCCGGTCCTGTAGCGTGTTACTTTATAACAGTCGAGCCCGATCCTGCGCTTTTTTCCGTCCCTACAGCAGCCAGTCGTCGTGGCCGTGGAGGCCGCCGGCCAGTCCGAGGTCGTCCAGGTGCACGGTCCGGTCGACCGGCAGCAGTCCGAGCCCGGCGTCGTGACCCCGGATCCCGGCCGGACCGGCGAGGATGTCCTCGATCCGCGGCAGGACCTGCGGCCCGCCTTCGAACGTCTTGATCAGGAAGTCGTCGTCCGTCAGGCCCGGCAGGACCAGCGGCGCATCGACGTCCTTCAGGCCATCCAGCGGCGGCAGGGTCAGCACAAGGCTGTCGTCGTCCATGAACAGGTCCCCGGTCGTCGCCGGACGGACCAGCGGGGCGCCGGCCTCCTTGTCGACGAACAGGGCGCCGGAGACGCCGCCGTTCAGCACCGCGGTGATGCCGTTCGAGAAGCGGACCTCCTCCATGCCGTTCAGGATATCGATCCCGTCGCGGCCGCCGACGTTGTCGGTGATCCGGTACTGGGTCCCGCCCAGATACTCGATCGTGTACTCGAAGCTGGCGCCGCTCACGACGACCGTGTCGCGGCCGAGGCCGCCGTTGAGGGTGTCGTTGCCGCCGCCCCCGGTCAGGGTGTCCGCCCCGTCTCCGCCGGTCAGGACGTTGGCCAGGTCATTGCCCGCGCCGGCGAAATTGCCGGTCCCGGTGAAGGTCATGTTCTCGATGTTGGCGGCGAGGAAGTAGTTGTTCAGCGTGGTCTGGACCAGGTCGGTCCCTTCGCCGGACAGCTCGACCAGGGTGTCGTAGGCCGTCACCACATAGGTGTCGTCGCCGATGCCGCCGTACAGCTCGTTCGCCGTGCCGGCGCCGCCGTGCAGGGTGTCGTTCCCCACGCCGCCGATCAGGATGTCCATGCCGCCGCCGCCCCACAGGACGTTGTCGCCCGTGCTGGCGATGATGACATCGTTGTGGGCGCCGCCGACCACGTTCTCGATCGAGGTGACGAAGTCGGTGCCGCCTTCACCGTCGGTGATGACGCCGGTGTTCAGGCGGGCGACGATGCCCGAGGTCGAGTCGCTGTAGTCGGCGGTGTCCGTCCCGGCGCCGCCGCGCAGGGTGTCATTGCCGCCGCGGCCCACCAGGGTGTCGTTGCCGTCGCTGCCGTCCAGGATGTTGGCGTTGGCGTCACCGTACAGGGTGTCGTTGAACGCCCCGCCGCGCAGGTTCTCGATGCTCTGGAAGCTGTCGGTTCCGCCCTGGCCGTCGCTGGCCGTGCCGCCGGTCAGGTTGGCGGTCACCGCGCCGGTCGCGGTCAGGTAGTCGGCGGTGTCGCTGCCGCCCGCGCCGCGCAGGGTGTCGTTGCCGGCCCCGCCGCGCAGGAAGTCATCGCCCGCGCCGCCGGTCAGGGTGTTGTCCAGGCCGTTGCCGATGCCGGTGAAGGCGCCCGCGCCGACGAAGGTCAGGGCCTCGACGTTGGCCGGCAGGGTGAAGGTGCTGCGCGTCGTGTTGATCGTGTCGTAGCCCTCGTTGAGCAGCTCGACGATCGTATCGTTGGCGTCGACATAATAAGTGTCGTCGCCCGTGCCGCCGATCAGCTGGTTGGCGGCGCCGGACCCGCCGTGCAGCACGTCATTGCCGTCCCGGCCGACGAGGACGTCGAAGCCGCCGCCGCCGCTGAGCACATTGGCGCCGTTGTTGCCGCCGAGCACGTCGTTGAAGGCCGAGCCGGTGACGTTCTCGATGTCCGTCAGGGTGTCCGTTCCGCCGTCGCCGTCGGTCGGGGTGTCGCCCCGATCCAGGCGCACCTGGACGCCGCTGGAGGCGCCGCTGTAGTCGGCGGTGTCGTTGCCCGCGCCGCCGGTCAGGGTGTCGTTGCCGGCGCTGCCCTGCAGGGTGTCGTCGCCGTCGCCCGAGACCAGCACGTCGTCGCCGCCGCCGCCGGTGACGACGTCGCCTTCGGAGTCCTCGCCGTTGATGGTGATCGTCACCGTGGCCGTGTTGCCGTTGGCCAGCGTGTAGGTGAAGCTGTCGGTGGCGGTCTGGTTGGGCGAGCCCGAGGACGGGCCCGGCACATACTGGAACACGCCGTTCGGGTCGTAGGAGTAGGTGCCGTCGGCGTTCAGCGTCAGCAGGGCGCCCGAGGGCAGGGTGATCTGGGTTCCGACCGAGGCCGCCGATCCGTTGACCGCCGCAACGGTCAGGGCCGGGCCGTCGATGTCGCTGTCGTTGCCGAAGACCGTGCCGCTCACCGCCGAGCTTTCGCCGGTGTTGTTCACGTCATCGACCGCCACGGCGGCGTCGTCGACGTTGGCGATGGTCGCTGTGCCGGCGCTGGTGGCGCTTTCGCTGAAGCCCTGCCCGTCGGTGTAGCTGATGACCACGCGCACGACGGCGCCGACGTCGGCGTCGCCGAGGGTGTAGGTGGCCTGGTCAGCGGCGCCGATCGAGACGAAGCCCGAGCCGGTGTCGCGCTGCCAGTCGTAGTGCAGCGTCCCCAGTCCATCGACGTCGGCCAGGGTCGAAACCGCGGTCAGGACCTGGTCCTCGGTCGTCGTGCCGGTGATCGAGGCTCCGCCGGTGTGCGGATCGTTGATGGCCGCGACCGCGGACGTGCCGGCGCTGGTGGACGATTCGCTCGTGCCGCCCGCGTCGGTGTAGGTAACGACCACGCGCACCACGGCGCCGACGTCGGCGTCGCCGAGGGTATAGGTCGGCTGATCGGCCGCGCCGATGGAGACGAAGCCCGACCCGGTGTCGCGCTGCCAGTCATAATGCAGCGTGCCCAGGCCGTCGGGGTCGGCCAGGGTGGAGACGGCCGTCAGGGTCTGGTTCTCGGTCGCCGTACCGGACACGGAGACTCCGCCCGTGTGCGGATCATTGGCCGCCGTCACCGAAACCGTCGTGGTCTGGGTGGTGCTGGTGCCGCCGTCGCCATCGGTCAGGACGACCGTCACCGTGCGGGTGGCGGTGTTCGGGGCGTCGGAGGTGTTGTTGTACTGCAGCGCCCGCACGAGGGCCTGCACCGCCGCCGGCGTGGCGTCAGCGTCGAAGGTGATCACCAGATTGGCCCCCCCGCTGCCGCCGGTGAAGGTGCCGATCTGGACGCCCGCATAGAAAACCGCCGCGCCGGAGACGCCGATCTGGCCCGCCCCGTTGCCGATGTTGGCGATGCTCAGCACGTCCTGCCCGGACTGGCCGTTGCCGGTGATCGAGACCGTCAGCGTGCCCGTGTCGAAGTTGGCGCTCTCGGCGTCCGCGACGGTGGCGTTGCCCCCGACATCCAACCGCACCGCCACATTCTCGGTGTGGGCGGCGGCGTCGCCGTTCAGGTTGCCGAAGGTCGGCGCGGTGTTGACCGCTGCCGTGGTGAAGTTGAGCGTGGTGGCGTTGCTGATGCCCGCGAAGACCGCGCCCTCGCTGTCGGCGAAGGTCTCCTGGTCGATCAGGATGTAATAGTTGGTGAGGCCCTGCAGGGTGACCGAGGGATCGATCGTCCAGGTCGTGCCGGACCCGCTGACCTGCACGGAGTTCACGCTGATCGTCTCGATCAGGGTGCCGTCGCCCCGGTAGATATAGATATTGCCGTTGCCCTTCGACACGCTCTCGCTGAACGTCAGGGTGATGTTGGCGGAGGACGCCACGCCCGTGCCGTTGTCCGACGGGGTCGAGGAGACGAGGGTCGGCGGGGCGCCGTTCTGGCGGTACAGCACCAGGCCGCCGGCGGCCTGATCGCGGTCGACGATGTCCACATCGCCGTCATCGTCGATGTCCACCGCGGTCCAGGTGGTCAGCTGCTGGCCGGCCAGATCCAGGCCCGCGAACGGCGTGCCGGTCAGGGTGGTGAAGTTGGTGAAGGTTCCGCCGTCATTGCGGAAATAGCCGAAGCCGGTCCCGGCGGTATTGCCGTTCTGGTAGATGGCGTCGGTGTCGCCGTCGCTGTCGAAGTCGCCGAAGATCATCCGGGCGTCGAACGCGCCGATGTCGGCCAGCGGGTCGGTGGTCCGCACCATCGTGCCGGCGTCATTGCGGTACATAACCTGGGTCGCGCCGCGATCCAGGATGTCCATGTCGCCGTCGTCATCGACGTCGACGACGAACGTGGATGTGGTGACCTGCAGGCCGGCGAAGCTGACGCCCGTGAACGGGGTGCCCGCCGCGGAGGCGTCGGTGAAGTTGGTGAAGGTCAGGGCGCCGTCGTTGCGCAGGAAGCCGATCCCGGAGCCCGCGGTGTTGCCGTTCTGATAGAGGGCGTCGACGTCGCCGTCGTTGTCGAAGTCGCCCCACACCATGCGTTGGTCAAACGCCCCGGTGTCCGGCACCGGGTCGGTGATGCGGGTAAAGCCGCCGTTGGCGTTGTTCCGGAAGAAGGTGGTCGAGCCTGACGTGCGGTCGAGGATGTCGAGATCGCCGTCGCTGTCGAAATCGAAGATGAAGAAGCTCGCCGGGCTGATCTGGCGCCCGCTGAAGTCCACGCCCGCGAAGATCGATCCGGCCGCCGTCGCGTCGGTGAAGTTGGTGAAGGTCCCGCCGTCGTTCCGCAGATACCCGATGCCCGACCCGGCCGTGTTGCCGTTCTGGTAAAGGATGTCGATGTCGCCATCGCCGTCGAAGTCGCCGAAGATCATCCGGCTGTCGAAAGAGCCGGTGTCGCCGATAGGGTCGGTGGTGGTCGTCCAGGTCGTCGGCATGTGTCCCTCCCCAGGACGATGCGCGCGGAACGCAGTCTGACACGCTCTTGGCGAGCGTTAGGTACTCTTACCTAAACCTTAAGCGGCTCGACTTCGCAACCTTGGATTCGGTTTTCCGATTGAAAAAGCCGGGCTTTCGCGTCTGCGAAGAATTTGGTTCGGTAAACGGAGGGTATTCTTAAGGTTGTGTTCCACTTGCGGGGCATTGCCGGCCGCCCGGCGCCGGGCGGCTCCGGCCGGGGATCGCCTATATATCAAGGTGATGGAGGCTTCGGCTTTCCGGCGTGGCTTGAGCCTGCAAGGCGGCGTCGGGGTTTTTTCCCCGTCCGCGTTGACTCCGGGGAGGCCTTCCGTATATGTCGCCGCTCTTCGCCCGCCGGGGGTCCCCGCGGGCGCTATTCTTTTTGCGTTACGCTGAGGCTTCAACATGTACGCGGTGATCAAGACCGGCGGCAAGCAGTACCGGGTCCAACCGGGCGACGTGATCGTTGTCGAGAAGCTCGACGGCGAAGCCGGCGCTGCCGTCAACTTCGGTGAAGTTCTCATGCTGGGCGGCGACAAGGGCGTCACCGTCGGCGCTCCGCTGATCGACGGCGCTTCGGTCGCCGCGACGCTGGTCGAGACCCGCAAGGGTGAGAAGATCAAGATCTTCAAGAAGATCCGTCGTCAGGGCTACCGCCGCACCAACGGCCATCGTCAGATGGAATCGGTCCTGCGCATCACCGGCATCGAAGGCGCCGGCGAGAAGGCCAAGTGGGACGGCAAGGTCGAGACCCTGACCAAGGCGGAAATGAACGCCCGCGCCCGTGGCCTGGCCCCGCGCGTCGAGGCCGCCGCTGAAGAAGCCAAGCCGGCCAAGGCCGCCAAGGCTCCCGCCGCGAAGAAGGCCCCGGCCAAGAAGGCCGCCGCCGCTTCGACCGACGAAGCCTAAGAGTTCCGAACGCGCCCTCCCGGCGCGACTGTGCTAGAATGATCGTACCGGGCGCCTGAGGGCGCCGGGTGCAAACCGAAGAGAGTTACGATGGCTCACAAGAAATCCGGCGGTTCGTCGCGCAACGGTCGCGACTCCGAGTCGAAGCGCCTCGGCGTGAAGAAGTTCGGCGGCGAGCGCGTGCTGGCCGGCAACATCATCGTGCGTCAACGCGGCACCACGTTCCACCCGGGTGAGAACATGGGCATGGGTCGTGACCACACCCTCTTCGCCCTGACCAACGGCGCCGTGCAGTTCACCACCAAACGCGGTGGTCGTTGTTACGTGTCGATTCTCGCCGCCAACGACGACGCCCAGCAGGCCGCGGCCGCCGAGTAACGCGAAACGGAAATCCCCGGATCGCGTCGGCCCAAGGGCCCCGATCCGGACCAAGGGAAATATTCCGCGGGGAGTCTGGATCACCAGGCTCCCTTTTTCGTTTCCCCGCCTCGAACACCGCCCGAGCCCTCCAAGGAGGCGGTGGATTGCGAATGAGGCGTGTCATGTGCGTGATCGAACCCTCCCCCGTCGTCGAGACGCGGCGTCTGGCCCTGCGCGCCCCGCAGGCCCAGGACGTGACCCGTCTGGCCGCCCTGGCGAACGACGCCGACATCGCGCGGATGACCCTGCGGATGCCGTATCCCTATTCCACCTTCGACGCCGAGACCTTCGTCCTGAACGTTCAGGGGCAGGATCCCGCCCGGTCGCGCACCTTCCTGATCGAGCACGAGGACCACGGCCCCGTCGGCGTCATCGGCCTGTTCGAGGACGGCGATGTCGCGCCGGAGGTCGGCTACTGGATCGGCCGTCCCTTCTGGGGGCGGGGCTATGCGACCGAGGCGCTGGAGGCCGGCGTCGCCTGGGCCAGCCGCAAGTGGAAGCGCCGGGCGCTGGTCGCCGGCCACTTCTCCGACAACCCCGCCTCGGGTCGGGTGCTGGAGAAGGCGGGCTTCCTGTACACGGGCGAGGTCCGCAACGGCTTCAGTCGCGCCCGCGGCGAGGACGCCCGTACCCGCCGGATGGTCTGGCTGGCCTGAAGTTTGGGCCGCGGTCAGAAGGCTCCGCCTTCTCGACCCGACGCGGCCTGGCGCTTCGCGCACGCCCTATCCTGATCCACCGTGATACGGCGCCCGACGTCCAGCCTGCGCGAAGCGCCAGGCCGCGTCGGGTCGGGAGGTCCCGAAGGGCCGACGACCGCGGCCCAGTAAAAATGCGCTCTTCGGCTTTCAGCCGAGGAGCGCGTTCAGCCGAAGAGCGCCGGGCCCGCCATCGCCGCCACGGCGGCGGCGCCCGCGGCCACGGCGACCACCACCCCGGCCACGAAGGCGAGCAGGGTCCGCGCCTTGCGCTGACGACGCAGGCCGCTGGACCTCACGCCGCGCAGGATGACGAACGGTTTGGGGCCGAAGACCTCGGACCCCGAGATGTTGTGCTGGGACATGACGCTCCCCCTCGACTACGCCCGCTTGGGGCCGGGAGGAGCGAAGCGGGCGAGGGCGGGCGAAAAAATGGCGAACGCTGCTCACCCACACATCCGTGATCGGATGAACAATGTCCGCTCTTCAATGGCTTAGCTTGTTTCGGGCGGTTTCAGCCGCACCAGACCAGCCGACCGCTCCATGCCCTGTAGTAGCCGCTGCGCGGGTCGTAGGACCGATAGTTGGCCCGGCACCAGTCGACGCGGCGCGCATCCCGGCCCCCGCCGTAGCCATGCCCGCCGCCCGGGAAGACGACGTCCGGCCGCCCGTAGGCGCCTTCATAGGTCGTCCCGCCCTGGCCGTACCCGCCGTAGCCGTGGCCATAGTATTGGGAGCCATAGCCGCGGCGCGGACCATATCCGTACCCCTGGCCGTAGCCGCGACCGTAGCGGTCATGGCCGTACCCGCCGCCGTAGCTGTAGCCGGCCAGGGCCTGGTAGTCGGCGCGGGCCTGGGGGCTGACCCGGTGACGCTGGTCGCGCCAGCGGTCGCCGCAGTCGTCCCGGCTCGCGTCCCAGAACCGGTCGCAGCGATAGTCGCCCGGCCGGTCCAGCTGGCTGCGCCAGTCGAAGTTCGACGGCACGGCGTTCGAGCGCCAGCGCGGGGTGTAGTATCGCGACGGCTCGGGGTCGTAGCCCCCGCTGTAGCCACTGTTGCCGTACTCATAGCCATAGCCCTCGTTCCAGGACTGGGCGGCGACGGGCGCGGCGGTCAGGACCAGTCCGACGGCGGCGATCAGGGCAGGGGCGGCTCGCATGGTTAATTCTCCGGGGCGGCCCGATACGCGGCCTCGAAAAACGATACTGGCAGGCTTCAGGGCAGGGTGACGGCGATCCGTCCGCTGCGGGTGTCCACGTGACGCATCAGCACCACGCGATCGCCGCCGGCGCTGACCGGGGCGATGATGAACCAGCCGCCCGCGGGGAGGCCGGTGAACTCGAAGCGGCCGTCCCGGCACACAGCCGACCGGACGAAACCGCGATAGTCGGCGTTGGGATCCGCGACGGTGCGGGCCCGCACGACGGCTTCCGGCAGGGCGGCGCGATCGGTCGAGCCGTACAGGGTGCGGAAGCGCGCGCGGGTGTAGGGGGTGTCGGGCGTCAGGGCGACCGAGCCGGTGCAGGCGTACGCCTGACCCTCGCGGCGATAGTCGATTCGGCCCTCGATGGCGCCGCGACCGGTGCCGGACGACCAGTTGAAATCGGCGATGTTGAACGGCGCCGGGCCCGAGGGGCCGACCGGGGCCACGGGCGCGGTTGCGCAACCGGCCAGGACGGCGCCGGCGGCGGTGAGGACGGCGAGGGTTTGAAGGGACCGGGCGATGGACATGGCTCTCTCCGTTGGGGGGCTCGGGTCGAACATCCGATCAGACGCTCAACGCCGCCATAAGGTCAAGGTTGCGACCGTTTGGACCGTGGTCCACAAGCGCGCCACAAATCCGGCGCGAGACCGGCTATAGGGGACGTCCATGACAGTCACGTTTGACGACATTCTGGCCGCGCGGGAGCGGATCGCCGGCCAGGTCGACCGCACGCCGGTCCGCTATTCCCGCCGTCTGTCCCAGCTGACGGGCGCCGAGGTCTGGATCAAATTCGACAACCTGCATTTCACCGGCAGCTTCAAGGAGCGCGGGGCGCTGAACCGCCTGCTCCAGCTGACGCCGGAAGAGCGCAAGCGCGGCGTCGTCGCCGCCAGCGCGGGCAATCACGCGCAGGCGTTGGCCTATCACGGCGGCCGTCTGGGCGTGCCCGTGACCATCGTCATGCCCGAGGGCACGCCCTTCGTGAAGATCGACGGCACGCGCCAGCACGGCGCCAATGTCGTCATCAAGGGACTGGATTTCTCCGGCTCGACCGAGGAGGCCCATCGCCTGCGCGATGAGGAGGGCTTCGTCTTCGTGTCGGCCTTCGATGACGAGGGAATCGTCGCCGGTCAGGGCGTCTGCGGGCTGGAGTTCATGGAGGATGCGCCGGACCTCGACGTCCTGATCATCCCCATCGGCGGCGGCGGCCTGATCGCAGGCTCGGCGCTGGCGGCCAAGACGCTGAAGCCGTCGATCCGCATCGTCGGGGTCGAGGCGGCCATGTACCCTTCGTTCAACGCCCGCCGTCAGGGCGAGACGCCGAAATGCGGCGGCCAGACGATCGCCGAGGGCATCGCCATCAAGGCCGTGGGCGACATCCCCTTCGCCATCGCCGACGGTCTGATCGACGAGGTTCTCGTCTGCCAGGAGGCCGACTTCGAGAAGGGCGTCGCCTTCCTCGCCACCATGGAACGGACGGTCGCCGAGGGCGCGGGCGCCGGCGGTCTCGCCGCCATGCTGGCCTATCCGGACAAGTTCAAGGGGCTGAAGGTCGGCATCGAGCTGACCGGCGGCAATATCGACGCCCGCATGCTGGCCGTGGTGCTGAACCGCGAGCTGGTCCGCGAGAAGCGGCTGATCGTCTATCGCATCCTCGGCGACGATCGCCCGGGCATGCTGTCGAAAATGAGCGCCGTCATCGGCGGGCTTGGCGGAAACATCATCGACGTGGTGCATAACCGGCTGGCGCTGGACGTGCCGGCCAAGGGCGCGGAGTTCGACATCATGGTCGAGACCCGCGGCGAGGCGCACGCCGAGGAAATCAGACAGGGACTTGAAGGTGCGGGCTATGAACTCCGGATGGGTTAAGGGCGCCGCGGCGCTGGCCATGATCGCGGCGCTGGCCGCCTGCAACCGCGCGCCCGAGGCCGGCGGCGGCGACGCCGAGGCCAACCTCAAGGCGGGTCAGGCCTTCCTCGAGAAGAACGCCCGGGAAGAGGGCGTCCGCACCCTGCCGGGCGGCATCCAGTACAAGGTTGTCCAGTCTGGTCCCGCCGGCGGCGAAAGCCCCGACGGCAACGATCTGGTCCGCGTCGACTACGAGGGTTCGCTGATCGACGGCTCGGTCTTCGACAGCTCCTACGAAAAGGGCCAGCCCGCCGTCTTCACGCTCGATCAGGTCGTCAGCGGCTGGACGGAGGTGCTGCAGCACATGAAGGTCGGCGACGAGTGGATCGTCTATCTGCCCGCCGAAAAGGGCTACCGCGATCAGGTCTCGCCCGAGATCCCGGCCAACAGCGTGCTGGTCTTCCGCCTGAAGCTGCTGGACCTCGCCCGCAACCCGGGTGACGGCTCCCTCGGCCGCGCGGCGACCGCCAACGGCTAGGCCGCGAGCAGCCGCCCCAGCGCCCACTCCGCCGCGTCCCGCACCACGGGGTCGGGATCGTCCAGCAGCGCCCGGGTTGACGGGATCAGCCCGGCATCCCCGCTGTTGCCGATGGCGTACAGCACATTGCGGACGAAGCGGTTGCGCCCGATCCGCTTGACCGGGCTCTTGGTGAACAGCGCCCGGAACGAGGGGTCGTCCAGCGCCGCCAGATCGGCCAGGCGGGGCGAGACCAGGCTGTCGCGCGCCTGCACCCGGCTTTCGCTGGCCTCGGCGGCGAACTTGTTCCACGGGCAGGACGCCAGGCAGTCGTCGCAGCCGTAGATCCGGCTGCCCGTCGCCTCGCGGAACTCCTCCGGCCACGACCCGGCGAACTCGATGGTCAGGTAGGACAGGCACCGCCGCGCATCCAGCTGGAACGGCGCCGGGAAGGCATTGGTCGGGCAGGCGTCCAGACAGGCGGTGCAGCGGCCGCAGTGCTCGGTCTCCGGCGCGTCCGGCTCGAATTCGGCCGCGCTCAGGATGACCCCCAGGAACAGCCAATTGCCGTGGCTGCGCGACAGCAGGTTGGTGTGCTTTCCCTGCCAGCCCAGCCCGGCCCGTTGCGCCAGCGGCTTTTCCATCAGGGGGGCGGTGTCGACAAAGACCTTCACGTCCTGGCCGGTCTTCGCCGCGATCTGTCCCGCGAGGGTCTTCAGCCGGCCCTTGATCACCTCGTGATAGTCGTCGCCCCGGGCGTAGACCGAAATGTAGCCGGCCGACCGGTCCGCCAGCTCCGGCAGCGGATCATGGCCGGGGCCGTAGTTGAGCCCCAGCACGATGGCGGTCCTGGCCCCGTCCCACATCGAGGTCGGATGGGCCCGGCGCTCCAGCGTGGTCTCCATCCAGCCCATCTCGCCGTGCCGTCCGGCCTCGACGAAATGCGCCAGCCGCTCGCCCGCGCTCCACGGCTCCGACGCCGAGGCGAACCGGCAGACGTCGAAGCCCAGCCCGGCGGCGGCCTTGCGGAGGGTGTCGCGGGGGTCGGCCATGGGCCTCCGTCAGCTCTGGGCGCCGGCCAGCATCTCGCGGCGAACGGCGTCCAGACGGATCCGTTCCGTCACCAGGGCGCTGATCCGTTCTGCGGCGGCGGTCCCGGCCGCTTCGTCATTGCGCGCGGCGGCGTCGGCCAGTGCGTCGATGGCGTCCGCGATCTGCTCCTCGACCGCGGCCGTCTCGTGCATCGAGGCCATCACGCGGGTCATGGTCTGGCCGAAGGGTGTCGCGGCCATCTCGGGGGTGCTGCGCAGGTCCCGCTCGACCCCGCGCAGCTGGACACGCAGACGGGCGACGATCTCACGCATCGTCGTCGCGTGACCCCGCAGCCGGACCGCCGTGGCCGCGCCGTCGGCATTGCCGAAATACTGGTCGTGCAGGTGCTGGGTCCAGACGATGATCGCCCGGTTGCTCTCGACCTGGGTCATGGCGAACTCGCGCGCCGGGCCGGTCGAACCCTCCGCGAAGCCTTCCATCATCACCACCTCGGCCTGCAGATGGGCCAGCGTCAGCTTGTAGAAACCGGCGTCCAGACGGACCAGGTCCTCCTGTCGCCCCGACGCCGCCGCTTCCATCAGCTGGATGTATTCCTCGCAGGCCTGCCCGGTGGAGATCATCAGGGTCCCGGTGCGGTCGGCCAGTCGCCCCATGCTCGTCAGACGCATCTCGTTCTGGGCGGACAGGGGCACGATGGCGGCCGGGCGCGGAATCTCGGTCGGCAGGCTGCGGTAGAAGTCCATTTCCGAGGCCAGACGCGCCCGGGCCTCGGCCGCCCAGGTCGTCACCCATTCGCGGGCGCGCGCCTTGGACGGGTCGTTCAGCTTGGTCACCAGGGTATTCGGCGCGTCGGTCAGCCACAGGATGGTGTCGACGCGGCGGCTGGTCAGTTCCGAATAGCCCCGGGTCCAGGCGGCCGTGCGCGCCAGCCATTCCTGCATGGCCGCCGCCTCGCGCTCCTGCGGCGCGCTCATCGCCGACGGAGCCGTCGCCGCCGTCGCCGCCGACATCGGCGCGACGCACAGCGTCATCGCGGCCAGCAGGGCCGTCTTCTGGAACTTCAACATGGAATCGGCCCCCGCCTCAGAAATCGAGGTCGGTATAATGGCCCGCCGGGGCCACCCCTGGGAAGCGGTCGGACAGCAGGGTGCGGAAACAGGGCCGCGACTTCAGCTTCATGTACCAGGTCTTCAGCGCCGGATAGTTCGCCCAGCCGATCTCGCTGAAATAGTCCAGCACCGACAGGTGGGCGGCCGCGACGATGTCCGCCTGGCTCATGCGCCGACCGGCCAGCCAGTCGCGTTCTCCCAGCAGGGCCTCCATCATCACCAGATGGTGCTTCAGCGCCTCGCGCCCGGCGCGCAGGGCCCGGGCCTCCGGCGGGCCCAGCCGCAGCAGGGGCTTCTCCATCCGCTCGTGCAGGAGCACTGCGTCCACCTCGTCGGTGAAGCGGCGATCAAACCAGCTGACCAGACGCCGGGTCTCGGCCCGTTCGAACGGGTCGGACGGCATCAGGAAGGCGTCCTTGGTCCGGTCCTCCAGCCAGCCCAGGATCGCCGTCTGCTCGCAGACCGTCAGCACCCGGCTGTTGGCCGTGGTCTGAAGGACCGGGGTCATGCCCGACGGATTCAGGGTGGCGACCGGGCAGTCCGGCTCCCACGGCTTTACCGCGTTCTCCTCGAACGCGACCTTGGCCTCGCCCAGCGCCAGTCGCGCGGCGCGCGAGGCGGGGTCGAAGGCGAAGTGGAAGAGAACCGAAACCGACATTGGCCGATCCATGCGCCCAAGGCCGTTAAGCGCGCGTTAGTCATCCGCCCCGGGAGAGGCCGTATCGGCGGCTTTTTTCGGCGGCTTCGCGACGACCGGCGTCGGGCCGCGCGGGTCCGGGTGGATCATGATGTCGGCGTGCGGCCACATCGCCGTCAGCCGGTTCTCCGCCGCCTCGAGGATGTCGTGCGCCTGAGCCAGGGTCAGGTCGGCCGCCATGTCGACGTGCATCTGGATCATCAGAACCGGCCCGGCCTGCCGGGTGCGCAGCCGGTGGACGCCGGAAATGCGGGGGTCGGACAGGACAGCAGTGGTGATCGAGGCCCGGTCAGAGTCCGAGGCGGTCCGGTCCAGCAGTTCGTCCGCAGCCCCCTTCAGCACGCTGGTCGCGCCCCAGAACAGCCAGACGGCGACCACCAGCCCGGCGGCGGCGTCCAGTCCCGGCGCGGTCAGGAAGGCGCCCGAGATCACCCCGATCAGAACGACCACATTCGCCGCCAGGTCCGAAGCGTAATGGGCGCGATCCGCGCTGACGGCGGTCGAGCCGCTCGCCCGGATCGCCCGGCCCTGCTGCCAGATCAGCCAGCCGGTCAGGGCCATGGAAATCGCGATCACCGTCACGCCGGCCCAGCCCGCCGTCACCGGACGCGGGTCGAACAGGCGCTGGATGGCCTCCCAGCCGATGAAGACGGCCGAAGCGAAGACCAGCCCCGCCTGCACCAGCGCGGCCATGGCCTCGCCCTTGCCGTGGCCGAAACGATGGTCCTCGTCCGGCGGCGCGGCCGCCCAGCGCACGGCGAAGAAGGTGGCCAGCGAGGCGATCAGGTCCAGCGCCGAATCGGCCAGCGAGGCGAGGATCGACACCGATCCCGAAGCCCCGAGGGCGAAGGTCTTCAGCACAATGAGCGCCACGGCCACGGCCACCGACAGGCGCGTGACGCCGCGCGTGGCCGCGTGAGCGTCTTCGAGGGAGGAAGCGGTCATGTCGCGACTTGTCGCGGAAACCCGTGCGCCTGCCAAGTGATCGCGCATACCGGCGTTAGCGTGTTCGTCATGAAACCGCCTCATGGTCACGCCCCGTTAGGGTTTCCGGGCGTCGCAGTAGCCGGGGGAGACGGGGATGGACACCTTCGGTGAACGCTGGATCGGGCGCGGCGAGGCGCTCAGCCGGCTGGGGGTCAAGGCGCAAACGCTTTACGCCTACGTCAGTCGTGGACGGATCGCCGCGCGACCGGATCCCGCCGATCCCCGCCGCAGCCTCTATGCCGTCCGCGATATCGCCCGCCTGACCGGGGCGCCGATCCCGGGAGACGAGGCCGCCCGTCCCATCGAACGGGGCCCCGCCGCGCGGGGCGAGGCCGATCTGGAGTCGTCGGTCAGCGTCATCGCTTCGGGCCGGCTGTTCTATCGCGGCATGGACGCGGTGCAGTTGTCGAACGCCGCGACGCTCGAGGACGTCGCCCGCCATCTCTGGAGCGCCCGCGCCGCCAATCCTTTCGCCCAGGTCAAGCCGCGCGTCGGCGTCACCCCCGGCGGCTCGGCGCGCGCCCGTCTGTTCACCGCCCTGTCGCGCCGCGCCGACGAAGACGCCGAAGCGAAGGTCCGCGACCCGGAGGCCCTGCGCATCGAATGCGCGCGGGTGCTGGACGAGGCCGTCGACGCCGTCGCCGGCCCCGGCCCGCGCCTGTTCCTGCACCAGCGGCTCGCCCGCTTCTGGAAGGCGCCCGAGCGGGACGCCCAGTTGATCCGCCGGGCCCTGGTCCTGTCCGCCGACGCCGGCATGGACGCCGCCGTGATCGCCACCCGCGCGGTCGCCGGCGGCGGCGCTTCCCTCGCGGCGGCGGCGCTCGCCGGACTGACCGTGGCCGCCGCGTCGCCGCTGGTCGCGGGCGCCGTGCGCGCCTCCGCCTGGGTCAACGCCGCACGGCGTCACCCCGCCGAGACGCTGCGCGATCTTGATCTGGCCGGGTTCGGCGACCCGGACTGGTCCGGAGGCGATCCCCGCGCCGAGGCCCTGCTGGCCGCCGCCGACCTGCCGATCGACCTGCAGCGGGTGCTGCGGGACGGGGAGGCCGCCGCCGGACGGCCGCCCGCCTTCGCCCTTGCCCTGGCGACGGCCACGCGCCGGATGGAGCTGCCGCGCGACGCGGCGCAGGACATTCTCCTGACCGGCCGCCTCGCCGGTCTGCTGGCCCATGCGCTGGACCAGTGTCTTGACGGCTCGCCTATCCGGGCGCGCCTGCGCTATGTGGGACCGGAGCCGGGCGCGCACTGAGGCGACGGACCCGGGGTTAAGGGAAATCCATGGCTGACTGGCTTGCGGCGATCCTCCTCGGCCTGATCGAGGGTCTGACCGAGTTCATTCCGGTGTCCTCCACCGGTCACCTGCTTCTTCTGCGCGAGGCGCTGGGGCTGACCGACGCCCGCTGGACCTCCTTCGTGGTCATGATCCAGCTCGGCGCCATCCTGGCCCTCGTGCTGCTCTACTTCGGTCGCCTGTGGAAGGTGCTGATCGGCCTGCCGACGGACCCCAAGGCCCGCCATTTCGCCATCAGCGTCCTGATCGCCTTCATTCCGTCCCTGCTGGCGGGGGCGTTCCTGTACGACTTCATCAAGGGCTATCTGTTCGAGACGCCCCAGATCATCTGCATCAGCCTGATCGTCGGCGGCTTCCTGCTGATGGCGCTGGATCGCTGGGCGCCGATGCCCAAACATTTCGACGCCATGCAACTGACCTGGAAGACCTCGGCCCTGATCGGCCTGTTCCAGTGCCTGGCCCTCGTCCCCGGCGTGTCGCGCTCGGGCTCGACCATCGCCGGCGGCCTGCTGCTGAAGCTGGAGAAGCCGGCGGCGGCGGAGTTCTCGTTCTTCCTGGCTATCCCGACCATGGTCGGCGCCTTCACCTACGACCTGATCAAAAGCGGCGGCGAGCTGGACCTCAGTTTCGGCTGGGTCATCGCGGTGGGCTTCATCAGCGCCTTTGTCGCCGGCCTGATCGTGGTGCGGTTCCTGATGCGCTTCGTCGCCGACTACGGCTTCACCCCCTTCGCCATCTGGCGGATCGTGGTCGGTGTCGTCGGCCTCATGGCGCTCTGGGTCTACTGATCGCCTGAAACGAAAAAGGCCGGGCTGGATCGCTCCAGCCCGGCCTTTTCATGTCTGCCTTGCGGATCAGGCCGCGACCGGCTCCGCGAACTGGCCGCCCTTGCGGTAGCGCCACAGATAGCTGGCGGCCACCGCCTCGACACCCGTCGGCTCGATGCCTAGGTCGGCCAGCCCCTTGGCGCCGCCGGAGACCACGTTGTCGCTCTTCAGCAGTTCGACCTGGTCTTCGGTCAGGACCGGCTTCAGGCCGATGATCGCCGGGATCTGCGCCAGGGCGCCGATCAGCTTCGCGACGAAGAAGGGCAGGGGCACGAGGCCCGGGGTGCGATAGGTCTCGCGCGAGACCAGCTTCAGCACATCCTCGAAGGTCATGATCGCCGGTCCGCCCAGCTCGTAGGTCTGGCCGGCCGAGTCGCTGCGGCCCAGGGCGATGGCGATCGCGGCGGCGACGTCGCCGACATAGACCGGCTGGAATTTCGTCTGGCCGCCGCCGATCAGCGGCAGGACCGGAGCGGTCTGGGCCATCTTGCCGAACTTGTTCAGGAAGTCGTCGCCCGCGCCGAACACGACCGACGGGCGCACGATGATCGCGTCCGGCTTGACCTCGCGCACCGCCATCTCGGCCTCGGCCTTGGTGCGGGCGTAGTCGGAGGCGCTTTCCGGATTGGCGCCCAGGGCCGACATCTGCAGCAGGCGGATGTCCGCCGCGGCGCAGGCTTCGGCGATCGTGCGCGACACGCCGACATGCAGGTCCTGGAATTTGCGGCCGCCGCCTTCGTACAGGATGCCGACCAGATTGATCGCGGCGTCCGCGCCGTGCAGCGCCTCGGCCACCTGGGCGGCGTCGGTCGCGTCGCAGCGGATGGTCTTGATCTGACCGACCGTTCCGGCCGTCTGCAGCTTCCAGGCGCGGTCCGGACGACGGCAGGCGATGCGGATACGCCAGCCCCTGCGGGCCAGGGCGCTCACCACCTGGCTGCCGACGAATCCCGAGCCGCCGAAGACGGTGATCAGGCCGGGGGCGACTTCGCTCATGTCAGAACTCCAATGCGGACGGCGCGGGAATACCCTTGCACGACGGCGGATTAGACGATGGCGGGGGGGCTCGCAACGCAAACGCAAAAAATGCTGGAAAAGGTTGTTGACCCGGTCCGGGCACTGCCTTAGAGGTCCGCGCCTTCCAGACGGAAACGCCGCTCGCGGCACGGACGTTTGGCCCAGATGGCGGAATTGGTAGACGCGCTGGCTTCAGGTGCCAGTGACTGAAAGGTCGTGGAGGTTCGAGTCCTCTTCTGGGCACCAATTATTGAAAAGGCGCTGCATCGTCCGATGCGGCGCCTTTTCTCTTTTGGGCCTTGGCTCGACGCATACTGGTGGCCCTCAGGCGGGGTCAGTGCGGCGAAGTGATTAGTGGCTAGTGGCTAGTTGTTGCAGCGTCACCGCCTGCGGAAGGGCGGCGCAAACCGTGCGGTCGCAGGCTGCTGGCCAGCCACTGGCCACTAGCCACCAGCCACTTTCGAGCCCCTGTCAGACGGGATTGCGCTCGCATCCCCACGGCCAAGGCGCTACCTACTCCCCATGACCGTTTATCTTCACGAAGGCGACCTGCCCGACGGCCTCGATCTGGGGCCGGTGGTGGCCGTCGATTCCGAGACCATGGGCCTGCGCTTCCGCCGCGACCCCCTGTGCGTGGTGCAACTGTCGTCCGGCGACGGCGACGCCCATGTCGTGCGCCTGAATCGTCCCGCCTATGACTGCCCGAACCTGAAGCGCGTGCTGGCCGATCCGCAGGTGCTCAAGCTGTTCCACTTCGGCCGCTTCGACATCGGCATGTTCCAGCTGCACCTCGGCGTCGATACCGCCCCGGTCTACTGCACCAAGATCGCCTCCAAGCTGGCCCGCACCTACACCGACCGCCACGGCCTCAAGGACGTGGTGCGCGAATGCGCCGGCGTGGAGCTCTCCAAGGCCCAGCAGTCCAGCGACTGGGGCTCGCCGGTCCTGACCCAGGCCCAGCTCGACTACGCCGCCTCCGACGTCCTGTACCTGCACGCCGTCAAGGCGCGGCTGGACGAGATGCTGGAGCGCGAGGGTCGCACCGAACTGGCCCGCAAATGTTTCGACTTCCTGCCCACCCGCGCCGCCCTCGATCTGGCCGGCTGGGACGAGCAGGATATCTTCGCCCACGCCTGAGACTGAGGCCCGATGACCGAGGAACCGGTTGAGACCCGCAAGGCCGAGGACGAGGCCCGCGTCGCCGCGACGGCCTCGGCCTTCCGCGCGCGCTCGCGTCGGGTCCAGCTGCTGCGCCGCCTGTTGCCGGTGCTCATCCTCATCCTCGCCGGCGGCACCATCAGCTGGATCGTCCTGCGCACGGTCATGTCGGACGTCGAGCGCAAGGCCGGGACCAGCCGCGAGGTCCGCCTCGACAACCCCATGTTCCATGGTCAGGACGCCCAGGGCCGCAGCTTCGTCATCGGCGCCCAGGGCGCGGTGCGTGACCCGAACACAGGCCGCTTCCGTCTGGTCGGTCCGGCGCTGCGCCTGAACCTGGGCGGCCGCAAGGTCACCACCCTCACCGCCGACGGCGGCGAATACAACGAGGCGGCCAAGACCGTGACGATCGGTCCCAACGTGCGGATTTCCGACGGCGGATCGGGCTTTACGCTGGTCACGCCCGAGGCTGTGGTGAACACTTCGACCGGTGTCGTGACCGGTTCGAAGGGCGTTCAGGGCTCCGGCCCTCTTGGAACCATCAACGCTTCGTCCTATGCGATTTATGAACAGGGCCAACGGGTCGTGTTCAGCGGCTCGGGCGATAACAAGGTGCGCGGGACCATCAACCCGTCGAGGTCGAACTGATGACGAAGACCAAACTCCTGACCGTCGCGGCGCTCGGCCTCGGCCTTGTGGCCCTGCCGACGATCGGCGACGCTCAGAGCTTCCAGGGCGGACAGCCCATCATGTGGGGCGCCGATCAGGTGTCGCGCACGACCACGACCCTGTCGATGCAGGGCCGGGCCGAGCTGACCCAGGGCGACAGCCGCATCCGCGCCGACAATATCGAGGCCGGTCTGAACGGCGGGACCCTGACCCGCGTCGAGGCCTCGGGCAGCGTCTATTTCGTCACTCCGGAGCAGACGATCCGCGGCGACCGCGCCGTCTACACGCCCAACAATGACACCATCGTCCTGACCGGCGACGTGATCCTGACCCAGGGCGAGAACGTCATCACCGGCGCGCGGCTGGTCTACAACACCCGCACCGAGTCCGCGCAGATGGAAGGCGGCTCCGGCGGTCGGGTGCAGGGCGTCTTCTATCCCCAGAGCGGGAACTGAGCCTCCGGCTCGGAGCGACGCGTGGCCCGCAAGGAACTCTCCGCCCTCAACGTCCATGACGACGCCGCCCCGGCGCCCGCCGCTGCTGCGCGCGCCACCGGGCTGCGCGCCGAGAACCTGGCCCGGGCGTTCGGCCAGCGTCAGGTCGTCCGCGACGTCTCCCTGACCGTCCAGCGCGGCGAGGTCGCGGGCCTGCTCGGTCCCAACGGGGCGGGCAAGACCACCTGCTTCTACATGATCACCGGCCTGATCCCGCCGGACTCCGGCTCGATCTGGCTGGACGGCGAGGACATCACGGCCCAGCCGATGTACCAGCGCGCCCGAATGGGCCTCGGCTATCTGGCGCAGGAGGCCTCCATCTTCCGCGGCATGACGGTCGAACAGAACGTCCGCGCCGTGGTCGAGCTGCACCACACCGGCCAGAAGGCGATCGACGAGGAGGTCGCGCGTCTGCTGGAGGAGCTGCGCATCGATCATCTGCGTCACGCCCCGGCCTCGGGCCTGTCGGGCGGCGAGCGTCGTCGCTGCGAGATCGCCCGCGCCCTGGCCGGCCGCCCCAGCTTCATGCTGCTGGACGAACCCTTCGCGGGCATCGACCCCCTGGCCATCGCCGACATCCGTCAGGTCATCCGCTATCTGGCGGGGCAGGGCATCGGCGTCCTGATCACCGACCACAACGTCCGCGAAACCCTCGAGATCATCGACCACGCCTCGATCATCTCGGGCGGCGCCGTCCTGTTCGAGGGCAAGGCCGAGGACGTCATCCGCGACCCGGAAGTCCGCCGGGTCTATCTGGGCGACATGTACGGTTAGAGCGGCGTTCCTCCCCCTACGGGGGAGGGGGACCGCCGAAGGCGGTGGAGGGGCGCCGGATACAGGAGCGATCCATGACCCACCGCATCTTCGCCATGCCCTTCGCCTCGGTCTATCCGGCCTATATCGCCAAGGCCGAGAAGAAGGGCCGCACCCGCGCCGAGGTCGATCAGGTCATCCTCTGGCTCACCGGCTATTCTCAGGCGCAGTTCGACGCCCTGATCGCCGACAAGACCCCGTTCGAGGCCTTCTTCGCCAACGCCCCCGCCCTGAACCCGGCCCGCCAGTCGATCACCGGAACCATCTGCGGCATCCGCGTCGAGGCCATGGAGCCCGGGTTGATGCAGGAAATCCGCTACCTCGACAAACTCATCGACGAGCTGGCCAAGGGGAAGGCGATGGAGAAGGTGCTGCGCGCGCCCGCCTGACGGTTCCGCCCTGGCGGCGTCTGCGCTAGAAGCGCCGCCCACCGCCGGGAGCCGCTCTCATGACCTCTGACATTGCGCCCACCGTCGGCATCGACTTCGGCACCACCAACACCGTCGTCGCCTTCGCCGGCGGGGACGGCGAGGCGACGGTCCTGCGCTTCGACGCCCCGACCGGCCGGGTCACCGCCTTCCGCTCGACCCTCAGCTTCCAGATCCGGCCGTCCGTCGACGGCCGGCCGCCGGAGCGGATCGTCGAGGCCGGGCCCTGGGCCATCGAGGCCTATGTCGAGGACGCGCTCGACACCCGCTTCATCCAGTCGTTCAAGACCTTCGCCGCCAACGCCGCCTTTACCGACACTCTGATCGACGGGCGGCGCTACAGGTTCGAGGACCTGCTCAGCGCCTTCCTGCTGCGCCTGCGCGCCCATGCGGGCGAGGGCATGGCCGACCTCCCGGCCCGGGTCATCGTCGGCCGCCCCGTCACCTTCGCCGGCGGCTCGCCGGACGAGCAACTGGCGCTGGCCCGCTACGAGACCGCCTTCGCCCGGCTCGGCTTCACCGATATCCGCTACGCCTATGAGCCCATCGGCGCGGCCTTCTTCTTCGCCCGCACGCTGCAGGCCGACGCCAATGTGCTGGTCGCCGACTTCGGCGGCGGCACCAGCGACTTCTCCGTCGTCCGGTTCGAACGCGGCCCTGACGGCCTGCGCTCCACCCCTCTGGCCCGGTCGGGCGTCGGCGTGGCGGGCGACGCCTTCGACTACCGGATCATCGACCATCTGGTGTCGCCCGAACTGGGCAAGGGCGGCGAGTACCGCACCTTCGGCAAGACCCTGCCCATCCCCCAGCGCTACTACGCCGCCTTCGCCCGCTGGGACCAGCTGGCCCTGCTGCGCGCGTCAAAGGACATGCGTGACATCCGCGCCCTCGCCCGCACCGCGCTGGAGCCGGACAAGCTGGACCGGATGATCGAGGTCCTGGACGACAACCACGGCTACGCCCTGTACCGCTCCGTCGCCGCGCTCAAGATGGCCCTGTCCGGCCAGGAACAGGCGGATTTCAGTTTCGTCGCCGGCTCCATCCGCATCGAGAAGCCGGTCACCCGCGCGCAGTTCGAGGGCTGGATCGCCCCCGACCTCGCCGCCATCGAGGCCGCCGTCGACGAGGCCGTGCAGCGCTCGGGGCTGGAGCCCGGCCAGATCGACCGGGTCTTCCTGACCGGCGGCACCTCCTTCGTCCCGGCCGTCCGCGACATCTTCCACCGTCGCTTCGGCGTGGACCGCATCGAGACCGGCGGCGAGTTCGAATCCATCGCCTCGGGCCTGGCCATGATCGGGCGTGAGGCGGATCTGGATGTCTGGAGCGAGCGACGGGTTCCGGAGGCCCAGGCGTCCGTCAGCCCGTGATCGTTTCGGGCGGTGAACCGTCGGCTGCGACCGTCCCGGACCGCATCCGGAAGCGCTTCGAGCCCTTTAATCGTCGTTAACCGGTTCGGCGACATGGTCGCCGTAGCAAGTTCCGGGCCACATCGGCCGGGGCAGGGGAAAATCGCGTGCTCGGTCAAAGGCTCGAGATCAGACAGGGGCAGGGGCTCGTCATCACGCCCCAGCTGCAGCAGGCGATCAAGCTGCTGCAACTGTCGAACCTTGAGCTGGAGGCTTTCGTCGAGGCCGAGCTGGAGAAGAACCCCCTGCTGCAGCGCGAGGACGGAGAGCCGGGCGGCGAGGCCGGGGAACTTCAGCCGGAACGGGCCGAGGTCGCCGATCGCGCCGAGATGAGCTTTGAGGATGGTCGCGCCGCCGACGGGGGCGACTCGGTCGATGCCCGCGGCGACGACGTCTACGGCGATGCGGCGCCGGGCGAACGCGGGGCGGATCGCACCGACGACGGCCAACCCGGCCTGACCGACTGGTCCCGCGCGGGATCCGGCGGCGGCCTGCCGGACGGGGAGGGGCGCGAGCAGCCCGACAGCCGCGACGCCACCCTGTGGGAGCATCTGCAGGCCCAGGCGTCCCAGGCAGGGTTCAGCGCCGCGGACCATGGCATCGCCCTGACCCTGATCGATATGGTCGACGAGGGCGGCTACCTGCGCGGCGACCTGGCCGAGGTGGCCGAACGGCTCGGCGTGGGGCTGAACCGGGTCGAGGGCGTGCTGTCCGTCTGTCACGGCTTCGAGCCGACCGGAGTCATGGCCCGCTCGGTGCCGGAATGCCTGAAGCTGCAGTTGGTCGAGCGCAACCGCTTCGATCCGGCCATGGAGGCCCTGCTCGACAATCTCGACCTGCTGGCGAAGCGGGATCTGACTGGCCTGCGCAAGCTGTGCGGCGTCGACGCCGAGGACATGGTCGAGATGATCTCGGAGCTGAAGGCCCTGACGCCGCGTCCGGGCGCGGGCTTCGGCGGCGAGCCGGCCCAGACCGTCATCCCCGACGTCCACGTCCGCGCCGATCCGGCGGGCGGCTGGAAGGTCGAGCTGAACTCGGACACCCTGCCGCGCCTGATCATGGACAAGCGCTATCACGGGGTGGTGGCGTCCGGCGCCCGCACCGAGGTGGAGAAGACCTTCGTCGCCGACTGCGCCGCCCAGGCCTCCTGGCTGGTGAAGTCCCTCGACCAACGCGCCAAGACGATCCTGAAGGTGGCGTCGGAAATTGTGCGCCAGCAGGACGCCTTCCTCGCCTTCGGCGTCGAGTTCCTGCGGCCCCTGAACCTGAAGACCGTCGCCGACGCCATCGGCATGCACGAGTCGACCGTCAGCCGGGTCACCTCGAACAAATACGTCTCCACCCCCCGGGGTGTTTTCGAGCTGAAATTCTTCTTTACCGCCGCCATCCAGTCCTCGGACGGCGGCGCGCTCCATTCGGCCGAGGCCGTCCGTCACCGGATCAAGTCGATGATCGACGGCGAGGGCCGCGACGGCGACGTCCTGTCGGACGACCGCATCGTCGAACTGCTCAGCGAGGCCGGCATCGACATCGCCCGCCGCACGGTCGCCAAGTACCGGGAAGCCTTGCGAATTCCCTCGTCCGTCGAGCGTAAGCGGATGCTCAAGGCGGGCTGAGCTCGGCGCGCGAAGCGCCAGGCCGCGTCGGGTTGAAAAGGCGGAGCCTTTTGCCCGCGGCCCCGGCGAAAATGCGTGCGACCAATCGCGCAAGCGTGACTGTCGATTTCCGTGTTCTCCGTTGACACCAAACCCGTTCGGTCGCGTTCTATCGGCATGCAAGTCCAGGTCAGCGGCAAGCACGTAGATGTCGGCGAAGCGTTAGGCTCGCGCATCTCCCAGGAACTCGAAGACGGGATCGGAAAATACTTCGAACGCGGCGCTCAGGATGCTGAGGTCGTCGTCTCGAAGGACGGTCACGGTTTCAAGGTGGACTGTTGGGTCCGTCTCGCATCAGGCCAGGCCATCGTGACGACCGGTCTGGGCGGCGACGCCCACGGCGCCTTCTCCGACTCTCTCGACAAGCTCGAGAAGCGGGTGCGCCGCTACAAGCGACGACTGAAGGACCATCATATCGGTCCCAAGCGCATGTCGCCCGAGAAGACCGAGAACGCCGCGCGCGAGGTCGCCCGAAGCATCGTCCTGCGCAATCCCGATGAGGTCGAGGACGAGACCTTCGGCGACGCCGGAGCCCCGGGCGAACCCCCGCCCGTCGGCATGGTCATCGCCGAGAACCAGACCGAGATCCGGACGATCACGGTCGGGCGCGCGGTCGCCGAACTCGACATGACCGGCTACCCGGTCGTGGTGTTCCGCAACGCCGCCCATGGCGGCATCTCCGTGGTCTACCGCCGTCCTGACGGCAACGTGGGCTGGATCGACCCCGATCGTAAGGCTGTGTCGCTCGCCGCACACGGTTCGGTAAACGGTCATACGTCATAGTGCTTCCCACGAGGGGGCGGGTGTTCTAAAGGGCGCCCGCCCACCGGGGATGATCGAGTAGAGTCGGGGTTCCAATGGACATCGGTGATTTGCTGGCGGACGGCGGTGTCGTCCTGCGCAGCGGCGCGTCGTCAAAGCGCCAGGCTCTTCATACCGTGGCTGAGGTCGCGGCGCAGACGCTCGGCCTGCCGGAAGCGCGGGTCCTTGAGGCCCTGCTGGAGCGCGAGGCCCTGGGCTCGACCGGGCTCGGCTCGGGCGTCGCGGTGCCGCACGCGCGGCTGGAGGGCGTCAGCCGGGTGACGGCGGTCTTCGTGCGTCTGGACACCCCCGTCGCCTATGGCTCGGTGGACGACCGCCCGGTCGATCTGCTGTTCGCCCTGTTCGCGCCGCCCAGCGACGGCGCTGACCACCTGCGGGCCCTCGCCGCGGTCTCGCGCGCGCTGCGCGTGTCGGAAATGCGCGAGCAACTGCGTCAGGCGCACACCGTCGACGCGATCCGCGCCCTGTTCGTTCGCGATCACGCTCCGGCCACCGCGGCCTGACGGCCGCCATCTCATTTCCTCGAAGGCGCTACCGCTCGCGCCGCGGGCGCTCATTGCTTGAGCGCGAGGCTGGTGCGCGCAAGGCGCACAGGCGCTCAAGAAGCGAGGCTCCGCGAGCCGAGCGTTAGCGCCCCTTAATGAGAACTCAGTGAACCGACACCGGCTCCAGCTCGTGCGCGACGGCGGTCGCGAAGGCGGTCTCGCGGTCCATCATGATGGCCAGTCGCTCGCCGTCGGCGCCGTGGACGGCATAGAGAGTGGCGTCAGGGTCCACGGACAGGCCCTGCATGGCCGTCATCGGGGTGTCAGCCAGCACATCGGCCGCGCGGATTTCGCGCACATAGACCAGGTCGGGAGCGCCCAGATGGGCGAAGTCCTGGCGGGTCATCTTCTGTTCCGGCGTCATGCGACCGCCTCCTTACGCTCAACTAACGCCACTGGGGCGTATGGGTTCGGTCCCTTCAGAGGCGACCGATGAAAACGACGGCGTTCAGCCCGTCGTGATGGGAATCCGGCGAATGGCCTGCACGTCATCCGGACGGCTCATGTCGACGTGCAGCAGGCCGTGCTCCAGTCGCGCCTCGTCGATCTCCAGCCCGTCGGCCAGCACGAAGCTGCGGACGAAGCCGCGTCCCGCGATGCCGCGGTGCAGGAAGGCCTGCTCGGGCTTGCCGGCGTCCTCACGCTTGCCGGCGATGACCAGCTGGCGTCCCTCGAGGGTGATCACGAGGTCGTCCGGACCGAAGCCCGCCACCGCCAGGGTGATGCGCACGGCGCGCTCGCCGCGTTGCTCGACATTGTAGGGGGGATAGCTGTCCGCCGCCGCGCGCTGGGCCCGGTCGATCAGGGCCCGGGTATGGTCAAACCCCAGCAGGAAGGGGCTGTCGAACAGGACGGTGCGCGTGGTCATCTTTCTGGCCCCCGAAGCAGGCTGACGAACCGTCCACGCCCCCCGCGATCGGCAGGGCGCCGGTTCGGTTCCTAGATGGGGCGCAACCGTCTCCGGTGCAACGGTCAGTGCGGGGGCAGGGCCGGAATTGGAGAAGGCCTCGCGGTGTCCCGCGAGGCCTTCATGGTGGAGCTTAGCGGAGTCGAACCGCTGACCTCTTGCATGCCATGCAAGCGCTCTACCAACTGAGCTAAAGCCCCGAACCGTTGCCGGTTTCGTCCGCCGAGGTGTTGGTGTTGGCCCCCGGCGAGGCGGCGGAAACTATGTCAGGCCCGTTTGATGATCAAGCCCGTTTTCGCCTTTTATTTTCACCTTTTTCGAACGCTGTTCGAAAGGTGATTTCCGGGCGGATCAGAGGGCTCCGATCCGCCCGGAATTCGGTCAGTCCTCGTCCTTCTCGGGCTTGCCGATCTCGTCCTCGAACGAGTCGTCATCGTCCTCGTCCTCGATGAAGGGGACCGAGTCATCGTCGTCGTCGCCCAGGACGTCGTCGTCGTCGCCGGCCTCGCCCATGCCGGGCTCTTCGGTCGGGTCGGTCGGGGAGTCGTCGTCATCGTCCGGCGTCAGGATCGGCTCGTGGCCTTCCTCGTCGATTTCCGGGGTCGAGGTGCTTTCGTCCTCGTCCTCGTCACCGTCGGCGTTCTTGTCCTTGACCTGATCCTCGGCCTCGTCGTCAGCCGGGTAGCCGGCCGGACGGCCGCGGCGGTTGCGCAGCTTCAGGGCTTCTTCGGGATCAAAGTCGGTGCCGCACTTGGGGCAGTGAGCCGGACGACGGTTCAGGTCGTAGAATTTGGCCTGGCAGTTCGGGCAGACCTGCTTCTGGCCCAGTTCGGGATTAGCCACGGAGGCGCCTCTCACGTTCAGGGGGAATTCGGGCGGGTCCCTTGCCACCCCTTGGAGCCGCTGTCAAAACCCAACTCCGCGCCACCCGCGCCGCCCCTGCCCTTTCGGAGACCGTTGGGTGACGAACACCACACATTTGACCGCCCGCCGCAGCCCCGCGCTGACCGGTTCCGTGCGCGCGCCCGGCGACAAGAGCATGTCGCACCGCTCGATGATCTTCGGAGCCATGGCGAGCGGCGTGACGGAGGTCGAAGGCCTGCTGGAAGGCGATGATGTGTTGGCCACGGCCCGCGCCGCGGAAGCCTTCGGGGCGACGGTCGAGCGGCTCGGCGAAGGGCGCTGGCGCATCACCGGCGCCGGCGGTTTCCGGTCGCCGGACAGCGTCATCGACTGCGGCAACGCCGGAACGGGCGTGCGCCTGCTGATGGGCGCGGCGGCGGGCTATCCGATCACGGCGACCTTCGACGGCGATGCGAGCCTGCGGAAGCGGCCGATGAAGCGGGTCACGGGCCCGCTGGCGAACATGGGCGCGACCTTCGAATGGTTGGCCGACGAGGACCGGGTGCCCCTGCGCCTGACCGGCGGGGCGCTGACCGGCATCGACTATGTACAGACGGTGGCCTCGGCCCAGATCAAGTCGGCCATCCTGCTGGCGGGGCTGAACGCCGGGGGCGTGACCACGGTCACCGAACCCGAGAAGAGCCGGGACCACACCGAACGGATGCTGCGCGCCTTCGGGGCCGAGGTCGGCGTCGAGGACAACGGCGAGGGCTGGACGATCACGCTGAAGGGCGGGCAGCCGCTGACCGGGACCTTCGTGGCCGTGCCGGGCGATCCGTCGTCCGCCGCCTTCCCGCTGGCGGCGGGGCTGGTGGTCCCGGGCTCGGCGGTGACGGTCGAGGGCGTCATGTTGAACCCGCTGCGCACCGGCCTGTTCGACACCTGGCTGGAGATGGGCGCGGATCTGACCATCGCGAACCGCCGCATGGCCGGGGGCGAGGAGGTCGGCGACATCACGGCCCGTCACTCGGCGCTGAAGGGCGTCGTCGTGCCCGAAGAGCGCGCCGCCTCGATGATCGACGAGTATCCGATCCTGGCCGCCACCGCCGCCTTCGCCGACGGCGTCACGGTCATGCGCGGCGTCGGGGAGATGCGGGTCAAGGAGAGCGACCGCATCAAGCTGATGGTCGACGGCCTGCGCGCCTGCGGCGTCGCGGTGGAGGAGGAGCCCGAGGGCTTCCTCGTCACCGGCGGCCCGGTGAAGGGCGGCGGGACGGTGCACACCGCCCACGATCACCGTATCGCCATGAGCCATCTGGTGCTGGGCCTTGCGGCGGAGGAACCGGTCACGGTCGACGATCCGGATATGATCGCCACCAGCTTCCCGGGCTTTGTTGAGTTGATGAACGGCCTCGGGGCCGATATCGCGGCAGGCCAATGACCGCTCCCCTCATCATCGCCGTCGACGGACCCGCCGCCTCGGGCAAGGGCACCATCGCCGCACGACTGGCCGCCACCTACGGCCTGCCGCATCTGGACACCGGCCTGCTGTACCGCGCCGTGGGCGTGGGCGTGCTCGACGCCGGCGGCTCGCTGGACGACGCCGCCGCCGCAGAGGCGGTCGCACTGCGGCTGGACGCCACCGATCTGACCGACACTGATCGTCTGACCAGCGGGGAAGCAGGAGAGGCCGCGAGCCGGATCGCCGGCTATCCCGCCGTTCGCGCGGCCCTGCTGGCCTTCCAGAAGGCCTTCGCCGCCCAGGCGGGCGGGGCGGTGCTCGACGGGCGCGATATCGGCACCGTCATCGCGCCGGAGGCGCAGGCCAAGCTGTTCATCACCGCGACCCCGCACGTGCGGGCGACCCGGCGCTGGAAGCAGCTGACCGCGCGCGGGCACGACATCGCCTTCGAGGCCATGCTGGCCGACATCATCAAGCGGGACGAGCGTGACGCCGGACGGGGCGCGGCTCCCATGGTGCAGGCTGACGACGCCGTCTTGCTGGATACGACCGATATGGATATAGAAGCCGCCTTCGATGCGGCCCGCCGTATCGTCGAGGCGGCGCGCGCGAAACACGGTCTCTAGACCGCTCTCGCAAATCCAACGCTCCCATCCTCGGCTTCCGCGGGCGCTCTGGCTGAGTTGAAGCCTCGCATCCCGACGACCTGATTTCCTCTTTTGAACCCCCTTTGCGCGGGACCATCCGGTCGCGCGCAAGACCTTTTCCTCCAACTCCAGAGTTACATGACCGATACCCTTTCCCCCACCCGCGACGATTTCGCCGCGCTTCTCGACCAGCAACTGCAGGGTCGTGACCTCGGCGAAGGCCAGGTCGTCCACGGCCGCGTCGTCGGCATCGAGAAGGACATCCTGATCATCGACGTCGGTCTGAAGACCGAAGGCCGCATCCCGGCCCGCGAATTCGGCATCGGCGAAGGCGCCGTGATCCCGAAGGTCGGCGACAACGTCGAAGTCTACCTGGAGCGCGTCGAGAACGCCCTGGGTGAAGCGGTCATCAGCCGCGACAAGGCTCGCCGCGAAGAAGCCTGGACCCGCCTGGAAGTCGTCTTCGCCGACGGCCAGCCGGTCAACGGCACCATCGTCGGCCGCGTCAAGGGCGGCTTCACCGTCGACCTGGGCGGCGCCTCGGCCTTCCTGCCGGGCTCGCAGGTCGACATCCGTCCGGTGCGCGACGTCGCTCCGCTGATGGGCAAGGAACAACCCTTCGCCATCCTCAAGATGGACCGTCCGCGCGGCAACATCGTCGTCTCGCGTCGCGCCATCCTGGAAGAAGCCCGCGCCGAACAGCGCACCGAGCTGGTCGGCCAGCTGCAAGAGGGTGAAGTCCGCGAAGGCGTCGTCAAGAACATCACCGACTACGGTGCGTTCGTCGACCTGGGCGGCATCGACGGCCTGCTGCACGTCACCGACATGTCGTGGAAGCGCGTCTCGCATCCGTCGCAAGTCCTGGCCGTCGGCGACACCGTCAAGGTCCAGATCGTCAAGATCAACCCGGACACCCAGCGCATCAGCCTCGGCATGAAGCAGCTGCAGTCGGATCCGTGGGACGGCGTCGAAGCCAAGTACCCGGTCAACGCCAAGTACACGGGCCGCATCACGAACATCACCGACTACGGTGCGTTCGTTGAGCTGGAAGCCGGCGTCGAAGGCCTGGTCCACGTCTCGGAAATGTCCTGGACCAAGAAGAACGTCCACCCGGGCAAGATCGTCTCCACCTCGCAGGAAGTGGAAGTCATCGTCCTGGACGTCGACAGCGCCAAGCGCCGCATCTCGCTGGGCCTGAAGCAAGCCCAGAACAACCCGTGGGAAGCCTTCGTCGAGGCTCACCCGATCGGTTCGACCGTCGAGGGCGAAGTCAAGAACGCCACCGAGTTCGGCCTGTTCGTCGGCCTGGACAACGACATCGACGGCATGGTCCACCTGTCGGACCTGGACTGGAACGTCTCGGGCGAAGAAGCCATCCAGCGTTACCGCAAGGGTGAAACGATCAAGGCCAAGGTGCTGGACGTCGACATCGAGAAGGAACGCGTCTCGCTGGGCGTCAAGCAGCTCGGCGGCGACCCGATGGAAGGCGACGTCTACAAGCGTGGCCAGCAGATCACCGTCACCGTGACGTCGATCGAAACGGGCGGCATCGAAGTCAAGTTCGGTGAAGACGACGCGCCGGTCACGGCCTTCGTCCGCAAGTCGGACCTGTCGCGCGACCGCAACGAGCAACGTCCGGAACGCTTCGCCGTCGGCGATCGCATCGACGCCATGATCACGGGCATCGACAAGGCCACGCGCCGCGTCTCGGTGTCGGTCAAGGCGCTGGAAATGAAGGACGAAGCCGAGGCCATCGAACAGTTCGGTTCGTCGGACTCGGGCGCTTCGCTCGGCGACATCCTGGGCGCCGCGCTTCGCGAAAAGGCCGGTTCGAAGGACTAATCGTCCTCTTCGACCAGAAAATGGGGCGGCTGGAGCAATCCAGCCGCCTTTTTTCTTGCGTGACGGGCAAGAACCCGCGCCAATGGCGAGGCTACCCCTTGAGAATCGCTCTTAATCTGATGCGCCCTCTTTATTCCTGTGGCGTCAGACGGTTAGGGTGCGGACCTGAACGGAAGCGACTGCATCTGAAACAGCCACGGGCGGGGGCCTGAATGATCAAGTCTGAACTGATCGAGAAGCTGGCGGCCGAGAACATCCACCTCACCCACGCCGAGGTGGAACGGGTCGTCAACGTCATCCTGGGTCAGATGACCGAGGCTCTGTCCGACGGCGGACGGGTTGAGCTTCGGGGCTTCGGCGCCTTTTCCGTGCGCAGCCGCCCTGCGCGGGTCGGCCGCAATCCCCGCACCGGCGAGACGGTGGAAGTGCCCGCCAAGGCCGTGCCCTTCTTCAAGAGCGGCAAGGAACTTCGCGAACGCCTGAACGCGTCCGGCGACGCCTGAACCGAAAGACTGAGTTGAAATGAGCCTGCTGACCGAGTTTCGTGAATTCGCCGCGCGCGGCAATGTCATCGACCTGGCGGTCGGCGTCATCATCGGCGC
>NZ_DASWWG010000071.1:0-19730 GCF_036400995.1 Brevundimonas sp.
CCTCGGGCGCCGAACGGATCAGCGCCTCGGCGGTCAGCCGGTTGAGCGAGCCCTTGCGCAGGCTGCCGACGATAAAGGCGATCTTGCTCATGGGAGGCTCCTTCGGGACGACCGTCGTCCTGCCCCTGATCTGGCGCCGCCGGGTCCGGTGGACAAGGGCGCGATGCAACGCCTAAACCTCCCCCATGCCGAAGCTGACGTCCGCCATCGACACCTCGTCCGCCGCCTTCAAGGCGCTGGACGCCCATAACCGCGCCCTGCGCGACGAGCTGTATGCGAAGGTGGCCAAGGCCGCCCGCGGCGGCTCCGACGCCAGCCGCGACCGCCACGTCTCGCGCGGCAAGCTGCTGCCGCGGGACCGCGTCGAGCGCCTGCTGGATCCCGGCTCCCCCTTCCTCGAGGTCGGCCAGCTGGCCGCCGGGGGTATGTACAATGACGAGGCGCCCGGCGCGGGCATGATCTGCGGCGTCGGCCGGGTCTCGGGCCGCGAGGTGATGATCGTCGCCAACGACCCGACGGTGAAGGGCGGCGCCTACTTCCCGATGACGGTGAAGAAGCACCTGCGGGCGCAGGAGATCGCCGAGCAGAACAACCTGCCCTGCGTCTATCTGGTGGATTCCGGCGGGGCCAACCTGCCCCACCAGGCCGAGGTCTTCCCCGACCGCGACCACTTCGGCCGCATCTTCTTCAACCAGGCCCGCATGTCGGCCAGGTCGATCCCCCAGATCGCCTGCGTCATGGGCTCCTGCACCGCCGGCGGCGCCTATGTCCCGGCCATGTCGGACGAGACCGTCATCGTCCGCAACCAGGGCACCATCTTCCTGGCCGGTCCGCCGCTGGTGAAGGCCGCCACCGGCGAGGTCATCTCGGCCGAGGAACTGGGCGGCGCCGAGACCCACGGCCGCAAGTCCGGCGTCGTCGACCATGTCGCCGAGAATGACGAGCACGCGCTGGAGATCGTCCGCTCCATCGTCGCCAATCTGAACACGATCAAGAAGGTCGATCTGGACGTGCGCGAGCCCAAGGCTCCCGCCTACGACGCGTCAGAACTGTACGGCGTCATCCCCGACGACGTCCGCGCCCCCTATGACGTGCGCGAGGTCATCGCCCGCATCGTCGACGGCTCGGAGCTGGACGAGTTCAAGGCGCTCTACGGGACCAGCCTCGTCTGCGGCTTCGCCCGTATCTGGGGCTATCCGGTCGCCATCCTCGCCAACAACGGCGTCCTGTTTTCGGAAAGCGCCCAGAAGGGCGCCCACTTCATCGAACTGGCCTGCAAGCGGAAGATCCCGCTGCTGTTCCTGCAGAACATCTCGGGCTTCATGGTCGGCGGCAAATACGAGGCCGAGGGCATCGCCAAGCACGGGGCCAAACTGGTCACCGCCGTGGCCAGCGCTGAAGTGCCCAAATTCACCGTCCTGATCGGCGGCAGCTTCGGCGCCGGCAACTACGGCATGTGCGGCCGCGCCTACAGCCCGCGCTTCCTCTTCACCTGGCCCAACAGCCGGATCAGCGTCATGGGCGGCGAACAGGCCGCCAGCGTCCTCGCCACCGTCCACCGCGACGCCGACAGCTGGACGCCCGAACAGGCCGAAGCCTTCAAGGCCCCGGTCCGTCAGAAGTACGAGGACGAGGGCAACCCCTACTACGCCTCCGCCCGCCTCTGGGACGACGGCGTCATCGACCCCGCCCAGACCCGCGACGTCCTCGGCCTCGCCATCAGCGCCAGCCTGAACGCCCCGATCCCGGAGACGACCTTCGGCGTGTTCCGGATGTAATCCCTATCCAAGCTTCAAGCGTTAGGCTCCCATGACCGACAAAAAGCCCACCGACACCCAACCCGAAGACGCCCTCGACATCACCGACGCCGAGGCCGCCGAGATCAACAGCATCGCCCATCCGCTGGTCGCCGATCCGGCGCCGGATGCGAACGATGATCTGGTCCAGATCGACGCCACCGCCGACGGCGTGGTCTTCGTCACCATCAACCGTCCGCAGAAGCGCAACGCCTTCGACGCCGCCGTCATCGGCGCCCTGCGCGAGGCCTTCGAGACCCTGCACGGCGCCGACCATGTGCGGCTGGTCTTCATCCGCGGCGCGGGCGGCACGTTCAGCGCGGGCGCCGACCTGGGCTGGATGAAGGACGCCGCCGGCTGGTCCGAGAGCGACAACCGCGACGACGCCATGGGCCTGGCCCGGATGCTCAAGGCCCTGCACGAGGTTCCGGCCCTGACCTGCGCCGTCGTCGAGGGCTCGGCCATGGGCGGCGGGGCCGGCATCGTGGCCGCCTGCGACATGGCCGTGGCCGTCGAGGGCGCCCGTTTCGCCTTCTCCGAGGTCAAGCTGGGCCTGATCCCGGCGACCATCGCCCCCTATGTGGTCGAGGCCATCGGCGCCCGCCGCGCGCGCCAGCTGTTCCTGACCGCCAACATCTTCGACGCCAGCTACGCCGCCCACGCCGGCCTGATCGACATGGTCCTGCCGGAAGGCTCGGTGGACGAGTTCATCTCCATGCTGACCGACAGCCTGTCGGCCAACGCCCCCGGCGCCATGGGCGACGCCAAGCGTCTGGTCCACGATGTCGTCGGCAAGAAGATCGACACCGGCCTGATGGACGAAACCGCCAAGCGCATCGCCCGCGCCCGCGTCAGCGCCGAAGGCCAGGAAGGCGTCGCCGCCTTCCTCGAGAAGCGCGCGCCCAAGTGGGCTGAGTGAGGCAGGAACGGCGGGCTCTGACGGAGCCCGCTTTTCCGACATCGAGGTGTCGGAAGTGGTTTGTGGCTAGTGGTTAGTGGATGGCGGCGTCAGCACCGGCGCGTGCCGCGTTGACGCCGGCGCTCGCGGCATCGAACCACTAGCCACTAGCCACTAGCCACTTTCCGGGCTCCGCCCTCGACCGACCGTGGCGCACTAGCCCGCCGCCGCGCGCCGCACTACAACCGCGCCATGTTCAAATCCGTCCTTGTCGCCAATCGTGGCGAGATCGCCTGCCGCGTCTTCCGCACCGCCCGCGCGATGGGGATCCGCACCATCGCCGTCTATTCCGAGGCCGACGCCGACGCCCTGCATGTGCGCGAGGCTGATGAGGCCGTGCTGATCGGCCCGGCCCCGGCGCGCGAGAGCTATCTGGTCGCCGAGAAGGTGCTTCAGGCCGCCAAGGACAGGGGCGCCGAGGCCATCCACCCCGGCTACGGCTTCCTGTCCGAGAACGCCGACTTCGCCGAGGCCGTGGCCGCCGCGGGCATCATCTGGATCGGGCCGAAGCCGGAATCGATCCGCGCCATGGGCCTGAAGGACGCCGCGAAAAAGCTGATGATCGAGGCGGGCGTGCCCGTCACTCCCGGCTACCAGGGCGACGACCAGTCGGACGAGACCCTGACGGCGGAAGCCAACAAGATCGGCTTTCCGGTCCTGATCAAGGCCGTCGCCGGCGGCGGCGGCAAGGGGATGAAGAAGGTCGACCGCGCCGAGGACTTCGCCGACGGCCTGGCCTCGGCCCGCCGCGAGGGCCAGTCCTCCTTCGGCGACCCCCGCGTCCTGATCGAGAGCTACATCACCCGCCCGCGCCACATCGAGGTACAGGTCTTCGGCGACAGCCACGGCACGGTCGTCCACCTGAACGAGCGCGACTGCTCGCTCCAGCGCCGCCACCAGAAGGTCATCGAGGAGGCCCCGGCCCCCGGCATGGACGCCGCCACCCGCGAGGCCGTCACCGCCGCCGCCGTCCGCGCGGCCAAGGCCGTGAACTATCAGGGCGCCGGCACCATCGAGTTCATCGCCGACGCCTCCAGCGGCCTGAAGGCCGACCGCATCTGGTTCATGGAGATGAACACCCGGCTGCAGGTCGAACACCCGGTCACCGAAGCCATCACCGGCGTCGATCTGGTCGAGTGGCAGTTCCGCGTCGCCGCCGGCGAGCCCATCCCCCTGAAGCAGGACGACATCGGCATCAACGGCTGGGCCATGGAGGCCCGCCTCTACGCCGAGGACCCCGCCAACGGCTTCCTGCCGAGCATCGGCAAGCTCGATCACTTCGTCATGCCCTACACCGCCCGGGTCGACACCGGCGTGATGGAAGGCGGCGAGGTCAGCCAGTTCTACGACCCGATGATCGCAAAGCTGATCGTCCACGCCGACACCCGCGAGGACGCCGCCGCCGATCTGGCCGAGGCCTGCGCCGAAGTGCAGGTCTGGCCGGTCAAGACCAACGCGGGCTTCCTCGTCCGCTGTCTGGAGCACCCGCGTTTCGTCGAAGGCGACGTGGACACCGGCTTCATCGCGGCGGAGGCCGACACTCTGTCCGCCGGGCAGATTCCGGACATCGTTCGTCAGGGCGGAGCCTTCGCCCTTGCCCAAGAGGCGTTGCTTCAGGACGGCGGCTGGGAGCAGTCGGATGTCTGGAGTGCGACGACGGGCGCCCACGGGCTCCGGCTGAACGGCGCCCGACGCGCCAACCGCAAATTCCTCGTCAACGGCGAACCGGTCGACGGCGACGCCTACATGCTTCAGGCGAAGGCTCCGCACTGGAAAGACAGGCTGGCCTGGAAGGTCCGCGCGGGAGACGCCGAAGCCATCGCGCAGGACGATATGACGCGGATCGTCGTCGACGGCGCTCAGCTCAACCGCACACTGGGTCTTCCGCTGGTTCTGTTCCACGAGGGCGACGCCTTCGAGATTCAGCCGTGGCGCTACGAAGCTGGCGCCGCCTCCGGTCCCGCCTCCGACGGCTCGCTCCGCGCCCCCATGCCCGGCAAGATCGTCGCCGTCCCGACCAAGGCCGGCGACACGATCGCCAAGGGCGCGCCGATCGTCGTGCTGGAAGCCATGAAGATGGAGCACGCCCTGGTCGCCCCGTTCGACGGCGTGGTCGAAACCGTCTCCGTCGCCGTCGGCGAACAGGTCGGCGAGGGCGTCGTCCTCGCCGTCGTCACCCCCGCAGAGAGCCAAGCCTGATGTCGCTGACCGCCGCCTTCGCCGCCCTGGCCCTGTCGACCGCCCCGGTCCCCCAGGCCGACACCCTGGCCGACCTCCGGCCCGAGGACCGCGCCGACGTCCAGTGCATGGCCATCATCACCATGCTGGTCGGCGCCGCCACGGACGAACTCAGCCGCACCAAGCTGACCGCGGGCGTCTTCTTCTACTACGGCCGCCTGCAGGGCCGCACGCCGCAGACCGACTGGGTCCAGCGCCTGCTGACCTACATCCAGACCGAGCCGCTGGCCGAGCTTGAGGCCAACCGCGCCCGCTGCGGTCGCGAGATGCAGGAGATGGGGCGCGCCATGACGGCCGCGGCCCGCTAGGCCCTCAGTCCAGCCCCAGACCGCCCACCGGGGTCGTCACCGTCGCATCCTCGAAGGTGGCGATCAGGGGCAGGGCCTGCTGCAGCACGGCCTTGGTCTCCGGAACCGCCAGCGCGTCGCGGTGGGCGTTCTCGCTGATCCAGACCTCGGTCACCCGGATGCCGTCCGCATCCGCCGTGTCGTGGGCGACCACATAGCCGAGGCAGCCGGGCATCCCCAGCGCCACCCGCTCCAGCAGGATCGCCGTCAGCGCGTCCCGCAGACCGGCTCTGGCCGTCATCCGGCTGATCAATCCGTACATCGCGTCGCCTTCCGTGAGGGAGGCTTGTACGCCCTCGCGAACCCATTGTCTTCACAGGGAAACTACGGAGATTCAGGTTAACACCGATCACCGGACCATCCGCCCGGCCTCGCGCGAAAACGGCAGGAGGCGGCGCCGGAAAAGTGGTTGGTGATTAGTGGTTGGTGGGTGGTCGGGACCTCGAACGGCGCACGCGAACCGCAAGACCCGGTCATCCACTAACCACTATCCACCAATCACTTGCCATCCGCGCTGGTGCGGAACGATGCACCGGCCCATATGCAGGTCCATGCCCCTGCACATGATCAAGCTCTGCGTCGGCGTCTCCGAGGTCGAATGGCTGGAGCGGCGCGCCGAGGGCGGCCAGCCGCTCATCGTCCACACCCGCATGACGCCCAAGCGCGCGGCCGAGATGGAGGACGGCGGCTCCCTCTACTGGGTCATCAAGGGCGCGGTCCTCTGCCGCCAGCCGATCCTCGACATCACCACCCTGGGCGAAGGCGGCCAGAGCCGCTGCGAGATCACGCTCGAGCCCCGCGTCATCCGCACCGCCCCCCTCGCCCGCCGCCCCTTCCAGGGCTGGCGCTATCTTGAAGCCAAGGACGCCCCCGCCGACCTCACGACCGCCGACGCCTCCGACCTGCCCGACGACCTGGCGCGGGAGCTTCGGGAGCTGGGAGCCTGGTAGGGTCGAGGGTCGAGGGGCGAGGGTCGAGGCGCGAACACTGAACCGCTCAGCCCCTTCCCCGTTTAAAGCGAAGCTGGTCTAACCCTCCTCGACCCTCGCCCCTCGACCCCCGCCCCTCACACATGCCCCCCGTCCGCTCCGACCGGCTCTCCGACGCCCTGCACCGCATCTTCGAGAGCGGCCGCAACACCCCGGCCAGTTGGTTCGCGCTGACGGGCGGCGAGACCCTGTTCGCCGAGGGCGATCCCTCCGACACCCTCTACCTGCTGCGCTCGGGTCGTCTGGGCGTCTTCCGGCGCGAGGCCAATGACCAGCCGCCCCAGTTCGTCGGCGTCATCCGCCCTGGCGAACCGGCGGGCGAGATGGCCATGCTGGCCGGCAGCCCGCACACCGCCGACGTGGTGGCCCTGCGCGATTCCGAAGTGCTGGCCCTGCCCCGCGACGCCTTCTTCGAGGCCGCCCGCACCGAGCCGGACCTGATGGTCGAGCTGTCGCGCCTGATGATCCAGCGCGCCCGCGACCGCCGGTCAGGCGGCGGCGAGCCCAGCGTCTTCGGTTTCATCTCCGCCCGCCCCCGCCCCATCCGCGCCTTCGTCGAGCGCGTCGCCGCCGCCATCGAGGCCGAGGGCTTCACCTGTCAGGTCATCGACCATTCGGCCCTGTCCTCCGCCGCGGAGTGGTTCAGCCGGGTCGAGGACTCCCACGACTTCGTCCTCTACGTCGCCGAGGCCGACGAGCCGGCCTGGGCCGCCCTGTGCGCCCGTCAGGTGGATCGCCTGTTCGTCGTCGGCCAGTGCCTGCTGGCTCCGCCCAACCGCCCCCTGCCCCACGCCGGGGTGCTGGACGCCCAGCGCCGGACCGACCTGATCCTGCTGCGCGATCCGCGCATGGCCCGGCCGCACAACACCTCCGTCTGGCTCGACGCGGTCCAGCCGGGCCGCTGGTTCCAGGCGATGGAAGGCGACGCCGCCGACGCCGGGCGGATCGCCCGGGTCATCACCGGCACGGCGGTCGGGGTGGTCATGTCCGGCGGCGGCGCCCGCGCCTACGCCCACATCGGCGCCCTCCGGGCCCTGCGGGAAGCGGGCGTCCCGGTCGACTTCGTCGGCGGCGCCTCCATGGGCGCCGTGGTCGCCGCCGGCCCGGCCATGGGCTGGACGCTGGAAGAGCTGGAAGACCGCATCCGCCGCTCCTTCGTCGACAGCGACCCGCTCAGCGACATCACCTTCCCCATGCTGGCCATGAGCCGGGCGAAGAAGGTCGACAAGCTGCTGGAGGCCGCCTACGGCGAGGTCGATCTGGCCGACCTGCACCTGCCCTTCTTCGCGGTCTCGACCAATCTCACCTCCGGCCGGATCGAGGTGCACCGGCGCGGCCGCATGCGCCGGGCCATGCGCGCCACCATCGCCATTCCGGGTCTCCTGCCGCCCGTGGTGCTGGACCGTCAGGTGCTGGTCGACGGCGCCGTGCTGAACAACCTGCCCGCCGAGGTGATGCGCCAGATGAACGCCGGGCCGGTCATCGGCATCGACATGTCGCAGGCGCGCGGCGTCGATCCGCACATGATCGAGCATCCGCCCTCGATCTGGCGGCTGCTGGCCACCGGCGCCTGGCGGCGCGGCCCGCCCATCGTCTCCATCATGATGCGCTCGGCCACCCTGACCTCGGACGCCGAGATCGAGCGTTCGCGCGGCATTGTCGACATTCTGGTCCAGCCGACGCCCGACGGCGTGGATATCCGCGACTGGAAGGCCTACGCCCCCGCCGTCGATGCGGGCTATCGCGCCATGGCCGCCGAGCTGGCGGTGCTGGACGGTCCGGTCACCGGCCTGCGTCGTCGCCGCCTGGTCGCCGCGCAATCAGGAACAGACGCGGGAACGGCAGCAGGGTCACCCCGTCCGGACGACGCGGAAACGCCTTCGAAAGGGCGTCGGAAAGCGCCGAAAGGTAAGCGTCCCGCATAGCGGGCTCCCCCGCCAGCGCCGTCAGATGGGGCCGCAACGCCGTGCCCTTCATCCACTCCAGCACCGCGTCCGGCCCGGTCAGGGCGTGCAGATAGGTGGTGGACCAGACATCCACGTCCCCGCAGGCCTCGGCCAGCACATCGTAATAATCCGCCGGGTCCAGCAGGGCCTGGATCGTCTCGCGGTCCGAGATCCCGCCCGCCCACGGCCCCTCCGCCATCACCGCCCGCATCGTCCGGTAGTGCAGCGTGTCCCAGGCCAGCGGCATCTGCACCGCGATGACGCCACCGGGCGCCAGCAGCCCCGTCAGCCGCCGCAGCAGGGTCCGATGGTCCGGCAGCCACTGCAGCGAGGCGTTGGCGAAGATCAGGTCCGGCGCCTCGTCGGGCGTCCACGTCGCCAGATCGGCCTGCACCCAGTCCACATCCGCGCCCAGCGCCCTCGCCTGCTCCAGCATGGCCGCGCTGGAATCCAGCCCGGTCACCGTCGCCGCCGGATGCCGCCGCTTCAGCAGCGCCGCGTGCTGCCCGGTCCCGCAGCCCAGGTCGACGATCGTACGCGGCTCCAGGTCGCCCGGCAGCCGCAACAGCAGATCCAGCGCCGCCCGATCCCGCTCGGCCTCGAACCGGCTATACTGCTGGGGGTCCCAGAGGGGTTGGGCGGCGGGGTTGCTCATAGAGCTGAGCTTACGCCCGTCAGGACGCAGCCGGGCAAGTGATTAGTGATTGGTGATTAGTGGATCGATGCCGCGGGCATGGGCGCGACGGCGGCGACCACAGGCGGCCGAGCCAGCCACCCACTAATCACTAACCACCAATCACTTCCCACGCGCAGACCGCGCGTCAGAGACCAAAACTGCTTCTGGGGGGAAAGCGTGGAAGGCGATGGTACAGCCTCTCAGGTTTGAACTGAGGACCTCCGGCTCCACAAACCGGCGCTCTAACCAACTGAGCTAAGGCTGCACATATCCGCGCGAGCGGCGTCTTTAGCTGCGTCGCTCCGGGGGATCAAGGGCGAAGAGAGGGATTAGGGACTAGGGATTAGGGATTAGGTGCATTGGCGACGAGTCCGCCGCTGTGCGAACAGCCCCAAACACCCTAATCCCTAATCCCTAATCCCTCAGGCGGCGGAGCCGCCGTCAGCTCCAGCCGCGGCTGGCGATGTACTGCTCCAGCTGGGCGATGCGGGTGCTGTCCGACGGGTGGGTCGAGGCGAACTCGGGGGTCGAGCCCTGCCGCTGCTGCTGCATCAGACGCCACAGGGCGATGGATTCGCTCGGGCGGAACCCGGCCGCGTGCATGTAGTCGACGCCCAGCCGGTCGGCCTCCAGCTCATCCCGGCGCGAGAACGGCAGCAGCACGCCCAGCTGGGCCCCCAGACCGCCGATGGCGCCCGCCGCCTGGCCGTAGTCCCCGGCCACGCCCTGGACGCCGCTCAGCACCACGCTGGTGGCGGCGCTGGTCGAATAACGCTCGGCGGCGTGGCGGGCGACGACGTGGCCGACCTCATGGCCCAGCACGGCGGCCAGCTGGTCATCGTTGCGGACCAGCGCCAGCAGGCTGGTCGTCACCCCGATCTTGCCGGACGGCAGGACGAAGGCGTTCGGCGCGTCGCTGACGAACAGGGAGTACTCCCAGCGCTGGCCGGACAGGCCCGCCGCGGCCACGATCCGGTCGCCCACCCGCTTGATGCGGGCCAGCGAGGCCGCGTCGTTCGAGGTCCGTTGGGTCCTCAACGCTTCGGCCCAGGCGGCGTCCGCCTGCTGGATCAGGGCGCTGTCGTCCACGATCAGGAACTGGTTGCGGCCCAGGGTGTCGTTGTAGGCGCAGCCTGCCGCGCCGGTCGAAAGGGCCACGGCGGCCGCGAGGGTGATCAGGACGGGGCGTTTCATCTGGGCTCTCCTCCGGGAAGCTTGGCCGAAGGAAACGTCATCCGCCGGGAAAGGCTCCCGGGCAAGGGCGTTCGGGCCTGCGACGCCTTCGACGCACAGTCCGGAAAGTGGCTAGTGGACAGTGGTTGGTGGGTGGCCGGGTCTTCGGTCGGTGCTCCCGGGCCTTGGGCCCTGTCATCCACGAACCACTGTCCACTGATCACTTGCCCGCGCCGCCGGTCCGGCAAGCAGCCCAAACCCCGCCCCATCCGCCCCCGAAAGCAGAAACGCCCCGGGGACCTCTCCCCGGGGCGCTCCGTTCCGACGGGTCGGAGGGTCAGCCGGGGGTGCAGGTGTAGCCGATGAGGACGCACTGGCGGTCCGAGGTGCAGGAATAGACGATCTCCTGCATGTAGCCGGCCGGACATTCCTGCGGCTCGTAGGTGATTTCGAACTGCTGCTGGTAACCGACGGCGCCGGCCGGAGCGGCGAACGCGCAGGCCGCGAGGGCGGCGGCGGCGATGAGGCGAAGCTTCGTCATGGGTAATCTCCGGTTCTGCAGAACATCCTGCACAACCATAGGAGAGTCCGACTTCGCGCTTGTCAACTCATGGTAATCACAAATTACAACCCGAGATAACCCTCGTCCCGCGGACAAACAAAAACGCCCCGGGACGAGGTCCCGGGGCGTTCTGTCAGTTCTGGGCCTGACCGATTACTCGGCGGGCGGAACGAAGCGGGTCGTGAAGTTGACCCGGGCGCCTTGGGCGGCGCCGTCGACGGTTTGCGGCGAAAGCCGTGCGCGTCGGGCGGCGGCCAGAGCGGCGGCGCCGAAGCCTGCACCGGCCGGATCTTCCGACACGATGTTGCAGTCCGACATGCTGCCGTTCGGGTTCACCAGGCAGTTCAGCGTCACGCGACCCGATTCAATCCCGCGAGCCAGGGCCCGTTCCGGGAATTCCGGCGAGGGCTGGCGCGTCCAGGACGGGCGCGTGATGACCGAAGGCCGCGGCGGGGCCGGCACGGGGGCCGGTTGCGGCGGCGTGGTCGTGACCACCGGCGGAGCCGTGTTCTCGATCCGGTCTTCCTTCTTCGTCGGCGGGGTTTCCACCGGCGGGACGGGAACGTTGGTCGGGATCGTCGCCGGGACGCGCACCTGCAGCTTGGGCGGCGGGGGCTCGTTGGTCGGCGGCGGCGGCGGCGGGGGCGGAGGCTCCTCGATCGGCTCGATGATCTCCACGTCCACGGCGTCGTCGGAGTACCGCACTTCACGCAGCTTGAACTGCATGTTGACGAAGTAGATGGCCAGCAGGGTGAACAGGAAGGTCACGACCAGCAGGCTGGTGATGAGCACCGCCGGGGGAACCCCGAGGAAGCCCTTCTTGCGCGGCGGGTCGTAGTGGCTGCGGTGATATTCAACGTCAGTCATGATTCACCGTCTCCTTACTGGGTCGACTGGTCTTCGCCGACCAGAGCCACGGAGTAGAAACCGTGATCCTGGAGCGAGTTCATGACCTGCATGAAGTCACCATACCGGGTCTGCTGGTCCGCACGGATGAAGATACGCTCATCCGACGGCGGCTTGTTGCCGATCAGCTTCGCCAGTTCAGCCCCGACCGAGGTGATGTCCACCGCGTCGTCACCGATGTAGGCCGTTCCGTTGTTCTGGATCGACACATAGAACGGCTTGGGCGGGTTCTGCTGGGGCTTCGCGACCGCGGCCGGCAGTTTCACCTCCACCGACACGGTGGCGAGCGGAGCCGCCACCATGAAGATGATGAGCAGAACCAGCATGATATCAACGAAAGGCGTAACGTTGATGTCCGAGTTCTGCTCGATGGCGTACTTACCGCCGCCGCCGCCTGAAAGTTTGGCGGCCATGCGGGTTACGCTCCCTTGTCGAGGTTACGCGAGATGGCGTTGATCAGCTCGGCGTTGAAGCCGTCCGAACGGGTGCCGTACGCGGCGATGCGGGTGTTGAAGTAGTTGTAGAAGATAACCGCCGGGATAGCGGCGAAGAGGCCGATACCGGTGGCGAGCAGGGCTTCAGCGATACCCGGGGCAACGACGGCCAGGTTGGTCGTGTTGGTGTTCGCGATACCGATGAACGAGTTCATGATGCCGTACACGGTGCCGAACAGACCGATGAACGGACCGGTCGAACCGACCGAGGCCAGGAACTGCTGGCCGCCCGACAGGCGCTTGGCCAGACCCGACTGAACCGCCGAGACGGCTTGTTGGGCGCGGAGCAGGGCCGAGTCGGAGTGCTCGCCGGTGACCGAGAGGCCGGCCTGGCGCGACAGTTCGATTTCGTCGGTGGCCGCGGCGGCCATGTCGGCCAGCGGGTTGCCTTCGAACTCGTCCGAGGTGGCGACCTTGCGCATGTCAGCGATGGTGCGGGCGCCGCGGAACGATTCCAGGAAGCGGTCGGTGGTGCGGTTCAGCGAACCGAACTCGAACAGCTTGATGAGCAGCAGCGTCCACGAGAACACCGACGCCAGGACCAGGCCGATCATGACGACCTTAACGACGATGTCCGCTTCCATGAACATGGAGGCGACGGTCAGCTTGTGGGCGCCGCCTTCAGCGGCGGGTTCTTCGGCGGCCGGAGCGGCTTCCGCGGCCGGAGCCGGGGTCGCGGCGGCTTCAGCGGCCGGAGCGGCGGTCGAGGCCGCCGGGGCCGGAGCCGCAGTTTCCTGCGCGAGGACCGGCGAACCGGCCATCAGGACGGCGGCGCCGGCCATGGCCAGAAGAATGTTGGTCTTTTTGATATCGAGCATAGTTCGCCAGTTCCTGCTTTGGTCTGACTCGTGGAACCCAGGGAGACGGCCAATCTGGCGGCCGGCCCCCGATGAAAATCTCGCCCGCAACTCAGGGATTCACAGAACCCCGATTTACGGAACGCCTCCTGAACGCTTCCGGTTGCCATACGGCTCCCGGGGCGGTGTCGACAGGCCTTGGGAAACCGTTTTCCCAACCCCTCCCGGCCGCTCGCAAAGGAAAGCGGTCAAGCTCCTTTGGCGAACGCATACCAGAGCGTCAAGTGCGCAACGCCGCTTTTCCCCTCGGGGGAGAGCGCGCGCGTTCACTGTCGAAGTTTCAGGTCGAAAGCGTCAATTTCGTGATGGTTGGGCAGAATGTTCGACCCCTTGCGGGGGTATGCGGATCATAATTTTGGAATATTGCACCGCACAATGCAATTTCATTTCTCGGTTGTCCCCACAGTGAGACGAGGCGACCCGTTAACCTGTGTGAACGGGGTTGATCACACCTATCGCTGATAGATTTCACTGTCGCGGGAACAGCCCCCTGCCCGTGGCGCAGACGCGCGAAAACGCCGCAGCCGGGGCCGACGGTAGGGATTAGTCCTGAGGGGGAAAAAGCACATCTTCGGAAGAGATGAGAGCCATCTCCGGAGGAGATGGTGCCCAGGTTCGAACTGCGTTCGAACCTGACGCTTCAAGGAGACGGGCCCCATCTCCGGAGGAGATGGTGCCCGGGGGCGGATTCGAACCACCGACACGCGGATTTTCAATCCGCTGCTCTACCAACTGAGCTACCCGGGCGCCGCGCCGAAGCGAGGGAGCGGGGTCTATAGACAAGCCGTTCCCCGGTGGCAAGCGCCTCTCTCAGTCTTCTTTGAAAGGACTGCGTTCGCCGTCGTCGGTGGGCTCGTCGTCCCGCACCGGAATGGCGTAGCCGCCGGTGAACCAGCGCTGCAGGTCCACGTCCGCGCAGCGCTTGGAGCAGAAGGGTTTGTACTTGGGGTCCGCGGGCGCGCGCGTGCAGATCGGACAGGTCGCCATGGTCACTCGGTCTCGATGATGAAGTCGCCGTCCCCCAGGGCGGCGTCAGGCTTCAGATGGGCGCGGGGGCCCAGTTCCGCCACCAGCGGCGCGGCCCGCGCGGCCAGCCCCGGCCCGCAGCGCAGCGCCACCCGCGGCCGGGTCGTGTCCTCCAGCAGGGCGAAGCGCAGCCGCCGCGCCGCCTCCTGCGCCAGCTGCGCCGGACGGAAACGTCGCGCCCGCGGATCGGCGTACAGGATCTCCTCCAGCGGGGTCTCCCGCCAGGGCAGGGACACCATCAGCACGCCGAAGCGGTTCACCGGCCCGATGACCACCGCCGGATCGCCGCCGAAGGCCGCTCTGGCCGCCTTCAGAATCACCTGCCCGTCCAGCTGGGTCCCGATCAGGTCGATCGCGACCAGCCCGCCCCAGCGATTCAGGCGGATCAGCCGCGCCGCCTCGCGCAGGGCCAGACGATTCGTCTCGTCCCGCGGCCGGGCCCGGCCCATGTCGTGGGCGTTCAGGTCGACGTCGACCGTGATCATCGCCCGCGTCCGCTGCACATGCACCAGTCCGCCCGGCAGCGCGGCCGGCGCCTGCGCCTCGTCCACCGCGCGCCAGCCGGCCTCGATGGCCTCGCGTCCGGTGACGATCTCCGCGCCCGGCGACAGCCGCTCCAGCGATTCCATAAGAGACGGCGCGGCGGCCAGCAGGCGGACCTCCCCCTCCCCGGCTCCGATCCGGCGCGCCACCGGCGCCTTCTGCTCGCGCGCGCCGGCGGTGATCTCGACCTCGAGCTTGGCCCCGACGCCCGGCGCATCGCCCTTCACCGGCATGAAGGCTTCATGCCCCCCGCCCAGATCCAGGAAGACGCCCCTCAGCCCCGGCGCGGCCTGTCTGACCCGCGCCAGCACGCGCGCGCCCGGGCGCGTCTGCGGGGCCTCGTCGTCCCTCTCTATAAGAATGTGTTCGGCGCGGCCGTTCCGTTCGACCACCGCCCGCAGTTCGCCGGGCGTATCGTCGAGGAAGACCTCGACCGTCACGAGCGGTAGCCCATGCCCCGATAACCTGCGCCCTGCAGCAGGTTCACGCTTTCATACAGCGGCAGGCCCATGACCGCCGGATAGCTGCCGACCAGCCGGGTCACGAAGGCCCCGGCCCGGCCCTGGATGCCGTAGCCCCCGGCCTTGCCCTTCCATTCGCCCGAGGCGACGTAGTCGGCGATCTCGGCGTCGGACAGGACCTTGAAGGTAACCCGCGTCTCCACGACCCGGTGGCGCACCTGACCGCCCTTGGCCACGGCGACGCCGGTATAGACCCGGTGCCCCCGCCCCGAGAGCAGCTTCAGGAAGCGCACGCACTCCGCCTCGTCGGCGGCCTTCTCCAGGAATCGGCGGCCCACGGACACCACGGTGTCGGCGGCCAGCACGATCGCGTCCGGCGCCCGCTCCGCGACCACGCCCGCCTTGCCGACGGCCAGACGCGCGGCGAGGCGCGGCGGCGTCTCGCCGGCCAGCGGGGTCTCGTCGATATCGGCGGGTTCGATTCGGTCGGGCTTGATCCCGACCAGCGCCAGCAGTTCCACGCGGCGCGGGCTGGCCGAAGCCAGCACCAATTCAGGGCGGCTCACCTGAGCCTGCCCTTACTTGAAGCGGTAGGTGATACGACCCTTGGTCAGGTCATAGGGCGTCATTTCGACCAGCACCTTGTCGCCGGCCAGCACGCGGATGCGGTTCTTGCGCATCTTGCCCGCGGTGTGGGCGATGATTTCGTGGTCGTTCTCGAGCGTCACGCGGAACGTCGCGTTCGGCAGCAGTTCGCTGACGACGCCGGGAAACTCGAGCAGTTCTTCCTTAGCCATGCGGCCTCTCACGCCCGTTGGATACGAGTAAACGACGCGCGCCGGGCGGCAGCGCACGCCGAAGGAGCGGCCATATGCCCCAAAATGCGGCGGTAGTCGAGGCGGGTGAGGGTCGGGGGTCGAGGGTCGAGGGCGAAACCGGTCCATACCCGAACCGCCTCGACCCTCGAATCTCGCCCCTCGACCCTCGCCGCGTCAGCGCCGATACAACGCCGTCACCAGCGTAAACAGCCGCCGCGCCGTCTCGTGGTCGAGGGCGATCTTGCCGTCCAGGCGCGACTTCAGCAGTTCGGCGCCTTCGTTGTGCAGGCCGCGGCGGCCCATATCGATGGCCTCGATCTTGGACACGTCGGTCCCGCGCAGCACTTCGTAGTAGCTGTCGCAGATGTCGATGTAGTCCTTGATGGTCTTGTTCAGCGGCGACATCGACAGGCCGTGCGCCCGGGTGAACTGCGGTCCGGCGATGTCGAACACCAGCCGCCCGTCCTGCGACGACAGCTTCAGCGCATAGGGCCCGCCCGCGGCGCCCGCGGGCTCGAAGCTGTTCTTTTCCACCAGGTCGAAGATAGCCACGCGCCGCTCATGCTCGATCTCGGCCGAGGCCGCCGGCAGGGACGTCGCGTCCAGGTCGATGGAAGCCAGCCGATGATCGCTCACGAGGCGCTCATCCCGTTCAGCGCCGCCTCGGCCGAGCCTTCCAGATGCGTCGGCGCCATCCGGGCGGGCCAGCGCTCCGACAGGTCGGTCAGCACCGCGTCCAGGCATTCGACGTCGACCCGCAGGTCCCCGCCCCCGGCGAACATCAGGATGATCCGTCCGCCCGGCGCCTCGCCCGGCTCGAAATGCATGGCCAGCAGCTCCAGCGCGCTCTCGGGCCCGCGCGGCAGGCGGCGGCTCTTCACCGCGATCACGTCGCCGAACTGCATGGCGGCCATCACCCGCGTCCCGCCGCATTCCCAGCAGAACCGGCTCAGGGTCACGGTCAGCAGGCGGGCGTTGCGCTCCCAGACGATGTCCACCGGACGCATGATCGCGTCCTGCAGGGCCACCGAGATGATGTGGAGGTCGTCGGCGTCCTCAGCCAGAAGGCGCAGGGGCTCCATCGGCGACTTGATCGCCTTTTCGTCCACCACGCCGTCGGCTTCAGTGCTCATGCGTCTCGCCTGTGATCCGCCGGATGTTCGCGCCGCAGGCGCCCAGCTTCTCTTCCAAACGCTCGAAACCGCGATCCAGATGATAGACGCGGCCGACCGTGGTCTCACCCTGCGCGACAAGTCCGGCGATGACCAGACTCACCGAGGCCCGCAGGTCGGTCGCCATCACCGGCGCGCCGTGCAGGACCTCGACGCCCTTCACCACCGCCTCGCCCGCGTGGACGTGGATGTCGGCGCCCAGTCGCGCCAGCTCCGGCGCGTGCATGAAGCGGTTCTCGAAGATGGTCTCGCGGATGGTGCTTTCACCCTCCGCCGTGGTCATCAGCGTCATGAACTGCGCCTGCAGGTCGGTCGCGAAGCCCGGATAGACCTCGGTCTCCAGGTTGACCGCGCGCAGGCGCTGCTTGGGATCGCGCTTCACGATCACCCCGTCCTCGGTCGGGCTGACCTCGACGCCGGCGGCGACCATCTTCTCGGTCAGGGCGGTCATCAGCTCCGGGCGGGCCTTGGTCAGGCGCACCTCGCCCCCGGCCATGGCGGCGGCGACGGCATAGGAGCCCATCTCGATCCGGTCCGGAATCACCGACCATTCGGCCCCGCCCAGCGAGGCCACGCCGGTGATGGTCAGGACGTCGGTGTCGATGCCCTCGATCTTCGCGCCCATGGCGGTCAGGCAGCGGGCCAGGTCGCCGATCTCCGGCTCCCGCGCCGCCTTGCGCAGCACCGTGACACCATCAGCCATCACCGCCGCCAGCAGGGCGTGCTCGGTCGCGCCGACCGAGACGAACGGGAACTCGATCTCGGCGCCCTTCAGGCCCTTCGGCGCGCGGGCGGTGACATAGCCCTCGTCCAGCTCGATCTCGGCGCCAAGCGCGGTCAGCGCCTGCAGGTGCAGGTCCACCGGACGCGCGCCGATGGTGCAGCCGCCCGGCAGCGAGACCTTGGCCTCGCCCGTGCGCGCCAGCAGCGGCCCCAGCACGTTGAAGCTGGCCCGCATCTGGCGGACCAGATCATAGGGGGCGAAGGTCGAGCTGATGGTCGCGCCGTGGAACAGGGTCTCCTGCCCGTTCGCGCCGTCGCGCTCGGTCACCTCGACGCCGAGGGCCTGCAGCAGCTTGCCCAGGAATTTCGTGTCCGCCAGTCGCGGCATATTGGTCAGCAGCAGCGGCTGATCCGTCAGGATCGAGGCGGCCATCAGCTTGAGGGCGGAATTCTTGGCGCCGCTGACGGGAATCACCCCGTTCAGCTGGGCGCCGCCGGTGATGGCGATGCTGTCCATGTCGTCTCTTGCAGGCCGGAGCGGGGGGCTTCGGCGGGTCGATTATCTAGCGCGATCGACGGGGTCAGCGAAAGGCCGTCCGAACGGCCGATCCGATGAACTTCAGTTGCTCGGTCTTGCAGGCTTCGCCGCGACCTTGCGGCGGCGCAGGTTGTCGCGCAGCGCCTTGGCCAGACGCAGGGCCTTCTCGGCCTTGGCCCGCTCGGCCGCCTCGACGGGCGCGGCCGGCGCGGCGACCTCGGCGGCGGGCTTCACCGGCGCGGGCGCGGCCGAAGGAATGACCTCCGGGGCGGTCGCGGCTTCGGGAGCGGTGGCGGCGGGCTTGTCCATGACTCGGATCAGACCGCGCCCCGCCGCATTGCGCAAGGCCCCGACACCGTTAACGCGGGCGTTCTCCACGGCGGAAATCCAAGGGTCTGCGAACTTTTTTAAATCAGGGCTTCCCCCCCGCCGCGACGTTGGCTATAGGGCCGCTTCCTCGCGAACGAACTCGGTGGAGCCGCTCTGGCGGCGACGCTCAGGGTTCGGTCCGGAAAGAGTTTGACCCGTCCCCGGACGGGTCTTCGCCGCCGTAGCTCAGTGGTAGAGCGCATCCTTGGTAAGGCTGAGGTCGGCAGTTCAATCCTGCCCGGCGGCACCACTAAACAGAGGCCCGATCCCCACGGATCGGGCCTTTTGTTTTGCTCCCCCCCCGCGACACCCCGCCCGCGACTCCGTCGCAAGTCCGTGCTACGCCAGCCCCATGCTCCGGCGCGCGCAACTCCTCATGAACAAGGTCGGCCTTCTGGCCGTGCTGCTGTTCGCCATGGGCGCGGTCTGGCCCGCCGCCGCGGCGGTGGCCTGCGTCGAGCCGGTCGGGGCGTCCATCCAGGCCGTTCAGGCGGAAGCCGCCTCACCCCTCGCCCCGCCCTGTGAGGATCCGGCCTGCGAGCATTGCGTCGGCGCCTGCGGCCACAGCTGCTGCCACGCCCCGCACGTGGCCTCGCCCCACACCCCCGCCGCGCCGCTGGCCCTGATGGGCCAGTCGCACGACGCCCTGCGCTGGGCCTCCTCGACCGCCGCCCCGCTGCGGGCCCCTGACGGCCTCGAGCGTCCTCCACGCGCCTGATCCGGCGCGCCGCTCTCCGGCGCGTCCTCCCCTCATCCTGATCAGACGCCCGGCCCGCGCCGGATCGCGCCGCCCTGTGCGCGCCCGCGGGCCCATCGAGGACATCCATGACCACCCGCAAACACTGGCTGATGACCGGCGCCGCCGTCGTCGTCGCCCTCGGCGTCGGATTCGGCGCCGCCCGCCTGTTCGATTCGCCCCCGACCGCCGACGCCCATGCCGAAGAAGAGGGCCATTCGGACGAGGAAGCCCCCGAAGGCTTCGTCGCCCTGAGCGAACAGGACGCGGCCGCCGCCGGCGTCGTCCTGACCGGCGTCCAGCGCGGCGGCGGCTCGGAGTTGCGCCTGCCCGGCCACGTCGCCCTGGCCCCGGGCGCCGCCGCCCGCATCGACGCCCCGCTGGCCGGGACCGTCACCGCCG
>NZ_DASWWG010000072.1:0-16949 GCF_036400995.1 Brevundimonas sp.
CTGATCCTGCTGGGCGAGCGTCGGCGCGAGGTGGGGGCGCGGCGCGAGGCGCTGAACGGCGCCGACGCGGTGATCCTGTGCCTGCCGGATGACGCCGCGAGGGAAGCCGTGGCGATGATCGAGAACCCCAAGGTGCGGGTGATCGACGCCTCGACCGCGTATCGGGTCGATCCGGACTGGACCTATGGCTTCGCCGAGATGGCGCCGGGCCAGCGCGAGAAGATCGCGAACTCGACGCGGGTGTCGAACCCCGGCTGCTATCCGACCGGCTTCATCGGCCTGGTCCGGCCGCTGGTGTCGGCGGGGATCATCCCGGCGGGCCTGCCGGTGACGGTCAATGCGGTCAGCGGTTATTCCGGCGGCGGCAAGGCGATGATCGCCGAGTTCGAGTCCGGCGAGGCCGAGGCCTATCGCGCCTACGGCCTGACGCTGAAGCACAAGCATGTGCCGGAGATGACCCTGCACACCGGGCTGGAGCGCAAGGTGCTGTTCGCCCCGGCGGTGGGGTCGTATCGGCAGGGGATGCTGGTCGAGGTTCCGCTGCACCTGTCGGTCCTGCCGCGCTCGCCGTCGGTCGAGGTGGTGCACGGGGCGCTGGTCGAGGCCTATGCCGGCCAGCGGTTCGTCGAGGTGGCGTCGCTGGAGGAGACCGAGGCGATGACCGGGATCGATCCGGAAGGCCTGAACGGCACCAACCGGCTGAAGCTGCATGTGTTCGGTGATCGCGGCGGCGAGCAGGTGCGGCTGGTCGCCCTGCTGGACAACCTCGGCAAGGGCGCGTCCGGCGCGGCGGTGCAGAACCTGAACCTGATGCTGGGTCTGGCCGAGGACGCCGAACTGGCCTGACGCCCGTCAGTCGGGTCGGCGCATCGCCTTGATCGCCGACTCGACCGTCACCCCGAACCAGATCGAGGCGATCAGCACCAGCAGGCCGTAGTCGTGGCCCGGCCAGAACACCGGCACGGCGGCGCCGGCGATGACGGCCATGGGGAAGATGCCGGCCCAGACCGCCGTGCCCGGGCTGTCCGGATGGATCATGGGCGGGCGCGGGGCGATCTTCATCATCCGCTGCATCATCGGGTTCAGCAGCACGAACCCGCCCGCGCAGATCACCGCCAGCAGGATGTTGCGCAGGGCCGTGCCCGGCACGCCGAACAGGCTGGCCGTCATCAGGACGAGGGCGAGCGCGAAGGCGGTCGAGATCGCCAGCAGCAGGTTGGGTTCGAAACGCTTCAAGACTTCACTTTCACATAGCTGCCCGGCGCGGGCTCCAGCGGAGCGAGTGGGCCGGTCTTCGGATCGCGGGCGGGGACCCGCGGGCCGGACTTGTCACGGAGCCAGGCGGCCCAGTGGTTCCACCAGCTGCCCGGATGCTCCTCGGCGTCCGCCTGCCACTCGGCGAGGGTGGCGGGCAGGGCGGGGTTGGTCCAGTGCTGGTACTTGTTGGCGACCGGGGCGTTGACCACCCCGGCGATATGGCCGGACCCGGCGAGGGTCAGGGTCACGTCGGCGCCCGAGAAGGCCCGGGCCGAACGATAGACCGAATTCATCGGCGCGATGTGGTCCTCGCGGCTGGCCTGGAAGTAGAGCGGGATGGTCACCTTCGACAGGTCGACGGTGACCCCGCCGATGGTGAAGTCGCCGCCGGTCAGGGCGTTGCGGCCGTACATGGAGCGCAGATAGTCCATGTGCAGGGCCTTGGGCATGCGGGTCTGGTCGGCGTTCCAGAACAGCAGGTCGAAGGCGGGCGGAGCCTTGCCCATCAGATAGTTCGAGACGAAGAACGACCAGATCAGGTCGTTGGCGCGCAGGGCGTTGAAGGTGTCGGCCATGGCCGCGCCGGGCAGGACGCCGCCGGCGGCGTCCATCTGCTGCTCGATCTCGGCCAGCCAGTGCTCGTCGGTGAACAGCAGCAGGTCGCCCGCCTCGGCGAAGTCGTGCTGGGCCGCGAAGAAGGTGGTGGCCGAGATCCGGTCGTCGCCTCTGGCCGCCATATGGGCGAGGGCCGCGCCCATCAGGGTGCCGCCGATGCAGTAGCCGACCGTGTTGACGTGATCGGAGCCGGTCTGTTCCAGCACCTTCTCCACGGCGCGATAGACGCCCTTCTCCAGATAGTCGTCGAAGCCGTAGCCGGCCTTGTCGGTGTCCGGATTGACCCAGGAGCAGACGAAGACGGTGAAGCCCTGGGCCGACAGCCAGCGGATCATCGAGTTCGCCGGCTGCAGGTCCAGAATGTAGAATTTGTTGATCCACGGCGGGAAGATCAGCAGCGGGATGGCGTGCTGGGTCTCCGTCGCGGCGTCGTACTGGAGCAGTTCGAACAGGTCGTCGCGCCAGACCACCTGACCGGGGGCGGTGGCGACATTGACCCCGACCTCGAAGCCGCCGTCGTCGGCCTGGCGGATCTTCAGCTTGCCGCGGCCACGCTCCATGTCGGCGGCGAAATTCTGCATCCCCTTCACCAGCGACTCGCCGTTGGTCTCGGCCAGGGCCTTCAGGGCGACCGGGTTGGAGGCGAGAAAGTTCGACGGCGAGAAGGCGTCGGTCAGCAGCCTGGTGAAGAACTCGGCGCGGCGCTTGGTGCGCGGATCGACGTCATCGACCGAGGCCACGAGGCCGTTCATCCAGTCGGCGGTGACCAGATAGGACTGGCGCATGATGTCGAACATCGGGTTCTCGGACCAGGCCGGGTCCTTGAAGCGCTTGTCACCGATCGGGGCGGCGGGGACGTCCTCGCCGGCGGCGCGGCGGGCGGTGGCGGCCCACAGGTCCATGTATCGGTTGAACAGGTCGGCCTGGGCGCTGAACAGGCGGTCGGGACGCGCGGCCAGGCTGGACATGACCGAGGTCATGGCCGGGCCGACGTTGAACGGATCGGGCGACAGGGCGGCGGGCCGGTCGGCCTGGCTGAGCGCGGCCTCGGCGATGGCGGTCTGGGCGGTCATGGCCGCCTTGGCCAGGTTCAGCGACAGGGTCTCCAGCATCTCGCGCTGTTCGGCGCCGAAGGCGGCGGCGTCCGGGCCGGTTTCGGGCTCGGGTTGAGGATCTGGCTGAGGATCGGGGCGGGCCTCCGCGACGGGCTCGGGATCAGGCGTCGCCGCGGCCTTCGCGGCGCGCGGGCGCGGCGGTTTGGCGGAGGTCGGACGGCCGGCGCGCCGGGGCGCTTTGGGCGTCTCGGTCGGCGGGACGGTCGGACGTCGGGCCATGCTGCGGTTCCTGCTGCGCGTCATTATCGGGGGGAAGGACTCGCGCCGCCCTTCCGCCTGTCATGATCATGGCATATGACCACCGGTGAAATGAACGCGCTGATCCGGAAAAATGCTGCGCTGTGCGTCGTCCTGACGGGCGCGGGCCTGTTGTCCGCCTGCGGGACGGCCTTCTCGCCGCGCACGGACACCACCTCGCCGGTCGCACCGCAGGTGCAGGCCCTCGTGGACGCCAACCGCGAATACCCGCGCTGGGAGGACTTCCCGCGCGCCGCGGCCGCGCCGGACCCGACCGCCATCGCGGTGCAGGTGAACACGCTGAGGGTCAGCGGCGGCGCCCTGGCGGGGGAGGCGGCGCGAATCGACTGGCAGACCAGCGGCGACGCCGCGGCCTTCGCCCGGCAGGTGCAGGAGCGGGTGGCCGCCACCCCGGTGGCCCCGGCCAGCGCGCAAACCCAGGCCGAGATCGAGGCGCGGATGCGCGCCGCCCGCGAACGGGGCCGCGCCCCGCCGCCGATCAACCGACGCTAATCCCCTTACCAAGGATCGCCCGGGCGACAGAATCCGGGGATCATCGCTCACGGAGACCGCCCCATGGCCGACACGGCCCCCTACGCCTCGACCCTCGCGGCTGACGCCGCCCGCGTCACCGAGCTGGCCGCCATCGCCAGCTACGCCCAGATCGGCCGCGGCGACGAGAAGAAGGCCGACCAGCTGGCCGTCGACGCCATGCGCACGGCGCTGAACGCCCTGGATATCGACGGCAAGATCGTCATCGGCGAGGGCGAGCGCGACGAGGCCCCGATGCTGTACATCGGCGAGAAGGTGGGCACCGGGAAGGGCCCGGCCATCGACATCGCCCTGGACCCGCTGGAAGGCACGACGCTGACGGCCAAGGCCATGGCCAACGCCCTGTGCGTGCTGTCGATGTCGCCGGGCGGCGGCATGCTGCACGCGCCGGACACCTATATGGACAAGATCGCGGTCGGCCCGGGCTATCCGGCCGGCACCGTCGACCTGGACTTCACCCCGCAGGACAACGTCCGCAACCTCGCCAAGGCCAAGGGCGTCTCGCCGACCGAGATCACCGTCTGCGTGATGGACCGTCCGCGCCACGCCGAGCTGATCGCGGCCCTGCGCGAGGTCGGCGCCAAGGTGGTTCTGATCACCGACGGCGACGTCGCCGGCGTGATCCACACCGCGGAGCCGGAAACCGGCATCGACCTGTACCTCGGTCAGGGCGGCGCGCCGGAAGGCGTCCTGGCCGCCTCGGCGCTGAAGTGCGTCGGCGGCTTCTTCCAGGGCCGTCTGGTGTTCCGTAACGACGACGAGCGCGAGCGCGCCCGCCGCACCGGCGTGACCGACTTCGATCGCAAGTACGACCTGCACGAGCTGGTCTCGAAGGACGCCATCTTCGCCGCCACCGGCGTGACCAAGGGCGCGATGCTGGACGGCGTCTCGTTCCGCGACGGCTTCGTCACCACCCACACGCTGGTGATGGATTCCTCGACCCGCACCGTGCAGCGCATCCGCACGACGCGTCCGGTCGCCTGATGGCGGACGGCGGGAGCGCATCCGCCTTTCTGGGCGTCTCCCGCTCGCTCTCGGGCCGGGTCTGGCGGCAAAGGCCGGCCGAGCCCGGCGTCACCCGCGCCCATATGCAGGCCCTCGGGCTGGACGAGCCGCTGGCGCGCGCGCTGGCGGCCCGGGGCGTACGCGCCGATCAGGGGCAGGACTTCCTGGCCCCGACGCTGAAGGCCCTGTTCCCGGACCCCTCCAGCTTCACCGACATGGACGCTGCGGCGGCGGCGATCATCGACGCCCTTCAGGCCGGATCATCGATCCATGTCTTCGCCGACTATGACGTGGACGGCGCCTCCAGCGCGGCCCTGCTGGTGCGCTGGTTCCGCGTCATGGGGGCGGAGCTGCCGATCTATGTCCCCGACCGGATCACCGAGGGCTACGGCCCCAGCGCGAAGGCGTTCGACACGCTGAAGGCCTCGGGCGCCGATCTGGTGGTCACCGTGGACTGCGGCGCGGCGGCCAATGAGGCGGTGGCCCACGCCGCCGCCATCGGGCTGAAGGTCGTGGTCATCGACCACCACATGATGCGCGAGGAGCCGCCGCAGTGTCTGGCGGTCGTCAATCCGAACCGGCCGGGCTGCAACTCGGGGCAAGGCAATCTGGCCGCCGCCGGGGTGGTCTTCGTCCTGCTGGCCGCGCTGAACCGCGAGGCGCGGGGCAGGGGACTGTTCGAGGGGCGGGACCAGCCCGACATCCGCCAGTGGCTGGATCTGGCCGCCATGGGCGCCATCTGCGACGTCACCGGCCTGACCGGCTTCAACCGGGCCCTGACCAGCCTCGGGCTTGGCGTCATGTCCAGCTGGAGCAATCCGGGGCTTAAGGCGCTGCTCGCCGCCGCGGGGGCGGAGGAGGGGCCGGCCAAGGTCAATCATGCGGGCTTCATCCTGGGGCCGCGCATCAATGCGGGCGGGCGGATCGGCAAGTCCGACCTCGGCGCCCGCCTGCTGTCCACCGACGATCCCGCCGAGGCCCGCAGCCTCGCGCAGGAGCTGGACGCCCTGAACATCGCCCGGCGCGAGGTGGAGAAACAGGTCACCGATCAGGCCATCCGCCGGGTCGAGGCCACCGGCGCCCATGAGGACGGCTCGGCCGTGGTGGTGATCGAGGGCGAGGACTGGCACCCCGGCGTGGTCGGCATCGTGGCGGGTCGCCTGCGCGAACGCTGGCGCAAGCCGGTGATCGTCATCGGCGTGGATGCCGTGAACGGCATCGGCAAGGGCTCGGGCCGGTCACAGCCGGGCATGAACCTGGGCAAGGCCGTGCAGGCGGCGTGGGAGACGGGCGTGCTGGTCGCCGGCGGCGGCCACGCCATGGCGGCGGGCCTGACGGTCAAGGCCGACCGGATCGGCGAGCTGCGCGATTTCCTGAACGCCCGTCTGGCCGGGGAGCAGGCCGTGGCCGAGGCGCTGGACGCGGTGGAGCTGGACGCCCTGATCGAGCCGCGCGCGGCGACGCGGGCCCTGTTCGAGCAGTTCGAGGCCCTGGCCCCCTTCGGCCCGGCGAACCCCGAGCCCCTGTTCGCCATGGAGCATGTGCAGGTGCGCGAGCCGGTGGCCATGAACGGCGGCCATGTGCGCTGTCGTCTGGTCGGTCCGGACGGCGCCTCGGTGAAGGCCATCGCCTGGCGCTGCGCCGACCTGCCGACCGGTCAGGCCCTGCTGTCGGGGGGTGGCGGTCTGAGCGTCGCGGGTCGCCTGAAGGCGGACGACTGGAACGGCCGTCGCGGCGTGCAATTCGAGATCGAGGACATCGCCGATCCGCGCATGGCCTGACCGGAACGCAGCCGTAACGGCGATCCGGATTTTCTTCGAAAAAGGCGTTGCAGCCGTCCGAGTCGGCGGCTATATCGCCGCTTCCCCGCGCAGCGGTCCCTTCGTCTATCGGTTAGGACGTCAGGTTTTCAACCTGAAAAGAGGGGTTCGATTCCCCTAGGGACTGCCACGCGGGGCTTTCCCACACATCGGAAAATGCAGGGCGCGCGGACGTTTGTTCGCGCCGTTTCGCGTGCGCGGACCGACGCCCGGACGGCCCCGGCGCGCCGTGCGGGCGGATGCGAATTTGCGGTCTGTGGGGGCTTGGCCTGCGGGATGGGCTCGGCTATATCGCCACCTCCCCGCGCAGCGGTCCCTTCGTCTATCGGTTAGGACGTCAGGTTTTCAACCTGAAAAGAGGGGTTCGATTCCCCTAGGGACTGCCACGCGGGGCCTTCCCCACATCGCCGGAAAACGACCCGTTCGGGACGCGCGGACCCGTGTTCGCGGGCACGTTCCGGACCGTGATCGCGCCGTTCACTGGCGTTCGGGTGAACGATCAGAACCACCCAACCTCGAAAAATGGGTGTTTTTCGCTTTTCAGGTGTTCAGAGAACCGTGTTAAATGTGCCGTGTCCGTACGGAGAACGGACAGGGGGAAAGTTGTGTCGGACTACCAGGGCGGGGAGACGGTGATCGCTGTGCGGATCGCCGGAAGGGTGAAGTGGTTTGATCCCGGCAAGGGATATGGCTTCATCGTACCTGACGATCCGAACCTGACCGATCTCAAGGACGTGCTGCTGCACATCTCGAGCCTGCGCGAGAGCGGGCATGAGACCGCCGCGGAAGGCGCGCCGATTTCCTGCGACTGCGTGCGCCGTCCCAAGGGCTGGCAGGTGACCGGGATCGTCGATCTGGGCGAGGGCGATCCGTCCCTGGCCGCCCAGCCGCCGCGCCGCAGCGGCATCGACGCCCTGCGCGCCCGCGGCGAGGCCGAGCCGATCACCTCGGGCGGTCCGCTGGAGCCGGCGATCGTCAAATGGTTCAACCGCACCAAGGGCTACGGATTCGTGGTGCGCGACGGGCAGGCCGGCGATATCTTCGTCCACGTCGAGACGCTTCGGCGCTGCGGGCTGGATGATCTCCTGCCCGGAGAGCCGGTCTCGGTGCGGTTCGCCGATGGCCCCAAGGGGCTGGTGGTCGCTGAAATCAGGATGGGCGGCTAAGGTCTCCGCCCTTTTGCAAGGGCGGATGCGTATGATTCATCGTCGTGGAATACTGGCGGCCGTCACCGGCGCCCTGCTGCTGGCCGGCTGCGCCCTGGGCACGCCCAAGGGCGAGAACGGCGAGCCGATGGAGCCGCTGACCATCACCACCTCGACCGGCGAACACAAATTCATGGTCGAGATCGCCGACGACGACGCCGAGCGCGAGCGCGGCCTGATGGAGCGGCCGCCGCTGGCCGACGACCGGGGCATGCTGTTCGAGTTCACCAATGTGGCCGAGCGCAGCTTCTGGATGCACAACACGCCCAGCCCGCTGGACATCATCTATCTGGACCCGCGCGGCCGGATCGTCTCGATCGTGAAGAACGCCGCCCCGAACAGCGACGCCCTGCTGCCGTCCAACGGCCCGGCCATGGGGGTCCTGGAGCTGCGCGGCGGCCGCGCCGACGAGATCGGCGCCCGGCCCGGCGACAAGGTCACCCACCCCTTCTTCGCCGAATAGCGGCGACATCGCATTCCCGATTGCGGCGACGGGCGGCGCGTGGCAAGACGCGCCGCTCTGGATCGGGGTGTGGCGCAGCCTGGTAGCGCATCTGTTTTGGGAGCAGAGGGTCGGAGGTTCGAATCCTCTCGCCCCGACCAGAGTACCGGCTCTCTTCGGATCGAGCCCTAGAACACCCCCACCGCGCCGTCGGCCCAGATCAGCAGGACCGCGCCCAGCAGCAGGGCGGCGAGGACCAGCCGGCCGATCCGGTCGCGGATCTTCCACGCGGCCAGTTCGAACAGGGCGGCGGCCCCGCCCAGCAGGACGGCGGCGAACAGGAAGTCGGTCGCGGTCCAGTCGACCCCGGCGGTGAACTGCATGGCCACGGCGGGAATCAGCAGGATCACGGGGATCGCGCCCCACAGGAACGGACGCCACACAGGGCTGCGGCGGGCGGGGATGGGCGGGCTGGCGGCCATGGGGCGCTCCGGATCGGTGACGCCCCCTTATGCGCCGGTCCGGTCGCGCGGGCGTGTGGAGATTTGAAGGATTTTCCGCGCAGGCGGCGTCGGCAAGCCCGCTCGCCTTGATCCCGATGCCGAAGACTTCTAGGACGCGGAGACCGGTTTCGGCCGGACGAATGAGGATTCCGATGGCCATCGCCCGCATCTACCGCCCCGCCAAGACCGCCATGCAGTCCGGCAAGGCCAAGTCGAGAGACTGGCGGCTGGAGTTCGAGCCGGCCTCGGCCCGCACCATCGACCCGCTGATGGGCTGGACCTCCTCGTCGGACATGAACGGCCAGGTCCGCCTGACCTTCGACACCAAGGAAGAGGCCGTCGCCTACGCCGAGCGCCACGGCATCGCCTTCCGCCTGCAGGAGCCGCAGGAGGCGCCGGTGATCATCAAGGCCTACGCCGACAATTTCGCCACCTACCGCAAGCAACCCTGGACGCACTGATCGCCGGAGGCGATCAGCGCTTTTTTGTTTGGCCTACCGCCTATCGGCTGCTTGAGGCCATTCCTTTTGGCCTACCGCGCTTCGCGCGACTTGAGGCCATTCCTTTTGGCCTATCGCCTATCGGCTACTTGAGGCGGGTAGCCTCCTCGCCCTTGAGCCGTTCCGGTCTTGCGGGTACGGCCTTGCCATCCCTTCAGCGCCCTTAGCTCAGCTGGATAGAGCACCCGCCTTCTAAGCGGACGGTCGCAGGTTCGAATCCTGCAGGGCGCGCCAGGGTTTCGGCGCTACCGCGTGAGGCGCGGCCCCGGCTTCTGTTCCGTGACATCCCATTCGAACACCTCGCCGGTCGTCTTGCGGACGGCGAACCAGCCCATGTTCGTGCTGCCGCAGAGGTCCTCCCGGCAATGGGCGTAGAGGGCGAGGGGGTAGTATCCGTTCGCCTCGCCCAGAGGTTCGCAGCGCGCGACGTGGCCGGCCGGAAGGCCCCGGAGCGTGGTGACCCTGTCGATGGCGACGGCGCAGGCGGCCTCGGCCCCGGCCACCGGCTGCGGCCGGGCGCATCCGGTCGCGGACAGGGCCAGAAGGGTCAGGCACAGGGCGGGAAATACACGCATTATCTCTCCGAAGGCGCATCCGTTCCCGAGCGTCGGGATCGACTTTGGCGGGAGCCGCGAGATTGCCACTTCCCGGATGCCGTGCAACCGTTCGCCAACTCCTGGAGGGAGGAATGGCGAAGTCGATTTCCGCGCTTGTCTTTGCGGTCGCCCTGACGGCCGCCGCGCCCGTGCGCGCGCAGGAGCCGCTGGATCCCTTCACCGAGTTTACGGCGCTCTGTCTGGAGTGGGACGGCGATCTGGTCGCTGCGGAGGAGCTGGCGAAGGAACGGGGCTATCGTCCGGCGCAGGACCGGGTGGATGAGATCGCCGTGATCCGGCGACAGAACTGGACCACCTTCGCCTGGGTGAAGACCGTCGATGACGTCGAGGTGCAACTGGTGCTGCGGCCGCAGGGCTTCATCGGATCGCCGGGCGGCGCGGAGTCGACCCGCGCCTATCATGATCGCTGCTCGGTGGCGGTCCGTCCAGGGGACCGCGGCCGGCTGCGCGGGCGACTGGCGCGATATCTGCGGCAGGACTCCTTCCGCCAGATGGGCGCGTCCGTGTTCGCATGGACGCTCGGGCCGGAGGGACGGGTCCCGGTCAGGCAGAGCCAGTTTGACCGCGATCTGATCGGCCTGACCAATGACCGCGGTATGCGGATGGCGACGGTGGCCGAGCATCATGGACAGGTGATCCTGTCGCTGTTCGTGCCTGCGCGGATGGATTGCCGGCTGCGCGAGGACTACAGCGAGACAGAGCCCAATATCGTCTGCGGCGAGCCCGGGTAGCGGTCAGGGCTCACCGGCGCTACGGCGGGCCAGTGCGTCGAGGATGCCTTCGTCGATCAGGTCCTGGCTCCAGCCGATGAAGCCCGGCAGGTCGGTGTCCTCGACCGTCCCGAAGTCCCACTGGTCCTCACAGGCGGCGACGAACTGCCGTTCCATCACACTGTTGGGGCCGCCCAGATCCGCCGTGCTGTCGAGATTATAAGCGCGGATGAGGCTGCCGTCGGCGGCGTGCAGTTTAAATGATCCCACGTGGGCGGTGCGGGCGGTGCAGTCGAAACTGTTGTGGGTCATCGCCCACGCGGCGCCCTGCGGCCCCTCGGAATAGACGAGGACCCCGGTGATGGAAGCGGTGTCGCCGTCGCGCCGGACGGAGCCGGCGTCGGCGCCGAAGATAATGTTCCCGCCCATGCCGATCAGCCGCCACTGGCCGGAATCCTGGGGCGGCAGCGCGAGGGCGGCGGCGAGGGCGAGGGTGATCATGAGGGGCTCCGGTTGAATCGCATCTGGCCGCAGGCGCGGGGGTCGGGCAAGCGGGTCAGTCCGTCGAGGCGCGCCACGCCGCCAGACCGACCTCCAGATCGGCGATCAGGTCGGCCGGGTCTTCCAGCCCCACATGCAGGCGCAGCAACTCTCCCGCCAGTTTCGGCGGTGAGGCGCGCATCGACAGCTGCGCCGTCTCGTGGGTGATCAGGCTTTCGAACCCGCCCCAGGAGTAGCCGAGGCCGAACAGGCTGAGGGCCGACATCAGGGCGTGGGCGGCGGCGGTGTCGCCGTCCTTCATGACGACGCCGAAGAGGGAGGCGGCGCCGGTGTAGTCGCGGCTCCACAGGGCGTGGGCGGGACTGCCGGGCAGGGCGGGCCAGATCACGTCGGCGACCTCGGGTCGGGCCTTGAGCCAGTCGGCGACGATGCGGGCCGAGCGGGCCTGTTCGGCATAGCGCAGGGGCAGGGTGCGCAGGCCCCGTAGCGCCAGCCAGGCGTCGTCGGAGGTGACGCGCCAGCCGTAGTCCTCAATCGTCTCGAAGATCGGCTTGCCGACAGTGTCGTCGGCGACGGCGATGGAGCCCATCAGCAGGTCGGAGTGCCCACCCGCGTATTTGGTCAGGGCCTGGACGCTGACGTCGACGCCGTGCGCCAGCGGCTTGAAGGCCAGGCCCGCGCCCCAGGTGTTGTCCATGATCGTCAGCACGCCGCGCGCGCGACAGGCGGCGGCGAGGGCGGGGACGTCCTGCATGTCGAAGGTCAGGGAGCCGGGCGACTCGATCAGCAGCACCTTCGTGCGGTCGGTGAGGGCGGACAGGATGGCGTCGGTCCCGGCCTCGGCGGGGTGGAAGACCGTATCGATCCCGCGCGGGCGCAGGTGACGATGCAGGAAGCGACGGGTGGGGCCGTACAGGGCGTCGGTCGTGACGACCTGATCGCCGGGCTGCAGCAGGGCGGTCAGGGGCACGGTGACGGCGGCGAGGCCGGACGGGACCAGCCAGACGTCCGACGCGCCCTCCAGCTCGGCCAGCGCCGTGCGCAGTTCGCGTCCCGCCGACAGGTCCTCGATGCCGTAGGTCGGGCCGATGGAGCCGTCGCGCATGGCGGCCGGCGAATCGTTCAGCAGGGTCGAGGCCCGCTCGACCGGCGGGGAGACCGGGCGACGACCTGGGGTCCGGCGGGTGGCCCCGGCGATCAGGCGCGTGCGGTCGGAACGGTCGGTCATGGCGGCTCGCGGGGTTGCGGTTCAGGCCTCAAAGGCCTCTAAAAGGGGCGGGGCGCAAGTCTGGCGGACACACTGACGAGGCGCGGGATGCGGACAGGCGGAGTAAAGGTGCGGACGGCGGCGCTGGCCCTGATCGTGACGCTGGCGGTGGCCGCCTGCGGCCGCGGCGGCCGCGAGGACGAGACCGCCGACGACACCGCCGCCCAGACCCCGACCGAAGCCCCCGCCTTCAACAGCCCGACCCTGCAGACGATCAAGCGGCGCGGCCGGCTGAACTGCGGCGTGCACGAGGGGCTGGTCGGCTTCGCCTACACGGACAATCGCGGCCAGTGGCGCGGGTTCGACGCGGACTTCTGCCGGGCGCTGGCCGCCGCGGTGCTGGGCGACGCGGACGCGGTGCGCTTCGTGCCCCTGACGACCAGCCAGCGGTTCGACGCCCTGCGCAGCGGACGGGTCGACGTGCTGTGGCGCGAGACGTCCTGGACCCTGTCGCGCGAGGCGCAGGAGGGCATCCGGTTCGCCGGGATCAACTATTACGACGGGCAGGGCTTCCTGGTGCGCCGGTCGCTGAACCTGTCCAGCGCCGCCGAGCTGAACGGCGCCCGCGTCTGCGTGCAGCAGGCCTCGACCAGCGAGCCGAACGTGGCCGACTGGTTCCGCGCGCGCGGCATCGCCTACACCCCGGTCGTGAAGGCCAATGAGGAGGCCGCCCGCGAGGCCTATGCCCGCGAGGACTGCGACGCCTTCAGCGCCGACATCTCGGCCCTGGCCGCCGCCCGGACCCTGCTGACCAATCCCGAACAGCACGCCATTCTGCCGGACGTGATCTCCAAGGAGCCGCTGGGACCGGCGGTGAAGCGCGGCGACGAGGCGTGGACGTCGATCGTCCGCTGGACCCTGAACGGCCTGATCCTGGCCGAGGAGCTGGGCGTGACCCGCCAGAACGTCGGGACCATGGCCGAGGAATCGCGCGATCCGTCCGTGCGCCGCCTGCTGGGCGCCGAGGGCGACCTGGGCCCCATGCTGGGCCTGTCGAAGGACTGGATGAAGGACGCCATTGAGGCCGAGGGAAACTACGGCGAGATCTTCGCCCGCAATGTCGGGGCGGATTCGCCTCTCGACCTCGCGCGCGGGCTCAATGCACAATGGAGCCAACGGCCTGCCGGCTTGATCTACGGCCTGCCGATCCGATAACCACGCGGCTCGCAAGCCGGGGGACCTCTGCATGACAACGACCAAAAAGGGCGGGATCGCGCTCCACTGGCTGATGCTGATCGGCTTCATCGTCGGTCTGGGCGGCGGCCTGTGGGCCAACTTCACGATTCATCCGGCGGCGGAGTGGTGGCCCATCGTGGTCGCCGGAACGGTCGGCCAGATCTTCCTGAAGCTGCTCTTCATGATGGTCATCCCCCTGCTGTTCTCGGCCCTCGTGGTCGGAGTGGCCGAGATGGGCGACCTGAAATCGCTGGGGCGCGCGGGCATCAAGACCCTGCTGCTGACCATCATCGTGTCGGGCATCGCGGTCGTGATCGGCCTGGGCATGGTCAACTACTTCCGCCCCGGCGACGGGGTGCCGCCCGATCTGGCCCAGCAACTGCTGGCCCAGGGCGCGCAGGGGACCAGCGAGATCGTCGAGAAGGCCCAGGGCGGCGTCCAGTTCGACCAGTTCTTCCTGGACCTGATTCCCTCGAACGTCGTGACCGCGGCGGCCGAGAACCAGATCCTGCCGGTGATGATCTTCGCCCTGTTCTTCGGGATCGGCCTGGTCATGGCCAAGTCGCCCCAGACCGACGGCCTGCAGCGCACCATCGAGGGCCTGCTGGAAGTCACGATGAAGCTGATCAACCTCTTCATCAAACTGGCCCCCATCGCGATCGCCTGCCTGATGTTCAAGCTGGCCGCCGTGTTCGGCTGGGACCTGCTGGCCCGCCTGGCCGCCTATGTCGGCGTCGCCGTGGGCGCGATGGCGATCCACATGTTCGTGGTCTATCCGCTGGTCGTCTGGATCGGCGGCGGGATGAACCCGTTCAAATTCTTCCGCGGCATCCGCGAGCCGATGGTGGTGGCCTTCTCGACCGCCTCGTCCAACGCCTCCCTGCCGGTGTCGCTGAAGGCCGCCGACGAGCAACTGGGCCTGCCGCGCAAGATCGCCCGCTTTGTCCTGACCGTCGGCGCCACCGCCAACCAGAACGGCACCGCCCTGTTCGAGGGCGTGACAGTGCTGTTCCTGGCCCAGTTCTTCGGCGTCGAGCTGAGCCTGACCCAGCAGATCGTGGTCATGCTGGTCTGTATCCTGGGCGGGGTCGGCACCGCCGGCGTGCCGGCCGGTTCGCTGCCGGTCGTCGCCATGATCCTGGCCATGGTCCATGTGCCGGTCGAGGGCATCGGCCTGATCCTGGGCGTGGATCGCTTCCTGGACATGTGCCGCACCACGCTGAACGTCACCGGCGATCTGGTGCTGACCACGGTCGTGGCCCGCGGCGAAAGCGACGACGCGATCCCGGACGGGACCCGCGAGCCGACGACGCTGGGGGCCTAGGCTCCGGTCACCACGGGGCCGCCCTGCGGCGCGCCCCATTCGGCCCAGCTGCCGTCATAGAGGCGTGACGGACGGCCCAGCTCATGCAGGCCGAGCGTCAGGATGGCGGCGGTGACGCCGGACCCGCAGGTGGTGATCACCGGGCGATCCGGGTCCACCCCGGCGTCAGTGAAGGCCGCCGCCAGCGCCTCGCCGCGCTTCATCGTGCCGTCGGGGTTCAGCAGCGAGCCGTAGGGCAGGTTCACCGCGCCCGGCATATGGCCGGGACGGACGCCGGGCCGGGGCTCCGCGGCCTCGCCCCGGAAACGGGCGGCGCCGCGGGCGTCGACCACCTGATCGCCCGCCTCGAGCGCGTCGCTGACCTGCGTCAGGTCCGCGACGGCGGCGCCGTCGAAGCGGGGGTTGAAGACCTCGAAGGCCGGGCGGTCGGGAATCCCGGTCTCCATCGGAAGACCGAGCGCCGACCAGGCGGGCAGGCCGCCGTCCAGCACGCGCACGTCGCGCGCGCCCATGATCCTCAGCATCCACCAGACCCGCGCCGCCGAAAACAGGCCCGCGGTGTCGTAGACGACGATCCGGTCGCGATCCGACAGGCCCAGCACCCCCGCCGACGCGGCGAAGGCGGCGGGCGACGGCAGGGTGTGGGGCAGGGGGCTGTCGCCATCCGACACCGCGTCCAGATCGAGGAAGACCGCGCCGGGAATACGCTGGTCGGCGAAGTCGGCGCGGGCGTCGTGCCCGTCCAGATGCCAGCTGGCGTCCACGATGCGGAGATCGGGCTCGCCCAGACGGTCGGCGAGATCGGCGGCGGAGATCAGGGCGGAGGTCATGGCGTCGGTATGCGCCGGGGCTCAGGTCTTCGCCAGCGCCAGCTGCACCACATCGGTCCGGCGCGAGCGGAAGCCGGCCTCGCAATAGGCCAGGTAGAAGCGCCACAGGCGACGGAAGCGCTCGTCGAAGCCCGCCATCCGGCTGATCTCGGGCCAGGCCGACTGGAACCGCTCATCCCAGAGCTTCAGGGTGTCCGCATAGTCGACGCCGAACCGTTCGATGGCGTCCCACGCCAGACCGGCGCGATCGATGACCGGCCTCAGCCTGTCCTCGGACGGCAGCATGCCGCCCGGGAAGACGTATTTCTGGATGAAGTCGGTGCGCCGGTTGTACTCGGCGAACAGGGCGTCCTGGATGGTGATGATCTGCAGGCCCGCGCGCCCGCCGGGGGCGAGCACCTCGTGGATCTTGTCGAAGTAGGCGGGCCAGTATTCCTGACCGACGGCTTCGAACATCTCGATGGAGGCGACCCGGTCGAACTGGCCGCGGACGTCGCGGTAGTCGACCAGCTGGATGTCGGCCTTTTCCGACAAGCCCGCATTGAACAGGCGCTGTTTCGCGAAGTCGTACTGTTGCTGCGAGATCGTGATGCCGGTGACCTTCGCCCCGACCTCCTTCGCCGCGAACTCGGCGAAGCCGCCCCAGCCGCAGCCGATCTCGAGCACGCTGTGACCCGGTTCCAGGTCCATCAGGCGGGCCAGTGACGCGTACTTCTCGCGCTGGGCCGCCTCCAGCGGCATGTCGGGCGTGGCGAAACGCGCCGACGAATAGGTCATCGAGGGATCCAGCCAGCGGCTGTAGAAGTCATTCCCCAGATCGTAGTGGGCGTGGATGTTCTTCTTCGAGCCCGAGCGGCTGTTGCGGTTCATCCGGTGGGCCAGCCAGTTGACGGCCAGCATCACCGGATTGCCGTCGAACAGGCGGCGGATGTTGTCGTAGTTCTGCGCCAGAACCTCGAGCAGCGGCGCCAGATGCGGCGTCTCCCACTCGCCGGCCATGTAGCCTTCGGCGAAGCCGATGTCCCCGCTGGCCAGCACCCGGCGGGCGAAGCGGTAGTCGCGGATATCCAGCACGGCTGACGGGCCGGGCTCCTGGCCCTCCAGTCGGTGTGTCTGGCCATTGGGCAGGAGGACGGTCAGGCGACCGTAGGTCCAGTTGGCGGACAGCAGGCGCAGCAGCAGCGCAACCCCGCGCGGGGTGCGGGTCCGGGCCTCATGTCGCTCGGCGGTGACCGACGTCATGCGGGATGATGTGGGGAAGCCGCCCCCCGGG
>NZ_DASWWG010000073.1:0-4655 GCF_036400995.1 Brevundimonas sp.
GTCGTTCGTGATGGTCTATGTCGGCCCGGCGTCGCAGTTCCCCATCTATTCGGGCGAACAGGTCGAGGCGGGCGGACGCACCAGCGTGGTGGTCAGCGACGGCGGCCGGCGCCACGCCATGGAGCATCTGTTCCAGCGCGCTGACGCCCCACGCGAGGTGCATATCTGGACCATGACCCTGGACGGCGCGGACCGCGCCCTGGCCGAGCAGATCGCCCAGTCGGTCGACGTCAGATAAGCCTCAGGCCCGCCGCACCGGCGTGTCTGTCGGCCCCAGCCGGACCCCGCGCGCCCCGGCGAAGACCAGCACCTCCTGTCCGGGCGCGGCGGCCCAGCGGCGCAGGGTCGGCTCATAGGGCTCGCGCCGCCAGTCGTGCGGGCGGGCGGCGTCGCATTCGACGATCAGCCGCGCGCCGCCCTGTTCGCTGTGCAGGACGAAGCCGGCCACCGACGGCTTCCAGTCGGCGTCCAGCGCCTCCGTCAGCAGCCACAGGCAGTTGAACACCCGGCAGTCGTCGGGGCGGTCCTCATAGATCGCGCAACCCCGCGCCTTGCTGAAGTGACGGCACCACTTGCCCGCGGGCTTGTTCAGCGCCGTCACCCCCATCAGCTTGCAGCACAGGCCGCAGTCTCCGCAGGACTTGTCCAAGCGGTCAGGTCTCGGACCAGACCGCCAGCTCGTTTCCGGCCGGATCGCGGAAGTGGAAGCGCCGGCCGCCCGGGAAGTCGAAGATCGGCTTCACGATCACGCCACCCGCCGCCTCGACCTTCGCCAGCATGGCCTCGAGGTCGTGGGCGTAGAGCACGGGCAGGGGCGTCTTGGTCGCCTCCGCCGCATCAGCGTCGAAGCCCCCGTCCAACCCCTCGTTGAAGGCCGCGTACGACGGGCCGTAGTCCACGAAGGTCCAGCCGAAGGCGGCTCCGTAGAAGGTCTTCACCGTCGGCAGGTCGCCGCCGGGCAGTTCGAGATAATCCAGCTTTCCGTCTTCACGCATGGGTTTGGTCCTGTTCCGGGAAAGCCATCCGACCCGCCATTACTGACGGGCCGTCGGGGCGGGCGGAAGGGGGCGCGAACCTGTGATCGGGGTTTTTCCACCGCGCCGCTTGCCAGCCGATGGAATCCGCGCAAACCTGCAACTCGTTCGCAATCGCAGGACTGCCCCGATGATCATTCTGACCACAGGACAGGCTTCGCTGACCCGCCTCATGCAGGCGGACGCGCCCTCGCGATCACAGCACCTCGCGCCGCGAAAGGTGAACCGTCAGGGCGACCAGCGCCAGCAGACCGACACCGCAGCCCAGCCCCAGCGCGGTGGTCACGCGCCACGGTTCTGAGGCCAGCATGTTCACCGGCATCTGCCAGGGCAGGAAGACGCCCTGCTTGGCCGAGGTCGCCACGACCGCGAAGAAGGTGCCCCCGATCCCGACCACCAGCCCGGGCACGAAGCTGGCGTAGCGCAGGGCGGTCCACAGCTGGACCGCGACCAGCAGCAGGGCCGCGCCGAACATCATGGCCAGGATCTTCGCATGGCGGGCCAGCTCCATTGGCCCGCTCGGCGCGACCGCCGGCTTGATCAGGGCGGCGGCCTTGAGGGCCAGGACGGTGAAGGCCAGCACCGCCACGCTCATCGCCGCCACCACGGCCAGCACGCAGATCGCCTTGGCGGCGTACAGCTTCCAGCGGGGCAGGGGCAGGGCGCGCAGGTGATCCCAGCTCTTCGGCCCGTGCTCCATATGCGCGACCAGGGCGGTCAGGGCCGTCACGCTCATCGGCAGCATGAAATAGGCCCAGATGCCGGCGGCGCTGCCCAGCCACATCTCCCACGGCATCGGCTTGTCGCCGCGCAGCAGCATGAAGAAGGCGAAGACGGCGATCAGCGACGGCGCGGCGACGGCCAGTACGGCCGCCAGCGAGCGGTTCAGCTTGCGGGCTTCAACGGTCAGGACGGACAGCATCACGCGGCCTCCAGCTCGGGCTTGGGTTGGGATACGTCGTGGTAGATGCCTTCCAGGGACCGGGCGCGCGGCCCGATGGCGAAGACATTCAGTCCGGTCTCGATCAGGGCGCGGTTCAGGGCGGCGGCCGCCGTGCGGGCGTCCTCTCCGGGCTTCAGGCGCGCCACGGCCTCGTCCTCGGTCACCTCCAGGGTGAAGCCGCGCGCGGTGGCCAGCGCCGCGGCGCGCGTCTGGTCGTCGGTCTGGAACACCACCTCGGGCGCCAGATCGGCCTTCAGCCGCTCCAGTTCACCCTCCAGCACCAGCTTGCCGTGGCTCAGGATGCCGACGTGGGTCGCCGTCTGCTCGATCTCGCCCAGCAGGTGGCTGGACAGCAGGACGGTCGCCCCGGTCCGCTCGGGCAGGGCGCGCAGGAAGCGGCGCATGTCGGCGATGCCGTCCGGGTCCAGACCGTTGGTCGGCTCGTCGAGGATCAGCACCGGCGGAGCGCCCAGCATGGCGCGGGCGAGGCCCAGCCGCTGCCGCATGCCCAGCGAATAGTCGCTGACCCGGCGGTTCGCATGGGCGGTCATCTCGACCACTTCCAGCACCCGGTCGATCTCGGTCTTCGGCAGGTCCAGCAGGGTGCGGGTCAGGTCCAGGTTCTCCCGCCCTGACAGGTTGCCGTAGAAGCCGTGCGCCTCCAGCAGGGCCCCGACCCGCCGCGCGGCGGCCAGCCGGTCCCGCACCACATCGACGCCGTCGATCCGCGCCCGGCCCGAGGACGGGCCGATCAGGCCCAGCAGCATCTTCAGCGTGGTGGTCTTGCCCGCCCCGTTGCGGCCGAGGAAGCCGTAGACGGCCTGTCGGGGGACGGTCATCGACACGGCGTCGACGGCCATATGGTCCCCGAACCGTCTCGTCAGGGCATGGGTCTCGATAGCGGCGGCCATGGCGGCACTCCCGGTTTCGTTTAAGTCGGATTTAAAGTTGCGAAGCGCGTGTCTTTAAGTCAAGATTAAAGACAAGACAGGTTTGGAGGGCCTCGTGAGCCGCGCCGACATCGACCGCTTTCGCCTTCGCTGCCGCCAATTTCGCTGGCTGGCGATCTTCATGGTGTGCAGCGTGGGACTGCTGCTGGCGTCCATGCACCTGATCTTCCCCGCCCTGAACTGGGCGGTGCACGGACGGGCGATGACGGCGCGTGACACGCTGACATCCCTGATCTGGATGACGTCGCCGGCGTTATACCTGTTCGCCGTCTGGTCGATCGGAAGCGCCATGGGGCAGCTGGCCGGCGGGCGCCTGATCCAGCCGGTTCTGGCGGCCGCCCTGCGCAAGGTGGGGCTGGCGCTCGGTCTCGGCGGCCTGTTCAGCGTGTTCGCCCTGACCAATCTGTTGCGCCTCGTCCGGGGCGGCCACGGCGGCTGGCTCTATTTCGACGTCTCGGGCATGACGCTGGGCATGATCGGCGGCGCCCTGTTCCTGCTGGGGCGGGTCATCGATCAGGCGGGCCGGGTTCAGGCCGAACTCGACGAAATGATCTGATGCCCATCCGCGTGACCCTCGACCAGTTGATCGTGAGCAAGGGCCTCAAGGCCCGCGACCTGGCGCAACAGGTCGGCCTCAGCGAGACCCAGCTGTCCCTGTTCCGCTCCGGCAAGGTGAAGGGCATCCGCTTCCGGACCCTGGCCAGGCTCTGCGCCGCTCTGGGCTGTCGCCCCGGCGACCTGCTGGACTACGACCTCGACCCCGCCGATCTGGAGCCGCCCGGAGGCGACGAGGCGGACTGACGGAACCGCCCCTGCGGCGCGTCATTTGATGTCCTGATCTGTTCAGGAGCCATCATGCCCATCGAAAACGCCCTCGACACCGCCCGCGATCAGGCCGCAGACCTTCTCAACGCCGAGGGCCGCAGTTGGGCTCATGTGGGGCTGGGCCTGGCCCTGACCGCCGGGTTCGCCCTGGCCGCGACGACGGCGGCTTCGAAGCTGATCCGCCCCCAGCCGCTCAGGGCGCTGCAACCTTTGGGCGGCGACGCGCCGATCACCGAACGCCCGCGTGGTCCCATCAGCCTGATCCTTCCCGCCCTGTTCTCGGCCACCACCTTGTCGGCCGTGCGCGTCTGGAACGCCCCGGCCCGTCCGGAACGCCGAAACGCCATGGCCCTGTGGCTCGCCGCCCAGACCGTCAGCGCCGTCTGGCTGGCCGTGCGGCCGACGCGACTGTCAACCCAGATAGCTGCGGCCATGTCCTCGGCCGGTCTGGCAGCAGCCTTCGCTCATGAAGCGCGCAAGCTGGACCCCGCCGCCGGCCAGTTGGCCTCTCCCACCGGGATGGGCGTCCGCCTGGCCAATCGGGCCCAGGCCAGGCTGCGCAGAGAGCCAACCACCCACTAATCCGCAAACCGGCGATCAGCGCCCCCATTGCCCTTTTTCCGCGCTTCCTCTACGGCTCGCCGCGATTTCGCGCGCCCGCCTGTGAAGCGGCCGGGCCGCCCCCAGCCCTTCGATCCCAGCGGTTTCAATGAAAATCAACGGCAACACCATCAAGCCCGGCATGGTCCTGCAACACAACGGCGGCCTCTGGGTCGTCACCAAGGCCAGCCACGTCAAGCCCGGCAAGGGCGGCGCCTTCGCCAACGTCGAGGCCAAGAACCTCGAAACCGGCAACAAGCTGAACGAACGCTTCCGCTCGGAAGACAAGGTCGAGCGCGTCAC
>NZ_DASWWG010000074.1:0-4655 GCF_036400995.1 Brevundimonas sp.
CCGCCGGCTATGGCGCCGCCGCCGCCGGGCGGGGCGCCCGCGCCAGTCGTGGTCAGCTCCGAGGTCTACGGCGCCGATCAGGCCATGACCCAGGTGGACGAGGTGGTCCTGACCGCCACGCGCGCCGGCGGCGATCCCTCGATCACCAACACCCAGGAGGCCGACGTCGACGAGGGCGGCATCGTCAAGGTGCGGGGCGACTATCTGGTCATCCTGCGCCGGGGGCGGCTGTTCACCGTCTCGACCGCGGGCGGCGGGATGCGGCCCGTGGATTCGATCAACGCCTATCCCCCGGGCGTCGAGGCGAGCGGCGACTGGTATGACGAGATGCTGGTGTCCGGCGATCAGGTCGTGGTGGTCGGCTACAGCTACGGACGGGGCGGGACCGAGATCAACCGCTTCCACCTGTCGCCTGACGGCCGCCTGACCTTCCGCGACGCCTATCACATGCGCTCGGACGACTATTATTCGTCGCGCAACTACGCCTCCCGGCTCGTGGGCGACGAACTGATCTTCTACGCCCCGCTGGAGCTGGTCTGGAGCGAGAACCCGCTGGACGCCCTGCCGGGCGTGCGGCGCTGGACGGGCGACAAGAGCGGCCCCTTCCGTCGTATCGCGGGCGCCCGTCAGGTCTTCATCACGCCCCAGTTGCGCCGGTCCGAGAACGGCGAGGTTGAAGCCCTGCACAGCGTCAGCCGCTGTGACCTGCTGGCGCCCGAACTGACCTGCGAAGCCACCGTCGTGCTGGGGCCGGAGGGGCGCAGCTTCTACGTCTCCTCCGACGCGGTCTATCTGTGGACCTCGGAGGGGTGGCGCAGTTGGCAGGAGAACGCTCAGGACGACGCGGCGGAGTCCTCGGTCTACCGCATCCCGCTGGACGGCTCGCGGCCGCAGGCGGTGCTGACCCGCGGCGCCCCGCTGGACCAGTTCTCGTTCCGCGAGGACCGCCGCGCGGGCGTGCTGGAGGTGCTGGTCCTGTCCGACAGCGCCGGCGACGCCATGTGGCGGCCCGAGTTCGCCGAGGGCACGCCCGCCCTGCTGCGCCTGCCGCTGGACCGCTTCGGCGACGGCTCGCGCGAGGCCCCTGCGGGCGACTACCGCATCCTGCCGCGCCTGCCGGGCGACAACGAGATGCACAACCGCTTCATCGGCGACCACCTGCTGTACAGCGGCAACGTCTATGACCACTCGACGCGGGCCGAGACGGGAGTGCTGCGGGTCGTTCCTGTCCGCTCAGGCCCCGTCCAGACCCTGCAGATCGCCGAGCCGATCACCCGGCTGGAGATCCTGGGCCGTGACGCCCTGGTGGTGTCTGGCGACGACGAGGTGGCCTTCAGCGCCGTCGACCTGTCGGGGACGCCGCGCATCATCGACCGCTATGTCGCCCAGGCGGCGGGCGAGGCCGAGAGCCGCAGCCACGGCTTCTTCTTCCAGCCTGACAGCGCCGACGGCTCCTCGGGCCTGCTCGGCCTGCCGGTCCAGCGCTCTCTGGACGCCCCGCGTCACGACTATCTGTTCGACAGTCGCGCCGACATGCTGTTCCTGCGCCGCGAGAGTCGCCAGCTGTCCGAGCTGGGCCGGCTGGCCTCGGACGCCGACGGCGCCGCCGACGACGCCTGCGTGGCCTCCTGCGCAGACTGGTACGGCAACGCCCGCCCCATCTTCCTGCGCAACCGGGTCTTCGCCCTTCTGGGCTATGAACTGGTGGAGGGTCGGGTCGAGGGCGACGGCATCCGCGAGATCGGTCGCGTCAACTTCTCGCCCGCGTCGCCGCAGAAGGAACAGCCGCAGCGTTGACCTTCGCCCCGGTTCGTCGCACTCCCCGCGCATGGCCAGAGAACCCGTCGTCCCGCCGCGCCCGCCCTGTGCGCTGTACCTGATCACCCCGCCCGCCCTGCCGGACCTGCCCGGCTTCGCGAAGACGCTGGGCGAGGCGCTGGATGCGGGCGCCGTGGCGGCGCTGCAGATACGTTTGAAGGACGTGGACGACGCCACGGTGCTGGCGGCGGTCGAGGCGCTGAAGCCCGTGGCCCATGCGCGGGGCGTGGCGGTGATCCTGAACGACCGCCCCGATCTGGCGAAGCGCGCCGGCTGCGACGGGGTGCATGTGGGACAGAGTGACGCGTCCTATGCCGAGGCCCGCCGCACCATGGGGCCCGACGCCATGATCGGCGTGACCTGCCATGACAGCCGGGAACTGGCCATGGACGCCGCCGAGGCGGGCGCCGACTACGTCGCCTTCGGGGCTTTCTCCCCGACCACGACCAAGGCGACGGAGCACCGCCCGGAGCCCGAGATCCTGACCATCTGGCAGGAAACGGTCGAGACGCCCTGCGTCGCCATCGGCGGGATCACGCCGGAGAACGCCGGGGACCTGGCGCGGGCCGGCGCCGACTTCATCGCCGTCAGTGGTGCGGTCTGGAACCATCCACAGGGCGCCGCAGCCGCGGTTCGCCAGTTCGATCAGGTGCTTGCGACCGCTTTCTGACCTTCAGGGGATGTTAGGAAGCCCGGCGTTAGGTAGCGGGCTGATTATCGCCTGCCGGACCTGATCATGACCATGAGCCGCGCGCTCGATCCCCAGCCTGTCGCCGCGGCCGAGACGACGCCGCCCGTGCGCACGCTGCCGAAGGGCGTCTCGCCGGCGAGCGGGATCGGCCAGCCCCTGGCGCCGATCTTCACCGCCATCGCGGTGCTGGTCCTGACCGTCCTGGCGATCAGTTTCGCCCGCTCGGCCGATGTGGTCGCGGCCCTCTGGGGCGCGGGCGGGGTGGCCGTGGCGGTCTGGCTGCGCACCTCGCGCGGGCCGCTGTACGACCTGTGCTTCGGCGCCCTGATCGCTTGCGGCGTGGCGGCGGGCAATCTGCTGGCGGGCAACTCCACCGCCATGACGGCGATGTTCACCGTCGCCAACATGATGGACATCTATCTGGCGGTGCTGCTGGCCCGGCGGTTCGCGCCGACCCTGAACCTGGCCAGCGTCGAGGGCTGCTGCCGCTTCCTGATCAGCGCCGCCGTGGTCGCGCCCCTGCCGGCGGCGATCTTCGTCGGCGTCATGCTGCGCTGGATGAACGGCGCCAGCTTCCTCGACACGGCCCAGACCTGGTGGTTCGGTCACGCGCTGAGCATCGCCGTGATCTGCAGCTTCGGCCTGGCCATCACCCGTCGCGAAGTGGTGCGTCTGCGCTCGCCCGCCCGCGCCGTCGAGGCCGTGGTGCTGCTGACCCTGCTGACCGTGGCCAATGTCCTGATCTTCGGCATGCAGTCGCTGCCCATCGGCTTCGTGACCCTGCCGCTGCTGCTGCTGATCGCGGTGCGCCTGCGCCTGCTGGGCGTGACCGCGGCCCTCGTCATCATCAGCCTGCTGGCCATCGGCGGCAGCATGATGGGCTACGGCCCCTACGCCCGCGCCTTCCAGGGCGCCGATCGCGCCATGATGGCGCAGTTGCTGGTCCTGTTCGGCTATCTGCCGGTGCTTCTGGTCGCCGCCCTGCTGGAGGAGCGTGACCGGCTGGCCGACCGCGCCAAGGCCGGGCAGGTGCGGGCCGAGCGGGCCTCGGAGGCCAAGTCGCGCCTGCTGGCCAACGTGGCCCACGAGATCAAGAGCCCGGTCGGCGGCATCATCGGCATCGGCGACCTGTGGCGCGCCGGCCAGCTGGGGCCGATCACCCCGACCCAGACCGAAATGGCCGACATGCTGGTCAAGACGGCCCGACAGGTCGAGACCCTGGCCCACGACCTGCTGGACGTGGCCCGCGCCGAATCCGGCGCCGTGAAGGTCGAGCTTCGCCCCACCGACGTGCCCGGCGTGCTGGACGACGTGCGCCGCGCCACGGCCCTGCGGCCGGAAGCCCAGGGCGTTCGCTTCGAGGTGATCAGCGAAGGCGACGGACTGGTCGCCCTGGCCGACTCCCAGCGCCTGACGCAGGTGGTCAGCAACCTGACCTCAAACGCGGTCAAGTACGGCGGCTCGGGCGGCATCGTCATCCTGCGCGCGACCCGCATCCACGACGGCGTCCGTATCGAGGTCATCGACCGCGGCCCCGGCCTGACGGCGGAAAAGCAGACCCAGCTGTTCGAGCCCTTCAACCGGCTGGGCCTCGAGCGCTCGACGGTCGAAGGTCACGGCATCGGCCTGGCCCTGGCCAAGCGTCTGGTCGAACTTCAGGGCGGTTCCATCGGCGTGACCTCGGCGCCGGGCGAGGGCGCGACCTTCTGGGTCGAGCTGCCGACCGCCTGATCGGGCCTTGCCGTCGCCCCCTTCAGGGGCGAAGGTCCCGGCCATGAAAGTCTCAGTCGCGACCGCCGCCCTCCTGATCCTCGCCGGAGCGCCCGCCGCGCTCGCCCAGACCGCGACGCCCCAAACGACGCCGCCGCCCGCGCCCGCCACGTCGCCCGGTTCAGACTTCACCCGTGACCTGAACGGCGGCCCGCCGCGTCCGGCCGAATATCTGACCCCGGCCCCCGCGCCGGTGGTGACGCCGCCGGCGACGATCACGCCGATCCCCGCTGCGCCGGCCTCGCCGCCTGCCAGCGCTCCGATCACGCCCGCCCGCCCGGTCACGCCGCCCCGCACCGCGCCGCTGACCTCCGCCCCGACGCTGGCACCGACTACGGGAGCCACAGCGCCCAACCCCGCCCCGCGTCCGGCAGCC
>NZ_DASWWG010000075.1:0-27370 GCF_036400995.1 Brevundimonas sp.
CGCTTCACCCGAAATCTGGTTTTACCACCTGGAGCGCTCCAGCCTCGGCGAGGTCCTGCCGGGCCTGCTGGAGAAGACGCGCGAGCGGGGCTGGAAGGCGGTGGTGCGCGCGACGGACGCGCGGCTGCTCGACGATCTCGACGACCATTTGTGGACCTGGCGGGACGACAGTTTTCTGGCGCACGGCCGGGCCTCCGAGCCGAACGCCGAGCGTCAGCCGGTGCTGTTGACCGAAAGCCTTGAGAACCCGAACGCCGCTCAGGCGCTGTTCATCGTGGACGGCGCAGAGCTTGGCGATACGGAGAGCCTGGAACGATGCTTCATCATCTTCGACGGACGCGACGAGGCGTCGCTGCACGGCGCGCGGGCCCGCTGGAAGTCGTTGAAGGAGGCCGGGGCCAACCTCGCCTACTGGAAACAGTCGCCCGAGGGGCGCTGGGAAAAGGCGGCCTGATCGCGCTGACGGCGCTGGCGGCGTGCTCGTCGACGCCGGCGTCTGAAACGCCCGCGTCGCGCGCGGTCGAGGCGGCGGAGCAGAGCCAGCCGATCGGCGCCCGCACCCCGCGGAACCCGAACGCCGACCTGTGCCGGGCCGGTGAGCTGCAATATCTGGTGGGGCGTCCGAAGACCGAGATCCCGGTGCCCGTCGAGGTGGTGAACCGGCGCGTGACCTGCACGACCTGCCCGGTGACCGAGGACTTTTCGCCGTATCGCCTGAACATCTTTTTCAATGCGCAGACCCATGTGGTTGAACAGGTCCGCTGCGGGTGAGTTGAACCTTCCAGAGGGAGAAAGCCGATGAGAGTTCTGATGCTGAGCCTGGCCGCCGCCGGACTGCTGTCCGCCTGTGCGCCGATGGACGGTTCCGACCCCGTTCCGACCCTGCCGGATGACGGCCCGGCGGCCTGCAAGGCCGACCAGTACCAGCGCTACGTCGGGCGCAACCGCTCCGAACTGCCGCAGACCCCCGCGGGCGAAACCTGGCGGGTCAGCTGCACCACCTGTCCGGTGACCATGGACTACAACCCGCGTCGCCTGAACATCGTGTACGACGAGGCGACGGGCGTGATCCGTCAGGTCAAATGCGGCTGATCCTCGCCGCCGCGACGGTCGTCCTCGCGGCCGGAGCCTGCGCTCCGGTCGAGGCGCCGTCGTCGGGGCCGGGCGGGCCGCAGACCTGCGACGCCGCCGGGGCCCGGTCCCTGATCGGCAGCCACGTCGGGGCGGTCGATTTCGCGCCCGGCGCCAATGTGCGCATCGTCTGCACCACCTGCCCGACCACGCGCGACTACCGTCCGGACCGGCTGAATGTCTGGTTCAACCAGTCGACCGGCGTCATCGAGCGGGTCGACTGCGGCTAGGCTTGGCGAACCTCCCCTGACCCGTCAGATTACGCCGGGGCAGGGGAGAGGGATCCATGAAACGCATCCTGATGGGCGGCGTGGCGCTGGCGGCGATCGTGTTCGCCCCCGCCGCCGTGGCGGACGCGACCACGGACCGGGCCGTGCGCGAGGCCATCGAACGTCCGCAAATCTGCGGGCGGGCGGACTCCGCCAACTCCGGAACGCCGGTGGCCGACATGGTCATGGTCGACGGCTTCGGCAGCGGCGGCTTCACGATCGACACCACCCACCCCGAGGCCCAGGCCTGGTTCAACCACGGCGTCCGCCTGCGCTGGGCGTTCGAGCACAAGGAGGCCGTCCGGGCCTTCCGCAAGGCGCGACTTCTGGACCCGACCTGCGCCATGTGCGCCTGGGGCGAGGCGTGGGCGCTGGGGCCGAACCTGAACGGCGGCGGCAATGACGAGGACAGCCGGCTCGCGGCCTTGAAGGCGGCGCGCGACGCCCGCCGCATGGCTCGCCGCGCCACCCCCATGCAGCGCCAGATGATCGACGCCCTGATCCAGCGCTACTCCGGTCGGGAGCCGACCCGCGCCAGACGGTTCGCCGAGGCGATGGACCGCATCGCGCGGCGCAATCCGCAGGACGTCACCGTTGCGGCGATCACCGCGGACGCCTGGATGCTGAAGGCCGAGGACTGGTGGGACGACGAGGGCAAACCCGCCGATCCGGGCATCAGCCGCGCCATGGAGATCCTCGAGCAGGCGCTGGCCTACGCCCCCGACGATCCCGGTGCGATCCACCTGTACATCCACCTGACCGAATGGTCGGACGACCCGCACAAGGCCATCCCCTATGGCGAGCGGCTGGCCGCCCTGGCGCCGGGCGCGAGCCATCTGGTGCATATGCCGTCGCACACCTTCTACCGGGTCGGCCGGTATCGCGACGCGATGATGTCGAACGTCAACGCGGTGGCGCTGGACCGACGCTACGACCAGCTGGCGCGGCCGCCGGGCGGGGTGCCGGGCATGCCGCTGCACGGCCACAACATCCACTTCGGCATGGGCGGCGCCCTGATGGCGGGCGGGGCCGAGCCGGGGCTTGCCTTGGCCCAATGGTATCTGGCGACCTATCCGGACGTCGATGCGGGCAATGTCTGGCGGCAGATGGTCACCAACAACGCCTATGCCGTCTACGGCCGCTTCGGAACGCCCGAGCAGGTCGCGGCGCTGGCCGAGCCGCCGGCGAACAAGCCGATGCTGCGGATCAGCTGGCGCTACGCCCGGGGCGAGGCCGCGGCGCGGGCCGGGGATGCAGCCGCCGTCCGGGCCGAGGCGCAGGCGATCGAGGGCCTGCGGAAGGACGAAGGCTTCCCCGCCGGCGCGTCTGCGGCCGATTTTACCGAACTGTTCCAGCGCGTGCTGGAAGGCCGGGCGGCGATGATCGAGGGTGACGCCGACGCCGCCGTGGCGGCCTTCACCCGCGCGGCCGCGATCCAGGGGCAGGGCGAGGAGGGCGGCGACCCGCCCGCCATCTGGTACCCGACCCGCCGGAGCCTGGCCGCGGCCCTGTTGTTGAAGGGCGACGCCGCGGCGGCCCGGGCCAAGGTGCTGGACCTGCTCGAGGACTGGCCGAACGACCCGTACAGCTATTTCGTGCTGTCCCGGGCTGAACAGGCGCTGGGCGACCGCGATGCGGCGGCCGAGGCCCTGCGCCGGTCCCGGATCGAATGGGTCGGCGGCGAGATGGACCTGCGGCTGGCCTGATCGACCCTAGCGGGCCTTGGCCTCGCGGATCGCGCGGTCGATGGCCTCGGGCTGGATGCTGGTCATGGCCCGGCCGTTGATGATGAAGGTCGGGGTTGCCTGCAGGCCGAGCGCCATGGCCGCCGTGTCGGTGTCGACCAGGTGGCGGGTCATGTCGGTGCTGGCGATGGCGGCATGGGCGGCCTCCAGCGAAACGCCGTTGGCCACCAGGATGGCGTCGATCGACTCCTGGGTCAGGTCGCCCTCGGCCATCAGGGCGCGGAAGACCGGCAGGTATTTGCCCTGATCGTGCGCCGCCTGCGCCGCGCGGGCGGCGTAGTGCGAGGGACCCGAGGGATCGCCGCGGTCCAGGATGGGCCAGTCCTTGAAGACGAAGCGGACGTCCGGATGGGCCTGCATGATCCGCAGGACGTCCGGCGCGGTCGCCTTGCAGCCCGGGCAGCGGAAGTCGAAGAACTCGATCACGGTGACCTTGGCGTCCACCGGTCCGAAGGCCGCGTCGCGGGTGTCGGCGGCCAGCAGGGACGGGCTCAGGGCGGCGCGACGGGTGATGGCGTCGGCCAGGGCGGTGTTCTGCTTGGCCTGCAGGGCGTTGCTCATCTCCTGAAGCATCTCGGGATGGTTCAGCAGATAGCTGCGGATCGCGGCGTCCGAGGTTCCGGCGCCGCTGACGTAGGGAAACGCCGCCAGACCCAGGGCCACGACCGAAACCGCCAGCGCCGCGACGCCCGCGCGGGGCGAGGCCAGGAAACGGGACAGGGCCGAGGGGACCTCGGGGCGGGGCTCAGGCGTTTCGTCGGTCATGAACTCTTTCGGGGCGGATCAGCTGGAGGCCGGAACCACCACGGGGCGGTTGCGGCTGTTGCGGCGGTCGAGGTCGTCGACGTCGTCCTGGGTGGCGCCCGAGGCGAAGACGATGTCCATCGCCCGCGTCCAGTCGGACGAGCCGGGCGTCAGCATGTCCCGGGCGCGCAGGGCGAACTGGGTGGCCTGCTGCTCGGCGCCCATGGCGAAATACATCTCGGCCGAGGCCAGACGGGCCTCGCCCTCCTTGCCCTGGCTGGCGTAGGCCTGCGACAGCAGGCGCCAGCCCATGGTGTTGTCGGACTCCAGGGCCACCGCGCGCTTCAGCTGGTCGACGGCCAGGGCGATCTGGGCCTGGTCCTGGGTCTCGATCATGGCGTGGGCCAGGTTGATGCGCAGCAGCGGGGCGTCGGGCTTCAGCTCGACCGAGCGCTGGTGGGCGCCGATGGCCTCGGCCGGGCGGCCTTCCTCGAACAGGATCTGGCCCTTCAGCTCCCAGAAGTAGGGGTTCTCGGGCTGCTCGGACAGCAGGACGTCCACGGCGTTCAGCGCGCGGTCGGTCTGGCCGTCACGATACCAGGCGATGGCGCGGGCATAGCGGGCCGGCAGACTGGTGTCGGTTTCGGGATAGGCGCGCAGGGTGGTGTTCGGCGCGTCCATGAAGGCGTGGATCTTGGCCAGGATCAGCGCGTGCTGGGCGATGCGCTCGGGGCTGTCCTGATGATTGTAGTGCGGCTGCTCTGCGACGAGGCGGCGCAGGTTTTCGATCCGGTCCGACGACAGCGGGTGGCTGCGGAAATACGGATAGCGGCGGGCGTCCGAGAAGACTTCCTGCGAGCGGAAATTCTCGAAGAAGGTCAGCAGGCCCCGACCCGATTCACCGGCTCGTTCCAGGGCGCGGGCGCCGGTGTTGTCGGCCTCGCCTTCCTGGTGGGTCATGTAGCGCAGGGCGCTGAGGGTGCCGAAATACTGGCTGTTGCCCAGCAGGACGGCGCCCGCGTCCGGCGCGCCGGCGGCGATGGCCAGGGCGCCCAGGGCCATGGTCATCAGCAGGGGCTGCATGCCCGCCTGTTGCGCGCCGTCGCGCAGGGTGTGGCGGTTCTTGATGTGCCCCGCCTCGTGGGCGATCACGCCCAGAAGCTCGTTGGCGTTGCGGGTGCGCAGGATCAGGCCGGTGTTCAGGCCCATGATCCGGCCCCGCGTGGCGAAGGCGTTCAGGTCCGATTCGTTGATCAGCAGGATCTCGATCTCGGACGGCTCCAGACCCATGGCCACGAAGACCGGGTCGGACCACTCCTGGATGATCGATTCGATCTCGGTGTCGCGGATCGCGCTCTGGGCCGAGGCGGGCGACGCCGCCGCCAGCACAAGGCTGGCGGCGGCGGTGGCCCCGACAAGACGGGCGGCGGTGCGAGACAGCCAGCTCATGGCGAACTCCTCTGAACCCGGACGCCCCCGTCCGTCGTGATGGTCACAATCTAATCGTGACCTTTCAGCGGCGCCACCACCCACGCTTGGGCTTTTCGGGGGGTGCGGCGATCTGGTTCGGATCCTCGGCGATCAGGGCCGCGACGTCGACCTCGGGCTTCGGGGCCGCGACGGGCTCGACGACCTCGGCCGGAACCGGCTCGGAGATGGCCTCGGCGACCGCTTCCGGCTCGGGCGTCACGACCGTGTTCGGCGCGACGTCGAGGGTGACGGGCTCGCCGACCGGTTCGATCTCGTTCGGTTCGACCGTCGACAGCGGGGCTTCGTCCGACGCCGGGGTTGCCGAGGCGGAGACCTTGCGGCGCACGCGGCGACGCTTGGGCTCCTCGGTCACGACCGGGGCGGCTTCGGCGTCAGCGACGGCGTCCGGGATGACCACGGCGGCCGGGGTGTCCGGCGAGCCGTCGGCGGGCATGCCCTCGTTGGTGGCGCGGGTCTCGACCTTGACCTCGTGGGTCAGGCCGGCCTCGGAACCGCGATCCCGGCCGCGGCCACGACCGCGACGACGACGCGAGCGTCCGCCGCGTTCGCCGCCGACTTCGCCCTCGGGACGTTCGCCGATGACCTCATCGACGTCCGAAGCAGGCGTCTCGGTCGCGGCGGCCTTCTCGGCGCGCGGAGCGCGTTCGGGGTTGATCGGGTCGAACCAGACATAGGGATCGTCCAGCGACGGGGTGCGGCCGCGGACCCAGAAGAAGGAATCGCGCTCGACGCCGCCTTCCTCGCGCATCCGGCGTCCGCCGCGGCGGCCGCGACGGCGGCGACGACCGCCTTCGCCGTCGTCCTCGTCATCACCTTGGGCGGCGGCGACCTCTTCGCCTTCGGACTCGTCCCGGCGACCGCCGCGACGACGGCGACGGCGACCGCCGCGCTCGCCGTCATGACGCTCGGCGCGTTCGCGCGGCTGATCGTCGTCCTCGTCCTCGCGGGCGAGGTCGTCCTCGTCCTCATCGCCCTCGATGACTTCGTCGTCTTCCTCGTCCTCTTCCTCGGACCAGGCGCTGTCGTCGAAGTCGTCGTCCAGATCGATGAAGGGCTCGGCGCCTTCCGGCGCGACGAAGTCCTCGTTGGTCTCGGTCCGTTCGATGGTGCTTTCGCCCTGGCCCAGGGTGTCGTCGATCAGGATGACCACGTTCAGGCCGCGCTGGACCAGCAGGCTCTGCAGATAGTCCCGCTTGTGGTTCAGGATGTAGAGGGCCACGGCGGTGCAGACGCGCAGGTTCACCGAACCTGCGCCGTTCTTGCCGGCCTCGATGTCCACGGCGCGCAGGGTGACCAGGGCGGCGCTCTCCGCCGAGCGGATGCGGCCGGCGCCCTGACAGTGCGGGCAAACCTCGGTGGCGCCCTCGATCACGCCCAGACGGCGGCGCTGACGGCTGATTTCCATCAGGCCGAAGCCCGAGATGCGACCCATCTGGATGCGGGCGCGATCCTTGGCCAGGGCGTCCTTCAGCACCTTCTCGACGGCGCGGTTGTTCTTGCCTTCATCCATGTCGATGAAGTCGATGACGATCAGGCCGGCGAGGTCGCGCAGGCGCAGCTGGCGGGCGGCCTCGGCGGCGGCCTCCATGTTCGTCTTGAAGGCCGTGGCCTCGACGTTCCGCTCCTTGGTGGCGCGGCCCGAGTTCACGTCGATGGCGACCAGCGCCTCGGTCTGGTTGATGACCAGATAGCCGCCCGACTTCAGCGGCACGACCGGCTGGTGGATCTGGGTCAGGGTCTCTTCAATGCCGTTCGAAGCGAACAGCGGGCGCGAGCCCTGGTACAGGTGCACCTTCTTCGCCTGCGAGGGCATCAGCACCCGCATGAAGTCGCGGGCTTCCTTGAAGCCCTGCACGCCCTCGACCTGGATGCCGTCGAAATCCTTGTCGAACATGTCGCGGACGGCGCGGCGGACGAGGTTCTCTTCCTCGTAGATCATCGCCGGGGCGTTCGAGGCGAGGGTGGTCTCGCGGATCGTCTCCCACAGGCGCAGCAGATATTCGTAGTCGCGCTTGATCTCGGCCTTGGTGCGCTTGGCGCCCGCGGTGCGGATGATCAGGCCCATGCCCTGCGGCACCTGCAGCGCGGCGGCGGCGGCCTTCAGGCGCTTGCGGTCCGAGGTGTTGGTGATCTTGCGCGAGATGCCGCCGCCCTTGCCGGTGTTGGGCATGAGCACGCAGTAACGGCCGGCCAGCGACAGCCAGGTGGTCAGGGCCGCGCCCTTGCCGCCGCGCTCGTCCTTGACGACCTGCACCAGCAGGATCTGGCGGCGCTTGATGACGTCCTGGATCTTGTAGCGGCGCATCAGGCGACGCTTCAGGCGTTCCTCGTCGGCGAGGCCGCCCTCGTGTTCCCCGTCGTCGCTCTCGCGGCCCAGATCGTCGTGCTCATCCTCTTCCGAGTGAGCCTCGGCCATGATGGCTTCGCGGTCGGCGACCGGGATCTGGTAGTAGTCGGGGTGGATTTCGTTGAACGCCAGGAAGCCGTGGCGATTGCCGCCGTACTCCACGAACGCAGCCTGCAGGCTGGGCTCTACGCGGGTGACCTTGGCGAGATAGATGTTGCCGCGAAGCTGGCGCTTCGCGCGGGATTCAAAGTCGAATTCCTCGACCTGACGGCCCTCGACGATCGCGACGCGGGTTTCTTCCGCGTGCGCCGCATCGATCAACATGGTCTTTGACATCAATAGTCTCTCTCTGGCGCGCTCGGGCCGGTCCGGTCAGCGCGTGGCTGAGGGACGCGGCGGCTCGCCGAATGGGTGTGGGGTTGGCGCGGGCCGTTGACGCCTCGTCGCCACGGCGAGCGCCGCGGGCGAAATCGGTCACATCTGACCGGAGGTTGAGGCTGGCGTATGCGCCCATGGGTCGGTTCGGTCCTGGACCCTTCCGCGCCTGTCTATAAGGCGGCGTTGCGGGCCCGGTTCGTCGGATTGTCGCCTGTGAAGGCCGGGCAATCCTCGGATCAGTGAAAGCAGCGCTGCGAGGAGGGCGCATCCCGGACCCGGCAGAGCGGGCGGACGCGATCATTCGCAAGCGGACAAAGCATAGTCACTGGAAACGTGAATTAAAAGGCGCATCGGCCTTAACCCGTTGTCGACCTCGTTCGTGCAGGATGCCTCCAATCGAAAGGTTGGTTGTCCGTCGCATGAGCGCCTTGTCGCGTATCAGGCTGTCGCAGTGGGGCGTCCGCGAATGGGCGATGACGGCGCTTGCCTTCGTCGTCTTCTGCGTCGCCGTGCTGGTCGCCGGGCGCGGGCTGGCCTCCGGCGCGATGGGCGAGGTGATCCGGGTCCGCTTTGGCGGCGACGCCGAGCGCACCCGCGTGGTCGTCGATCTGGACCGCACCTCGCGCGGACAGGTGATCCAGCCGGGCGCCGACGGGCGTGTGGTCGTGTCCCTGTCGGGTGTTGCGGCGCGGCGCGGCATGTCCGGGACGGGCGTGGGACTGGTGCGCGGCTATCGCGTCGCCGGCGCGGGCGGCTCGTCGCGCGTCGAGCTGGATCTGGCGGTCAGCGCCGAGATCGAGCGCCGCTTCCTGCTGCCGCCCGGCGACGGGGTGGACCACTATCGTTACGTCATCGACCTGAAGGCCACCGGCCGGGCGCCGACCGCGCGTCCGGCGCCGCGGACCGCGCCGCGCGCGACGGAACGGCCGCTGATCTATATCGACGCCGGGCACGGCGGCCGTGATCCGGGCGCCCGCGGCGCCCATGCGGAGGAGGCCGACGTCACCCTGGCCGCCGCCCTGGCCCTGAAGCAGGAGCTGGAGCGCTCGGGCCGTTATCGCGTGCGCCTGACCCGTGACAGCGACGTCTATGTCGGCCTGAACCGCCGGGTGGCCATCGCCCGTCAGGCGGGCGCCGATCTCTTTATCTCCCTGCACGCCGACGCCATCGCCGATCCGGCCACGCGCGGGGCCAGCGTCTACACCCTGTCGGAACAGGGCGCGGGCCGGGCCGTGCGCGAGATTACCGCCGACGAGAACTGGCACCGCAGCCTGAACCTGCCGGGGCGCGACGCCTCGGTGGACCGCATCCTGCTGGACATGACCCAGCGCGCGACCCAGAACCGCTCGGCGGTGCTGGCCCGCAGCCTGCTGGGCGAGATCGAGGCGGCGGATCATCCGTTGCTGCGCCGCAGCCATCGCGACGCCGGTCTGGCGGTCCTGCTGGCCCCGGACGTGCCCGCCGTGCTGCTGGAGATGGGCTACATCACCAATCCCGAGGACGAGCGCCTGCTGACCGACACGCGCGCCCGCCGCCGCCTGATGCGCGCGGTGGCGGCCGGGATCGACGGCTATTTCGCCGCCCCGACCGGCGCCCTGCAGGTGGCTTCGACCGGCGACGCCGGCCAGCCCTGACGCCCGAGGTCGCCTCGGCGGCCTGAAGCGGCTATCTGGGGACCATGCGCCTGCGTGTCGTGGACCTTGAAACCACCGGTGGAGACCGGACCGCCGAAATCATCGAGGTCGGCTTCGTCGACGTCGTCCGGGACGGGGAGGGCTGGCGCGCCCTGCCGCCGGTGACCCGGCTGTTTCGCCCGCGCGGCGAGATTTCGGTCCACGCGATGGCGGTGCACCACCTGACGCCCGACGATTTCAGCCCCGATGATCCGCACTGCGACGAATACGCGCTGCGCGAGATGTTCGCCGAGCCCGCGGATGTGATGGTCGCCCACGCGGCCCAGTTCGAGCGCAACTTCATCGCCGACACCGCCCACGGCGGCCTGCCGTGGATCTGCACGGTGCGGTCGGCCAAGGCGGTCTGGCCGCAGGCGCCGGGGCACTCCAACCAGGTGCTGCGCTACTGGCGGGGCCTGAAGCTGGACCCGGCGGTCGCCAATCCGGCCCACCGGGCGGGCCCCGACGCCTGGGTGACGGCCCACCTGCTGATCGATCTGCTGAAGGAGGCGACGGTCGAGCAGATGATCGAATGGACCCGCGAGCCGCGTCGGCTGGACCGGATTCCGTTCGGCAAGCATCGCGGCAGCCGCTGGTCGGACGCCCCCGCGGACTATCTGCGCTGGATGTCCGGGCAGTCGGATATGGACGCCGATGTCGTGGCCGCGGCGCGACAGGAGCTGGAGCGTCGCAACGGCCCATCCACAGGTCCTCTGGCGGACGTGACCAACGCGGTCTAAACCGGCGTCATGCCGCAGCCGCGCTTTCTGAACATCAAGGGCCTCAAGATCGCCGAACGCTGGTTCGTGCTGGCGGGCGTAGGCCTGCTCGGCGCGATCACGCTGGCGGGCCTGATCGTCACCATCTACGCCGCCTGGCTGTTCCATGACCTGCCGGACGCCTCCGAGCTGGCGGATTACCGCCCGGCGACGGCGACGCGAGTCTATGCGGGCGACGGGACCCTGATCGGCGAGTTCTCGGACGAGCGCCGGATCTACGTCCAGTACGAGCAGATCCCCCTGCCGGTCATCCAGGCCTTCCTGTCCGCCGAGGACAGCCGTTTCTTCGAGCACGGCGGCATCGACGTCTCGGGCCTGGGCCGGGCCATGTTCAAGAACGTCTTCAACGCCCTGACCGGGCGGCGTCTGGAAGGCGGCTCGACCATCACCCAGCAGGTCGCCAAGAACGTGCTGCTGACCAACGAATCCAGCCTGAACCGCAAGGTGAAGGAGGCGATTCTGGCCAACCGTCTCGAGGCGACGCTGACCAAGCAGCAGATCCTCGAGCTGTATCTGAACGAAATCTACCTCGGCTACCGGTCGTTCGGCGTCGCCGCGGCCGCCTACAACTATTTCGGCAAGTCGCTGGACCAGCTGACGCCGGACGAGGCGGCCTTCCTCGCCGCCCTGCCCAAGGGGCCGAACAACTATCATCCCAAGCGTCATCCGGGCGCGGCCAAGGGCCGTCGGGACTGGGTGCTGTCCGAGATGGGCGAGAACGGCTTCCTGACGCCCGAGCAGGTGGCCACGGGGCAGGCCCGCCCGCTGAGCACCCAGGACGCGCCGCGCCGGGCCCAGTACGCCGACGCCGACTTCTTCGTCGAGGAAGCCCGTCGTCAGGCCATCCGCCAGTTCGGCGCCGATGAGGTGAACCGCGGCGGCTATTACATGCGCACGACGCTGGACCCGAAGCTGCAGTCGGCCGCGCGCGACGCCCTGATGAAGGGGCTGGAGAACTACGACCGCCGCCACGGCTGGCGCGGGGCGTGGGGCACGACCGACTTCGCCGACGGCTGGCAGGCCGAGGCGCTGCGGCAGACCCGTCCGCCCGAGCGCCGCAGTTGGGAGGCCGCCGCCGTCGAGAACGTGGCCGGCAACAGCGTCCGCATCCGCAGCGCCAAGGACGACAACGTCGGCTACCTGCTGACCGCCGACGCCGCCTGGGCCAACGCCAACCGTCCGCTGAAGCGGGGCGACCTGATCTTCGTCGAACGCAGCAGCGGCCAGTACGCCCTGAAGCAGGTGCCGCGCGTGAACGGCGCCCTGGTGGCGATCGAGCCCCAGTCCGGCCGGGTGCTGGCCATGGTCGGCGGCTATTCCTATGCCCTGTCCAGCTTCAACCGCGCGACCCAGGCGCGTCGTCAGCCGGGTTCGGCCTTCAAGCCCTTCGTCTATGCGACGGCGCTGGAGGGCGACTACACCCCGGCCTCGATCGTGCTGGACGCTCCGATCAGCTTCGCCGGCGGCCCGAACGGCACCCGCTGGAGCCCCGAGAACTACAGCCGCGAATACTACGGCCCGCAGAGCCTGCGCCGGGGCCTGGAACTGTCGCGCAACGTCATGACCGTGCGTCTGGCGCAGGACATCGGCATGAACAATGTCGTGTCGCTGGCCGAGAAGATGGGGGTCGCGGACGACCTGCAGCCGAACCTGTCGGTGTCGCTCGGGGCAGGGGAGACCACCCCCTACCGCCTGACCGCGGCCTATGCCGCCTTCGTCAACGGCGGCCGCCGGATCGAGCCCTATCTCATAGAGATGGTGCAGGACCGCGACGGCGAGACCATCTTCCGCGCCGACCAGCGTCGCTGCCGCGATTGCGGACGCGCCTTCAGCGGCCAGGAATCGCCACGCCTGGACGCGCGCGGCGAGCAGGTGATCGATCCCATCACCGCCTACCAGGTCGCCTCGATGCTGGAAGGCGTGGTCCAGCGCGGCACCGCCGCCAGCGCCCGTGGCCTCGGCCGCTGGGTCGGCGGCAAGACCGGCACCACCAATGAGTACCGCTCGGCCTGGTTCGTGGGCTTCTCGTCGGACATCGTGGTCGGTGTCTTCATCGGCTTCGACGACAACCGTCCGCTGGGTTCCGGCGAGACCGGCGCGACCGGCCCGGTGCCGGTCTTCACCGAGTTCATGCAGGTCGCCCTGCGCGAGCGTCCCGCCCGCCCGTTCGTCCGTCCCAAGAATGCGGTCTTCCGCACCGTGAACGGCATCGAGGAAGCCTTCCGTCCGGGCACCGAGCGCCGTCGCGAGCAGGAGGAGGCTCCGCCGGAAATCCCGCTGGGTCCGCAGAGCTACACGGATATCCTGCGCCGTGAGGAGGAGGAGGCCAGCGGCCAGACGCCGCAGACCGCCCCGCCGCCGACCACGCCCCCGCCGCCCCGCAAGGAGCCGGCGGCCGACCTGGACGGCCTCTACTAGGGACGGAGCGGGTCTCCGCTCTTTCCCTTTGCCGCGGCGCGCTCTATGTCCGCCGCTCACTTTTGGATCGCAGGAGTTCGCGATGAGACCGGATGTCGAGGCCATGAAGGCCGACATCGAGCAGAGCATTGCTCTGCTCAGGAGGCGTCTTTGACTGGGATGTCGCTCTAAGAAAGCTCGATGAGCTGAACGCGCGGGTCGAGGACCCGACGCTGTGGGACAATCCCGACGAGGCCCAGGCCGTCAGCCGCGATCGCTCGCGTCTGGAAGGCCAGGTCAACGCCGTCAAGGAAATGGAGCAGGGCCTCGAGGACGGGGTCATGCTGGCCGACATGGCCGATGAGGAAGGCGACGAGGCCGCCCTGGACGGCGCGCGCGCCGACCTGAAGGCGATCAAGGACCGCGCCGCCCGCGCCGAGCTGGAAGCCCTGCTGTCCGGCGAGGCCGACGGCAACGACGCCTATCTGGAAGTGAACTCCGGCGCCGGCGGCACCGAGTCCAACGATTGGGCGGGCATGCTGCTGCGCATGTACACCCGCTGGGCCCGCGCCCACGGCTATGAGGTCGAGGTCGAGGCCGAGGAATCGGGGGAACAGGCCGGGATCAAGTCCGCCACCATCCAGGTGAAGGGCCCCAACGCCTACGGCTGGCTGAAGTCGGAATCGGGCGTGCACCGTCTGGTCCGCATCAGCCCCTATGACGCCGCCGCCAAGCGCCACACCAGCTTCGCCTCGATCGGGGTGTCACCGGTGGTCGATGACGCCATCGAGATCGACATCAATCCGTCGGATGTGCGGACCGATACCTACCGGGCCTCGGGCGCGGGCGGTCAGCACATCAACAAGACCGACTCCGCCGTTCGGCTGACCCACGTGCCGACCAATACGGTCGTCGCCTGTCAGGCCGGGCGTTCGCAGCACCAGAACCGCGAACAGGCGTGGAAGATGCTCCGCGCCCGTCTGTACGAGTTGGAACTGCAGAAGCGCGAGGCCGCCGCCCAGGCCTTGGCCGACGCCAAGACGGACATCGGCTGGGGACACCAGATCCGCTCGTACGTGCTGCAGCCGTACCAGATGGTGAAGGACCTGCGGACCAACGTCGAAACCTCGGACACCCAGGGCGTCCTCGACGGCGACCTCGATGACTTCATGGGCGCGGCCCTGGCCGCGCGCGTGGGCGAGACACGGGGCAGCACGGTCGAGTAATCGAAGTGGCTAGTGGCTGGTGGCCAGTGAACTGGCCCGGCGTTGGCGCTGAAAAGACGAAGGCCCCGGAGTGATCCGGGGCCTTTTTCATTGCTAGTTGGCCAAGGTGAGCAATCTGCCACTAGCCACCAGCCACTCCGCCTCAGGCGGCGGGGGGCTTCATGTCGATGATCTGCGGGGCCGGTTCGACCGGGCGCGGGGTCGGCGCCGGGGCGGCGGCCGGGGCCGGGGCCTCGCGGCGGCCCTGCAGGACACGGCCCTGGAAGTAGGCGCCGATGTCGATCGACAGTTGCTCGGCGGTGATGTCGCCGTCGACGTAGGCGGTGGCGATCAGCTTGACCTGCTTGCCCGAGACGGCGCCGACGACGCGGCCGCGCACCTCGACGTAGTCAGCCGAGACATTGCCCTCGACGGCGCCGGTCTCGCCGACGATCAGGCGGCCGACGCGGACGTCGCCCTTCACCTGGCCGTCGATCTGCAGGTCGCCCGAACCGGAGACGTTGCCCTCGAACTGGAGGTCCGACGACAGGGTCGACAGGCCGCGCTGGGCGACGGCCGGGGCGGCGGGACGCGGGGCGGCCGGAGCGGGCGCGGCGCCCGGAGCCGGCAGGTCCGGCAGCGGCGGAATCGAGGAGCCGGAGTCAGAACGCGACTGGGGCTGCGGGGCGGGGGATTTAGTCTTGTTGAACAAGTTGGTCTCCGGCTCTCATGAAGCGGGCGGGGTTTTGCGGGCGGCCGTTCATCCACACTTCGTAGTGCAGGTGAACGCCGGTGGAGCGTCCGGTGGTTCCCATGGCGCCGATGCGCTGGCCAAGCATGACACGCTGGCCCGTTTGCACGGCCATGGAGTTCAGATGGGCGAAGCGGGTCTTGAAACCGCGACCGTGGTCTATCTCAACGACGTTGCCATACCCTGAACGGACACCGACAAAAGACACGATCCCGGGCGCCGTGGCGTAGATCGGGGTGTTCAGCGGCCCGGCGAAGTCCTGGCCCTGATGGACGGCGGGACGGCCGTTGAAGGGGTCGAAGCGGACGCCGTAGCCGGAGGTGGTGCGGGCAACGGTGGGGCGGCGCAGGGGCAGGCCCTGCGCGGCGTCGGCCAGCAGGCGCATGTCGGTCAGGCTGTCGGCGGCGTGCTGGATGCGCACGGCGAAGGCTTCATCGACATCCAGGACGGCGGCCAGGGCGCGGGGATCGCGCGCCTCGATCAGCGGGCCGCCGAGGCCTGGTTCGCGCGGCGTGTAGGCGGCGGGGTTCAGGCCGGCCAGCCGGAAGGCCAGGCGAAGGCGCTCGGCGCGGGTGCCCGCCACCGTCTCGGCCCGGGCGATCAGGCGCTCCTGATCCATGCGCACGGCGACCACGCGCTGGAGCGGCGTGCTGCGGTCCGGATCCAGCGGGGCGGCCGGGGCCAGGGCGGTCTGGGCGCCTTCGACGCCGTGGAACAGGGTCATCACCCGGCTGAGGGCGGCGTGGCGGCGCTCGACCAGATGCGCCATCTCGTCGATCGAGCCGCTGCTGGAGCTCATGCGGATGACGGCCGAATCCAGCCGGGCCTGCAGGTCGGCGTTCAGGCGCTCCGCCTCGGCGCGGCCGCGGGCGACCTTGCGGTCGGCGTCGCTCTGGCTGACGAGGTCGAGGGCGAAACCGCCCGAGGCCAGCAGGAACCAGCCGCCGATCAGCACGGCGCCGAGCGCCGCCAGCATCTGGCGCGCCGGCGTCAGGGCCCAGGCCTTCACCGCATCGCCGTCGCGAAGATAGAGGTAGCGGGTCGGAAACCAGCGCCCGATCAGGGATCGCCTGCCTCCTGTTTCCTGCTCGACCATACTCAAACGCCCCCACGCCCGGCACGTTATGAGCCACGGCTGGAGACCGGGGACAAGTCTCTTCACGACTTGTTAACCACGCTGCCGCGTCTTCACGCGAAGAACGTCGGTATTCGCGGCCATTATTCGCCTGCGAGGCGTATCCGCGAATCTATGGAACGGCCGTTACATCTTGGATGATGAGACGTCGTCCGCGTTCAGAGCGATTGTACGGCGGCGAGCACTTCGGCGGCGTGGCCCTTGACGGAGACCTTGCGCCAGACGCGGCGCACCACGCCGTCGCCGTCGATCAGGACGGTGGCCCGCTCGATACCCATGTACTCGCGGCCGTAGAGCTTCTTCTCGACCCAGACGCCGTAACCGAGGGTGACGTCCTCGGGCTCGTCGGAGGCCAGCACGACCTTGAGATCATGCTTGGCCTGGAAGCGCGCCAGCTTCTTCACCGGATCGCGCGAGACGCCGACGACCACCGCGTTCGCGGCCTCGAAGTCGCCGATCAGGACCGAGAAGTCCTGGCTCTCGGTCGTGCAGCCGGGCGTGTCGGCCTTGGGGTAGAAATAGACCACCACGGCCTTGCCCTTCAGCCCGTCCAGCGTGACCCGACCGCCGTCGGCCGTGGCCATGTCGAAGGCAGGGGCCTTCATGCCTTCGGTGATGTCGGTCATCAGACGGGCCTCACCAGAACGATCTTCTTCTTGCCAGCAGCCAGCTTGAAGACGCCGTCGGCGTTGATGTCGGCAGCCTCGATCAGACGCGCGCCGTCGGCGATGGCCTCGTCGTTCAGACGCAGGCCGCCGCCCTGGGCGAGACGACGGGCCTCGCCGTTCGAGGCGGTCAGACCGGCCCTGGTCGCGACGGCGGCCAGCATGGCGCCGATGACCTCGTCACGGGCGATCTCGACGGTCGGCAGGTCGGCGGACAGCTGGCCCTTCTCGAAGGCGCTCTCGGCGGCGGCGCGGGCGGTCGCGGCGGCCTCGGCGCCGTGCAGCATGGTCGTCGCGGCGTCGGCCAGGGCCTTCTTGGCGTCGTTGATCTGCGCGCCTTCAAGGGCTTCCAGCGCGGCGATCTCGTCCAGCGACAGGTCGGTGAACAGGCGCAGGAATTTGCCCACGTCGGCGTCGTCGGCGTTCCGCCAGAACTGCCAGTAGTCGTAGGGGCTCAGCTGGTCGGCATTCAGCCAGATGGCGCCCTGCGCCGTCTTGCCCATCTTGCCGCCCGAGGCCGTGGTCAGCAGCGGGGTGGTCAGGCCGAAGGCGGCCTTCTGGTCCACGCGGCGGACCAGATCGACGCCCGAGGTGATGTTCCCCCACTGGTCCGAGCCGCCCATCTGGAGCGTCACGTTGCGGGCGCGGTTCAGCTCCAGGAAGTCCACCGACTGCATCAGCATGTAGTTGAACTCGAGGAAGGTCATCGGCTGCTCGCGCTCGAGGCGCAGCTTGACCGAGTCGAACGCCAGCATCCGGTTCACGGTGAAGTGGGTGCCGAAGTCGCGCAGGAACTGGATGTAGCCGAACTGCGAGAGCCATTCGTCATTGTTGACCATCACGGCGTCGGTCGGTCCGTCGCCGAAGGTCAGGAATTTGGCGAAGACCTGCTGGATGCCGTCGATGTTGGCCTGGATGGCCGCGTCGGTCAGTTGCGGGCGCGAGGCGTCCTTGCCGGTCGGGTCGCCGACCTTGGTCGTGCCGCCGCCCATCAGGACCACCGGCTTGTGCCCGGCCTGCTGCAGGCGACGCAGCATCATGATCTGGATCAGGCTGCCGACGTGCAGGCTGGGCGCGGTGGCGTCGAAGCCGATGTAGGCCGTGACGATCCCGCTCGACGCCGCTTCATCCAGCTCGGTCGGGTGGGTGATCTGATGGATGTAGCCGCGCGCCTGAAGGGTGCGCAGGAAGTCGGACTTGAAGGTCTGGTCGCTCATGAAGGCTCCGTTAGCAGGGAAGCCGGCGAGCGTCTCGTGGGGATTGCGCCGGCTGTAGGCGGCGCAGGGGTTCGCGGGCCGCTCGATCAGATCGAGGGGTGGTAATACAGGCCGGTCAGGGTGGCGCGGGCGAACATGGGGACTGGGTAACCGGGACGGTTGACCGGCGTCAAGGGCGGGGCCACGACAGGTGTATGACCTTCCTGTTGAAGCCCCATCCGGGCACGATCTCAAGCGCGCTGACGGCGATCGAGGTGAGCGCGCATCGGGGGACGGATTCACGCGTGACGCTGACCGCTCATCTGCTCGGGGATCGAAATGGCGTCGTACTACCGCCGCGGACCGACCCTGGTCGAGCGGACGGCCTTTGGGCCCGGACCTGTCTGGAGCTTTTCGTCGCGGCGTCGGATGGTGGGTACTACGAGTTCAACTTCTCGCCTTCGGGCCAGTGGGCCGCCTACCGCTTCACCGGCTACCGCGAGGGGATGGCCGAAGTGACGCCGGAAGCAATCACCGGCTTCGGCTATCGCGTGGAGCCAGGCATTATCGGCGGCCATGTCCAGATCGATCTGGCCGGACTTGAAGGTATCGACTTTGACGCCCCGCTTCGCGTTGGGCTGTCCGCCGTCATCGAGGAGGCGGACGGTCGCAGAACCTACTGGGCGTTGGCACATCCAGCGGGTAAGCCGGACTTCCACGATCCAGTCGCCTTCGCGGGCGAGATAGCCAAGGTGATTTACTGGTGAAGTTCGGTCTCGACCGCCTGCTGTCCGATCCCGCCCTGAGCGCGCCGCTCAAGGGGCGCCGTGTCGCGCTGGTGGCGCATCCGGCGTCGACGACGCAGGACCTGACCCATGCGGTGGACGCGCTGGCGGCCCATCCCGACATCCGGCTGACCGCCGCCTTCGGCCCGCAGCACGGGATGAAGGGCGACCTGCAGGACAATATGATGGAGAGCCCGGACTATACCGATCCGGTGCACGGCATCCCCGTCTTCAGCCTGTACGGCGAGGTCCGGCGGCCTCGGGGCCAGTGGATGGACACCTTCGACGTGGTGCTGATCGACCTGCAGGACGTGGGCTGCCGCATCTACACCTTCGTGACGACGCTGCTGTACATGCTCGAGGCCGCCGCCGAGCACGGCAAGGAGGTCTGGGTGCTGGATCGCCCCAACCCTGCCGGTCGCCCGGTCGAGGGCACGACCCTGGTCGAGGGCTGGGAGAGCTTCGTGGGCGCCGGGCCGATGCCGATGCGGCACGGCATGACGCTGGGCGAGATGGGCCTGTGGTTCATCGACCACTTCAGGCTGGATGTGGCCTATCGCGTCATCGAGATGGAGGGCTGGACGCCCGCCGAGGGGCCCGGCTACGGCTGGCCGCTGAATCAGCGCAGCTGGATCAACCCCAGCCCCAATGCCCCGAACGTGTCGATGACCCGGGCCTATGCGGGCACCGTCATGCTGGAGGGGGCGACCCTGTCGGAAGGACGGGGGACGACCCGGCCGCTGGAGCTGTTCGGCGCCCCGGACATCGACGCCCGGGCCGTGATCGCCGAGATGAAGGCCTTCGCGCCCCAGTGGCTGAAGGGCTGCGTGCTGCGCGACATGTGGTTCGAGCCGACCTTCCACAAGCATGTCGGCAAGCTGTGCTCGGGGGTCCAGATCCACGTCGACGACCCGGCCTATGACCATGAGGCCTTCCAGCCCTGGCGGGTGCAGGCGCTGGGCTTCAAGGCGGTGCGGCGGCTGTATCCGGACTACGACCTGTGGCGTGACTTCCCGTACGAGTACGCCTTCGGCAAGCTGCCGATCGACGTGATCAACGGCGGGCCGTCGCTGAGGGAATGGGTCGATGATCCGGCCTCGACGCCGGACGACCTGGATGCCGTCGCCACGTCGGACGAACAGGCCTGGCTGAAGACCCGCGCGCCCTTCCTCCTGTACTGACACGTCGTGCTGCAGCGCCGAAGGCGAAGTCCCCGCGGGCGTGCGCCCGGGGAGCCTGAAGTCCTGCGTCCCGGCGGCTTGGAGATTGGTGTTACTGCGGATTTTTGTATAAACACAGTTTATTGTGCAGTTGCAAATAAACGATTGGGCTGATGCGTTCGAGTCGGTTAGGAGAGGGGCCTCCCAACCACACCAGCGTATGGATTCAGCTGCATGGCCCTCATCAACACCGCTATCAAGCCGTTCACGGCCACCGCCTACAAGGAAGGCAAGTTCGTCGAGATCTCGGACGCCGATGTGAAGGGCAAGTGGGGCATCTTCTTCTTCTATCCGGCTGACTTCACCTTCGTCTGCCCGACCGAGCTGGAAGACCTGGCCGGCATCTATCCGACCCTGCAGAAGCTGAACGTCGAGGTGTACTCGGTCTCGACCGACACCCACTTCAGCCACAAGGCCTGGCATGACTCGTCGCCGGCCATCGGCAAGATCAACTACTACATGGTCGGCGACCAGTCGGGCACGATCACCAACAACTTCGACGTCATGCGTCCGGGCGTCGGCCTGGCCGACCGCGCGACCTTCCTGGTCGATCCGGAAGGCGTGATCCAGTTCATGGAAATCACCTCGGAAGGCGTCGGCCGCAACGCGACCGAGCTGCTGCGCAAGGTCAAGGCCGCCCAGTACGTCGCCGCTCACCCGGGTGAAGTCTGCCCGGCCAAGTGGGAAGAAGGCGAAGCCACCCTGGCGCCGTCGCTCGACCTCGTCGGCAAGATCTAAGACGACCCCATCGACCGGCGGCGGCGTGAGTAGCGTCGCCGGTCACAGGCGCCCGATCCGTCGGGCGTCCGCAGAGGCCGCGGGGTGAGTAGCGTTTCCGTCCCCGCGGCCTTTTTGCGTCCGGCGCTCGCCCGTAGCGGCTCGAGGCGGACGCTCCCCCCGTAGTTTGAATGAGGATCCCGATGCTCGACGCCAATCTGAAAACCCAGCTCGAGGGCTACCTCAAGAACATCGTCCACACCGTGGAGCTGGTCGCCTCGCTGGGCGCCGGTCCGAAGTCGCAGGAGCTGAAGGCCCTGCTGGAGGAGATCGTCTCGGTCTCGCACGGCAAGGTCGAGATGGGCCGCGACTTCGATGACGCGCGCCAGCCCAGCTTCCTGATCCGCCGCAAGGGCACCGAGATCGGCGTGCGCTTCGCCGGCATCCCGCTGGGCCACGAGTTCACCTCGCTGGTGCTGGCCCTGCTGCACGTCGGCGGGCACCCGTCGAAGGCGGCGCAGGAGGTGATCCAGCAGGTGAAGGACCTCGAGGGCGACTACGTCTTCGAGACCTACTTCTCCCTGTCCTGCCAGAACTGCCCGGACGTGGTGCAGGCGCTCAACCTGATGAGCGTGCTGAACCCGCGCATCAAGCACGTCGCCATCGAGGGCGGCCTGTTCAAGGACGAGGTCGAGGAGCGCAAGGTCATGGCCGTGCCGACCGTCTTCCTGAACGGCGAGCTGTTCGGTCAGGGCCGGATGGAGCTGGAGCAGATCGTCGCCAGGATCGACAAGGGCGCCGAGGGCAAGGCGGCCGAGAAGCTGAAGGCCAAGGCGCCGTTCGACGTTCTGGTCATCGGCGGCGGCCCGGCCGGCGCCGCGGCGGCCATCTACACCGCCCGCAAGGGCATCCGCACCGGCATCGCCGCCGAGCGGTTCGGCGGTCAGGTGCTGGACACCATGGCCATCGAGAACTTCATCTCGGTGCCCCACACCGAGGGGCCGAAGCTGGCCGCCCATCTGGAGCAGCATGTCCGCGAGTATGAGGTGGACATCATGAACCTGCAGACGGCGCGCAAGCTGATCCCGGCCAAGGTCGAGGGCGGCCTGCACGAGGTGGTGCTGGAGAACGGCGCCAGCCTGAAGTCGCGCACCGTCATCCTGTCGACCGGCGCCCGCTGGCGTCAGATGAACGTGCCGGGCGAGCAGGAGTACAAGAACCGGGGCGTGGCCTACTGCCCGCACTGCGACGGCCCGCTGTTCAAGGGCAAGCGGGTGGCGGTGATCGGCGGCGGCAACTCGGGCGTCGAGGCCGCGATCGATCTGGCCGGTCTGGTCGCCCATGTGACCCTGATCGAGTTCGACAGCGAACTGCGGGCCGACGCGGTGCTGCAGCGCAAGCTGGCCAGCCTGCCGAACGTGAAGATCATCACTTCGGCCCTGACGACCGAGGTTCACGGCGACGGCGAGAAGGTGACGGGCCTGTCCTACAAGGACCGGAACTCGGACACCCGCCACGACGTCGATCTGGAAGGCGTCTTCGTCCAGATCGGCCTGGTGCCGAACACCGAGTGGCTGCACGGGGCGGTCGCCCTGACCTCGCGCGGCGAGATCGAGATCGATCACCGCGCCGAGACCAGCCAGCCGGGCATCTTCGCCGCCGGCGACGCGACGACGGTGCCGTACAAGCAGATCGTCATCGCCATGGGCGAGGGCTCGAAGGCGGCGCTGTCGGCCTTCGACTACCTGATCCGCACCGTGCCGGCGGAAGAGGAGGTCGAGGTCGCCTGACGCCGACGTAAGGACTGACCGACAAGGCCCCGGCGTTCGCGCGCCGGGGCCTTGTCATGTCCGGTTGGCCGCGAGCCTGCGCCGGGGTAGGGCAGGGGCATGCACGGATTGAACACGCGTCTGGCCGGGGTCGGCTGCGGCCTCGGGGCCGGGGCAATGTGGGGGCTGGTCTTCCTGGCGCCCAAGTTCGCGCCGGACGCCTCGCCCATGCTGATGAGCGCCGGGCGCTATCTGGCCTACGGCCTGCTGGCGGCGGCCCTGCTGGCGCCCCGCTGGACGAAGGTGGCCCCGCTGCTGGACGCAAAGGCCTGGCGGGCGCTGGCCTGGCTGAGCCTGGCGGGGAACATCGTCTACTACCTGTTCCTGGTGGTCAGCGTGCATTTCGCGGGCGTGGCCGCCTCGGCCCTGATCGTCGGCATGGTGCCGGTGGTGGTGGCGGTCTGGGGGCTGAAGGACCCGGACGCGCCGCCGCTGCGCAAGGTCGGGCCGCCGATCCTGCTGGCCGCGCTGGCGGTGGGGCTGATCGGCTGGGAGAGCCTGTCGCGCGAGGCGATGAGCCGTGACGTCGGGCAGGTGCTGATCGGTCTGGGCTGTGCGCTGGCGGCGCTGGTCAGCTGGTCGGCCTATGCGATCGGCAACAGCCGCTGGATGGCGCGCCTGCCGCAGGTCAGCGCCCATGACTGGTCGCTGCTGACCGGGGTGGTGACTGGCGGCTTCGCCCTGCTGCTGGCCGTCCCGGCGGTGGTCGAGGCCAGCGGCCAGAGCGGCGACCAGTGGGCCCGGCTGGCGGCGGCCAGCATGGGGGTGGCGATCCTGGCCTCCATCGTCGGCAACGCCTTCTGGAACCAGGCCAGCCGGCTGCTGCCACTGTCGATGCTGGGGCAGATGATCGTGTTCGAGACCTTGTTCGCCTTCGCCTACGGCTATCTGTGGGAGGGGCGGGGGCCGACCGTCATCGAGATCGTGGCCATGGTGATGATGGTGGTCAGCGTCCTGTGGTGCGTGCGGGCGCATCGACCGGCGGCCGTGGCGGCGGCGGAAGGCGATCACTGAGCCGGACTGAAAAGTGCACTCTCAAAAAAATGGAGTGCACATCGTGCACTTTTTCGCGTGAGGCGGGGTGTGAGGGGCCGCTTCAACCGGTGGCGATGTCAAAGACCGGATCACAGTCTGACATGCCGGTACGTCAAATTTGGACGTGTGCGTGTTTCCCTCTCCCATGGGGAGAGGGTGGGGCCCGCCGACGAAGTCGGTGGGAGGGTGTGGGGTTTGGGATGCGGGGGATTGGAGCGGAGTCAGGGGCGGCCGGCCGGGCAACCCCACTCCCTCCCACGCCTGACGGCGCGGGCCCCTCCCTCTCCCGACGGGAGAGGGGTGAGATTACGCCGGGTTCTCTTCCAGACGCTTGTCCAGATAGGCGCCGACGCGGGTTTCGACCGCGCCGAGGTGGTCCTGCCAGAAGTGGCTGGCGCCGTCTTCCAGCTCGTAGTCGATGACTATGCCCTTCTGGGTGCGCAGCTTGTTGACCACGCGCTCGACCTCGACCGGCGGGACGATGGTGTCGGCGGTGCCGTGCAGGAACAGGCCCGAGGCCGGGCAGGGGGCCAGGAAGCTGAAGTCGTACATGTTCGACGGCGGCGAGACCGAGATGAAGCCGTCCGTTTCCGGGCGGCGCATCAGCAGCTGCATGCCGATGTAGGCGCCGAACTGGTAGCCGGCGACCCAGGTCTGGGTGGCGGCGGGGTTGTTGGCCTGCAGCCAGTCGAGGGCGGTGGCGGCGTCGGCCAGTTCACCGATGCCCGAGTCGAACTCGCCCTGCGACTTGCCCACGCCGCGGCTGTTGTAGCGCAGGGTGGCGAAGCCGCGCTTCACGAACAGCTGGTACAGGGTCACCGCGACCGGATTGTTCATGTGCCCGCCGGCCTTGGGGTGCGGGTGCAGGATCAGCGCGATCGGCGCATTCGGACGCTTGCCCGGGGAATAGCGGCCTTCGATACGGCCAGAGGCGCCGGGCAGGATGACTTCAGGCATGGGCGGAGCGAATTCCCGTGTTCAAATGTCTTTTCGCAGCTGCGTAATACTTGACCGCGTCAGTAGGACTTTCTAAGTCCACCGCGCGCGTCGACGCCTTTGCGAAGGCGCGGGTTCTAGCACAGGAGCCCCGAAAAGCGCGCGATTTTTGAGGGTGTGCGATGCGTCTGTCGACCAAGGGACGATACGCCGTAATGGCGATGGCCGATCTGGCCCGGAACGGACGCGACGCCGGCGGCCAGACACGGGCTGTCTCGCTGGCCGAAATCGCCACCCGACAGGAGATTTCCCTCAGCTACCTCGAGCAGTTGTTCGCCCGCCTGCGCAAGAGCGGGCTGGTGTCGAGCGTGCGCGGTCCGGGCGGCGGCTATCGCCTGTCGCAGGGCGCCGAGGTGACCATGGTGGCCGACATCGTGCTGGCCGTGGACGAGCCGATCCGCGCCACCCGCTGCGCGGCCCACGGCACGCCCAAGGGCTGCATGATGGGCGGCGAGCGCTGCATCACCCACGACCTGTGGGAAGACCTGGGCGCCGAGATTCACGCCTATCTGGCGGCGGTGTCGCTGGAGGATGTGGTGATGCGCCGGACCGGCGCGCGCCGTCGCGCGACGGCGGCGGGTATGGAGGCCGCGGCATGACCGGCGTTTATCTGGATTACAACGCCTCGGGTCTGGTGCGGCCGGAAGTGCAGGAGGCCATGGCCAAGGCCCTGGCCGACAACGGCAATCCGTCGGCGGTGCACGCCGCCGGCCGCCGGGCGCGGGCGCGCATCGAGACGGCGCGGGCCCAGGTGGCCGAACTGGTCGGCGCCGATCCGACCGCCATCATCTTCTCGTCGGGCGGGACCGAATCCAACGCCCAAGCCATCGTCAGCGCGCTGAAGGGCGGCTGCGAACGGCTGATCGTCGGCGCGACGGAGCATCCCTGCGTGGCCGAGGCGGCCATGACCTCGGGCGCGCCGGTCGAGGTGCTGCCGGTCGATGCGAACGGCGTGGTCGACCTGGCCTGGCTGGCCGAGGCGCTGGCGCGTCCGGGCGTGGCCGTGGTGGCCATCCATCATGCGAACAATGAAAGCGGCGTGATCCAGCCGATCGCCGAGGCGGCGAAGCTGGTGCGGGCCGCGGGCGGCTGGCTGCACGTCGATGCGATCCAGTCGGCGGGCAAGATCCCGGTCGACATGCGGACGCTGGACGCGGACACCCTGACCCTGTCCGCCCACAAGCTGGGCGGGCCGCAGGGCGTCGGCGCCCTGGTGCTGAAGCCGGGCCGCGAGGCGGTGCGCATCCTGCACGGCGCCGGTCAGGAGCGCGGCATGCGCGCGGGCACCGAGAATGTACCGGGCCTGACGGGCTTCGGCGTGTCGGCGGTCTGCGCGGCGCGCGATCTGGACGAGGCCTTGGCCCACGTCGACTGGCGCGACGCCGCCGAGGCGCGGGCGAAGGCGGCGGGCGCCGTCATCATCGGCGGCGCGGTCGCGCGCCTGCCCAACACCCTGTTCATGGCGGTCGAGGGCTGGGACAGCCCGCAGCAGCTGATCACCCTGGATCTGGCCGGGGTGATGATCTCGGCCGGCAGCGCCTGCTCGTCGGGCAAGACCAAGCCGTCCAAGACCATTTCGGCCATGGGGCTGCATCATCTGGCCACCGGAGGCGTGCGCGTCTCGGGCGGCTGGGGCACCACCGAACAGGACTGGATCCGGTTCGCCGACGCCTGGGTGTCGGCGTATCAAAAGCATTTCGCGCGCATGAATGAGCGTGCGAAGGAAGTCGCGTAAGTCATGGCCGCCGTTCAGGAAACAATCGACGCCGTCGCCGCTCTCGAAAAGTACGAGCACGGCTTCACCTCGGACATTGAGCAGGAGTTCGCGCCCAAGGGGCTGAACGCCGACATCGTGCGCTTCATCTCCGAGAAGAAGGGCGAGCCGGAGTGGATGCTGGAATGGCGGCTGGCCGCCTTCGAGCGCTGGCAGGCCATGGAAGAGCCGACCTGGGCGGCGGTGAAGTATGAGCCGGTCGACTATCAGGACCTGTATTACTACGCCGCGCCGGTGAAGAAGGAGGGGCCGAAGTCCCTCGACGAGGTCGATCCGGAACTGCTGGAAGTCTACGCCAAGCTGGGTATCCCGCTGAAGGAGCAGGAAGTGCTGGCGGGCGTGCAGGGCGCGCCCAAGGTGGCGGTGGACGCCGTGTTCGACAGCGTGTCGGTGGTGACGACCTTCAAGGCCGAACTGGCCAAGGTCGGCGTGATTTTCATGCCGATTTCCGAGGCCTTGCGCGAACATCCTGAGCTGGTGCGTCAGTACCTGGGCTCGGTCGTGCCGGTGTCGGACAACTATTTCGCGGCCCTGAACAGCGCGGTCTTCAGCGACGGGTCGTTCGTCTACATCCCGCCGGGCGTGCGCTGCCCGATGGAGCTGTCGACCTATTTCCGCATCAATGCGTCCCAGACCGGCCAGTTCGAGCGGACCCTGATCATCGCCGACAAGGGCAGCTACGTCTCCTATCTGGAAGGCTGCACGGCGCCGATGCGCGACGAGAACCAGCTGCATGCGGCGGTGGTCGAGATCGTGGCGCTGGACGACGCCGAGGTGAAGTATTCGACCGTCCAGAACTGGTACCCCGGCGACGCCGAGGGCAAGGGCGGCATCTACAACTTCGTCACCAAGCGCGCGGACTGCCGCGGCGACCGGTCGAAGGTTTCGTGGACGCAGGTGGAGACCGGCAGCGCCGTCACCTGGAAATACCCGTCCTGCATCCTGAAGGGCGAGGAGAGCTCGGGCGAGTTCTATTCCATCGCCATCACCAATGGGCATCAGCAGGCCGACACCGGCACCAAGATGATCCACCTGGGCAAGAATTCGAAGTCGCGGATCATCGCCAAGGCGGTGTCGGCCGGGAAGTCGGACTCGACCTATCGCGGCC
>NZ_DASWWG010000076.1:0-32383 GCF_036400995.1 Brevundimonas sp.
CGATGGTCACCTCCGACCCGTCGATGAAGACGGTGCTGGCGCTCGCCGACCAGGTGGCGCGTTCGGAAGCCTCGATCCTGATCACCGGCGAAAGCGGCGTCGGCAAGGAGGTGATGGCGCGTCACCTGCACCAGAACTCGCGCCGAGCCGACAAGCCCTTCATCAGCGTCAACTGCGCCGCCATCCCGGACAACCTGCTCGAGTCCGAGCTCTTCGGCCACGAGAAGGGCGCCTTCACCGGCGCCCTCGCCCGCCGCATCGGCAAGTTCGAGGAAGCCCACGGCGGCACCCTGCTGCTCGACGAAATCTCGGAGATGGATGTCCGGCTTCAGGCCAAGCTGCTGCGCGCCATCCAGGAGCGCGTCATCGACCGCGTCGGCGGCTCCAAGCCGGTCTCGGTCAACATCCGCATCATCGCCACCTCGAACCGCGACCTGGCCAAGTCGGTCGCCGAGGGCAGCTTCCGCGAAGACCTGCTGTACCGCCTGAACGTCGTGAACCTGCGCCTGCCCGCCCTGCGCGAGCGTCCGGGCGACATCGCCGTGCTGGCCGATCACTTCGTCAAGAAATACGCCGCCGCCAACGGCGTGCCGGTGCGCCCGATCTCGCTGGACGCCAAGCGCGCCCTGACCACGCACCGCTGGAACGGCAACGTCCGCGAGCTGGAAAACGCCATGCACCGCGCGGTGCTGCTGGCCGTCGGTCCCGAGATCGACGTCGAGGCCATCCGCCTGCCGGACGGCCAGCCGCTGACCGCCGGCGCAACCGGCGCCGCCCCGGCCTACGACGCCGGCCCGGCGAGCCGCGCGGCCCATGTCGCCGATGTGGTCACCCGCTCGCACGTCGGCCAGACCGTCGCGCAGATGGAGAAGACCCTGATCCTCGACACCCTGTCGCACTGCCTGGGCAACCGCACCCACGCAGCGAACATCCTGGGCATCTCGATCCGGACCCTGCGCAACAAGCTGAACGAATACGCCGACGAGGGCACGTCCATCCCGGCGCCCCAATCGGGCGTCGCCGCCGCCGGCTACGCGGCCTGATCCATGACGACGGGAACGGACCGCAGAAGCGTCCTGACCGGTCTCGGCGCACTGGGTGTGGCCGGATGCGGTCCCGCACCCTCGGGCCAGAGCCCCTCTGAACCCCCGGCAGACGCCCGACCCATGGCGATCTGGGAGCCGTCGCCGGTTCAGGCTCTGGATTTCAGCGAACTGGAAAGCCGCAACGGCGGCCGCCTCGGCTTGGCGGCGATGCGCGGGGGCGAACGTCCGCTCGTGTGGCGCGCGAGTGAGCGGTTCGTCTACTGCTCCACCTTCAAGATGTACCTCGCCGCCGCGACCCTGCTGCGCGTGCAGGCGGGGCAGGAGCGGCTGGACCGCGCCATCCCGATCACCCGCGCGGACATGATCAACCATGCGCCGACGACGGAGGCCGCCGTCGGATCGACCCTGACCGTCGAACAGCTGATGCAGGGCACGGTCGAACTCAGCGACAACCCGGCCGCCAACATCCTGATCCGCGAGATGGGCGGCCTGGACGCCCTGCGCGCCTTTTATCGCGGCATCGGCGACGACAGCACGCGTGTCGATCGCCTCGAGCCCGAGATGAACCGTCTCGACGGCGACAAGGACACCATCACCCCCTTGCAGTCGGTGGCCAACATCCGGCGCCTGCTGGTGAACGCCGACACCCCCCTGAGCCCGGCCTCGAAGGCCCTGCTGCTGGGCTGGATGACCGGGACCCCGACCGGCCAGGGTCGCATCAAGGCCGGCCTGCCCGCCGGCTGGACGGTCGCGCACAAGACCGGCACCGGCGGCTACGGCCCGACCAACGACATCGGCGTCCTGTATCCGCCCTCGGGCGATCCGGTGGTGATGGCCGTCTACTATCACGCCGACCGCGCCTCCTCTTCGGCGCAGAACGAAGCGGTCATCGCCGAGGCGACCCGCCTGGCCCTGAAGGCGCTCGGCCATGACTGACGCCCCGATCATGATGAAGGACGGTCTCGCCCGTCCGACCGCCGGCGACATGCGCGGCTGGCTGATGCGCGGCGAGGTGCTGATGGCGGTCGGCGTGATCGGCGTGATCATGCTGCTGATCCTGCCGGTGCCGAAATTCCTGCTGGACCTGCTGCTGGCGATCTCGCTGGTGTCGTCGGTGCTGATCCTGATGACGGCCGTGATGATGAAGCGGCCGCTGGACTTCGCCATCTTCCCGACGGTGCTGCTGGTCTCGACCCTGTTCCGTCTGGGCCTGAACCTGGCCTCGACCCGCCTGATCCTGACCCACGGCCAGGAGGGGCACAGCTCGGCCGGTCAGGTCATCGCCGCTTTCGGCGAACTGATGATGGGCGGCAACTTCATCATCGGGGTGATCATCTTCGCGATCATCCTGGTGGTGAACTTCGTCGTCATCACCAAGGGTTCGACCCGGATCGCCGAAGTGTCCGCCCGCTTCACCCTGGACTCCATGCCGGGCAAGCAGATGGCCATCGACGCCGACCTGTCGGCGGGGCTGATCACCGAGGACCAGGCCAAGCTGCGCCGCAAGGAGCTGGAGCAGGAATCGACCTTCTTCGGCGCCATGGACGGCGCCTCGAAATTCGTGCGCGGCGACGCCGTGGCGGGCCTGATCATCACCTTCATCAACGCCATCGGCGGCATCCTGATCGGCGTCATCTCGCACGGCATGCCGGTCGGCGACGCCGCCAACACCTATGTCCAGCTGACCATCGGCGACGGTCTGGTGACGCAGGTCCCGGCGATCATCATCTCGATCGCCGCCGGCTTCCTGGTGTCGAAGGCGGGCGTCGAGGGCACCGCCGACAAGGCCTTCGTCAGCCAGCTGGCCACCAACCCGGTGAGCCTGGGCGTGGTGTCGGGCGCGGCCGCCCTGATCGGCCTGATCCCCGGCATGCCGATCATCCCGTTCATGGCCCTGGCCGCCGGCTCGGGCTTCATGGCGTGGAAGCTGGGGCGTGAACGGCTCAAGCCACAGCCCACCGAGGCCGAACTGGCCCAGACCGCCAGCGGTCCCAAGGAGGACGTGGAAGAGCCCATCGGCACGGCCCTGACCATCGACGAGGTCAAGATCGAGCTGGGCTACTCCCTGCTGTCGCTGATCAACGATCTGGAGGGCCGTCGCCTGACCGATCAGGTCCGCGCCCTGCGTCGCTCGCTGGCGCAGGAGTACGGCTTCGTCATGCCGTCGGTGCGCATCCTCGACAACATGCGTCTGGGCACCCAGGGCTACGCCATCCGGATCAAGGAGATGGAGGCCGGGGCCGGCGAGGTCCGTCTGGGGTCGCTGATGGCGATGGACCCGGCCGGTCGTCAGGTCGACCTGCCCGGCGAACACACCCGCGAACCCGCGTTCGGCCTGCCCGCCACCTGGATCGACGAAAGCCTGCGCGAGGAAGCGACCTTCCGCGGCTACACCATCGTCGACCCGTCGACGGTGCTGACCACCCACCTGACCGAGATCCTCAAGGAGAACATGGCGGACCTGCTCTCCTACGCCGAGGTGCAGAAGCTGTTGAAGGAGCTGGGGACCGAAGAGAAGAAGCTGGTCGACGAGCTGATCCCCACGGTCGTGACCGTCACCACCCTGCAGCGGGTGCTGCAGTCCCTGTTGCGCGAGAAGGTCTCCATCCGCGATCTGGGCGCCATTCTGGAAGGTCTGGCCGAGGCCGCGCCGCACACCACCTCGGTCACCACCCTGGTCGAGCACGTCCGCGCCCGCCTGGCCCGGCAGCTGTGCTGGCAGCACAAGGGCGACGACGGCGCCCTGCCGATCGTCACCCTGTCGCCCGAGTGGGAACAGGCCTTCGCCGAAAGCCTGATCGGCCCCGGCGAGGACAAGCAACTGGCCATGGCGCCGTCGCGTCTGCAGGACTTCATCCGCGCCGTGCGCGACGTGTTCGAGCGCGCGGCGATGTCCGGCGAGACCGCCGTGCTGCTGACCGGTCCGCAGACGCGGCCCTACGTCCGTTCGATCATCGAACGCTTCCGCGGCCAGACGGTGGTGATGAGCCAGAACGAGGTGCACCCGAAGGCGCGCCTGCGGACAATCGGCTCGGTCTAGTCGTCTTCGAGGTCATCGATCTCGATCGGCCGTCGCCGGACCCGACGATTGAAGGCGGTCTTGGCGGCCTTGCGCTCACCCGGCCTGAAGCGCGTGACCTTGCGCCATCCGGTCAGGGCGTCGCCCTCCCTGCCGCCCGCGAGCGGAACCCCCAGCCTTTTCTCGTGCCCCATGGGCTGTCTCCTGCGATTGCAATAATCGCAGGCCGAAGCCGTGGGGTTGGCGGAGCGCTTGCATCGCGGGCGTGCCGTCAGTTCACCGTCGACCAGCCGCCCGCCGAGGCGTTGCGGGCCGCGTCGTTGACCGGGCGGGCGATCAGGCCCGACTGGGTGATCCAGACCTCGTAACGCGCGCCGTCCGCCATCGGCATGTAGGCGGCGCCGCCGTACAGGGTGTCCACGGCGTTCACGTACTTGCGGTACTTCCGCGCCGCGTCCCAGGTGCTGATCTTCCACGGCAAGCCGTTGGCGTTGTCCGGCGGGGTCAGCGGATGCACGCTGCGCTCGGCGTTGATCTCCTGCTGGATCGACTGGTAGCGGCCCGACAGGCGGTCCAGCCGGTACTGGGTGTTCAGCCCCAGCACATTGGCCCACGGCTTCCAGCGCAGGACCTGCGCCTCGATCCGCCATTCATCGCCGTGCAGCGGATACAGGTTGGTCGCCGCCGGCATGTTCTCGCCGTTGGCGGTCTGGATGACGGTCGCCTCGAAATACTGCGGACCGAGCTGGCGGGTCATGATCGTGGCCACCGGCCGCTCATAGGTCAGCCGGGAGTAGGTCTGGACGTCCAGCGCCAGCAGGGCTGCGATGACCGCGGCGGCGATGAAGCCGGCGCCGCCGACCCCGCCGATCAGTCCACCGAAGACCTTGCCCCGGAACAGGGCCCCCAGGCCCTTGAGCAGAAGAACCAGGCCGAGAAGGCCCACGACCGCCGGAACGATCCACCACCACCAAACCATTTGTGTCCCTTTCCCCCGATCAAGACCGGATAATCTTTACCGTAAATCCTGAGCCGCGCGAGGGTTTCTCCTCACACGCGACTGGACAGGGCAAAAGGGCGCGCTAATGCTCCCGCCTGATGAGTTTGGCGTGGCGCGACACCCTTCTGGCCCTGGGCCACTTCTTGCGGACGCCGACCCTCGGTCGTCGCGTCGCGGGCCTGCTGACTCTGGCCATCGTCCTGCTGCTGGCGAGCAACCTCGCGACCTTCGTGATGATCCAGCGGACGGCGCGGTTCAATCAGGAGGTGATCGACACCCAGCTCCTGCGCCGTCAGACCCGGACGGTCCTGATCCGTCTGGTCGATGCCGAGACGGGCCAGCGCGGTTATCTGCTGACCGGGAACGCCGACTATCTTCAGGTCCACGGCGACGCGGCGCGCGACATGCCGGAACTGCTGGACGAGTTGAGCACACGGGCCGAGGGTGACCCGGATATCCAGCCGCGGGTGGAACACCTGCGGGAGCTGGCCGAGGCCAAGCTCGCGGAGCTGGATCGCACGGTCGCCATGGCGCGCACCGGTCGACTGGGCCCGGCGCTCAGCGTCGTGCGCAGCAATGAGGGCAAGGCGGCGATGGACGCCTTCCGCGCCGAGGCGGCCAATATCGACGAGATCATGGAGACCCGACTGGAGTTCCGACGCCGCCAGTCGGAATGGGCCAGCGCCGTGACCGTGGCCGCCAACACCATCGGCGCCCTCCTGATCCTCGCCCTCGCCGGGGTGTCGGCCTGGCTGATTCGTCGCTACGTGATGGAAATCCAGGCGGCGCGGGATGCGGTGAGCCGAATGAACGCCAGTCTGGAGGGGCAGGTTCGCGAACGCACGGCCGACCTGACCCGCGCCAACGAGGAGATCCAGCGCTTCGCCTACATCGTCAGCCACGACCTTCGCGCGCCTCTGGTCAACGTCATGGGCTACACCTCCGAACTGGAGCAGGCGAACACCACGATCGAGAAGGCGCTGGTGGCGGCCGAGAGCAAGCGCAAGGTCGAGGCGGATGTGGTCACGGCCGTCCGCGAGGACATGCCCGAGGCCATCGGCTTCATCCGCGCCTCGACCGAGAAGATGGACCGGCTGATCAACGCCATCCTGAAACTGTCGCGCGAAGGCCGCCGGAGTCTGGTGCCCGAGCTGCTGGACATGTCGAAGATGGTCCAGGGGATCGCCGACAGCGTGAACCACCAGACGGCCGAGGCGGGCGCCGAGATCGTCGTCGAGCCCCTGCCGCGGCTGGAGAGCGACCGGCTGTCCATCGAACAGATCTTCGGCAACCTGATCGACAACGCGGTCAAGTATCTCGACCACGACCGTCCGGGACGGATCGTCGTGTCGGGGCATGACGACGGCGCCTGGGTGGTCTTCCGCGTCTCGGACAACGGACGGGGCATCACGGCCCGCGACCACGAACGTATTTTCGAGCTGTTCCGCCGGTCCGGTCGTCAGGACCGGAAGGGCGAAGGACTGGGCCTGGCCTTCGTCCGCAACAGCGTCCGCCGCCTGGGCGGAGACATCACCGTCGAGTCAGAGCTCGGAAAGGGCTCGACATTCGTCCTCAAATTCCCCACACGCCTCATCCTCTCGGAGGCCGGAGACTATTGATGAGCACGTCCGTCAAGATCGTGATGATCGAGGATGACCTCGGTCACGCCAAGCTGATCGAGAAAAACATCCGTCGCGCCAATATCGCGAACGATATCGCCCACTTCGCCGACGGCGGCAGCGCGCTGGACTATCTGTTCAGCCAGGAAGTGCGCGCCAACGGCCCGCTGCTGATCCTGCTGGACCTGAACCTGCCGGATATGTCGGGCACGGACATTCTCGACCGGGTGAAGGGCGACGAGCGCCTGCGCCGCGCCCCGGTCGTGGTCCTGACCACCACCGACGACAAGGTCGAGATCCAGCGCTGCTACGATCTGGGCTGCAACGTCTACATCACCAAGCCGGTCGATTACGAAAGCTTCGCCGGCGCAATCCGCCAGCTCGGACTGTTCCTGTCCGTCATGCAGGCGCCGGAGATCGAGTGAAAGCCGACGGCGAAGTCATCCGCCTGCTCTACATCGACGACGACCGCGGACTGTCGCGGCTGGTCGAGAAGGAGCTCGGGCGCCACGGCTACGCCGTTACCTGCTCCCCGGACGGGGACGCGGGGCTGGAGGTCCTTATCGGCCGTCCGGACGCGTTCGACGCCATCGCCCTGGACCATTACATGCCCGGCCGCGAGGGGCTGGACGTCCTGCCGGACATCGTCGCCCTGAACGACCCGCCGCCGGTGGTCTATGTCACCGGGGCGCAGGAGGGCCGGATCGCGGTCGCCGCCCTGCGCGCCGGCGCCGCCGACTACGTCATCAAGGACGTCTCGGAAGACTTCACCGCCCTGCTGCGCAACGCGATCGAGGACGCCATCCAGCGTCGTCGCCTTCAGCGTGAGCACGATGAGGCGCAGGAGCAGGTTCGTCTCGCCCGTGACCGCGCCGAGGCCATGCTGCGCGAGGTCAATCACCGCGTCGGCAACTCGCTGCAGCTGGTGTCCAGCTTCATGTCGCTGCAGATGCGGTATCTGTCCGACGACGGCGCCCGGGCGGCGCTGCGCGAGTCGCAGGCGCGGATCGAGGCGGTCGCCCATGTGCACCGCCGCCTATACACCTCGGGCGACATGTCGTCGGTCGAGATGGACGAGTACCTGCGCGGCCTGATCGACGAACTGTCCAAGTCGCTGGGCCCGGACGCTGCTTCGCCGTCCCTGACGCTGGAGGTCGAGCCGATCCGGGTCTCGACCGATCAGGCCGTCTCGCTGGGCGTCGTCGTGACCGAACTGGTCACCAATGCGGTCAAATACGCCTATGCGCCCGGTCAGGGCGGCGAGATCCGCGTCATCCTGCGCCGGGGCCCCGACGGTCGCGCCCTGCTGACCGTCGAGGACGACGGACCGGGCATGGGCGACGGCACGCCCAAGGGCACCGGTCTGGGCGGCAAGATCATCTCCGCCATGGCCTCCGGCCTGCGTTCGGCGATCGAGTTCGACCATGCGCACAAGGGCGTCCGCGCCCGACTGGCCTTCGATCTCTGAATGGCCGCCGCCCCGCAGTTCGGCGCGGCGCAGGCGGGGCTGGACTACACGCTCCGCCCGACCGCCTTCGGCCTCGTCTTCCATGACGGAAAGCTGGCCTGCGTCCGCGTCGATCGCGGCGAGGGCAGCTACTACGACCTGCCCGGCGGCGCCGTGGACGGCGACGAGACCGAGGAACAGGCGCTGGTCCGCGAATTCGTCGAGGAGACGGGCATGACGGTCCGCCCCTTCGCCCGCATCGCCGAGGCGTCGCAGTTCTTCCGCAAATCGACCGGCGAGCCGCTGAACAACACCGGCGGCTTCTGGATCGCCGAACAGGTGTCGCTGGATCCCTCGGCCAAGGTCGAGGCGGATCACCAGCTGGTCTGGCTGCATCCGCACACCGCCCTGAACGAGCTCCGCCACGACGCCCACGCCTGGGCGGTGGCCGCCTGGTTGCGGCGAAAGGGCTGAAACGGCGCGGGAACTCCCGCCCGGCCCCACGGTTGTCCCTGTCGAAGCGGCGCTCTTCCGGCGTCGTCAGAAAAGGGAGTCTCTCATGCCCGATCACGATCGCATCGAAGGCGCCGCCAAGAATATGGGCGGCAAGGCCAAGGAATTCGCCGGCAAGATCACCGGCGACGAGAAGCTGAAGGCTGAAGGCAAGGCCGATCAGGTCTCCGGCAAGATCCAGAACGCCGTCGGCGGCCTGAAGGACAGCCTGCGCGAAGACAAGCGCAACTGACCCCTGCGTCAGCCTTGAGAGACGCCGCGCTTCCCCTGGGAGCGCGGCGTTTCCATGTCCGGCGTCCGGATCAGGGCAGGGCCCGGCAGCGGGCGATCCAGCCGTCCTGGGTCTCGCCCGAGGCCGGACGATCACAGGGTTCGGGCGCGGGCGGCCGCAGATCGTCCATCAGGCGCTGATGGCTTTCCAGCGCGCGCTCGGCGTTGTCGCCGTCCCCGCAGACGCGGGTGACCGAGCCGCCGAAGCCGGTTTCCGACGCCTGCATGACCGTCCGGCAGGTCGGCGCCCGACGCACCGGAGGGTCTGCCGGGGCTGTCTCCATCCGCTCGGCCCGGGCCATCGCCAGCCGGTTACGGGCGGCGCGGCGGCAGGATTCCTCCGGCTCCGGACCGCACTGGTTCTGTTCCCACCAGGTCGGATCGGTGAAGGCGCGCGCCGGGATGCTGCGGGGATCAGTGGTGTCGACCGGCGCGGGCCGCCGCAACTCGTCCAGCGTCACTTCAAACGGAATGCGCGCCGGCGCGCCGGACGCGGCGGGGTCCTGCGTCAACAGGATCAACAGGGTCAGCAGCATGGGCGGGTCCTCCGCCCGCCAGACTGGTTTCACAGAACGGTGTTGTCGCCTTACGGCTTCTGACGGTCGTCAGTCGCGCCCGCCCAGCCGGAACTTCAGGCCGTCGTCGTTGTCCCGGCCGCCGCTCGCGGGACGGCACTGTTCCGTCCAGGCCACGCCGCCCTGTTGCCGGGCCTGCGGACGGGTCTCGCAGACCTGTTCCTGCATCGCCGTGGCCGGGCGGTCAGGACGCGACGGGGCCCCGCATTGCAGCGCGTAACGGTCTCCGGCGGCTTCCTGACGGCAGTTGTCGGCGGCGCCGGCCGGGCGGAGGGCCGCGGGCAGGGCGTCACCCAGATTGGCCGACAGGGCGAAGCGGACGCGGTTCTGGCAGCTTTCCATGCTCTCGGAGGCCGCCCGGATCAGCGGGCTGCATTCCGAGCGTTCGTAGCCGAAGGGATCCGTCCGGGCCCAGTCCGGGATGGGCGGGGCCGCCGCGGGCGCGACGACGGCGACGGGTTCGGCGGGGGTCGACCAGACCACCTGGCCGCCCGCGGCCTGTTGCAGGATCAGGGTGGAAAGCACGGCGGCGGTCAGCATGGGGGAACCTCCGGGAACTGTCCCGGCCAAGCTAACCTACTTGGCCAGCGCCCGCATGGCCTTTTCCAGCCCGTCCAGCGTCAGTGGATACATCCGCTCGTCGATGACCTCGCGGATCAGGCCGACCGAGGCGGAGTAGTTCCAGTACCGCTCCGGCGAGGGGTTCAGCCACGCCACCTTGTCCCACTGTTGCGTGGCTCGCTTCAGCCAGACGGCGCCCGCCTCCTCGTTCCAGTGCTCGACCGAGCCGCCGGGCATGGTGATCTCGTACGGGCTCATGGTCGCGTCGCCCACGAAGATGGCGCGCCAGTCGGCGGGGTATTTGTTCAGCACGTCCCAGGTGTCGATCTTCTCGGTGTGCCGACGCCGGTTGTCCTTCCACACGCCCTCATAGAGGCAGTTGTGGAAGTAGAAGAACTCCAGGTGCTTGAACTCGGTCTTCGCCGCCGAAAACAGCTCCTCGCACATCTTCACATGGGCATCCATCGAGCCGCCGATGTCGAGGAACAGCAGCACCTTGATCGTATTGCGCCGCTCGGGCCGCATGTGGATGTCCAGCCAGCCCTGACGCGCCGTGCCGTCGATGGTGGCGTCCATGTCGAGCTCGTCCGCCGCTCCCTGCCGGGCGAACCGGCGCAGGCGGCGCAGGGCCACCTTGATGTTGCGGGTGCCCAGCTCGACCTGGTCGTCCAGGTTCCTGTACTCGCGCTTCTCCCAGACCTTCACGGCGCGGCCCTGCCGCCCCGGTCCGCCGATGCGCACGCCCTCCGGATTGTAGCCGCCGTGGCCGAAGGGGCTGGTCCCGCCGGTCCCGACCCATTTGTTGCCGCCCTCGTGCCGGCCCTTCTGTTCTTCCAGACGCTCCTTCAGCGTCTCCATCAGCTTCTCGAACCCGCCCAAGGCCTCGATCTGGGCCTTCTCCTCCTCGGTGAGGAATTTCTCGTTCAGCAGCCGCAGCCAGTCTTCCGGCAGATCGGTGGTCAGGTCCTCGCCCGCACCGATCGTCTCGACCCCGGCGAACACCTTGCCGAAGACCTGGTCGAAGCGGTCGTAGTGCTTCTCGTCCTTGACCAGGACGGCGCGGGACAGGTGGTAGAAATCCTCGACCCGGCCCCCGGCCGCGCCGCCGACCACGCCCTTGTCCATGGCCTCCATCAGATGAAGCCATTCCTTCATCGAGACGGGCACTTTGGCGTTGCGCAGGGCGGTGAAGAAGGGCAGCAGCATTCGGGCACCCTAACAGGCCCCGGCGGCGGGCCCAATCACACATCGTCCTCAGGCGCAGCCCATGTCCGAGACCTTCCCCCCTGTTGCGGCTTCCTTCGACCCGGCGCCGGCGCGGGTGGCGTTCGACCGGGGGGATTGGACCGGCGTGCGGGGACTGGTCGAACCGGTGGCCGAGAGCGCGGACGCGGCCTCCCTCGCCCTGCTGGCCTGGGCCGTCCACCGCTCGGGCGACGCCGATGCGGCGGATCGTTTCAGCCTGCAGGCCCTCGCTCGCGACGGCGCCGACCTGCGGGCCCTTCTGGTGCGGGCCGACCTGCTGGCGGCGCGCGGCGCCCGGCGGGAAGCCAATCTGTACTACCGGGCGGTGGTCGGTCATGACTCGCCGCACCTGTCGCCCGATCTGGCCGAGGGCGTGGCCCGCGCCAAGGCGCTGCAGGCCCGGCTGGCCGCCGACATGGGCGATCATGTCCGCGCCGAGCTGGAGCAGGCCGGCTATGTCGAGGGCCGTTCCAGCGCCCGCTTCACCCACGCGCTCGACCTGATCACCGGCCGTCGCAAGGCGTATTTCCAGCAGCCGCAGGCCTTCTTCTTCCCGGAGCTGCCGCACATCCAGTTCTACCCGCGCGACATGTTCCCGTGGATGGACCGGGTCGAGGCCGCCACCGACGCGATGACGCGTGAGCTGGAGGCGGTGCTGGAAGGCGACGCCGGCTTCTCGCCCTATCTGCGCAGCCGCCCAAACCTGCAGACCCGGCAGGACTATCCGCTGGCCGACAGCATGGACTGGAGCACCTGCCATCTGTGGAAGGACGGGCAGGCGACACCGAACGCAGCCCTGTGTCCCGAGACGGTGGATGCGCTGTCGGACGCGCCCCTGTGCCGGATCGCCGCCCGCTCGCCGCAGGTCATGTTCTCGCAACTGAAGGCCGGGGCGCACATCCTGCCGCACACCGGTTTCGTGAACACCCGCCTGATCTGCCACGTGCCGCTGATCGTGCCCGAGGGCTGCAAATTCCGCGTCGGCAACGATGTCCGCTCGTGGGAGCGCGGCAAGGCCTGGGTCTTCGACGACACCATCGAGCATGAGGCCATCAACACCAGCGACCGCACCCGCGTGGTCCTGATCTTCGACATCTGGCGGCCGGAGCTGACCGATGAGGAGCGCGTCCTCGTGGCCGCCACGCTCGAGGCGCTGGACGCCTACGCCCCCGCCGTGACGACCTGGGAATAGGGGTCTATTCGCCCGAGAAGGGCGGCAGGACCTTCATCATCAGCATGGTGGTGAAGCCCAGGCCGGCCGAGGTGTTGATCGCCTCGGCCTGATCGATCGGGCCGGTTGCGCGCAGCTTGTAGGCCCACGGGCCCTGATGCTCGACGATGACCAGGGTGAACATGGTGCCGTGGTTGGTGTCGATCACCATGGCCGAGCCGATCGGGGTTACGGTGTCCGTGCTCGCCAGGATCAGGTCGCCCTCATACAGGCGGGCGCTGGGGAAGCGCTGTTTGACCGCCCGCACCGAGTAGGTCAGCGCCTCCTGTTCGGTGGGCATGGGATCGTAGCGGGTCGCATAGACGGTGGTCTCGGCCCCGGTCGGCTCATCCTTTGTGCTGCAGCTGACGTCATCGCCGCGCGGGCCGGGATAGATGCTGATCCGGTTGACCTCCGGCGCGTCGTTGAAGATGCAGATCAGCCCGCTGGCCTTGTGCCGGACCATCGGATGGGCGTTGCCGGTGATGTTGACGAACAGGTCGCCCGCCTGGGCCGTTGCGATGATCCGGTCCGCCTCGGCCCGCGCGGCCGCGACCTGTTCGGCGGTGGCCGGGGGCGCGGCGTCCTGCGCCGTCGCCATGGGAGCGAAGGCCAGCGCGGCGATGAAGGTCAGACGAGCCAGCATTGAATCCCCCCCTGGAACAGGAGGCGATCAAGCCATGCCGCAAGCGTCGCGTCTATCCGCGCCGCAGGATGAACTCGTCGTCCAGCCAGCGGCCGACGGGATACTGGTATTCGCCCGCCTTCTCGAAGCCGTAGGCGGCGTACAGCTTCTGGGCCTTCAGGTTGCCGCTCCAGACCCCGATCCACAGCGGGCCGTCGGTGTTGGCCTCCATCCACTCCAGCGACACGGCCAGAAGCCGGGTGCCGAGGCCCAGCCCCTGCGCGGCCTTCGACACATACAGCCGCCGCAGTTCGGCGTGGCTCGGCTTGCCGTCCGGGTGGGGCAGGGTGTTGGGGCCGGTGTTGGCGAAGGCCAGCAGGGCGCCGTCGCGCTCGGCGACCCACCAGGCGGCACCCGGCTCGGCCAGTTTCGCCCGGATGGTGTCGGCGTTGAAGCTGGCGTTCAGGAAGGCCGTCAGGTCGGCCTCGGGGTAGGGGATGCCGAACCCGGTCACGAAGGTGTCGATGAACGTCTCCCGACCGAGATCCGCCAGTTGTTGGGCGTCTTCGGTGCGGGCGGGGCGGATCACGGCGTCGGTCATGGCTCGCACCTAGAGCCTGCCGAAGGAGGCGACAAGCGTCCGGTCGCGTCCTAGTCTGGCGCCATGAGCGCCGTCCTCTTCACCCATCCCGACATGCTGGCCCATCAGCCGGGGCTGGGGCACCCGGAGAACCCGCAAAGACTGCAGGCGGTGCTGGACGCCCTGGCCGACGCCGGTCTGCGCGGCCATGAGCGCGCGGCGACCGAGGCCTCCGTCGCTGATCTGGAGCGTCTGCATCCGTCCGCCCATGTCGCCCGGCTGCTGGACGCCTCGCCGGCCGAGGGGCTGAGGCAGCTGGACGCCGACACGGTCCTTTCGCCGGGCAGCGTCCGGGCGGCGCGTCTCGCGACAGGAGCCGTGGTCGACGCCGTGCGCGCCGTCGCCCGCGGCGAGCTGACCCGCGCCTTCGCCGCCGTCCGCCCGCCCGGCCACCACGCCGAGCCGGACCGCGCGATGGGCTTCTGCCTGTTCTCCAGCGTCGCCGTCGCCGCCCGCGTGGCCCAGGCCGAGGGGATGGCCCGCGTCGCGGTGGTCGATTTCGACGTCCATCACGGCAACGGCACCCAAGCGGCCTTCGAGAACGACGACAGCCTGTTCCTGGCCTCGATCCACCAGATGCCGCTCTATCCCGGCACGGGGGCGGCGTCCGAGACGGGCGTGGGCAATGTCGTCAACGCGCCGGTCCCGCCCCATGCGACGCGCGAGGGCTGGCGAGCGACCTTCTCGGGCCTGATGCCGGCGCTGGAGCGGTTCCGGCCCGAACTGATTCTCATCTCGTCGGGGTTCGACGCGCACCGCCGCGATCCGCTGGCCCACCAGAGCCTTGAGGCCGAGGATTTCGCCTGGGCCACCCGCGCTGTCATCGAAGTCGCAAGATCGTGCTGTAGCGGGAAGGTTGTCTCATCGCTCGAGGGCGGTTACGACCTAGAAGGGCTGGGCCGTTCGGCGGTCGCCCATGTACAGGCCTTGGGGGAGGAATAAGGACGGTTCGCCAACGGCTTACGTCCGCAGATCATGCCCCTCGCCGCGAGAGACTCATCCTTGGTTGATACCCCCGCGCCCGCACCGACCGAGCCCGCACCGATCCGTGCGGCCCTGGTCGCGGTGCGCCCCGGCGCAATCACCCTGGCCCGCCACGGCGAGCCGGCCCTGTCGCGCAAATGCATGCTCACCTCGGACCAGTACCGGGAGTGGTGGGCGAAGTACGAGGTCGGCGGCCTGCGCGCCGGCCAGACCCCGCCGCCCGAGCTTCTGGCCACGGCCGAGGGCGCGGGCGCCATCTACGCCTCGACCCGCCCCCGCGCGCAGGAGACCGCCGCCGCGGCCGCCGCGGGCAAGGAAATCCTGACCGACGCCCTGTTCATCGAGGCGCCCCTGCCGCCGCCGCACTTCCCGGCGTGGTTCAAGCTGCCGCCGAAATACTGGGGCGGCGTCGCCCGCTTCTGGTGGCACGCCTTCAACCACCACGAAGGGCAGGAGACCCGTCGCGAGGCCGAGGCCCGCGCCGAACAGGCCGCCCAGGTGCTGATCGATCGCGCCTCCTCCGGTCAGGACGTGCTGGTGCTGGCCCACGGCTACTTCAATCACATGGTCGGCAAGCGCCTGAAGGCCGCCGGCTGGAAGCTCGTCCACAATCAGGGCTTCCGGTACTGGTCCCAGCGCCGGTACGAGAAGCGCTGACGTCCAAGGAGGCGCGCATGTTCCGCCGTTCCCTGCTGTCCGGCCTGATCGGCCTGTCCCTGGCCTTCGGCGCCCTGCCGGCCTTCGCCCAGGACCCCGCCGTCGCCCCGGTGCGCATCGCCCTGGAGACGGGGCTGGGGCGGATCGTGATCGAGACCGATCCGCGCGCGCCGATCACCTCGACCAACTTCGTCCGCTACGCCGAGGAGCGCCGCTTCGACGATTCGGCCTTCTATCGCAGCCTGACCGTCGCGCCGGGCCACGGTCTGGTGCAGGGCGGCACCGGCGGCCTGCCCAACCGCACGCGTCCGCCCATCGCCCATGAGCCGACCAGCCTGACCGGCCTGACCCACACCACCGGCGCGGTCTCCATGGCCGCCGGCGGACCGGGGCAGGCGACCGGCGACTTCTTCATCATCATCGGCGACCTGACCTCGCTGGACGCGGGCAAGACCTCGCCCGAGGACCAAGGCTTCGCCGTCTTCGGCCGGGTGGTCGAGGGCATGGACGTCGTGCACGCGATTCTCGATGCGCCCCGCTCGCCGACCGAGGGCGAGCCCGGCATGGTCGGGCAGATGCTGGCCCCGCGCGTGCCCATCGTCTCGGCCCGCCGCGTCGAAACGCCGGCGCCCTGAAACCCGGGATAAGCACGTTGCGTGCTTGAGGCGACGGGTTCGCCCCTCTAGGGTCGCGCTCAAATGACCGACGCCGCCCCCATTTCCGCCGACCTCAGCTTCGAGGACGCCCTCCAGCGTCTGGAACAGATCGTCCAGAAGCTCGAGTCCGGGCAGGCTCCGCTCGAGGAATCGATCGCCCTGTACGAGGAGGGCGCGCGCCTGAAGGCTCATTGCGAGGCCCGGCTGAAGGCGGCCCAGCTGCGCGTCGAGAAGATCGTCGTCGGTCCCGACGGCCAGCCCCGCGGCGCCGAGCCCGCGTCGTTCGACTGATGTCCGCCGCCGCCGAAACCATCGGCTTCGACGACTTCATGAAGGTCGATATCCGGGTCGGTCAGGTCCTGAAGGCCGAGCCGTTCCCCGAAGCGCGCAAGCCCGCCTACAAGCTGATCATCGACTTCGGCCCGGAGATCGGCGTGAAGAAGTCCTCGGCCCAGATCACCGTCCACTACACGCTCGAGCAGCTGGAAGGCCGCAAGGTCGCCGCCGTCGTCAACTTCCCGCCGCGCCAGATCGGCCCGGTCATGTCCGAGGTCCTGACCCTGGGCTTCCCCGATGAGAACGGCGCCGTCGTGCTGGTCGGGGTCGACCGCGAGGTTCCGGTGGGCGGGAGGCTGTTTTGAGCCACCAGAAACCGCACGCCGCCAACTCGCCCGAGCAGGGCGTCATCGACCGGGTCGCCGAGATCGCCGATCTGGTCACCGTCGCCCTCGATGAACTTCTGCCCCGCGCCGAGGGCCCGGAATCCCGGCTGACCGAAGCCATGCGCTATGCGGCGCTGGGGCCGGGCAAGCGGCTGCGGCCCTTCTTCGCCCTCGAGGCCGCGACCCTGTTCGACATCGAGGAACGGCCCGTCCTGCGCGCCGCCTGCGCCCTGGAGTGCGTCCACGCCTACAGCCTGGTCCACGACGACCTGCCGGCCATGGACAATGACGACATGCGTCGCGGCCGCCCCACGGTGCACATCGCCTATGATGAGGCCACCGCCATCCTCGCGGGCGACGCCCTGCAGACCGCAGCCTTCGACATCATCCTGCACGAGGACACCCACGACGATCCCGCCGTCCGCTGCGAGCTGGCGGCGCGGCTGTCGATGGCGTCGGGCGCGCGCGGCATGGCCGGCGGCCAGATGATCGACCTGCTGGGCGTCCGCGACGACCTCGGCGGCGTGGCCCGCATGCAGCGGCTCAAGACCGGCGCCCTGTTCACCTTCGCCTTCGAGATCCCGCTGATCATCGCCGGCGCCCGCGAGGTCCACCGTCAGGCCCTGACCAGCTTCGCCCACGACATCGGCCTGGCCTACCAGATCGTCGACGACCTGCTCGACGCCGAGGGCGACGAGGACATCCTCGGCAAGGCGGCGGGCAAGGACGCCGCCCAGGGCAAGACCAATTTCGTCACCCTGCTGGGCGTCGATCAGGCGCGGCACAGGGTCGCGCACCTCGCCGACCAGGCCCGCGCCCATCTGGACGTCTTCGGCCCTGACGCGGATATCCTCAAGGCCAGCGTGGACTTTGTGCTTCAGCGCCGGTCCTGATAGGGCTGCTTCCCTGCACCGGTCCTGCACCGATTTTTCAGACCGCTTCGATCCGACAGGCAGCGAAACAGGCTAAAGCGTGTTGGAAGACTGAAGGTTTAGGTTTCTCTCCCGAAATGCCCGACACCCCCCTTCTCGATCAGGTGAAGTTCCCCGCCGACACGCGGGACTTCGACATTCCACAGCTGAAGCAGCTGGCGGATGAGGTCCGGGCCGAGACCATCGACGCGGTTTCCACCACGGGCGGCCACCTCGGCGCCGGCCTGGGCGTGGTCGAGCTGACCGTCGCCCTGCACCACGTCTTCGAGACGCCGAAGGACATCCTGATCTGGGACGTCGGTCACCAGTGCTATCCGCACAAGATCCTGACCGGCCGTCGCGACCGCATCCGCACCCTGCGTCAGGGCGGCGGCCTGTCCGGCTTCACCAAGCGCTCGGAAAGCGAATACGACCCCTTCGGCGCGGCCCACGCCTCGACCTCGATCAGCGCCGCGCTCGGCTTCGCCGCCGCCCGCGACCAGAAGGGTGAAAGCAACCGCGTGGTCGCCGTCATCGGCGACGGCTCCATCTCGGCGGGCATGGCCTATGAGGCCATGAACAACGCCGCCGAGGCCACCAACGGCCAGCTGATGGTGATCCTGAACGACAACGATATGTCGATCGCCCCGCCGGTCGGTGGGATGAGCGCCTATCTGGCCCGTCAGGTCTCGGGCGGCGCCTATCGTCAGGTCCGCAACATCGGCAAGAAGTTCGTCGAGCACATGCCGCGTCCGTTCAAGGAAGCGGCCCGCAAGGCGGAAGAGTACGCCCGCGGCATGGTCGTCGGCGGCACCTTCTTCGAGGAGCTGGGCTTCTACTACGTCGGTCCGATCGACGGGCACGACATGGACAACCTGGTCCCCATCCTGAAGAACGCGGCGGCCATCACCGACCGCCCGGTGCTGGTCCACGTCGTGACGCAAAAGGGCAAGGGCTACGCCCCGGCCGAGAGCAGCGCCGACAAGCTGCACGCCGTGGTCAAGTTCGACGTCGTCTCGGGCAAGCAGTCCAAGCCGGTGTCCAACGCGCCCAGCTACACCAAGGTCTTCGGGACCGAGCTGATCAAGCGGGCCGAGCGCGATCCCACCGTGGTCGCTATCACCGCCGCCATGCCCTCGGGCACCGGTCTGGACCTGTTCGGCGCCGCCTTCCCGAACCGCACCTATGACGTCGGCATCGCCGAACAGCACGCCGTCACCTTCGCCGCCGGTCTCGCCGCCGACGGGATGAAGCCGGTCTGCGCCATCTATTCGACCTTTCTCCAGCGCGGCTACGATCAGGTCGTCCACGACGTGGCGATCCAGTCCCTGCCGGTCCGCTTCGCCATGGACCGCGCCGGTCTGGTCGGCGCCGACGGCTCGACCCATGCCGGTTCCTTCGACATCGGCTTCATGGGCGCCCTGCCGGGCATGGTCCTGATGGCCGCCTCGGATGAGGCCGAGCTGGCCGCCATGATCGCCACCAGCCTCGAGATCGATGACCGCCCCTCGGCCTTCCGCTATCCGCGCGGCGACGGCGTCGGCGTCGAGATTCCGGAGCTGGCCGCGCCGCTGCAGATCGGCAAGGGCCGCGTCGTCCGCGAGGGCACGACCGTCGCCTTGCTGTCGCTGGGCACCCGCCTGCAGGAAACCCTGAAGGCGGCGGAATTGCTGGCCGCGCGCGGGGTCTCGGCCACCGTCGCCGACGCCCGCTTCGCCAAGCCGCTGGACGAGGAGCTGATCCTGCGTCTGGCCCGCGAGCACGAGTGCCTGATCACCATCGAGGAAGGCGCCATGGGCGGCTTCGGCGGCTTCGTGCTGCAGATGCTGGCGGAAAAGGGCGCGCTCGACGCGGGCCTCAAGATCCGCACCCTGCACCTGCCCGACGTCTTCCAGGACCAGGACAAGCCCGAGCTGCAGTACGCCCAGGCCGGCCTGAACGCCGAACAGATCGCCGCATCGGCGCTGCAGGCCCTGGGCGTGGAGGCCTCGCGCGCCGTTCGCGCCTGACCGTCGCCGCAACCGACCGCCGGGCCGACCGTTCCGGATCACGCGGGTGGGTGGTTCGGAGTCCGGTTGATGAAGTTCATTGTTCCCGCCCTCGTCGTCGCCCTCATCGGCGGCCCCGCCGTCGCGCAGGAGGCCCCGCCGGCTGACGCCGGTCAGGCAGCGCCCGAGACCCTGCAGATTTTCCGCACCGGCGACGCGGCCCTGGGCTGCCGGCAGATCTCGGATGAGGCCGCGGCGCTCAGCCAGCAGATGGGCGGTTCTCAGGGCGGCGGCGTATTCGATTCCGTCGTCGGGGTTGGGCGCGCCGGCGCCGCCATGCTGATCCCGGGCGCGGGTCTGGCGCTCGCGGGCGCCGACGCCCTGACCCGGCCGGAACGGGAACGCGCCGAAGCCCGCGCCCGCGCCGTCGAGCAACGCTGGTACTACCTCAACGGCCTCTACACCGGGCTGCGCTGCGGCCAGCAACCGGGCTGAGCGGGGAGGGCGCCACTCACCTCTCCATTCGCCTCAAGCGAAAGGAGAGGACAGGTCGGCGCGTCAGCGTCGATCAGGTGAGGGCGGCTCCGTCGGGGCCGGAGAGGTCTCGAACGCCGGTGTCGGCGGGCCGCCTGCAAACGCTTGCGCCGCCCCCTCCTGATCGGCGAAGGCGCCGATCTGTCCTCCCCATCGCCTTGAAGGGGCGATGGGGAGGTGAGTCCCACACCCTGCCCGACTGTCTCACTTCCCCGAATCCCGCCGTTCCGCAGCGACCGTTCGCCACGCCTGCTCTGCGGAGAAACAAACGTGCATATTTTCAACGATCTAAAGCAATCTCACGCCGCCTTGACCTGCGGGGGTCCCGCCTATAGGTTCCGCGCCGAATTCAGACCCCCTCCGGCGTCCGCCCACAGGCGGATCAAGGAGCGCTGAGGCCACCATGTCCCTGCCACCGGAATCGCGCGAAGAGGCGATCGCTCGTCTCACGAAGAGCGCATCCAGTCTGGAGGAACGGACCGCTCCCCCCACCTCCTCGGAGATGGCGGGGATGGCGGTGGCCAACCAGGCCTGGAAGGTGGTCGCCGACCTGCTCGGCGGCGTCTTCGTGGGTCTGGCGCTGGGTTTTGGCGTGGACTGGCTGTTCGCGACCAAGCCCTGGGGTGTCATCGGCGGGGTCCTTCTGGGCTTCGCCTTGTCGATTTACATGGCGCGTCGTACGGCCGACAGGCTGATGGCGCAGGCGAAGGCGGACGGCGTGGAGCCCAAATCCATTCCGTTCGACGATGAGGACGAGGAGCGATAGGCCCGTGGCCGATCCGATCGAACAGTTCGAGATTCACGCCCTTCCGGGTCTGGACTTCGGTGAAGTGACCCTGCCCGTCGTCGGTACGGTGCATCTGGCCGTGACCAACTCGCACGTCGCCATGACCATCGCCTTCCTGCTGGTGGTCGGCTTCCTGGCCCTGGTCACCTCGAACGCCAAGATCGTTCCGGGTCGCCTGCAGAGCGCCGGCGAGCAGCTGTTCGGCATGATCGACGGGGTCACCGACTCGATCATCGGCCATGAAGGCCGCAAGTATTTCCCGTTCGTCTTCACCCTGTTCACCCTGATCCTGGGCATGAACCTGCTGGGGATGTTCCTGACCTTCACCGCCACCTCGCAGCTGGCCGTGACCCTCACCTTCGCCGTCCTGACCATCGGCCTGGTGCTGGTCGTCGGCTTCGCCAAGCACGGCCTCGGCTTCTTCAGCCTGTTCTGGCCGTCGGCCGCGCCGCTGGTGCTGCGCCCGGTCGTGGGCGCCATCGAGTTCCTGTCCTTCCTGCTGCGTCCGGTGACCCTGGCCCTTCGTCTGTTCGGCAACATGCTGGGCGGCCACGTGGCCCTGAAGATCTTCGCCGGCTTCGTCGTCGCCCTGGGCGCCGGCGCCTTCGTGGGCGAGGGCATGGGCCTGTGGGGCCTGCCGGTCGCCGCCCTGTCGATGACCATGGTGGTCGCCCTGACCGCCCTCGAGTTCCTCGTGGCCTTCCTGCAGGCCTTCGTGTTCGCCGTTCTGGCCAGCATCTATCTCAACGATGTGGTCAACCTGGGCCATGGCCACTAAGGCTCTGGACCAGTCCTAAACCTCAACCCTGACTTCAAACTAAGGATACTCACCATGGAAGCTGAAGCCGCCAAGTACATCGGCGCCGGCCTGGCCACCCTCGGCATGATCGGTTCGGCCATCGGCGTGGGCAACATCTTCGCCAACTTCCTGAACGGCGCCCTGCGCAACCCGTCGGCTGCCGGTTCGCAAGTCGGCAACCTGTTCGTCGGCGCCGCCCTGGCTGAAGCCCTGGGCATCCTGGCCTTCGTTCTGGGCATCCTGATCCTGAACGCCGCCTAAGACCCGCGTACCCGACGGCGGCGTCCTCCTGACCGGAGGGCGCCGCTGTTCTGCTAATTTCCCCGTAGAACGGACGTCATGGCCGCTCCCGATCACATCGACCCGCACACCGACGCTCACGCGACGACCGAGGCTCCGGCCCACGGCGCCGAAGGCGGCGGCCTGCCGCAGTTCGAAACCCAGCACTGGTTCGGGCAGATCGCCTACCTGCTGGTCCTGTTCGTCGTCCTGTACCTGCTGATCAGCAAGGTCTTCGCCCCGCGCATCCGCCGCGTGATGGACGAGCGGGCTGAAACCATTTCCGGCGCCGTCGCGACCGCCCGTCAGGTGCAGATCGAGGCCGCCGAACAGGCCGAGGCCGCCAAGGCCGACGTCGCCCGGGCCCGCGCTGACTCGCGCGCCACCGCCCAGGCCGCCGCGACCCGCATCGCCGAGGAAGCCGCCGCCCGCAAGGCGACCGAGGAGGCCGCCGTGGCCGCCCGTATCGCCGAAGCCGAGGCCGCCATCGCCAAGACCCGCGACGCCGCCATGCAGAACGTCGGCGCGATCGCCAATGACACCGCTTCGGCCATCGTCGAGCGTCTGACCGGCAAGGCCCCCACGGCCGCTGAAGTCGCCGCCGCCGTCAAGGGAGCCGCCTGATGCCCCACTTCCTCGACCCGCACATGTACAGCTTCGGCAATCCGGAGCTCTGGGTCGCCTTCGGCCTGATCATCTTCTTCGGCATCCTGGTCTGGGCCGGCGTGCCCAAGCTGGTCGCCGGGGCGCTGGACGCCAAGGCCGCCAAGATCCAGGCGGAACTGGACGAGGCCGCCCGCCTGCGCGCCGAAGCCGAGGCCCTGCTGGCCCAGATTCGCGCCGAGAAGGCCGAGGCTGAAGCCCAGGCCGCCGCCATGCTGAAGGCCGCCGAGGACGACGCCCGTCGTCTGGAAGCCGAAGCCAAGGTCAAGCTGGAAGAGGCCATGGTGCGCCGTCAGGCCCTTGCCGAGCGCCGCATCGAGCAGGCTGAAGCCCAGGCGACCGCCGAGGTGAAGGCCGCCGCGACCGATCTGGCCGCCAAGGCCGCAGAGCAGATCCTGACCGCCCGCGTGGCCGGCCAGAAGACCGATCCGCTGCTGGACGCCGCCATCGCCCAACTGGGCTCGCGGCTGAACTGAAGCTGTCAGGCGGTATCGCTCGGAACGCGGTTCCTCGCTACTTGAGCGCATAGCCTGCGCGAAGCGCCAGGCCGCGTCGGGTCGAGAAGGCGGAGCCTTCTGACCGCGGACAACAAGAGAGACTGATCAAAAAGCCCGCCGGTGCGAACCGGCGGGCTTTTCTGATCAATGCGCCGGAGCGGCGTTGACCGGGGGATGCAGCTTCTCGCGCCGCACCAGGCGGCCGTAGACGTTGCCGAGCACGATCCCGAAGATCGCATGGCTGGCGATCATCCAGGCGAGCGTGCCGAAGCCCGCGCGCATGAAGAACATGCCGACGTTCATCAGCGGGGCCAGGAACAGCCCCATCAGGATGAAGGCGCCCACGGCGAACAGGATGCCCTTGGACTCCGGCGTATCCGTCGGCAGTCGGGGGCAGAGGATGGCGAACAGCGGCCCGAGGACCAGCGTGCCGACCGCGATATGGGCGACCCAGCCGACGGCCGGGGTGTCAGGCATCTTGAGCATGACGGACAGCAACTGCGGGAAACTGACCGCCCAGTGGCCGACCGCCATGTTCACGGCCTCGAGGATCGAGACCGCCACAGTGGCCGCAAAACCCGCGACCAGACCCTTTTGTACGCGTGACATCATGACCAGCAGCGCCTCCCAACGCCTGTTTTCGGTTCTGATAACGCGACGTGAAGCATACGCCTCCTGTGGAGACCGTCGTTCACTTTGACGTGCTTCGCAGGTGCGGCGCCCTGTTCGCGGGAGCGATCAGCCGAAGGCGACGCCCGTCAGCCGCTCGGACGCCGTCCAGAGCCGGGCCGCGACGTCGGCGTCGAGCGCCTGCGGACGCACCTGCGCCGGTCCGGGCGGGCCCTTCAGGTCCTGCCAGCCCTGCGGGCCGTAGTAGCCGCCGGGCGTGACGTCGGGGAGGGTGGCGGCCATGAGGGTCGGCAGGGCGCCGTCCGCGGGGGAGTGGCCGAACAGGCGCTCGAACACGCTGATGACGCCGCGATACAGGGCGCCCGCGCCCTGTCCCGGCCCGTTGACGATCAGGTCGGTGTGCGCATAGCCGGGGTGGGCCGCGACGCTGGTCAGGCCCCAGCCGTTCGCATCGCTGCGCCGCTGCAGCTCGATGGCGAATATCAGCATGGCCAGCTTGGACTGCTGGTAGACGGGCCAGGCGCGGTAGCCCTGCTGATGGTTCAGGTCCTCCAGCCGGATCCGCCCGGCCTTGTGGGCGATGCTGGCCAGTTGAACCACCCGGGCCTGCGCCGGGGTCAGCAGGGGCAGCAGCCGGGCCGTCAGGGCGAAGTGGGACAGGTAGTTGGTGCCGAACTGCATCTCGTGCCCGTCGGGCGTGGTCTGGCGCTTCGCCAGCGCCATGACGCCGGCGTTGTTGATCAGGATGTCGATGGGACGGCCCTCGGCCAGCATCCGGTCGGCGAAGGCGGCGACGTCCGACAGGCGGGCCAGGTCGACCTGTTCAAACCGGAGCCGGGCGTCGGGGAAGGCGCTGCGGATGGCGGACAGGGCCGTGGCGCCCTTGGCGGGGTTGCGCCCCACCAGCACCACCTCGGCGCCCTTCCCGGCCAGTGCGAGAGCCGTTTCCAGCCCCAGCCCGCCGGTCGCGCCGGTCACGACCGCCAGCTTGCCGGTCTGGTCGGGAATATCGTTTGTGGTCCAGTTCGCCATCGGGGTTATCCTGTCTCGGAAAAGAGTCGCCTCAAAGGGCTCCGGCTTGCATATCTGCATCCGGTGCAAATATGCAAGAAGTGCAAGATAACAATTCCTCCCCGACGCCCGGTCTGCGTGAGCGCAAACGCGCGGAGACCCATGCCCGGATCCAGTCCGAGGGCATCCGGCTGTTCGTCGACAAGGGGTTCGAGGCCACGACCCTGGATGAGGTCGCGGCGGCGGCGGACGTGTCGCGCCGCACCCTGCTGAACTATTTCGGATCGAAGGAAGAGATCGTCTTCTCGGCCAAGGCCGAAATCCCGCAGCTGATCGCCGACGCCGTGGCCGCGCGGCCGGCTGACGAGCCTCTGCTGGACATGGTCGAGAACGCCCTGCTCGACCTGGCGCAGAGGCATCAGACGGAGCAGGCGCGGGCGATCACGGTTCTGATCGGCGCGACGCCCTCCCTACAGGCGGGGGATCAGGCCAAGTACGAGCGGATCGAACGCCTGCTGGCCCAGACGCTGGCGGCGAAGAAGGGGCTGCCGGAGGACGATGTGTCCTGCCGGATCGTCGCCGGGGCCGCCGTCAGTATTCTGAAGCTGTCGACCGCCGAGTGGCTGAAGCATCCGGGCCGGTCGCCGGAGGCCTTCGGTCGTGAAGCCTTCGCGGCGCTGAGGCGCATCGCGGGCTGAAACCTCCCCCGCCGGGGCGGGGGAGGGGATCAGGATCAGGCCGCCTGGTTCGAGCCTTCCGGAGCGGTCCAGCGCAGCACCGGCGAGCGGGCGGCGCGGGTCTCGTCCAGACGACGCATCGGGGCGTGGAAGGGCGCGCCCTTGAAGCGGTCCACATCGCCGGCCTTTGCTGCCTCGGCCAGCAGGCGCATCGCCTCGATGAAGCGATCCAGCTCGGCCTTGGACTCAGTCTCGGTCGGTTCGATCAGCATGGCGCCGTGGACGACCAGCGGGAAATACATGGTCATCGGGTGGAAGCCCTCGTCGATCATCGCCTTGGCGAAGTCGAGCGTGGTGATGTCCGTGCCCTTCAGCCATTCGTCGTCGAACAGGGCCTCGTGCATGCAGGGGCCGTCGGGGAAGGCCGGGCTCATCAGGTCCGACAGGCGGGCCTTGATGTAGTTGGCGTTCAGCACCGCGTCCTCGGCGACCTGACGCAGGCCGTCCGAGCCGTGGCTCATCATGTAGCTGAGGGCGCGGACGTACATGCCCATCTGGCCCTGGAAGGCGCACAGGCGGCCGAAGGCCTGGGCGGCCTCGTCTTCCTCACGCTCGACCAGACGGTAGCCGTCAGCGTCGTGCACGACCCACGGAGCCGGGGCGAACGGGGCCAGCGCCTCCGACAGCACCACCGGACCGGCGCCCGGACCGCCGCCGCCGTGCGGCGTCGAGAAGGTCTTGTGCAGGTTGATGTGCATGGCGTCGACGCCCAGATCGCCCGGGCGCACCCGCCCGACGATGGCGTTGAAGTTGGCGCCGTCGCAGTAGAAATAGGCGCCCGCCTCGTGTGTCAGGCGGCTGATCTCCAGGATGTCGCGCTCGAACAGGCCGCAGGTGTTGGGGTTGGTCACCATGATGGCGGCGACGTCCGGGCCCAGCTTGGAGGCCAGGTCGGCGACGTCCACGCGGCCGTCGTCGGTCTGGGCGACCTCGACCACCGAATAGCCCACGAAGGCGGCGGTGGCGGGGTTGGTGCCGTGGGCGCTGGTCGGAACCAGGACCTTCTTGCGCACGTCGCCTTCGCCCTTGGCTTCATGGGCGGCGCGGATGGCCATCAGGCCGCACAGCTCGCCGTGAGCGCCGGCCTTGGGCGACAAGGCGACCGCGGGCATGCCGGTCAGGGTCGTCAGCCAGTGCGACAGCTGATCCATCAGCTCCAGCGCGCCCTGGACGGTCGACATGGGCTGCAGCGGGTGGATGTCCGAGAAGCCGGGCAGACGGGCCATCTTCTCGTTCAAGCGCGGATTGTGCTTCATCGTGCACGAGCCCAGCGGGTAGATGGCCAGGTCGATGGCGTGGTTCTTCTGCGACAGGCGCACATAGTGGCGCATGGCTTCCGGCTCGCTCAGGCCCGGCAGACCGATCGGGTCCTTGCGGACGAGGTCGCCGAGATCCGAGGCCGAGCCCTTGGGCTCCGGCAGATCGACGCCGGTCTTGCCCCAGCCGTCGCCCTCGAAGATCAGGGCTTCGTTCTGCAGCAGGCCGCGGCCGCCGGTCAGGGTGGCGGGCTTGGTGGCGACTTCGTTCGGCGTGGTCGGGCGGCCGACGGTGTTCATGGTGCTCATCGTCTTGTCTCCGCTCAGGCCGCCAGAACCTTGCCGAGCGCCTTGGCCAGCAGGGTGATGTCAGTGTCCAGGGTGGTCTCGGTGGCGGCGACCAGCAGGACGTCGTCCATGCCGGCTTCCGGGGCCAGACGGCTGTAGGGCACGCCGGCCAGCAGGTGATGGGCGGCGAGGGTGTCGACCACCTCGGCGGCCGGCTTCGGCAGCCGGATCGCGAACTCGTTGAAGAAGCGCGGGGTCAGGATTTCCACGCCCGGGATGGCGGCCAGCGCGTCACGCGTCGCCACGGCCTTCTCGTGGTTCAGCAGGGCCAGCTTCCGCAGGCCCGTCTCGCCCAGCAGGCTCATGTGGATGGTGAAGGCCAGGGTGCACAGGCCCGAGTTGGTGCAGATGTTCGACGTGGCCTTGTCGCGACGGATGTGCTGCTCGCGGGTCGACAGGGTCAGGACGAAGCCGCGCTCGCCGTCGGCGTCCACCGTCTCGCCGGTCAGACGGCCGGGCATCTGGCGGATCAGCTTCTCGCGCGTGGCGAACAGGCCGACATAGGGGCCGCCGAAGTTCAGGGCGTTGCCGATCGACTGGCCCTCGGCCGCGACGATGTCCGCGCCCATTTCGCCGGGCGACTTCAGCAGGCCCATCGACACGGCCTCGGTGACCACGACGATCAGCAGGGCGCCGGCGGCATGGGCGGCCTCGGCGATCTTGGTCACGTCGGTGGCGGTGCCGAAGACGTTCGGGGTCTGGACGACGACGCAGGCGGTGTCCGGACCGATCTGGTCGATCACGGCGGCTTCGGCGTCGACCGCGGCGGGCAGGGCCTGGGTCTCGACGCCGACGGCGTGGACCACGGTCTCGGTCGCCTTGACGTAGTGGGGGTGCACGCCGCCCGAGATGATCGCCTTGTTACGACGGGTCACGCGGGTCGCCATCAGCACGCCCTCGGCCATGGCGGTCGAGCCGTCATAGAGCGAGGCGTTGGCCACCGGCATGCCGGTCAGGTTCGCGACCTGGGTCTGGAACTCGTACAGGTACTGCAGCGTGCCCTGGGCGATTTCCGGCTGATACGGGGTGTAGCTGGTCAGGAATTCCGACCGCTGGATGATGTGGTCCACGGTCGCCGGGACGTGGTGCTTGTAGGCGCCGGCGCCGCAGAAGAAGGGCACCGTTCCAGCGGTGGCGTTCTTCGCCGCCATGGCCGACAGGGCGCGCTCGACCTCCAGTTCGCCCGCCACGCGGGGCAGGTCCACGGGGCCGTCCAGACGCGCGGCGGCGGGCACGTCCACGAACAGGTCGTCGATGGATTTGGCGCCGATGGCGGCGAGCATCGCCGTACGGTCGTCGGGCGTCAGGGGGAGGTAACGCATGGTCTTGTCCTGGGCCATGAATGGCCAAAGGCCCTCTGACTTCTGATCAGAGGGCCCGATGGGTCTTAGAGGGGGGCGAGGAAGGCGTCGTAGGCGGCCTGGTCCATCAGGGCGTCCAGCTGCGAGGCGTCCGCGATCTTGATCTTGGCGAACCAGCCTTCGCCTTCCGGGTCGGCGTTGACGGTTTCCGGAGCCGAGGCGAGGGCGGCGTTGCCCTCGATCACTTCGCCCGAGACCGGGGCATAGACGTCCGAGGCGGCCTTGACCGACTCCACGACGGCGAAGCTGTCGCCGACCGAGACGGTCTTGCCGGCTTCCGGGGTCTCGACGAACACCACGTCGCCCAGGGCGTCGGCGGCGTGCTTGGAGATGCCGACGGTGGCGATGTCACCGTCCAGGCTGACCCACTCGTGATCCTTGGTGAACTTCATGGTCTGATCTCTCAGGCTTTGGGTTTGCGGTAATAGCGTTGCGCCACGAACGGCATGGCGATGACTTCGGCGGCGGCGGCCTTGCCTCGCACGATGACCTTCAGGTCCGTGCCCAGCTCGGCGAAGGCCGGGGGCACATAGCCCATGGCGATGTTGCGACCGAGGGTCGGCGACGGGCCGCCCGAGGTGACCTTGCCGATGACGTTTCCGTCGGCGTCGGCGATCTCGGCGCCTTCACGGGCCGGGGCGCCTTCCTTGACGCTCAGGCCGACGCGGACGCGGGCCGGGCCGTCAGCCAGTTCCTTCAGCACCCGTTCGGCGCCGTTGAAGTCGGCGCGTTCCTTGCGCGACTTGGACAGGGCGAAGGTCAGGGCGCCTTCCACCGGGCTGGTGGTCGGATCGATGTCGTGGCCGTGCAGCGGCAGGCCGGCTTCCAGACGCAGGCTGTCGCGGGCGCCCAGGCCGATCGGCTTCACCCGGGCGTCTTCCAGCAGCAGGTTCCAGATGCGCTCGGCGTCGGCCGCCGGGACCGAAATCTCGTAACCGTCCTCGCCGGTGTAGCCCGAGCGAGAGACGTAGCAGTCCACGCCGAAGATCATCAGGCGGGCGCAGTCCATGAAGCCGAAGTCGGCGAAGACCGGGTCGTGTTTGACCATGACCTCGGCGGCCTCGGGGCCCTGGATGGCGATCAGGGCGCGGTCCAGCACGGTGAGCGTCGCGTCACCCTCGAGGTTGGCTTCCCAGAAGGCGAAGTCCTCATCCTTGTTGCCGGCGTTGACGACGACGAACAGGCCGTCGTGGTCGGGCTTGCCGGCCATCAGGTCGTCGATGATGCCGCCGTTCTGGTTCAGCAACAGCGAATACTTCTGCTTGCCGGCTTTCAGGATCGCATAGTCGCCGGGCACGAAGCGCTCGAACTGGGCGATGGCGTCCTCGCCGGTGATTTTGCACTGGCCCATGTGCGAGACGTCGAACAGGCCGGCGTGCTCGCGGGTCCAGCGGTGCTCGGCCAGAACGCCTTCGTACTGGACCGGCATGTCATAGCCGCCGAAGCCGACCATGCGGGCTCCCAGCGCACGATGGGCGGCGTTCAGGGGGGTGGTCTTCAGGGCTTGATCGGTCATGGTCCAGACTCTCGGGGTCGCGTGTTGAAGCGGAAAGCTCCGCCGTCCTCGCGCCCCCGCTGTCCTGAAGCCTGAGAGATTCCGGCGGCTTTCACCGCCTTGCTCCGTCGGCGCGCAACTCGTGCGGCTTTCCAGCGTCCGTGCGCTTTCGCGGTCCTTTTGCCTGAGCGTTTCCGGGGCGGTTGCGCCTTCGGCTCCGGAGCCTTTTCAGGGGCCCCGATCTCTCCCGCGAGAGCGAGCGGACCTAGGCCCCGACTCCGGGGCCAAGTCAAGCTACGCCGAGCTCTAAACGAACACCGCGATGGCGTTGGCGATGAACAAGACGACGGTCAGCGGCAGAGTGATCCGAAGAATCCGAATGCAACCCGTGAGGAATCGGCTGCCGTAGTCGCGATGCAGATCGGTGTAGACCTGCTCGATGAGTCGCGCCGCGAACGGATCATGAAAGAACAGCAGGAACGGCGGCTTATCAGATGGGACCCGCCCTTCGGTCTTGGCCCACTCGGCGGCGATGCCCGCGCCGAAATAGGCCCCGGCATTCACACACAAGGTGAAGACGAGCGCGTAGCCCAGTCCGGCGGCCCAGCCGCTCATGCGTGGATAGCGCCGTAAGCCTTCACTTCCGCGATCCGCGCCGCCTTGTCCGCCTCGGGCAGGAAGCTGCCCTCGAAGCTGTTGATCGCGATCTGTGTCACCTGCTCGCGGGTCAGGTCGACCGCCTCGGCCAGCTTCGCATAGTTGGCGTTCACATAGCCGCCGAAATAGGCCGGATCGTCCGAGTTCAGGGTGACATGCAGCCCCCGGCGCAGCATCTCCGGGACCGGGTGGTCCTTCAGGTCCTTCACGACGCAGAGCTTCAGGTTCGACAGCGGGCAGACGGTCAGGGTCATCTGCTCCTTCGCCAGCCGCTGGATCAGGCGCTCGTCCTCCATGGACCGGTTGCCGTGGTCCATGCGGTCGATGTGCAGCAGGTCCAGCGCCTCATGCACATAGGCGGGCGGGCCTTCTTCCCCGGCATGGGCGCACAGCTTCAGGCCCAGGTCGCGGGCGGCGGCGAAGACGCGCTGGAATTTGGACGGCGGATGCCCGACCTCGGACGAATCCAGTCCAACGCCGATGAAGTGGTGCAGATACGGCTTCGCCATCTCCAGCGTAGCGAAGGCCTCGTCCTCGCTCAGGTGGCGCAGGAAGCTGAGGATCAGGCCGCTGGTGACGCCCAGCTCGGCTTTCGCCCGGTCCATGCCCGCGATCAGCCCCTCCACGACCACGCCGAACTCCACACCGCGGTCGGTGTGGGTCTGCGGATCGAAGAAGATTTCGGCGTGGCGCACATTGTCGGCGGCCGCGCGCTGGAAGTACGCGAAGGCGAGGTCCTCGAAATCCTGCCGGGTCAGCAGGACGTTGGCCCCGGCGTAGTAGATGTCGAGGAAGTCCTGCAGGTTCGAGAAGTCATAGGCCGCGCGCACGGCCTCGACGCTGTCGAACGGGATCGAGACGCCGTTTCGCTGCGCCAGTTCGAACATCAGCTCAGGCTCCAGCGAGCCCTCGATGTGCAAATGCAGTTCGGCCTTGGGCAGGCCGGCGATGTAGGCGTCGAGCGACATGAGCTTCTCCTTGCGGGAGAAGCTTAGCCTACATCCGCTCCGGCGTGTCGATTCCCAGCAGGGTCAGGGCGATCACCAGCTGATCCAGCGCCGCCTTCGACAGGGCCAGACGCGAGGCCTTGGTCTCCGCGTCCGGCGCGATCAGCACCGGGCAGGCCGCGTAGAATTTCGAGAACGACTGGGCCAGCCGGTAGGCGTGCTCCGAGATCAGGTGCGGCATCCGCTTGTCGTAGGCCTCGGCCACGGCCTGGGAGAAGGCGTCCAGCGTCAGGGCCAGATCGCGCTCGGCCGGCTCGCCGATCGTCACCGGTCCCGCCGCCGCGCCCTGGTCCTCGGCCTTGCGCAGCAGGGATTTGATCCGCACCGCCTGGTACAGCAGGTATGGCCCGGTCTTGCCCTCGAAGCTCATGAAGCGGTCGAGGTCGAAGATGTAGCTGGTGGTCCGGCTGTTCGACAGGTCGGCGAACTTCAGCGCCGCCACCGCCACCTTGCGGGCGATGTCGTCGAACTCGACCTCGGGCAGGTTCGCCCCCAGCTTCGCCTCGCGCAGCCGCTCCCGCGCCTTGTCGGTCGCCATGGTGATCAGGTCGTGCAGCTTCAGCACGCCACCGGCCCGGGTCTTGAAGGGCTTGCCGTCCGGGCCGTTCATCGTGCCGAAGCCGAGGTGCTCCAGCGAGCCCTCGGCGGCGTAGCCGGCCAGGTAGCTGGCGCGGAACACCTGCTCGAAATGCTC
>NZ_DASWWG010000077.1:0-35907 GCF_036400995.1 Brevundimonas sp.
GAAGCACTACTCGGCACTACCGGTCTTTCATCCAGGTACTACCGGCCCGCCGCGAAGAACTTTGGGAGCCCAGAGCGATCCAACGCATAGGCCGGCGCAACCAAGATCGGACCGCCCGGATTGCAGCTGCGACTTGAATCGTTTCGTCGAAGAATCGACTGAAAGAAAGGCTAGCCGCTTCAGTCCTGTTGCCCGCGACAAGTGGTCCTAATCTCCCGTCGGCACTACCGCATCCGGAATTGGAGTGAGGACAGCCTGATCAGCAGACGATAACCTGCCGCAGCCGATTGTAACGGACCTGAATCGTTCGGGCGAAGCGCACCCGGCGCCAGAACCCTCGAGGCGGACATCTCAAAACGACTTCGCCGCCGAACGACCCTTGGCAGGGCCGATACGGCGGCGAATCGATCGCCGAAATCGGTCGTGCCGAAATCAGGTGTTCATCGAATCGAAGAATTCCGAGTTCTGCTTGGTCTGGCGCAGCTTATCCAAGAGGAACTCGATCGCATCCTGCGGGCCCATCGGGTTGAGGATGCGGCGCAGCACATAGGTCTTGGCCAGTTGATCCTTCGGCGTGGTGAGTTCTTCCTTGCGGGTGCCGGACTTGAGCACGTCGATGGCCGGGAAGATGCGCTTGTCGGCGACCTTGCGGTCCAGGACGATTTCCGAGTTGCCGGTGCCCTTGAACTCTTCGAAGATCACCTCGTCCATGCGCGAGCCGGTGTCGATCAGGGCGGTGGCGATGATGGTCAGCGAGCCCCCCTGCTCCACGTTCCGCGCGGCGCCGAAGAAGCGCTTCGGACGCTGCAGGGCGTTGGCGTCCACACCGCCGGTCAGCACCTTGCCCGACGACGGGACGGTGGCGTTGTAGGCGCGGCCCAGACGGGTGATCGAGTCCAGCAGGATCACCACGTCCTTCTTGTGCTCGACCAGACGCTTGGCCTTTTCGATCACCATTTCGGCGACGGCGACGTGGCGGGTGGCCGGCTCGTCGAAGGTCGAGGCGATAACCTCGCCCTTCACCGTGCGCTGCATGTCGGTCACTTCTTCCGGACGCTCGTCGATCAGCAGGACGATCAGGAAGACTTCCGGGTGGTTGCGCTCGATCGACTTGGCGATGTTCTGCAGCATGACGGTCTTGCCCACGCGCGGCGGGGCGACGATCAGGCAGCGCTGGCCCTTGCCGAGCGGGGCGACTATGTCGATGACCCGGCCCGAGCGATCCTTCAGCGTCGGGTCCTGGATCTCCATGTGAATCCGCTCTTCGGGATAGAGCGGGGTCAGGTTGTCGAACAGGACCTTGGTCTTGACCGTTTCCGGGTCTTCCAGATTGATCGTGTCGACCTTCAGCAGGGCGAAGTAGCGCTCACCCTCGCGCGGGCCGCGGACGGCGCCGTGGATGGTGTCGCCCGAACGCAGGCCGAAGCGGCGGATCTGCGACGGCGAGACATAGATATCGTCCGGACCCGGAAGGTAGTTGGCGTCCGGGCTGCGCAGGAAGCCGAAGCCGTCCGGCAGGATTTCCAGCACGCCGTCGGCGATGATCTCGACCTCTTCCTCGGCCAGGGCCTTGAGGATGGCGAACAGCAGGTCCTGCTTGCGCAGGTTCGAGGCGTTCTCGACCTCCAGGCCCTCGGCGAAGGCGACCAGGTCTTCCGGCGTCTTGGCGTTCAGCTCAGCCAGGGTGATGCGGCCGTTGGGAACGATCGGCTCGCCGTCCTCGTCCTCGTCGGCCTCCTGATCGACCATCGGCAGGTCGGCGGCGGAGACCTCGTTCGACACTTCGTCGAGGGTCTCGGTTTCGGGCGCGGTCGGATCGGTGTCGCGGACGTCGGTCATGGGTATCTACTTCTGGCATGCGCGCCCGGACGCTCGCCGGAAAGCGAGGTCAGGCAGGCTGGCGATGTTGGCCTTGCGGCCAGCAGGAGGTGCGATGGAGTCCCGCTGGGTCAATCCGGCAGGCATCGCGAGGAGAGAGGGACCGTCCGGCAGAGGGCCAGGACCGGTTCGCGTTCAGCGAAACCACGCTTCCGGGGGTCAGGTCAAGCATGTCCTCCCCGTCGCGGTTCGCGATGGGGAGGTGGCTCGTCGGCGCCCCGCCGACGAGACGGAGGGGGCGGTGCAGGCGGCAAGGGATTGGCGGACGGCTTTCGGAAGCCTGAGCCGCCCCCTCCGTCACGCTTCGTATCCGAAGCGCGACACCTCCCCATTCGCAGCGCGAACGGGGAGGAGAAGTCAGTTGAACGTCCACTCCGTCGTCACCGACAGCACCATGATAATGGCCAGGACGAAGGGGATCTCGTTGGTCATGCGCCAGAACTTGCCCGAGTATTTCGAGGTCCCGGCGGCGATCTTCTTGCGTTGCCCGGCCAGGAAGCCATGCCAGCCGGCCAGCAGGAAGACGCCGACCAGCTTGGTCACCATCCACGGCTGATGCGCAAAGCTCCAGTCGGCCCCCTCGCCGCTGCGCAGCCAGAACAGCCAGGCGCCGAAGATGAAGGCCAGGATCATGGCGGGGTTGATGATGATCCGCAGCAGGCGGGTCTGCCAGACGCGCAGCAGGCCCTGCATCTCGCTCTTCAACGGCTCGGCCTTGGCGTTCTGCTCGGCGTCATAGGCGAACAGGCGCGGCAGGAAGAGCATCCCGGCCATCCAGGCGATCACCGCCAGGATGTGCAGGCCCCGGACCACGTCATAGGTGTTCACGCCGCTCTCCGCTCGCAAGTGCGCGGGCAGGCCTTCCAGTCCGCGCGACAACCGGGACCGTGCGGCGCGACGCCGGTTCGCGCAAGCGCCTCGGCGGCCGCTCCGGCCAGTTCCTCGATGAAGGCTGCCGTTACACCGACCGCGGGCACGCGCAGATAGGGCGAAACGCCCAGCCCGTGCGCCAGCTCGCCGTACTCGATATCCAGCTCAACCAGGGTCTCGACGTGTTCGGAGACGAAGGCAATGGGAACCACCACCGCCCCGACCCCGTCCTTCGCCGCCTGTTCCAGCGCCTCGACGGTCGACGGCCCCAGCCATTTCATCGGCCCGACCCGGCTCTGGTAGCAGACGGCCCAGTCGGTCAGACCAGCCGCCCGGGCGACAGCGGCGCAGGTGCTCTCGACCTGCTCCTGATAGGGGTCGCCCTTCTTCTCGACCAGCACCTCGGGAATGCCGTGGGCCGAGAACAGGACCCGCACCGGCCTGTCGCCCGCCTCGGCCAGCTTGCCCTTGATCAGGTCCGCCTGCGCCACCACCCAGCCGGGCGCCTCAGGCCAGCAGCAGACGGTGCGGCTGACGCCCGAGCCGGCATAAACCTCATTCCAGCGCTTCAGCGAGCTCTCGGTCGTGGTGGTCGAGAACTGCGGATAGAGTGGCAGCAGCACGATCTCGTCCGGCCCGAAGGCGGCGACGTCGGCGGCCGTCTCTTCGGTCAGCGGATGCCAGTACCGCATGGCGATGAAGGCCTTCACCTCATCGTCCGGCAGGCGCGCGCCGAGCGCGGCTTCAAGCGCGTCGGCCTGTTTCCGGGTCTCGGGCAACAGGGGCGATCCACCGCCCATCAGGGCGTAGTTGGCCTGGGCGCTCGTTTCACGGCGGCTGGAGATCAGCTTCGCGAGCGGCGTCCGGAACAGGCCGGGCAAGCCGATGATGGCCGGATCATTGAACAGGTTGAACAGGAATGGCTTCACCGAAGCCTGATCGTCCGGCCCGCCCAGATTGAACAGGACGACGGCGATACGACGGCCCTTCAAGCCGCTCATTGCGCGCCGATCCGCTTCAGCACCTGCTCGACGTGCGCGATCGGCACGTCCGGCATGATCCCGTGACCGAGGTTGAAGATCCACGGTCCCCGCCCCCAGGCTTCGAGCAGCTGATCCACACGCTTGTCCAGCAGCGGCCCGCCGGCGCGTAGCAGCAGGGGATCGAGCGCGCCCTGGATGGTCTTGATCTTCTGCACGGCCTGACCGACCGGCAGCGGGCAGGCCGTGTCCAGCGCCACGCCCTGAACCTCGACCTCCCGGGCATACCGTTCGGCCAGCGCCGCCGAGCCCCTCGGGAAACCGATCAGGGGCGTGGTCACACCCAGTTCGCGCACCCGCTTCACCAGCTTGATGTGCGGCTGCAGGACCAGGCTTTCGAACAGATCGTCCGGCAGGCCCTCGGCCCAGCTCTCGAAGATCTTCAGGGTCTGGGCGCCGGCGTCGGCCTGCATCTTCAGATAATGGGCGGTCGCCTCGACCAGCACGTCCAGGACCGCCGCCACCTTCTCGGGTTCGGCATAGGCGTATGTCCGGGCCTGCGCCCGCTCGCCCTTGCCGATCGTCCGGGCCACGCCGTCCAGCATATAGGTCGCCACCGTCCACGGCGCGCCCGCAAAGCCGATCAGGGCCTTGGTCGGATCGAGTTGGCCCCGAACGAGGCTCAGGGTCTGACCGATAGACGACAGGGCCTCACCGGCCCCCTGCGCCTTATCCCGCATGGCCTCGACCGACGGCATCTCACCCAGCCGGGGTCCTTCGCCCGCCTCGAACCAGACGTCCTGCCCCAGAGCCCGGGGGATCAGCAGGATGTCCGCGAACACGATGGCCGCGTCGAAGCCGAACCGGCGCATCGGCTGCAGGGTCGCCTCCGCGGCCTTCTCCGGATCGTGACAAAACTCGATGAAGCCGGAGGTCGTCGCGCGCAGGGCCCGGTATTCCGGCAGGTAGCGCCCGGCCTGACGCATGAACCAGACCGGCGGACGCGCTGTCGTCTCCCCGGCCAGGGCTTTCAGGAACAGGGGCGTATCGGTCGAGGTCGTCATTTGATCGTCGGCTTACCGGGGGGCGGGGACAGGCTCAAGCCCGAGCCGTGTCGCACCGTGATCCCTTCCAAACATTCAAATTTGAAAAGGGTGGAAGGAAGTGGGTTGGGCGGGGGATGACGGGGACAACTCGGGTGAAAACGCCGTCCGCGGATCGGTTGTCCGGATTCGGTCACAGGGCCGTCTACAGGCCGGTCGGACCTGTCGATACCGGGGATAACCATTAACAAGGCCTTAACGGGGCCCGGATTCCGGGGGTTTGGGCGCAACCGCCGTCTGGGCGCCGACGGAAGCGAACGCGGTTCCTCCACACCCTGGCCCGACGAAACCGGCGGCCGGTGGATGAACGCCGGGACCAGCCGCCTGATCGTCCACCTTCATCCCGCTCGCGACCCGGATTGTGGGCGGCTATAGAGATCGGCGCCCGGTCATGAACCGAACGGCGCCCCGGCCTTTCCACAGGAGTCCCCGTTGAACGGACCGCTTATCCCGATGAGTCTGACGTCCGGGAGCCGCCGAGGATGAGCCCGGCCCGCCCCGCCGGCGCGTCGCGGCTGGCCACCTATTTCCATGTCCATCTGGTCTCGGACTCGACCGGCGAGACCCTGAACGCCATGGCCAAGGCCGTGGTCGCCCGTTTCGACGGCGTCATTCCCATCGAGCACATCTACGCCCTGGTCCGTTCGGACCGGCAGATGGAGCGGGTTCTCGACGAAATCGCCGCGGCGCCCGGCGTGGTTCTGCACACCCTCGTGGATCGTGAGCTGCGCGAACAGCTGGAAGAGGGCTGCCGCCGGCTCGACATGCCGCAGATCGCGGCTCTGGATCCGCTGGAAACCGTCCTGTCGCGCTATCTCGGCGCGGCCCTGGCGCCCCGTGTCGGCGCCCAGCACGCCCTGAGCTCCGAATATTTCGACCGGATCGCGGCGCTCGACTTCGCCATGGCCCACGACGACGGCCAAGGGACGACCGAGCAGCTCGAGACCGCCGACGTCGTTCTGTGCGGCGTCAGCCGGACGTCCAAGACCCCGACCTGCATCTATCTGGCCCACCGCGGCATCCGCGCCGCCAATGTGCCGCTGGTGCCGGGGCAGGAAGACGGCGAGCGCCTGACGCAGTTGAAGAACCCTCTGGTCATCGGCCTGACCGTTTCGCCGGACCGGTTGGTGCAGATCCGGCGGAACCGGCTGGACGGGCTGAACGCCAACCATGCCTCGGCCTATATCGATCACGACGCGGTGCGCGACGAGACGGTCAAGGCCCGCCGGGCCTTCGAACGGCGCGGCTGGCCGGTGATCGATGTCACCCGGCGCTCGGTCGAGGAAACCGCCGCCGCCATCATCAACGTCCTGAATGAACGCCGCACCAAGCGGATGGGAGCGGGCTGGTAATGACCGGAGAGCGTCTGATCCTGGCTTCGAAGAGCGCCGCCCGGCGCGCCATGCTCGAAAACGCGGGTGTGCCGTTCGCGGTCCAGGTCGCCGATGTGGACGAGGATGCGGTCAAGACGGTGCACGATCCCGCCGACGCCGCGGGCCTCGCCGTCGAGCTGGCCCGGGTGAAGGCCCTGGCGGTCTCCCGGCATGACGCCGACGCCTGGGTTCTGGGCGCCGACCAGACCCTCGCCTTCGAGGGCGGCCTGATCTCCAAGGCGAAGGGCCTGGATGAAGCCCGCGCGCGCCTGTCGTCCATGCGCGGCAAGGCGCACCATCTGCATTCCGGCGCCGCGCTCGCGCACAACGGTCAGATCGTCTGGTCCGGCGTGGACACCGCCGCCATGCAGGTGCGGGAGTTCTCGGACGCCTTCCTGGACGCCTATCTGGCCCGCGAAGGCGAAGGCCTGCTGTCCAGCGTCGGATCGTACAAGCTGGAGGGCATGGGATCCCAGCTGTTCGACCGGATCGACGGCGACTATTTCACCGTTCTGGGTATGCCGCTGTGGCCCGTGCTGGCCGAGCTGCGCCGGGCGGGAGTCCTGGCCGCATGACGCTTCGCGCCGGTGTCGCCGGTCAGCCGATCAGCCATTCGCTCAGTCCCCTGCTCCACGGCTTGTGGATCGAGGCAGCGGGCCTGGACGCCGTCTACGAGCCGTTCGGCCCTCCGGATGCGGACGGGTTCGCGGCTCTGGTGGCCGAGGGCCGGGCCGGGCGCTTGCGCGGACTGAACGTCACCGCCCCGTTCAAGGAACAGGCGTTGGCCCTGGCCGATACGGTCAGTGCGACGGCCCGGGCCTGCGGTTCGGCCAATCTGCTGGTGTTCGAAGAGGGCCGGCTGTCGGCCGACAGCACCGACGGTCACGGCCTGATGCTGGCCCTGTCCGAACAGGCGCCGGCGCTCGATGTTCGCGATGCTCCGGTCGTCGTCCTCGGCGCCGGCGGCGCCGCGCGCGCCGCCGTGGTCGCGCTGCAGGCTGCCGGCGCCCGGGTCGCGGTGCTCAACCGGACCCGCGCCCGGGCCGAAACGCTTTCGGCGGAGCTGGGCTGCGCCGTGGCCGAACCGGATGCCGTCCGCGACGCCGTCCTGATCGTCAACGCCCTCAGCGTCCGGCCCGAGATCGATGTCGACACCCTGCGCGACGACGCCGTCCTGATGGACATGACCTACAAGCCTCTGCTCACCCCCTTCCTCGCCGCGGGCCGCGCGCGGGGGCTGACCACGGTGGACGGGCTGGCCATGCTGATCGGTCAGGCGAGACCCTCGTTCGAGGCTCTGTTCGGTCTCGCCCCACCGCCGGTGGATGTCCGCTCGGCCGCCCTCACCCGGTTGGGAGAGACCACATGATCCTGTTGGGTCTCACCGGCTCCATCGGCATGGGCAAGTCGACCACGACGGCCATGTTCGCTGACCACGGCGCCCTGATCTGGAACGCCGACGAGGCCGTGCACAGGCTCTATGCCCCGGGGGGCGCGGCGGTCGAGCCGATCGGTCAGGCCTTTCCGGGGGTCGTGGTGGACGGCGCCGTGGACCGTACCCTGCTGGCCGAAGCCCTGGGCCGCGATGACCAGGCCTTCAGACGGCTGGAGGCCATCGTCCACCCCCTCGTCGCGCGGGGCCGGCTGGCCGAGCTCGCCGCCGCCGAGGCGCGGGGCGTCAGACTGGCCGTGCTCGATATTCCCCTGCTGTTCGAGACCGGCGGCGACGCTGCCGTCGACGCCGTGGTGGTGGTCAGCGCGCCGGCGGAGGTTCAGGCGCAGCGGGTTCTGGCCCGGCCGGGCATGACCCGGGACCGCTTCGAGGCTATTCTGGCGCGACAACTCCCCGACGCCGAGAAACGGCGGCGCGCCGATTTCGTGGTGGAGACCGGACAGGGCCTTGAGGCCGCCCGGACGCGGGTGGCGGAAATCGTGGGGACAGTCCTGTCGGAAGACTGGGTCTCGCCGCGTCGATCCCTTCCGAAATCGTCCGAACGGTCGCATTAAGAGGCCATGCGCGAGATCGTCCTTGATACGGAAACCACCGGCTTCGACCCCAAGACCGGCGACCGGCTGATCGAGGTCGGCTGCATCGAGCTGATGGACCTGCTGCCGACCGGGCGCACCTATCACACGCTGGTCAACCCGGACCGGCTGATCCCTCCGGATGCGACCCGCGTCCACGGCATCACGGACGACAAGGTCAAGGACGCCCCCCGCTTCGCGGATATCGTTCAGGCGCTGTCGGACTTCATCGGCGACGCGCCGGTAATCGCGCACAACGCCCAGTTCGACCGGAACTTCATCGACTTCGAGTATGCACGGATCGCCCATCCGCTGATCCCCGGCGACCGCTGGATCGACACCCTGCAGCTGGCCCAGAAGAAGTTTCCGGGCATGCCCAACTCGCTGGACGCGCTGTGCAAGCGCTTCAAGGTCAGCCTGGCCGACCGGACCTTCCACGGCGCCCTGATCGACGCCCGCTTGCTGGCCGAGGTCTATCTGGAGCTGCGCGGCGGCAAGGAACGGCGGCTGGACCTGTCGGCGACCAAGGTCACGGCGGTCGCGGGCCCGGTGGTCGCCGCCGCGGTGGGGGCGCGGCCCCGTCCGCTGGCGCCGCGGTCGACCGAGGCCGAGCGCGCCGCCCATCTTGAGTTCCTCAAGGCCACGCTGAAGGACCATTCCCTGTGGGAGGGCTACGGTCTGGATATGGAAAAGGCGCCCGCCGCCTGACGGACGCCTCTCGAAAGGGATTAGGTATTAGGGACTAGGGATTAGGTTCGATTGAGGACCATCCGGCCCGACCAATCCCTAGCCCCTAGTCCCTCGAACCTTCTTACGCCTGGCCGGCGTCGGCCGGACCGCGGGCGATCTGCTGCTGGCGGGCGAAGTAGATCGCGGCGAAGTCGATCGGGTCCAGCATGAAGGGCGGGTAGAAACCGCCGTCCGAGGTCGCGCGGGCGATGATCTCGCGGGCGAACGGGAACAGGTAGCGCGGGCACTCGATCAGCAGCAGCGGCTCGATGTCCTTCTCGGCGACGCCCTGCAGGGCGAACAGGCCGCCGTACTGCAGTTCGACGTTGAACACGGTCATGGCGTCGGTCGTGGCCTTGATCGACAGGCGCAGCTCCACCTCGAACAGGCCGTCCTGGCGACCGGCGGCGTTCATCTCGACGCCCATGTCGATCGCCGGCTTGCCGTCGACGCGCAGGCTGTCCGGCGCCTTCGGGTTCTCGAAGGACAGGTCCTTCACGTACTGGGCGACGATGCGGAAGCCCGGGCCCTGGGGCTGGCCGCCGTTGTCGGCGGAAGTGGCGTCGGCGGGCGGAGCGGCGTCGGTCATGGGTGGAAGTTCTGTCTGGAATGTGGGTCGGGCGCACGCCCGGAAGGCGGGGCGACTACCATGCACGGCCCCCTGCGGCAACGACGCTCGCCCAACGGAGGGGGCGCTTTGCCTTGCACGGCCCTATATCAGCCCCTAATCGTCGTGTGTCGCGCCGTTCTCCCCGGCGCCAGTCAGGGATGTCCAGTGCCTCCGGTTCAGGTCCAGATCATCATTTTCGCCGTCATCGCGGCCTTCGTCCTGTTCCAGCTCTACAATGTGCTGGGCAAGAAGGTCGGCCGTCAGCCGGAAGAGGACGCCCGCGCCCAGCCGCCGGCGGCGCCGTCCGCTGACCCCGCCCAGCAACAGGGCCGCAATGTGCTGGACGCCGTGACCCTGGCCTCGATCGCGGGCCTGAAGGCCCGTGATCCGGGCTTTGACCCGGCGCGCTTCCTCGAAGGCGCAAGGGCCGCGCACGAGACCATCGTGCGGGCCTACGCCGCGGGTGATCGCGACACGCTCAAGCCCCTGCTGACCGAGAAGGTCATGATCTCCTTCGAAGGCGGCATCGCCGCCCGCGAGGCGCGCGGCGAGACCGAGACGGTCGAGTTCGTTCACCCCGCCCGCGCCGATCTGGAGCTGGCGACGGCCGAGGAAAACCACGCGGTCGCCAAGGTGCGCTTCCTCGCGGAACTGCGCAGCCGCGTGAAATCGGCCGACGCCTCGGCCGAGGAACAGGTCGACGAACGTCGCGTGGCCGAGGTCTGGACCTTCGAGCGCACCCTGGGCGCCAGCGATCCGAACTGGGTCCTGGCGCGGACCGAACCGGCTTCGGCCTGACAATGTCCGCCCACCGCGCCGTGAGAATTCAGGGCGCGGTTCTCGCCCTTATGGTGACGCTTGTGGCCGCCTGCGCCACCCGGCCGCCGGTCGCCCCGACGCCGGAGTCCCCGGCGCCGACCCAGCCTGCCCCTCCGCCGCCCCGGCCTGTCGAGCCCCGTCCGGAACCGGACACCGGCGTCAGTCCCGCCTCCCTGCCCGGCTGGAATGCGGAAGATCACCTGGCGGCCTTCAACGCCTTCGCCGACGGCTGCCGGGTGTCCCGTGACGCCGCCCTGCGCGCCCAGTGCGACAGGGCCATGCACATTCGCCGGACTTCGCGTCCCGTCACCCCGTCGATGGCTCGCGCCTTCTTCGAGGACGGTTTCACCGTCGTCGAGCAACGGACCGGGAATGGCCGGGACGGTCTCCTGACGTCCTATTTCGCGCCAGAGTATCCGGCCAGCCGGACGCAGACGCCCGAGTTCGACATGCCTGTCCTCGCCGCGCCCGCCGGATGGCGACGGGGCCAGACCCTGCCGCCGCGCGCCGAGATCGAGACCGCGCCGCCGACCGAGACCCTCGCCTGGATGCGGGCAGAGGACCTGTTCTTCATGCAGATCCAGGGCTCCGGCTATCTGACCTTTGAGGACGGCTCCAAGGCGCGCGCCGCCTATGCCGCCGACAACGGCCAGACCTTCGTCGGCATCGCCCGGCCGATGAGCGATCAGGGCCTGCTGCCGCGCAACGGCACGTCCGGCGACGCCATCCGCGGCTGGCTGGCCGCGCACCGCGGGCCGGAAGCCCGGGCGGTGATGGCGCTGAACCCGCGCTACATCTTCTTCAGGCTCGATCCCGACGACGGCGGCGATCCGGCCGGGGCCGCGGGCGTCCCCCTGCCTGCCCGACGCTCGATCGCGGTCGATCCTGCCCACTGGAGCTATGGCGATCTGGTCTGGATCGCCGCCGACGGCGGCAACCTGGCCGGCGCGCGCGGCAGCTATCAGGGGCTGGTCGTAGCGCTGGACACCGGCTCGGCCATCCGCGGTCCCGTCCGCGCCGACCTCTACATGGGCCGGGGCGACGCGGCGGGGGCCGAGGCGGGAGCCGTGCGGCATCCGCTCAGGATGTGGCGGCTGGCGCCGAAGCCCTGACGGCGGCTCACCGCCGCTTCAGCCCCCCCAGAATCCCGCGCAGCAGTTCCCGCGTCAGGGTGCTTCCCGCCGTGCGCAGCACCGACTTGGTCATGGCCTCCACCGGCGTTTCGCGGGTCGAGCGACGGGCCGGCGCGCGCGAGCGGGCGGCTTCACGCTCGTACTGGGCCTGCTGGCGCGCCTGTTCCTTCGCCTGTGCGGCTGCGGCCTTTTCGGCCTCCTTCGCCGCGGCCGCGTCGGCCTTGGCTTTCGCTTCGGCCAGTTTGGCGTCGGCGGCGGCCTGATCGGCCTCGCCCCGGCGGGCCGCCAGGATTTCTTCGGCGGATTCCCGGTCCACCACCGTCTCATAGAGGCCGCGCACCGGGCTGGCGGCCATGACCTGCGCCCGTTCGGCGTCCGTCGCGGGTCCCAGCCGCGAGGCCGGCGGGCGGATCGCGGTCCGGCCCACGATGTTCGGAGCCCCCTTCTCGTCCAGCGTCGAGACCAGGGCCTCGCCCACGCCCAGTCCCTGGATGCATTCGGCCGTGTCGAAGGCCGGATTGGGCCGGAAGCTTTGCGACGCCGCCTTCAGACCCTTCTGCTCGGACGGGGTGTAGGCGCGCAGGGCGTGTTGGATGCGGTTGCCCAGCTGGGCCAGCACGGTGTCGGGAATGTCGGCCGGGTTCTGGGTGACGAAATAGACGCCCACCCCCTTGGACCGGATCAACCGCACGACCTGTTCGACTTTCTCGCGCAGGGCGTCCGGGGTGTCGTTGAACAGCAGGTGGGCCTCGTCGAAGAAGAAGACCAGACGCGGCTTCTCCGGATCGCCGACCTCGGGCAGCTGTTCGAACAGTTCGGACAGCAGCCACAGCAGGAAGGCGGCGTACAGGCGCGGGCTGTTCATCAGCTTCGTCGCGTCCAGCACATTGACCTGCCCCCGGCCGTCCAGGCCGGTGCGCAGCATGTCCTCCAGCCTCAGGGCCGGTTCGCCGAAGAAGGCGTCGCCGCCCTGTTGCTCCAATTGCAGCAGCGAGCGCTGGATGGCGGCGATCGAAGCGGGCGCCACATTGCCCACCTCGCGCCCGATCCGTTCGGCGTTCTCGCCGACGTAGACCAGCATCGCGCGCAGGTCGTCGAGGTCGAGCAGCAGCAGGCCTTCCTTGTCGGCGACGTGGAAGACCACCGACAGCACCCCCTCCTGCACATCATTCAGGTTCAGCATCCGCGCCAGCAGCAGCGGGCCGATCTCGCTGACGGTGGTGCGGATCGGATGGCCCTTCTGGCCGTACAGATCCCAGAACACGACCGGCGCGGCCTTCGGGTCCAGCGTCAGACCCATCCCCTGCGCTCGCGCCAGCAGCTTCTCGTTGGGCGATCCGGGCAGGGCGATGCCGGACAGGTCGCCCTTTACGTCAGCGCAGAAGACCGGGACGCCGGCGTCCGAGAAACCCTGGGCCATGATCTGCAGGGTCACCGTCTTGCCGGTGCCGGTCGCGCCGGCGACCACGCCGTGCCGGTTGGCGCGGCCGTAGAGCAGGATCTCGGGTTTGTCGGGCGATTGGCCGAGGAAGACGCCGGTGTCGGACATGGGAACTCCGCAATGGGGGGCGGCGCTCATGCTCCACCGGCGAGCGCGTCCGTTCAAGGGCGATTGACGCCGTCCCGTGAGACCTTGACCATATGCCCATGAAATCGCCGATCGCCGTCCCGACCTCCACCGTGGCCCGAAATGCGCTGGTGGCGCTGGCTGTCGTGGGCGTGGGCGCCGCCGTCTACTGGATGGCCGACATCCTGACGCCGCTGGCGATGGCGATCTTCCTGCTGATCATGATCGACGGGGTGAAGCGCTGGATCGAGGCGCGCACCCGTCTGCCCGGCCACGCGGCCGGAACCGCGGCGCTGCTGGTGGTGGTGCTGGGCTTCTTCGTGTCGATCGCCATCATCGTCTACGGCGCGCGAGGCTTCTTTGACGAGACCAACGGCGTGGTGGTCCGGATCGGGCCGCGCCTGGACCAGATCCTGGTCGACGTCTACGCCCTGCTGCGGCTTCCGGCCGACCCGCCGACCGCCAGCGACCTGATCGCGCGGGTGGACGTCGGCAGCTATCTGGCCGTCGTCGCCGGTCAGGCCCAGGGCGTGGTCGGCGGGGCCGTGTTCGTGATGATCTACCTCGGCTTCCTGCTGGCCTCGCAGAACGGGTTCCGCCGCAAGCTGGTGAACATGTTCCCGGACCGCACCGCCCGGGCCGAGGCGCTCGAGGTCTTCCAGAGGGTCCGGGGCGGGGTCGAGGGCTATCTCTGGGTCCAGACGGTCACCGGGGCGATGATCTGCGCCGCCGCCTGGATCCTGATGCGCATCGTCGGGCTCCAGAACGCCGAGTTCTGGACCTTCGTCATCTTCATCGTCGGCTTCATTCCGGTGCTGGGCGGCGCGGTGGCGGGGCTGGCTCCGCCCCTGTTCGCCCTCGTTCAGTTCGAAAGCTACTGGCCGGCGGTGATCCTGCTGGGCGGCCTGCAGATCATCCTGTTCATCAGCGGCAACTTCATCCAGCCGCGCATGCAGGGCGACAACCAGAACATCGACCCGGTGGTGGTGCTGCTGGCCCTCGCCTTCTGGGGCAAGGTCTGGGGCGTGGTGGGGATGTTCCTGTCGACCCCGCTGGCGGTCATGGCCATGGCGATCCTCGCCGAATTCAAGGGTTCGCGCTGGATGGCCATCCTGCTGTCCGGCGACGGCGAGCCCTATGCGACCGACGACGGCTCGGCCAAGCCGAAGAAGGCCCGCGTCAACTCGCCGCAGAAGAAGGCGGATTGAGCCTCATACGCGCCCTTGATTGGCCACAAGCAGCGCCTATCTCCCCCCCTGTCGCCGCGGGACCTCCCCTCCCCCCAATCCCGCGGTTGAAGTGATCGGCGCCAACCCTCCCCCCTCCTGGGCGCCGATACGAAGCAGGCCGCCGAACGCAAGTTCGGCGGCCTTGTTCGTTTCAGGGGCTCGGCGAAGTCTGCGACTTTCAGGCCACATCGGCTGATATCCGTCCAGACCGGCCGGAACGGGCGTCGAACTGTGCCGTTAGGACCTCCGCGGCGGGGGTCGAACGTTTCTCAGTCTGAAAGACATCCGATGAAATATCTGCTCCCCGCCGCCTCGCTGTCGCTGCTGATGGCCGGCGTCGCCGCTCCCGCTCTCGCCCAGACCGCCCCGTCGACCGCTCCTGACTGGAGCGGGCCCTACATCGGCATCTACCTCGGCGGGGTCGAGAACCATGAACAATCCGGCGAAACCCTCGTCTTCGACCGCAACCTCGACGGAACCTTCGGCGAGACCGTCACCACCTCGGGCGGCGCCGACGCCTTCGCGCCCGGCTTCTGCCAGGGCGGCGCCCTGACGCCGGAAGCGGCTGCCGGCTGTGACGTCGACGACACCGGCGTCGAGGGCACCCTGCGCGTCGGCTACGACTGGCAGTTCGGCCCGTTCGTCGCGGGCGTTCTGGCGGAATGGAGCGCGATGAACGTGTCCGACACGGTCACCGGCTTCAGCAGCACCCCGGCCAACTATGTCTTCACGCGTGAGCTGAACGACATGGCCGCCCTGCGCGCCCGCGTCGGCTTCGCCACCGGCCCGGCCCTGATCTACGTCACCGGCGGCGCGGCCTACGGCGGCATCGAGAACAGCTTCCGCACCACCAACACCGCCAACAGCTTCGTGGTGCAGGAAAACGAGGACGACGCCGACGGCTGGCAGTTGGGCGGCGGTCTTGAATGGCGCCTCGCCCCGAACCTCTCGGTGACCGGCGAATACCTCTACACCAGCCTGACACCGGGCGATTACGTGGTCCGGGCGGGCAACAGCGGCACGACGCCGGCGACCAATCCCTTCATCCTGGCCCCGAACACCGCCGGGACCGACATCACGCGCAGCAACGACGAGATGGAGCTGCACGCCTTCCGCGTCGGCATGAACGTCCGCTTCTGATCCGATCCTGACTGATCACTGATAACCGGCGCCGGTTCCTGAAAAGGGGCCGGCGCCGTCGCTTTAGGGGGTTCCCGCAGCGGTCAGGCTGGCCTAGTGGACCCGGTCTGACGGGACGCTTGCCCCAGAACGCAACCGGCCTAGTCTGCCTTCTGAACCCGGCGGCCGGTTCCGGCCGCGCCATACGAGACCTTTCCATGACCGGCGCCCCCGCCCCCACCGTCCCTCAGGCGATCACCCTGGAGGCGCTGGAGGCGAACTACGCCACCGCGGCCGATCATCCGCCGGGCCCGGCGGAAAAGGCCTATCTGGCCCAGGTCCTGGAAGACTACGCCGCCGACGAGACCCCGGAACTGGACGTCGCCGACCTCGCCGCCCTGCTGGCTGCGGTGTGGAAGACCGTGCTTGATCGCGATCCGGCCGCGCCCGCCCGCGTCAGCGTCGGTCCGCACACCGGCGCCCGTGGCGTCGGCACCGGCTATGACGTCCTGACGATCGTCCAGAACGACAAGCCCTTCCTCGTCGACAGCGTGATGGGCGAGCTGGCCGAGGCCGGCGTCACCGTGCGCTCGATGTACCACCCGATCGTCGAGGGGCCCCAGGGTCGCGTCTCCGTCATTCTGGTGGTCCTCGACGCCCTGCCGCAGGAGCGCCGTGACGCCCTCGGCGAGGCCCTCGCCCTGACCCTCGCCGATGTCCGCGCGGCGGTCACCGCCCACGGCGCCATGCACGATCTGATCGGCAAGTCGATCGCCCATCTGGAAAGCTCGCCCCCCGGCGTCGATGCCGAGGTTCTGGCCGAGAACCTGGCCTTCCTGCGCTGGCTGGCGGCGGATCACTTCGTCTTCCTCGGCGCCCGCGACTACGACTATCCGCGCGGCAAGGACGGCGGCTACGAGGCTGAGGCGCCCCTGTCCCAGTCGGGCGAGGGTCTGGGCGTGCTGGCTGACCCGGAGCGCACCGTCCTGCGCCGGGCGTCCGAGCCGGCGGTCCTGACCAAACAGATGAAGCGGCAGCTGGACCTGTCCGAGCCGGTCACCGTCGCCAAGGCCAACGTCCGCTCGCGCGTCCATCGCCGGTCCTACATGGATTACGTCGGGGTGAAGCGTTACGGCGCCGACGGTCGTCCGTCGGGCGAGACCCGCTTCGTCGGCCTGTTCACTGCCGAGGCCTACGACAAGGCGGCGACCGAGGTCCCGCTGATCCGCCGCAAGGTCGCCAACGCCCTGACCCGGGCGGGCAAGCTGGAGGGCACCCACAGCTACAAGCGGCTGAAGAACATCCTCGAGAACTATCCGCGCGACGAGCTCTTCCAGGTCACCGAGGACGAGCTGCTGGATATCGCCCTGGGCATCCTGCACCTGCACGATCGCCCGCGGATCAAGACCTTTACCCGCAAGGACCCGTTCGACCGTTTCGTCTCGGTGCTGGCCTTCATCCCGCGCGAGCGTTTCGACGCCTCGGTCCGTGAACGGATCGGCGCCATCCTGGCCCGCGCCTGGGGCGGCCGCATCTCGGCCTGGTACCCGCAGCTGTCGGACCAGCCGCTGGTGCGCATCCACTACATCATCGGTGTGACTCCGGGTGACCATCCGTGCCCGGATCAGGCCCTGCTGGACGCCGAGATCACCGAGGCGGGCCGCAGCTGGATCGACCGCTTCGAAAGCGCCCTGCGCTCGGGCGGCGTGGAAGAAGTCTCGGTCGGACCGGTCAGCGCCCGTTGGGCCGACGCCTTCGGCGCCGCCTATCGCGATCGCTATGACGCCGCCGAGGCGGTGCGCGACTACCAGACCATCGACACCCTGAACGCCTCGGGCGAAGTCGGCTCGGGTGAACCGGTGGCGGTGCGCGCCTTCCGCACCGATCGCGACGGGTCGCTGAACTTCCGCTTCAAGCTGTACCGCCGCGGCTCGGCCGTGCCGCTGTCGGACGTGCTGCCGATCCTGGCCGACATGGGCCTGAAGACACTGGAGGAATGGGGCTACGCCCTGAAGCCGTCCGGCGATCCGGAAATCCACGTCCACGAGTTCCTGCTGGAAGACCCGCGCGGCGGCGATCTGAATTTCGACACCGTCCGCGATCCGTTCGAGGCGGCCTTCGTCGCCGTCTGGAACGGTCGCACCGAGAGCGACGGCTTCAACCGTCTGGTGCTGGAACTGGGCGTGAACTGGCGCGAGGCGGCCCTGATCCGCACCCTCGCCCGCTATCGCCAGCAGACCGGTCTGGACCCGTCGCAGGCCGTGCAGGAAGAGGCCCTGCGCGACTATCCGACCGTGGCCCGCGCCATTCTGGCCCTGTTCGACGCCAAGTTCAGCCCGGCCGGCGGCGGCGATGTCGCGTCGCGTGAGGCCGCCGTCACCGATCTGGTCGGGCACATCAACGACCTGCTGCAGGAGGTGAAGAGCCTCGATCACGACAAGGCGCTGCGTCGCCTGTCGCTGCTGGTCCAGGCCATCAAGCGCACCAACTACTACCAGGTCGACGCCGACGGTCAGTCCAAGCCCTACATCTCGATCAAGATCGCCTCGCGCGAACTGGTCGACCTGCCCCTGCCCAAGCCGTTCCGCGAAATCTTCGTCTGGGCGCCCTACATCGAGGGTGTGCACCTTCGCTTCGGCCCGGTCGCCCGTGGCGGCCTGCGCTGGTCGGACCGCCGCGACGACTTCCGCACCGAGGTCCTCGGTCTGGTGAAGGCCCAGCAGGTCAAGAACGCCGTCATCGTTCCGGTCGGCTCCAAGGGCGGCTTCTTCCCGAAGAAGCTGGCGGACATCGTCCGCGCCGGCGGCGACCGAGACGCCCAGCAGGCCGAAGCCATCCGCGCCTACAAGACCTTCCTGTCGGGCCTGCTCGACGTGACCGACAACATCGCCAAGGACGGCTCGGTGGTTCCGCCCGCCGCCGTCACGCGCTGGGAAGGCGACGACCCCTATCTGGTCGTGGCCGCCGACAAGGGCACGGCGACCTTCTCCGACATCGCCAACGGCGTCTCGGCTTCCTACGGCTTCTGGCTGGACGACGCCTTCGCCTCGGGCGGTTCGGTCGGTTACGACCACAAGGTCATGGGCATCACGGCCCGCGGCGCCTGGGAGGCCGTGAAGCGGCACTTCCGCGAAGAGGGCAAGGACATCCAGACCGAGCCCTTCACCGTCGTCGGCGTCGGCGACATGTCGGGCGACGTGTTCGGCAACGGCATGCTGCTGTCGAAGGCCATCAAGCTGGTGGCCGCCTTCGACCACCGCGACATCTTCATCGATCCGACCCCCGATCCCGCCTCGTCGTGGATCGAGCGCGACCGGATGTTCAAGCTGCCGCGTTCGTCCTGGCAGGACTACGACAAGTCGAAGATTTCGGCAGGCGGCGGCGTCTTCCCGCGTTCGGCCAAGTCGATCGAGCTGAGCCCCGAGATCAAGGCGGCCCTGGACATCCAGGAGGACGTCCTCGATCCGGCGGCCCTGATGAAGGCCATCCTCAAGGCCCCGGCCGAGCTGCTCTACTTCGGCGGCATCGGCACCTACATCAAGGCGCCGAACGAGACCGACGCCCAGGTCGGCGACAAAGCCAATGACGCCATCCGCGTGGACGGCGGCGAGGTCCGCGCCAAGGTCATCGGCGAGGGCGCCAACCTCGGCCTGACCCAGGCCGGCCGCATCGCCTTCGCCCGCAACGGGGGGCGGATCAACACCGACGCCATCGACAACTCGGCCGGCGTCGACAGCTCCGACCATGAGGTCAACATCAAGATCCTGACCGGGGCGGCCATCGCCTCGGGCGCCCTGAAGCCGGAGGACCGCAACGCCCTCCTCGCCTCGATGACCGAAGAGGTTGGCCTCAAGGTGCTGGTCCACAACTACGACCAGACCCTGGCCCTGACCCTGCAGCAGGCGGAAGGCCCCGCGGCGCTGGATTCCCAGCAGCGCTTCATGCAGTGGCTCGGCTCGAAGGGGAAACTGGACCGCAAGGTCGAGGGCCTGCCCGACGACCTGCGTCTGGGCGAGATGAAGGCGTCCGGCCTGCCGCTGAGCCGGCCGGAACTGGCGGTCCTGACCGCCTACTCCAAGCTGGAGCTGTTCGACGAGATCGTCGCGACCACCGCTCCGGACGACGCCTTCTTCAAACAGACCCTGGTCCGCTACTTCCCCGGCCCGCTGGCGAAGTTCGAGGCGGACATGCAACGCCACCGCCTGAAGCGCGAGATCATCTCGACCATCCTGTCGAACGAGATCGTCAACATGTGCGGGGCGACCTTCCCGGAACGCCTGCGCCTGTCTGCCCAGTGCGACACCGGGGCCATGGTCATCGCCTTCGAGGCGGCCCGTCAGATCTTCCGCCTCGACGAGGCTTGGGACGCGGTATCGGCCCTGGACCTGAAGATCCCGGCGGAGGCGCAGACGGCGCTGTACACCGAAATCTCCACCGTCCTGCGTCGCCAGACCTTCTGGCTGGCCAAGCGGGCGGCGCGCGAGGGCGCGACCGTGGACGGCCTGATCGCCGCCTATCGTCCGGCCGCCGACGCCCTGCGCGCGGCGGGCGGCGCGGTCCTCAGCCGCTTCGAGGAAGGCCGCCTCGAGGCCCGGGTGCAGAGCTTCGTGGGCCTGGGCGCCTCAGAGGCCATGGCCCGCGACTTCGCCATGCTGCGTCCCCTGGTCGCCACCGCCGACATCGGCGATCTGGCGCGCGAGGCGGGCTGGCCCGAGCCGGCGATGGCCATGCTGTACCACCAGGTCGGCGCAGCCTTCGACTTCGACCGCCTGCGCGCGGCCGCGGGCGCGGTTCCGTCGGCGGATCATTTCGATCGTCTGGCCGTCCGTCGCCTGATCGAGGACCTGATGGCCGAGCAGATGACCCTGACCCGTGCGGTGGCGAAGGCCTCCAACGTCTCGGTCGGGGCCAGCGAGGCGGCGGCCGAGAAGGCCGTCGACGACTGGATCGGGCCGCGTCTCGCTACGGTCGAGGGCGTTCGCGCCTCGGTCGACGAGATCGAGGCTTCGGGCTCGGGCTGGACCTTCGCCAAGCTGACCATCGCCAACGCCGTGATCCGCGAGATCGCTTCGTCAGCGAACTGACGAAGCTTTCTTGCGCTATCGCTCACTGGTTGAGCGCGATTTGTCATCCCCGCGAAAGCGGGGACGCGGTCGGCGCGGTGATCTGCTAGCGTGGTCGGGCTAAGGGAGGGCGAACCATGCCCAGGAAGTTTCTGGTCGTCGTCGACGATAGCCCCGAGTTCGAGGGCGCCCTGCGCTACGCCTCGCGCCGGGCGCGCTCGACGGGCGGACATGTGGTCATGCTGCGGGTCATTCCCCCCGCCGCCTCCGATGCCCACTGGGCCGGGGTGCGCGAGGAGATCGAACGCCAGACCCGCGCCGAGGCCGAGGCCACGCTGAACAACTGGGCCGCCGAAGCCGCGGAACGATCGGGTTCGACCCCGATCCTGCTGATCGAACGCGGCGAACCCCAGGCCAGCATCCGCAAGGTCGTCGGCGAGGACCCGGACATCAAGATCCTGGTGCTGGCGGCGGGGGAGGGCGGTCGTGGTCCCGGCCCCCTGGTCGCGGCGGTGGTCAAGCAGGGCGCGGCCTTCACCGGCCGCAAGCTGCCGGTCACCATTGTCCCCGGCGACCTGACCGAGAAGGACATCGAGGATCTGGCGTAGCTCACCGTCTCTCCCTCCCCGGGGCGGGGAGGGAGAACCTCGTCTCCCAACCCTTGAACCGCGCCCTGTCAGGGCGCACTTACGCCCCATGTTCATCCAGACCGAACCGACGCCGAACCCGAACGTCCTGAAATTCCTGCCGGGACGGGACGTGTCCGAGGATCCCCGCGACTTCGTCAACATCGACGAGGCGGCCGCCTCGCCGCTGGCCGAGGCCCTGTTCGAACTGGAGGGCGTGAAGTCGGTCTTCTTCGGCTACGACTATGTCTCGGTCACCCGCGACCCTCAGGGTCTGGAGTGGAACCAGATGAAGGCGCCGATCCTGGCGGCCATCATGGACCACTTCGTCTCGGGCGCGCCCCTGATGCGCGGCGGCGTCTTCAACAGCGCTGATCCGGACGGCGAGGACAGCGAGATCGTCGCCGAGATCAAGCAACTGCTCGACAGCCGTATCCGCCCCGCCGTGGCGCAGGACGGCGGCGACATCCTGTTCGACGCCTTCAACGAGGAGACCGGGGTCCTGTCGCTGCGCATGCGCGGCGCCTGCGCCGGCTGTCCGTCGTCCTCCGCCACCCTCAAGGCCGGGGTCGAGCAGATGATGAAGCACTATGTGCCGGAAGTGACCTCGGTCGAGCAGGTCATTTAAGAGCGCTAGCGCTCGCGACGCGGTCGCTCGCTGCTTGAGCGCGGTCACGGTCCGGCTGACAAGGGCGCCTGAAACGATTTTGTTCGCGCCCGGGTTCGACGCGGGCCATAAGACCTCCATGCCCCGGTTTGAAAGCGACAGCGACGCCCGGCGTCTCGGCGAGGCGCTCGCCGCCCTGCGCCGAGCGCGGGGTCTCAGCCAGGCCGAGGCCGGCGCCCGGGTCGGCATGACCAGCCAGGGCTGGGGCCTCTACGAGGCGGGCAAGCGACCCGGCCTGTTCCGGCCCGACGTCCAGCGCCGCCTGACCGCCGCTGTCGACGCCACGCCCGAGGCCCTGTCCATCTCCCTGTCTCTCGGCTTGCCGATGAATGCGCCGCCCGAAGGGCCCTCGCCGACCGGCGTGGAGAGCGGCGGCCGTGTCTTCGAGGGCGCTCCGCCGACGCCGAACCGCCGCCTGCAGCTGTCGACCGACGACCTCGCGCCCTGGGCGGCCTCGGGCGTCGTCCTTGAGTATGCGCCGGGCCGCTGGCCTCGCCGCGATCAGGGCTGTGTCATCGACATGGACGACGGCGAGCGGCTGGTGCGCCTCTACGAGCGGTCCGACGGGGATATGCTCATCGTTCGCGGCGGGGTCGGCGGTCTGGCGAGCGAGGAGAGGATTCCCCGCACCCGGACCCGCGCTGTTTCCGCCGTGGTCGCGAGACTGGACCAATGAAACTGTTTCGTTGCAACTTGGGCGTGTCTGTGAAACTGTTCGGTATCGAACAGGAGGCCCGCCATGGCCCGCACCGCCGCTCCGGATCATATCGACGCCTATGTGGGCACCCGCATCGGCCTGAGGCGCTCGGCCCTGGGCCTGTCGCAGGCGGCGCTCGCCCAGCGCATCGGGGTCAGCTTCCAGCAGGTGCAGAAATACGAGACGGGGCTGAACCGGATCTCCGCCTCCCGGCTGCATCGGGTGGCCGTGGTGCTGGGGACCTCGGTGGAGGTCTTCTTTCCGCCGCTCGACGGGCCTGCGGCGGGCGAGGCGGATGCGCTGCGGGCGCTGGGATCGACCAGCGACGGGCGGGCCGTGGCGCTGGCGTTTCCGCGCATCGCCGACCGGGGCCTGCGGCAGGCGCTCGCGAGCATCGTGACGGCGCTGGCGCCGGGACCGTGAACTTCGGCCGGAGCGCCGTCCTTGAGGGAGCGGCGGCATGAAGGTGCTGGTGATCGATACGGCGCTGGGCCTGTGCAGCGCCGGCGTGTTCGAGGTCGAGGGCGAGACCGCGCGCCCGCTCGGCCTGCGCTCCGAGGCGATGACCAAGGGACATTCCGAACGGCTGGCCGGTCTGGCGCGCGACGCGGTCGCCGAGGCCGGAGGGTTCTCCGTCATCGACCGGATCGCGGTGACGGTGGGGCCGGGCTCCTTCACCGGCCTGCGTGTCGGCCTGGCCTTCGCCCAGGGACTGGGCGCCGCCCTGCATCGTCCGGTGGTCGGGATTTCGACCCTCGACGCCCTGGCCGCCTCGGTCGGGGCGAAGACCGTCGCGGCCCTGATCGACGCCCGCCGGGGGCAGGTCTACGCCCGCTTCTGGCGCGACGGCGTCGCTGAAGGTCCGCCCGAGGCCCTGTCCCTCGAACAGGCGACGGCGCGTGTCACGGCCCTGGGCCCCGGCGCGACCCTGGTGGGCACGGGCGCATCCCTGCTGACAGAGGCGGCGCCCGACGGGGTGATCGCGGACAGGCCGGGCGCCGCGCCCGAGGCCGTCGCGCGTCTGGCCGCCGGTCTTGATCCCGAGACGGCCCCGCCCGCGCCGCTGTATCTGCGCGCACCGGACGCCACCCCGCCCACCCGCCTGCCCGGCCAACCCCGCGCCGGCGCCGCCGCATGACCGGCGCGATCGCCGACCGGGCGGCCGGGCTGGCCGCCCTTCACGCCGCCGCCTTCGACAGTCCGTGGGACGCGGCGGCCTTCGCGGTCCTGCTCGAACAGCCGGGGGTGTTCGTGGTCCAGCGGCCCGACGGCTTCATCCTGATGCGGGCCGTCGCCGATGAGGCCGAGATCCTGACCCTGGCCGTCCGGCCTGAGGCGCGCCGGGGCGGGGAGGGAACCCGTCTGGTCGCCGAGGGCGTCGCCGCCGCCAGCCTCGCCGGAGCCGACCGGGTCTTTCTGGAAGTGGCCGAGGACAACGCCGCCGCCCGCGCCCTGTACGCCCGGACCGGCTTCGCGGAGGCCGGTCGCCGCCGCCTCTATTATGCGCGTCCGGACGGTTCCCGCGTGGACGCCCTGGTTCTCGCGTTGAACTTGCCGGGGCGGCTTCCCTAGAGCGCCGACGCCGCTTATTCTCACGCTCCATGGACCGGATCGAAAAACTCTGCGCCGACCGCGGCATGCGAATGACGGAACAACGCCGCGTGATCGCGCGGGTGTTGTCGGCGGCGTCGGATCACCCCGATGTCGAGGAGCTGTACCGCCGCGCCTCGGCGATCGATCCGCATATCTCGATCGCCACCGTCTACCGCACCGTGCGCCTGTTCGAGGAAGCCGGCGTGGTCGAGAAGCACGACTTCGGCGACGGCCGCAGCCGCTATGAGGAGGCGGGCGACGATCACCATGACCACCTGATCGACACCCGGTCGGGCGAGGTCATCGAATTCTTCGACGCCGAGATCGAGCGCCTGAAGACCGAGATCGCCGAGCGCCTCGGCTTCAAGCTGATCGGCCACAAGCTGGAACTGTACGGCACGCCCATCGAGGGCGCCGAGCCGTCGGGCCGCGATGGCCTGATCTTCAAGCGTCACGCCCACCGCGATTCGACCGACGCCTGATCCGGCGTCGGTGCGGCTCCAAGTAGCGCGAAACGCGCGGGCGCATTAAATAGCCGCCCCATGACCGATACCCCCGCCCCGTCGTCGGAGGGACAGGCCGCCCCCAAGCGCCTGTTCATCAAGACCTACGGCTGCCAGATGAACGTCTATGACTCCGAGCGCATGGCCGATGTCCTGCGCCCTCTGGGTTATGCCGCGACCGACCGCGCCGACGACGCCGACTTCGTCATCCTGAACACCTGCCATATCCGCGAGAAGGCGGCCGAGAAGGTCTATTCCGAGCTCGGCAAGATGCGCGAGCTGAAGGACGCCAAGGCCAAGGCTGGTCTGGGCGCCATGACCATCGCCGTGGCCGGCTGCGTCGCCCAGGCCGAGGGCGAGGAGATCATGAAGCGCCAGCCGGCGGTCGATCTGGTCGTGGGCCCGCAGGCCTATCACCAGCTGCCCGAACTGCTCACCCGCACCGCCCGGGCGCGCGGCGAGCGCATCGGCGCCGATTTCGCTCCGGACGAAAAGTTCGACGCCCTGCCCGCCGAGCGCGGGGTCGACGGTTTCACCGCCTTCCTGACCGTGCAGGAGGGCTGCGACAAGTTCTGCACCTTCTGCGTGGTGCCTTACACCCGCGGCGCCGAGTGGTCCCGCCCGGTGGCGGCCATCCTGAAGGAGGCCCGCGAGCTGGCGGCCAAGGGCGTGCGCGAGGTCACCCTGCTGGGCCAGAACGTCAACGCCTATGACGGCGAGGGGCTGGACGGGAAGCCGTCCACCCTGGCGCGGCTGGCCTGGCTGCTGGCCGAAATCCCCGGTCTGGATCGCATCCGCTACACGACCAGCCACCCCAACGACATGTCGGACGACCTGATCGAGGCGCACCGCCAACTCGATGTCCTGATGCCCTGGCTGCACCTGCCGGTGCAGTCCGGTTCGGACCGCATCCTGCGGCTGATGAACCGCAAGCACGGACGTCAGAAATACTTCGACCTGATCGAGCGCATCCGCGAGGCCCGCCCCGACATGGCCATGTCGGGCGACTTCATCGTCGGCTTCCCGGGCGAGACGGATCGGGACTTCGAGGACACCATGGATCTGGTCCGGCGCGTGACCTACGCCTCGGCCTTCTCCTTCATGTATTCGCCGCGTCCGGGCACCCCCGCCTCGACCATGGGCGCGCAGGTGCCGGACGCGGTGTCGCGCGAACGGCTGCAGGCGCTGCAGACCCTGCTGTTCGAGCAGCAGACGGCCTTCAACGAGTCCCGCGCGGGCATGACCATCCCGGTCCTGTTCGAGCGGCCCGGCAAGTTCGACGGCCACGTCACCGGCCGCTCGCCCTGGCTACAGCCGGTCTATGTCGACGGGGTCGCGGATCAACTGATCGGCCAGATCGTTCCGGTGAAGATCGAGAGCGGCGGTCTGAAGTCGCTCAGCGGCACACTTTTGAGGAAAGCGGCCTAGTGGCGCGAGAGAGTGAGTTTCTGGCCCTGGGCGATGAAGCCCTGCGCGCCGTCATCGGCCCCAACAGCCGGCACATCGCCCTGATCGAGGACCGCTTCAAGGTTCTGGTCGAGACGCCCGGCGGCGGGGTTTCGATCAACGGTTCGGCCCGGGACCGCGCCCAGGCCAAGCGGGTCATCGAGGTCCTGGCCGACCGCGCCGAGCAGGGCGTGGAGATCACCGAGGCCGACGTCCGCACCGCGCTGGGCGCCGCCGTGGCCCAGCCGCGCGCGGGGCAGGGTTCGGTCGCGCCGGACGCGGTGGCCCTGCCGGTCGGCCGTCGCGGGGCCATCGCGCCCAAGACGGCGGCGCAGGCCCGCTATCTGGAGCTGCTGTCCCGCTGCGAGCTGACCTTCGGCGTCGGCCCGGCGGGCACGGGCAAGACCTTCCTCGCCGCCGCCTACGGCGCCTCCCTGCTGCGTCGGGGTCAGGTGGACCGGCTGGTCATCACCCGTCCCGCGGTCGAGGCGGGTGAGAAGCTGGGCTTCCTGCCCGGAGATCTGAACGAGAAGGTCGATCCCTATCTGGCTCCGATCTGGGAGGCGCTGAACGACATCCTCGGTCCCGACGATGTCCGCCGTCGTCGCGACAAGGGCGAGATCGAGGCCGCCCCGATCGCCTTCATGCGCGGTCGCACGCTCAGCCACGCCTTCATCATCGTCGATGAGGCGCAGAACCTGACGCGCCTGCAGATGAAGATGGTGCTGACCCGGCTGGGGGAGGGGGCCCGGATGGTGGTCACCGGCGACCCGTCGCAGATCGACCTGCTGAACCGCCGCGATTCCGGCCTGCCCCATGCCCTTCGCATCCTCGACGGGGTGCAGGGGGTCGGTGTGCTGAAGTTCGAGGCCCAGGACGTGGTTCGCCACGCCATGGTCGAGCGGATCGTCCGCGCCTACGACGCCGACGCCGCGGCCCCGTCGCCCGATCTGGAAGAGCCGCGCCGGTGATCGAGATCGAGGTCGAGGACACGGTCTGGACCGCCGCCCTGCCCGATGTCGAGGCGGTGGTCGAGCGGGCGGCCGGCGCGGCCCTGGGCGCCGTCGAGGGCGACATCGTCGTCCTGCTGACCGACGACGAAAGCGTGCGTCAGATCAACGCCCGCTTCCGGGACCGCGACCGGCCGACCAATGTGCTGTCCTTCCCGGCGGCGGAGAGCGCCTTTCCGCACCTCGGCGACCTGACCCTGGCCTACGGCGTCTGCGCCCGCGAGGCGGTCGAACAGGGCAAGACCCTGTCGGACCACCTGTCGCATCTGGTGGTTCACGGCGTCCTGCATCTGCTCGGTCGCGACCACGAGGACGACGCCGAGGCCGAGGAGATGGAGGCCGAGGAGCGATCCATCCTTGCCAGTCTGGGCGTCGCCGACCCATACACGCTGGATGAGCATCCTCTCGGCGACGCCTGACATTGAGAGCCCCCGCGCGCGGCTGATCCTGAGGTTCGGCCGCATCGGCCTGGCCCTGGCCGCCGGCGCGGCCGCCGCCCTGGCGCATCCGCCGTTCGGCATCCTGCCCGGCCTGCTCGGCTACGCCCTGCTGATGTTCCTGTCCGAACGGTCCGGGACGGTGCGCGGCGCCTTCTGGATGGGCTGGCTGGCGGGCTTCGCCTACTTTTTCATCAGCTGCTGGTGGGTGGCCGAGGCCTTTCTGGTCAATCCCGCCCAGGCGTGGATGGCCCCGTTCGCCGCGTCGGGCCTGCCGATCGGCCTGGGCCTGTTCTGGGGGACCGCCACGGCCCTCTATCGTCGGTTCATGCCCGAGGGCATGGCGCGGGTTCTGGTCTTCGCCGCTCTGTTCTGCCTGCTGGAATGGCTGCGCGGCCATGTCCTGACCGGTTTCCCGTGGAACCCGGCGGGCGCCAGCTGGAAGGCCGGTTCGGCCGTTTCTCAATTCGCCTCCGTCGCCGGGGTCTATGGACTGGGCTTCGTCACCGTGGCCACGGCCGCCGCCTTCGGTCCCCTGCTGAACGCCGGCCCCCGCAAGGCCCGGATCGTCACGGCGGTCCTCGGGGCGGTGGTCCTGACCGCGGTGATGATCTCGGGCGCCGCCCGCCTGTCGTCGGCCCGGCTGCAGCTGACCCCGACCGTGGTGCGCATCGTCCAGGCCGACGTGCCCCAGGCCACCAAATGGACCCCGGAAGCCTATCAGGGGATCGTGGATCGCTATGTGAACCTGACCGGCCGTCCCGGCGCGGTTACGCCGGACCTGATCATCTGGCCGGAAGGCGCATTGCCGGCCACCGCCAATGACGTGTTCGCGCCGGGTTCGCCGGACGCCGCGGCCATCGCCCGGGCGGTCCTGCCGGGACAGAGCCTGATCCTCGGACTGGGCCGGGGCGTGCCGGACCCGGCCGCCGCCGAGGGCGCGCGCTATTTCAACAGCCTGTTCGTCCTGACGGATGAAGGCGGCGACGGCCTGCGCATCTCCGGGACCTATGACAAATACCGGCTGGTGCCCTTCGGCGAGTTTCTGCCGGCGGGTGGTGTGATGAGCGCCCTCGGCCTGCGCGCCCTCACCCATATGCCGCTGGACTTCAGCGCCGGACCCCGGCCCGCGCCGATCGACATTCCGGGCGCGCCGCGGGCCCAGCCTCTGATCTGCTACGAGAGCCTCTATCCCGGTTTCACGCCGGGCTCCGCCGGGCGTCCGGGCTGGATCGTCAACATTTCGAACGACGCCTGGTTCGGCCGGACCTCGGGCCCGCTCCAGCATCTCAACCTGGCCAGCTATCGCGCGATCGAGACCGGGCTGCCGGTGGTGCGCGCCACCCCGACGGGGACTTCGGCCATGATCGATCCCTGGGGGCGGGTGATCGAGGGCCAGCGGCTCGACGCCGGCGAGAGCGGCGTGATCGACGCGCGGCTGCCGCAGGCGGCTCCCATCACCCTGTACGGCCGTATCGGCGACCTTCTGTTCTGGATCTGCGTCGTCGTCGGCCTGCTGTGCGCGGTCCCGCCGCGCCGGGTGATTCGTTTGAAGACCGTTGTTCCTTAAGGGTGATTCCCCTTGCGGTCGGTGCGGTTGACCAGCAGATTCCCGCAACGCGAGAAACGTGGCGGTTCAAGGGCCAATAACCCGCCAAGGTGGCCCTGATTTCTGCATTTTTTGATGACACAGCCCCGCTGGCAGCGCATTCAGGCTTGGCCGATTTATCGACTTCCAAAGGGCGTACGACTATGGCGAGAGGCAAGGGCGAGGATGGCCCTCATCCCGTGGACCGGCATGTTGGCCGGAGAGTCTGCGAGAAGAGGCTGGCCCTCGGCTATAACCAGAGCGACCTCGGTCGCGCCCTGGGCCTGACCTTCCAGCAGATCCAGAAGTACGAGAAGGGCGCCAACCGCATCTCGGCCTCGAAGCTCTGGGATATCGCCCGCTTCTTCAAGGTGGACATCGGCTACTTCTTCGAAGGTCTGAGCGGCGCTCAGCTGGCCGGCGTCGCCGAGGGCGAAGCGGCTTTCGAACACGACTTCCCGGCGACCCGCTACACCATCGAGATCGGTCGTCTGTCGCCGCAGCTGTCCACCCGGCAGCAGAAGCTGGCGCTGGAGCTGATCCGCGACATGGCCGATCGCAAGGAGACCGACGAGGACTGATCGTCCTTACGGTCTTCAGGCGCCTTCGCTTCCCGCTGACCGCCGCCGACCGAAGTCGGGGGCCGCCGCCTTCTGCTCGGCCCAGTAGGCGGCGCCTTCGCGTGGCTTGAACATGGTCTTGGGTACGCCGTCCCGCGACAGCACCGCGAAGGTGTTGGTCGAGGCCTGGTACAGCAGGACGTCGCCGTTCGCGCGTTCCACCCGTTCCGTGCCGGCGGGCGGGTTCGAGGTGAAGGCCTGCACCCGGGCGAGATAATCCTCGGCCGTCCGGGCCCCGAAGTCGGCCCCGTTCCGCTCGAACAGTCGCGCCACCTTGGCGTCCACCGTCTCGCGCCGGTTTGCGGTCAGGACCGGGCGGGCCTCGGCGGGCGCGGCCTCGATCGTCGCCGCCGCCGCCGCCGCCGTCATCGCCGGGGCCGGCGCCGTTTGCGAGGCTTCCGCCGTCCGATCCCGCGTCTCCACCGCCGAGCCGCCGTCGCCGCACCCGGCCAGAGCCAGTCCGGTCCCCAACGCGGCCCCGATGACCGCGACGCTGAACGCTCTACGCATCATACCCTCCAACGTTGAAACTTCTTCGGCCGAACCCTAACCACAGGTTAACAGTTCTTGCAATGTTCCGTTTCGCGGAAGCGTCACTCGACGCGGGCGGGCGCCGTCGCTAGATCAGCGGGATGACCACGGCATCGCTGTCCGGACGCAAGGTCCTGTTGATCGTCGGCGGCGGCATCGCCGCCTACAAGGCGCTGGAACTGGTGCGCCTGCTGAAGAAGTCGGGCGCCGAGGTGATGAGCGTACTCACATCGGCGGGCGCCGAGTTCGTCACTCCCATGTCGCTTGCGGCCCTGACCGGCCATCCGGTGCGGCAGGCGCTGTTCATGCCCGAGGACGAGACGGCCATGGGCCATATCGAGCTCTCGCGCTGGGCGGATCTCGTTGTCGTCGCCCCGGCCACGGCGGGCCTGATCGCCAAGGCGGCCAACGGCTTCGCCGACGATCTGGCGTCGACCACCCTGCTGGCCACCGACAAGAAGGTCCTGCTGGCCCCGGCCATGAATGTGCGCATGTGGCTGCACCCGGCGGTGCAGGCCAACGTCGAGCGCCTGAAGGGCTTTGACGGCTTCCACGGGGTCGCCGTCGTCGGTCCCGACGAGGGCGAGATGGCCTGCGGCGAGTTCGGGCCGGGCCGCATGGCCGAGCCTGCCGCCATCCTGTCGGCCATCCAGGGCCTGCTGGCCGGGCCGGCCGGACGCGCGCTGACGGGCCGCAGGGCGGTGGTCACCGCCGGACCGACCTTCGAGCCCATCGACCCTGTCCGGGGGCTGACCAACCGCTCCAGCGGCAAGCAGGGCTACGCCATCGCCACGGCCCTGGCCGACCTGGGCGCCGAGGTGACCCTGATCTCGGGACCGGTGGCGCTGGACGCCCCCGTCGGCGTGACCCGCGTCTGGGTCGAGAGCGCGCGCGAAATGCAGGCCGAGGTCCACAGGCATCTGCCCGCGGACATCGCGGTGATGAGCGCCGCGGTCGCCGACTGGCGCGTGGACGGCGTCGCCTCCGGCAAGATCAAGAAGGCCCCGGGCGGCCCGCCGTCGCTGGCCCTGATCGAGAACCCGGACATCCTCGCCGGCGTCTCCAAGCCGGGCAAGGCGCGGCCGACGCTGGTCATCGGTTTCGCCGCCGAGACGTCGGACCTCGAGGCCAACGCCCGCGCCAAGCTGTCCCGCAAGGGCTGCGACTGGATCGTCGGCAATGATGTCTCCGACGACGTCTTCGGCGCCGACGGCAACGCCGTCACCCTGTTCACGAAGGACGGCGGCGCCGATGTCTGGCCGCGCCAGTCCAAGACCGAGGTGGCCCGCAAGCTGGCCGCCCGCATTGCCGACCACTTCGGATAGATCTTTTCCACACGTTGTCCACTGCGGGTCCACCGGAGGCTCCACGGTGTCGTGAAGGTCATCCCCGCTTGGTGTCCTATTGCCCCCCAAGCGAGGCTCTCGCGGAGCACTGCGAGCGCGATAGGGATGTCGGTAGACTCATTGTCGCCGTCCCACCCCGATAGAGCTACCTTCATGACGACCGTCCGGATTGAACGTCTTCCGCACTCCGATGGATTGCCGCTGCCGGCATACGAAACGCTCGGCTCGGCGGGCATGGACCTCCGGGCTGCAGTTGAAGAAAACATGCCACTAATGCTTGCGCCCGGAGCGCGGGTGTTGGTCCCTACGGGTCTGAAGATTGCACTTGAGCCGGGCTATGAGGCTCAGGTGCGTCCGCGCTCGGGCCTGGCGCTGAAGCACGGGATCACCTGCCTGAACTCGCCCGGAACGATCGACAGCGACTATCGCGGCGAGGTCGGCGTCATTCTGATCAACCATGGCCAAGAGTCCTTTGTAATCAAGCGTGGTGAACGCATCGCCCAGATCGTCATCGCGCAGCATGAACAGGCGCGGATGTTCGAAGTCGAGGCGCTGGACGAGACGGCGCGGGGCGCGGGCGGCTTCGGCTCCACGGGTCGCTAGGGCTGTCGGGAGCGATTCCGCGAGACCGGCGTTAACCCTGCGAAGCGGTCAGGCTTGGCCGTATGCAGATGGAGACGACCGGTATGGAATCCCTGATCGATTCAATCACCGCCTTCCTGTCCGGCCTGTTCGGTCTGGCCCAAGGCGGGTTTGACGGCGTGAACCAGGTCATGGGCCTGCTGATCGCGGTCATCGCGGCCCTGCTGATGCCAGCGTGGAACCGGCTGTGGGCCACGGCGCTGGGCGCGGCCTTCGTGCATATCCTGATCGGGGTGGTTCGCCCGGTGCTGGACGGCGCGCCCCTGGTCCTGCCGCCCCTGCTGACCCTGAGCTTCTGGATGACCGTGCTGGCCCTCTTCCTGGGCTATGCGATCGTCATCGCAGTCTTCTTCCTGATCAAGTCGCTGGTCACCGGCGGCGGTCACGGCCGCAAGGCTCACGCGCACTGAGCTTATTCCTCCCCCTTGGGGGAGGGGGACCGCGTAGCGGTGGAGGGGCGCCTACCGCGCACTCCGCCGACGCCCCTCCACCATCCTTCGGATGGTCCCCCTCCCCTGAAGGGGAGGAACTGGAATACGCTCAAGCAGCGAGCGACCGCGTCGCGAGCGATAGCGTCCTTCAGGCAGGCCGTTAGGCTTGTCTGAACCCCAACACATCCTGCATGTCGTAGAGCCCCGGCTTGCGGTTGCGCACCCAGGCGGCCGCCGCGACGGCGCCGCGCGCGAACAGCGAGCGGTCGATGGCCGAGTGGCTGAGGGTCAGCATTTCGTCGTCCGAGGCGAACAGGACGGTGTGCTCGCCGATGATCCCGCCGGCGCGCACCGACGAGAAGCCGATCTTGCCGCTCTCGCGGGGGCCGGTGATGCCGTCCCAGGGGGCGGCGCGAACATCCTCGAGGTCCTCGTTGCGGCCCGCGGCGGCCGCTTCGCCCAGCATCAGGGCGGTGCCCGACGGTGCGTCCACCTTGCGGCGGTGATGGGCCTCGGTGATCTCGATATCCCAGTCGCGGGCGTCCAGCCGCAGGGCGGCGTGCTCGACCAGACCGATCAGGATGTTGACGCCCAGCGAGAAGTTTCCGCTGCGCACGATGGCCACGGTCTCGGCGGCCCTGAGGATTTCGGCGTCCTGTTCGGGCGACAGGCCCGTGGAGCCGATCACCAGGGCGGGGCCGCCCCGCGCGGCGCAGGCTTGGGCCAGCTCGACCGAGGACTCGGGGGTGGAGAAGTCGATCACCACGTCGCACAGCGACAGGTCCGGCGTTTCGCCCCGATCGAAGCGGGCGGCGACCACAACGTCCTCGCGGGCGTCCAGAACGGCGGAGACGGCCCGGCCCATGCGGCCCCGGGCTCCGGAGATGCCGGCGTGGAAGATGGCGCTCAAATCAGTTCCCCCAGGGACGGAAATCCCGGCCTTATTGGGCCGTTTCCTTGCTGTCGCCAAGGATGTCAGCCCAGAACCGCTTGGCCTTGCCCGCGAAGGACGAGTTGCGCGGGGTCTGGGTCTCGCCCAGCGAGGCGGCCAGTTCCTCCAGAAGCTCCTTCTGGCGGGGCGTCAGGTCGGTCGGGGTCTCGACGAACAGCTCGACCACCAGATCGCCGCGCTGGCGGCCGTTCAGGTGGGGCATGCCCTTGCCCTTGATGCGCACGGTCTTGCCGGTCTGGGCGCCCGCCGGGACATCCACCGAGGCCTTGCAGCGACCGTCGCAGGCGTCGGAAACCAGACAGGGAGCGTCGATCTCGCCGCCCAGCGCCGCCACGGTCATCGGCACCGGAACGGTGACCAGAAGGTCCAGATTGTCCCGCTCGAACAGTTCATGCGGGGTGACCGACAGGAAGACGTACAGATCGCCGCGCGGACCGCCGCGCTGGCCGGCGTCGCCCTCGCCCGACAGGCGGATGCGCGAGCCGTCGTCCACGCCCGCGGGGATCTTCAGCTGCAGCTTGCGGTTCTTCCGCACCTGGCCGTGGCCGTGGCAGGTCCCGCAGGGCTCGGCGATCATCTTGCCGTTGCCGCCGCAGCGGGGGCAGGTCCGTTCGACCTGGAAGAAGCCATTGGCCGAGCGCACGCGCCCGGCGCCCTGGCAGGTGGTGCAGGTGGTTGGCTGGGTGCCCGGCTTGGCGCCCGAGCCCTCGCAGGTGTCGCAGGTGGCGGTGGTGGGGACCGAGATCTCCACGTCGGCGCCCTTGTAGGCCTGCTCCAGCGTGATCTCGAGGTCGTAGCGCAGGTCCGAGCCGCGACGCGGTCCGCCCTGTCGTCCGCCGCCGCCCTGACGGCCGCCGAAGGCGTCTCCGAATGCGTCGCCGAAGACCTGGGAGAAGATGTCGTTGAGGTCGTGGAAGCCCTGGCCGCCGCCGGCGCCGAAGGGATTGCCGCCCGCCCCGCCCCCGGCATGACCGAAGCGGTCATAGTGGGCGCGTTTGTTGTCGTCGCTCAGGACGGTGTAGGCCTCGGAGATCTCCTTGAAGATCGCCATGGACTCTTCCGAGCCGCCGTTGCGGTCCGGGTGGTGCTGCATGGCCAGCTTGCGATAGGCCGACTTCAGGCCCGCCGCGTCGATGGTCCGCTCGACCCCCAGAATCTCGTAGTAGTCCCGCGCCATCCGGCGATTGTCCTCTTACTCTGGCCCTGTCCGCGCGCCTGTTCCCGGCGCTGAGGTCAAAAGGGCTGACCGGGCTGACATGGGCGCCCGATCCCGTGATGCAAGTTTCATGAAAAGACCCCGCCCGTCGCAGGACAAGCGGGGTCTGGTTCAGTTCACACGAAAGCCGCGGCTTAAGCGCTCTTCTTGTCGTCGGAGTCCGAGACTTCCTCGAACTCGGCGTCGACCACGCCGTCGTCCGCCGGCTGTTCGGCCGAGGCCGCATCGGCGTTGTTCTGGGCCGCGTACATGGCCTCGCCCAGCTTCATCGAGGCCTGGGCCAGGGTGTTGGTCTTCTCACGGATGGCTTCCGGATCGGTGCCGTCCTTGGCCGACTTCAGGTCGTCGATGGCCGACTGGATGGCGGTCTTGTCGGCGTCGCCGATCTTGTCGCCGTGTTCCGACAGGGCCTTCTCGGTCGAGTGGATCAGGCTGTCGGCGCCGTTCTGGGCCTCGACCAGCTCCTTGCGGGCCTTGTCGGCCGCGGCGTTGGCCTCGGCTTCCTTGACCATCTTCTCGATGTCGGCGTCCGACAGGCCGCCGTTGGCCTGGATGCGGATCGACTGTTCCTTGTTGGTCGCCTTGTCCTTGGCGGTCACGTGCACGATGCCGTTGGCGTCGATGTCGAAGGCGACCTCGATCTGCGGCATGCCGCGCGGCGCCGGGGGAATGCCCATCAGGTCGAACTGGCCGAGGATCTTGTTGTCCTGGGCCATCGGGCGTTCGCCCTGGAAGACACGGATGGTCACGGCCGACTGGTTGTCGTCAGCGGTCGAGAAGGTCTGCGCCTTCTTGGTCGGGATGGTGGTGTTGCGTTCGATCAGCGGGGTGAAGACGCCGCCCAGGGTCTCGATGCCCAGGGTCAGCGGGGTCACGTCCAGCAGCAGCACGTCCTTGACGTCGCCCTGCAGCACGCCGGCCTGAACGGCGGCGCCCAGCGCAACGACTTCATCCGGGTTCACGCCCTTGTGCGGCTCCTTGCCGAAGAAGGCCTTCACGGCTTCCTGCACCTTGGGCATGCGGGTCATGCCGCCGACCAGAACCACCTCGTCGATGTCCGAGGCCTTCAGGCCCGCGTCCTTCAGGGCCTTCACGCACGGCTCG
>NZ_DASWWG010000078.1:0-6495 GCF_036400995.1 Brevundimonas sp.
CCGAGGGTCAGTGATAGCGGCGGATCAGGCCGACCAGCTTGCCCTGAACGGCGACCTGATCGGCGCCGTAGATCTTGGTCTCATAGTTGCGGTTGGCGGGCTCCAGCGCGATCGAGGCGCCCTTCTTGCGCAGGCGCTTCAGCGTGGCCTGCTCGCCCTCGACCAGGGCCACCACGATCTCGCCCGACGAGCAGTTCTCGGTCGATTTGATGATTACCATGTCGCCGTTGAGGATGCCGGCCTCGATCATCGAGTCGCCCTCGATCTCGAGCAGATAGTGGTCGCCCGAGCCCAGCATGGCTTCCGGCACCGGATAGCGGGCGGTCTCGTGCTCGATGGCGTCGATGGGGGTGCCCGCGGCGATCTTGCCCATCAGGGACAGTTCGCGGGTGTCGTTGGCCGATTCGGCGGCGCGAGGGCGGCCGCCGCCCTCGATCACGCCGGGCTTGAAGCCCGCATGGCCGCGCGGGGCGCCCGCCGTGGCCTGTTCCGGCAGCTTGGTGACTTCCAGCGCCCGGGCGCGGTGGGCGAGGCGGCGGATGAAGCCGCGCTCCTCCAGCGCCGTGATCAGGCGGTGGATGCCCGACTTGGACGCCAGATCCAGCGCCTCCTTCATCTCGTCGAACGACGGAGACACGCCGGTCTCCTGAATCCGCTCGTGGATGAACATGAGCAGTTCGTGCTGTTTGCGGGTGAGCATGCAGACCTCGAGGCGAATCCGGTTTCCGGAACGCTAGCGGAACAAACCGCAAACGTCCACAAACTGTTCCTGAGGTGTTCCGGTTAAGGCAGGGTTACCGGGTTCGCTTGAAGTCGCCGCGCGGGCGCTGGTGCGGCGGCGGGAGGACGTCAAACTTCAGTTCGGCGGCGATTGCGCGGGCGATCTGATCGCCGTTTCCCACCAATCTGATGGTCGAAAGCTCGCGGGCCGAACCGTTGCGCAGGTCGAGCATCAGGCGGCCGGGCCTCCTGGTGAACAGATTTCCCGGCTTGAAGGCGACGCCGACTATGTCGTCCACGGGAAGGGGGGCGAACCAACCGGTCTGCTGCAGTCGCCCTTCCGCGATGACCAGATCAGGCGCGGGTTGGCGACGGATCATGATGACCCACCAGATCCCGACCCCGATCAGAAAGGGTGCGGACAGCAGCAAGAGCTGGTCGCGGACGGAGGCCTCTGCGGTGAAAACGGCTATCCCGCCGGGCCACAGCAGGGCGCGCCCGAGCCCGATCATGGACACGGCGAAGATCAGGGCGATGTACCAGCCCTCCTTTCGGCGGCTGCCCTTCGCGATGATCGTCATCCCAGCAACGCCCGCGTCGCCGCCTCGACGTCGTCCTGACGCATCAGGCTTTCACCGACGAGGATGGCCTGGGCGTGGGCGTCGGAGACCTGCTGGACGTCGTCCGGGGTGAAGATGCCGCTTTCGGCCACCAGCAGCGCCCGGACCGGGCTCAGCATGGCGAGGCGTTCGGTGGTCTCCAGATCGACCTCGAAGGTCCGCAGGGAGCGGTTGTTGATGCCGACCAGATCGCCGCCCAGCTTGCAGGCGCGGGCCATCTCGGCCTCGTCGTGGGTCTCGATCAGGGCGTCCATGCCGAAGCGTTCCGCCTCGGCCAGCAGTTCGGCGGCCAGCGTGTCGTCGATCATGGCGAGGATGATCAGGATGCAGTCGGCGCCCAGCGCGCGGCTCTCGGCCACCTGCCAGGGGTCGACCAGGAAGTCCTTGCGCAGGCAGGGCAGGGCGACCGCGTCGCGGGCGGCGGCGAGGAAGCTGTCGTCGCCCTGGAAGCTGGGACCGTCGGTCAGGACGGACAGGCAGGAGGCGCCGCCGCGCTCATAGGCCTTGGCCAGTTCCGGCGGATTGAAGTCGGCGCGGATCAGGCCCTTGGAGGGGCTGGCCTTCTTGATCTCGGCGATCAGGGCCGGACGGCCGGTGGCCTCGACTCTGGTTTCCAGAGCGGCGCGGAAGCCACGCGGGGCGGAGGCGAGGGCCGCGCGGGCCTCTATCGCATCCTGTGACAGAGCGGCTTTCCGGGCGGCGACGTCCTCGCGCTTGTAGGCGGCGATCCGTTCCAGCACGTCGGTCATGCCGTCTCCTCTTCCTCGATAGGCGTATTGGTGGCCTCGACCAGTTCGGCCAGGGCCCTGGCCGCGCGGCCGTCGTCGATGACGGCGGCGGCCTGGACCGCGCCCTCGGCCAGGTCGGCGGCCTCGTCCGCGACCACCAGGGCGGCGGCGGCGTTGAGCAGGACCACGTCGCGATAGGCGCCGGTCGCCCCGTCCAGCAGGGCGCGCAGGGCCGTGGCGTTCTCCTCGGCGTCGCCGCCGCGGATGGCGCTGATGTCGTGGCGGCAAAGGCCCGCGTCTTCAGGCGTCACGGTGAAGCGGCGGACGGCGCCGTCCTTCCATTCCGCCACCTCGGTCTCGCCGGTGACGGTCAGTTCGTCGAGGCCCTGACCGTGGACGGTCCAGGCCCGGATCGCGCCCAGACGGCCCAGCACCTCGGCCAGGGGCTCCAGCAGGCGGGGATCATAGACGCCCATGACCTGACGCTTCGCCTGCGCCGGATTGGAGAGCGGACCGAGCAGGTTGAACACGGTGCGGAAGCCGATCTCGGTCCGCACCGGCCCGACGTGGCGCATGGCGCCGTGGTAGGTCGGGGCGAACAGGAAGGCGATGCCGGCCCGGTCCAGCGCCCGCAGCTGCTGCGCCTCGGTCGCCTGCAGGTTCACGCCCAGCACCGACAGGACGTCGGACGAGCCGGATTTGGAGCTGAGGGCCCGGTTGCCGTGCTTGGCGACCTTCAGGCCCGCGCCCGCCAGCACCAGCGCCGCGGCGGTGGAGATGTTGTAGGTGTGCTGGCCGTCGCCGCCGGTGCCGCAGGTGTCGATCACCTCGTACGGATGGTCCAGCGTCAGGGCCGCCTCGCGCATGGCGGTGGCGAAGGCCGCGATCTCGCCGACGGTCTCGCCGCGGATGCGCAGGGCGGTGACGGCGGCGGCGACCTGGGCCGGGGTCGGCTCGCCACGCAGGCAGGCGGCGAAGAAGGCGTGCGCCTCCGCATCCGACAGCACCTGACCGTCGACCAGCTTGGCGAGCAGGGACTTCACCTCGGCCACGTCAGACCATCGCGGTCCGGCGCACGTTCGCCAGGTCGAGGAAGTTGGCCAGCAGGTCGTGGCCGTGCTCGGTGGCGATCGATTCCGGGTGGAACTGGACGCCGTGAATCGGACGCGTCTTGTGGGCCAGCCCCATGATTTCGCCGTCGGCGGTCCAGGCGGTGACCTCCAGCACGTCCGGCAGGGTTTCCCGCTTCACGGCCAGCGAATGGTAGCGGGTCGCCGTGAAGGGCGAGGGCAGGCCGCGGAAGACGCTCTTGCCGTCGTGCAGGATGGGCGAGGTCTTGCCGTGCATCAGGGCCTTGGCGCGAATGACGTCGCCGCCGAAGGCCTGGCCCATCGACTGGTGGCCCAGGCAGACGCCGAAGATCGGCATGTCCAGCGGCGCGGTGTCGATCAGGGCGAGGCAGATGCCCGCCTCGTTCGGCGTGCACGGGCCCGGCGACAGCAGCACCGCCTCCGGCTTCAGCGCCCAAGCCTCGGCCGCGGTCAGGTCGTCGTTGCGCACGACCTTGGTCTCCGCGCCCAGCTCCGCGAGGTAGTGGACGAGGTTGTAGGTAAAGCTGTCGTAGTTATCGACGACGAGGATCATGGCTCTGGTTCTAGGGACTGGAGGCCGTCAGGCCAAGCACCGGGGGTGCGGTAAGATGGCGTTAACCTTGTTGACCCGAATTGGGACGCTTCGACGGGGGAGGCTTGAATGGCCGACGGGATCCAGAAGGCGCGGGCTCTGCTGAATACGCCGGAGGCGGTGGCGGTCAGCCCCTGGGCGGCGCTCGGCGCGGCGGCCCTCGCGGCGTCGGCGGCGGTCCTGATGGCCGGGGTGATGATCCTCGGACCGGGCGTCCGCTTCACGGACGCCCCGCCGGTGTCTCAGGACCTGTTGCCGAACGGATAGCGCCACGCCTCGTCCGCGGCCCGCATGGGCGCGCGGGCCTTGGCCCGGGTCTCCGCATATTCCGCCGCCGGATTGCTGTCGGCGACCACGCCGGCGCCCGCCTGGACGTGGATCTGGCCGTCGGCGAACAGGGCCGTGCGCAGGACGATGCAGATGTCCGCCTCGCCGCCCGCCGAGATGTAGCCCACGCCGCCGCCGTAGCCGACGCCGCGCTTCAGCTCTTCCAGCTCGTCGATGATCTCCATGGCCCGGACCTTGGGCGCGCCCGACAGGGTGCCTGCCGGAAGCGCGGCCAGCAGGGTGTCGACGGCGTCCAGCTTCGGGTCGGCCACGCCCTGCACGTCCGAGACGATGTGCATGACCGAGCTGTAGCGCTCGACCACGAAGCTTTCGGTGACCTCGACCGTGCCCGGCGCGGACACCCGGCCCACGTCGTTGCGGCCCAGGTCCAGCAGCATCAGGTGCTCGGCCCGTTCCTTGGGATCGGCCAGCAGTTCGGCTTCCAGCGCCTTGTCCGCCTCGGGCGTCTCGCCGCGCGGGCGGGTGCCGGCGAGCGGACGGATGGTCACCCGGCCGTCCTTAAGCCGGACCAGGATCTCCGGGCTGGACCCGGCCAGCTGGAAGTCGCCGAAGTCCAGGAAGAACAGATAGGGCGACGGGTTCTGGCGACGCAGGGCGCGGTAGAAGGCCAGCGGGTCCGCGTCCCAGACCGCCGAGAAGCGGTGGCTGAGCACGACCTGGAAGATATCGCCGGCGGCGATGTACTCCTTGGCCCGGGCGACCATGTCGCCGAAGGCGGCTTCATCGACCGGCGAGGCGAAGTCGGGACCGGGGGCCTCGACCGGCACGGGCAGGGCGGGCAGGGGCGTGCGCAGGTCCGTTTCGAAGCGATCCAGCCGGGCGACGGCGGCGTCGAAGGCCGATTGCGCGTCCAGTCCGCTGTCCGGATAGGCGGCCGAGACCAGAACGATCTCGTGCTTCACCGAATCGAAGATGCCGACGATGGCCGGGCGGGTCAGGACCGCGTCCGGCAGGTTCAGCGGATCGGGGTTGGGCTCGCCCAGAGGCTCCAGCAGCCGGACCATGTCATAGCCGAACACCCCGAACAGGCCCGCGGCCATCGGCGGCAGGTCGTCCGGCAGGTCGAAGCGCGAGGCGGCCATCAGCGCCCGCAGCGAGGCCAGCGGGTCGTCGCCGTCGGGGGCGTACGCCGCCGAGGCGATCGCCGCCTCGCCGCGCGCCAGTTCCGGCTTGCGATCCCGGCAGCGCCAGACGACGTCCGGCTCGCGGGTGATGATCGAGTAGCGACCGTTGACGGCGCCGCCCTCGACCGACTCCAGCAGGAAGGCGTGCCGGCGGCCCCAGCCCACCTTGAGGAAGGCCGAGACCGGCGTCTCCAGGTCGTCGACCAGCCGGCGGACGACCACCTCGGACCGAAGAGAGCGGTCGCCGGCCGTGGACGTCATTGCGCCGGGGCGGTCGGGGTCGGCGTGGCCGGCGCGCCGGCGGCGGGCGTGGGCTCGAGACCCAGGGCCTGGCGGGCCAGGGCCAAGTCGTACTCGACGCCGACGCGCTCGGCGGCGCTGCCGATGGCGGTCTCGACCATGGCGTTGAGGTTGTCCGGGCCCATGCGCGGACGGAACTGCTCGGCCATGCCCGCCGCGAGGGTGGCATTGGGCGGCGTGACCTTGTCGGTGCGGCCGATCACGAAGCTGTCCTGGGTTTGCTGTTGCGAGAACACTTCATTGCGGCCCGAGGTGAACAGGCCGCCGAGCACGCCCTGGCCGCGAGCCTGGTCCTGGCGGCTCACGCTGGTCGCCGCGGTCACCGGCGCATTGACCGAGGCGGCCACCGCGGCGAGGTCCTCGCCACGGCGGATGCGGGAGGCCAGGGCCTCGACGCGGGTGTTCAGCAGGCGGGCGTTCTCGCGCGCCGTCCAGTTGGCGGCGAGCTGGGAGCGGATCTCCGGATCGGCCAGCGACGGCAGGGCGGGGGCCACGATGCGGTCGACGCGAACCACGAAATACTGGCCGCCGCCGGCCTCGACGACCTCGCTGACCGCGTTGGCGCCGAGCGACCACATGGTTTGCAGCAGCTGCGGCGGGGCGGTGAAGCCCGGCTGTTCGAGGCTCTGGCCCTCGCGGGTGACCAAAGGAATCTTCAGCGTGCGGGCGCCGACCTCGGCCACGGCGGCATCCAGCGACTTGCCTTCGAGGCGCGCCTTGTCGAACGCCTCGACGCGGCGGAACACGGCGGCGCGGGCGTCCTCCTGGCGCAGTTCCTGGACGACCTGCTCGCGAACGTCGTCGAGCGTCGCGGCCTGGCCGGGGGTCACGCCGGTCAGCCGCGCGACCACGAAGCCGACGCGGGCCTGGATCGGGTCGGAGACCTGGCCCTCGTTCATGCCGAACACGGCGGCGGCGATCGCCGGGTCGCTGACGGCGCTGCGCGGCGCGTCGGCGTACTGGGCGGGCTGC
>NZ_DASWWG010000079.1:0-9468 GCF_036400995.1 Brevundimonas sp.
AAGGTCGCGCTAGCGTGTAAGAGACGCCCACGCAAGAATTCGCCCGACGTGCCAACGGACGGGCCCTAACCTACGGGATGCGACGACGCGGATGAGCGGCGACCTGAAGTGGAACAAGATTCTCGGCGCCGGCCTGGCGACCGCCTTCGTGATCATCGGCGTGCAGCAGGTGACCGGAGCGATCTATCACTCTGAAGCCCCCGAAAAGATGGGCTACTTCGTCGACGCGCCGGAAGAGGCCGCGGGCGGGGAAGAGGTCGTGCTGCCGCCGGATTGGGGCACGGTCCTGCCGACCGCCGACCTGGCCGCCGGTGAAGCCGCCTTCGCACGCTGCCAGGCCTGCCACAACAACGCCCAGGGCGGCGCTGACGGCATCGGCCCGAACCTGTTCGGCGTCGTGGGCGGCCCGGTCATGCACCGCGCGGGCTTCGCCTATTCGGACGCCATGGGCGCCCACAAGGCCGAGGCGCCGACCTGGGGCTATGACGAACTGGACCAGTTCATCACCGCTCCGGCCCGCTACGTGCCGGGCACCAAGATGTCGTTCGCCGGCATTCGTGACCAGCAGACCCGCATCAACCTGATCGCCTGGCTGCGTTCGCAGGGCTCGGGCGGCTACGCCATCCCGGCGCCGGACCCCGCGCGTCAGCCGGGCGCCGCCGCTCCGGCGGAAGGCGCGGCCCCGGCCGAGGGCGCTCCCGCCCCGACCGAAGGCGCCGCCGCCACCGAGGCCACAGCTCCGGCCGCCGCCCCGGCCGCTCCGGCGACCACCCAGGCGACCCCGGCCGCTCCGGCCCACTAAGGTCACTGACAGATACGGAAAGGCCCCGCTGGCGACAGCGGGGCCTTTTTCGTTTTGGACTGACCCTCTCCCTCCCCGAACGGGGAGGGTGGCTGAGCGTAGCGAGGCCGGGTGGGGAGGGCTCGGCGACGGGAGCACGGATGCGTTGCCGAGCCGCCCCCACCCATCGGCTTCGCCGACACCCTCCCCGTTCGGGGAGGGAGAACAGTGAAACCTAAATCCGCCTGAACACCGCCGCCCGGAAGCCGTCGGCGGCGTAGCGGGCCTCGGCCTCGGCGAGGGGTTCGACCACCACCGCGCCGTGGTGGCCGGTGGCGTGCAGGACGCGGTCGGCGTCGAGCAGGAGGGCGGAGTGGCCGTTCCACGGTCCGAGGTCGTCGTGCAGCCAGATGACCAGATCGCCGCGACGGGCGTCGGCGCGGGCGACTTCAACGCCCAGCTCGGCCTGCTGGTCCGGATAGCGGGGGGCGGCGCGGCCACAGGCGTAGAGGGCCTGCTGCACCAGACCGGCGCAGTCGGTGCCGCGCGAGGTGCGGGCGCCGGGGACGTGGGGCACGCCCAGCAGGCGTTCGGCCACGGCGACGGGATCGGCCTCGAACGCGCCGACGGGCTGGAAGCTGGGGTCCTCGCCCTCGATCACGAGCGCGTTCAGCGGCAGGGCCGCATCGACGGAGGCGACGCGGGCGGTCGGCAGGACGGCGCCGTCGATGACGTCGGCGCGGCTGACCCAGCCGACCACGCCGTCGCGGCGGGCGCGGCCCCACAGGCGGTCGCCGTCAGCGTCCAGAACGTCGAAAATCTCACCGAAGATCAGTTGGTCGATGCGCGCGCCGGCCTCGCCCCGGATGTCGGCCACGGGCGCGGCGCAGCGCATCGCCCGGGTCGCGCGATAGGTCGCGGCGGGGATAACGCCCTCCAGCGCCTGCTCGGCCAGATCGGGCCGGGCCAGCGTCATGCGGGGGTCGAGGATGTCGGCGGCTGCGGTCAAACGAGGCTCGTCCGGTTGAGCCGGTGTTGTAGCGCGCGGTGGTGGAGGGGCGGTTAACGGGGAGGGATTAGGGCTTAGGGAGTAGGAATTGGGGAGATCACGCAACCGCACACAGCTGCACGAACCCGCTAAATCCTAAGCCCTAATTCCTACTCCCTACGCCGCGAAGCGGCGCCGCATCATCTCGAACGCCGCGCGCAGACCCTGGGCTTCGCCGCCCTCGGTCCAGTCGGGGCGGGCGCGGGGGTTCCAGGCGAAGATGTCCAGATGCGCCCAAGCGCCGGTCCCGGGCGCGAACTTCTGCAGGAAGAGGGCGGCGGTGACCGAACCGGCCTGAGCCCAGGCGGCGGGGTCGTTGCGCAGGTCCGCGATCTCGGCCTCGAGCGCGGGCCTGTAGCCGGGCCACAGCGGCATGCGCCACAGGGGGTCGCTGACGGCGGCGGCGGCGGACAACATGTCGGCGGCCAGCGCCTCGTCGTCGGTGTAGAGCGGCGGCAGTTCCGGCCCCAGCGCCATGCGGGCGGCGCCGGTCAGGGTGGCGAAGTCCAGCGTCAGGTCGGGCGAATGTTCCGCCGCGCGGGTCAGGACGTCGGCGAGGATCAGGCGGCCTTCCGCGTCCGTATTGCCCACCTCGACGGTCAGGCCCTTGCGGGTCTGGAGGATGTCGCCGGGGCGGAAGGCGTCGCCGGAGACGGCGTTCTCGACGGCGGCGACCAGCACCACCAGCCGCACCGGCAGCCTGGCCTGCATAACCAGACGGCCGAGGCCCAGCACATGGGCCGAGCCGCCCATGTCCTTCTTCATGTTGCGCATGCCCGCGGCGGGCTTGAGGTCCAGACCACCGGTGTCGAAGACCACCCCCTTGCCGACGAGGGCGACCAGCGGCAGGTCGGTCTTGTCCAGGTTCCAGCCGATCTCGATGACGCGCGGGGCCCGGTGCGGGGCGGCGGCGCGGCCCACGGCGTGGACCGAGGGGTAGTTTTCTTCCAGCAGGGCGTCGCCGGTGACGACAGAGATCGTCGCGCCGCCGGCCGCCGCGATCTCGCGGGCGATGGTCTCGATCTGCAGCGGGCCCATGTCGGCGGCGGGGGTGTCGACCATCTCGCGCGTCAGGGCGCAGGCGGCGGCGATGTCGAGCAGCGGCTGAACGTCGACGCCGGGCACGGCGAGGCGGGCGCCGGGCGCGGGCCGGGTCTTGTAGCGGTCGAAACGATAGGCCCCGAGGGCGAAGGCCAGGGCGGCCTGCGAAGCGGCCTCGCCCTCGACACCCTCCAGCCGCCACAGGCCGGCGGGAAGCTTGACCGACAGGGCGCGGGCGGCGAGCGGCTCGAACCGGTCGCCCGCGCCGAACAGGGCCCCGGTCAAGGCGCCGTCGGCGCCGGGGAGGAGCAGAAGCTGGCCCGCCTTGCCGGTGAAGTCATTGGCGGCGGCCCAGGCCGCCTCGGCGCCCGACAGGGCCGCATCCTTGCCCACCACGCGCACCGGCAGCGCGCCCGTGGCGTCGGCGGTCAGGAGGTCGGGATGCAGAACGGACATGGCGGCGGCCTTTGTTAACCAGCAGTTGACGCGGAAGACCGATTCTTGGGGCGATCTTTCCGGAGCGCCTTTCCATGTCGCGCACGACCGCCCGTCTCGCAACCATTGCCCTGTTCAGCCTCCTCGCCACGCCTGTGTTGGCGCAGCAGCAGCCGGCCGCCCAACCCGCGGCCGCGGCGCCGATGCCGACGCCCGCGGGTCCCGAGGCCCGGGCCGCCGCCGACCGCGCCGACGCCCTGACCCGCTCGGTGTTCTGGACGCAGGAGGCCGAGATCGCGCCGACCGATCCGATCGCGGGCGTGAAGGCGGCGCAGGCCCTGCGCGAGCTGGGGCGCTACGATCAGGCGGCGGACATGGCCCAGCGGGTGCTGATGGTCCAGCCGACCAACTATGACGCCATGCTGGAGGTCGGGCGCGGCCACATCGCCCGCGGGCAGGCCTTCTACGGCATTCAGGCGCTGGAGCAGGCGCGGGATGCGCGCCCGAACGACTGGCGGTCGTGGTCGCTGCTGGGCACGGCCTATGAGCAGGTGCGCCGGGCCGACGACGCCCGCGCCGCCTGGGCCCAGGCCCTGGCCCTGTCGCCCGAGAACCCCGACGTCCTGACCAATATGGCCGTCTCGGCCATGGCCAAGGGCGACAACGCCGGCGCCGAACCCCTGCTGCGCCGCGCCGCCGCCCAGCCGGGCGCCTCGCTGAAGGTGCGGCTGAACCTGGCGCTGGTGCTGGGCCTGAACGGCCGGATGGGCGAGGCGGAGCAGATCCTGCGTCGCGAGCTTCCGCCGGAACAGGCTGACAGCAATCTGGCCTGGCTGAACGCCCGCAACGCCGCGGGCGGACAGCAGGCCGCCGCCGCCCCGACGCGCACCTGGGGCTCGCTGCAGGGCAGCTGATCGGGGGGCTGACCGGGTTGCGTCGCCGACCGCCCCTGTGGTGAACAGGGGCATGGCCTCCCCTCCCCCGGCTTCGCCCCGCCTCTGGCAGGCGTTCCTGTTCGACATGGACGGAACCCTGATCACCTCCACCGCCGCCGCCGAGCGCGTCTGGTCCCGCTGGGCCGAACGGCACGGGCTGGACGTGGCCGCCTTCATCCCGACCATCCACGGCGTCCGCGCCGCCGACACCATCCGCAAGCAGGACCTGCCGGACATCGACCTCGACGCCGAGGTGGCGTGGGTCGAGCGCGGCGAGATCGAGGATCTGGACGGCGTCGTCCCCATCGCCGGGGCCGTCGACTTCGTGAAACGCCTGCCGCCCGACCGCTGGGCCGTGGTGACCTCGGCGACCGTGCCTCTGGCCGAGGCGCGGCTGAAGGCGGCAGGGGTGACGCCGCCCGCCCTGATGATCACCGCCGAACAGGTCGCGCGCGGCAAACCGGACCCCATGGGCTACCGGCTGGCGGCCGAACGGCTGGGCGTCGACATCGCCGACTGTCTGGTGTTCGAGGACGCCGAGGCGGGGATCCGGGCCGGCGAGGCGGCGGGCGCGGGCGTGGTCGTGGTGACGGCGGCCTGGACGCATCCGCTGCAGACCGATCATCCGAAGCTGGCCGACTATGGCGATGCGGCGCTGGAGATCGGGGCGAACGGGATGCGGCTGGCATTGTGAGCCCCTCTCCCATCGGGAGAGGGAGGGGCCCACGCCGTCAGGCGTGGGAGGGAGTGGGGTCACGGTCCAGACCGCATCTGGCTCACGCCCCCCGCGCGCGCCACCCCACCGCCCAATCCCCACACCCTCCCACCGACTGCGTCGGCGGGCCCCACCCTCTCCCCAAGGGAGAGGGGTTGAGAGCTTCCCTCCCCCGCCCACAGCCCTTATCTTCAGCCCATGATCGACGAGCTCTACAGCGCGCGCATCCTGACGCTGGCGGCGAACCTGCCGCACAGCGGCCGCCTGCCTGCGCCGGAAGGCACCGGCGAGCGCGTCGCCAAGCTGTGCGGCTCGAAGGCCGTGGTCGATGTGACGTTGGACGGCGACGGGCGGATCGAAGGCTTTGCGCAGGACGTGAAGGCCTGCGCTCTCGGCCAGGCCGCCGCGGGCGTGCTGGGCGCGGCCGTGATCGGCGCGACCGAGCCGGAACTGGCCGCCGCGCGCGACGCCATGCTGGCCATGCTGAAATCCGGCGGCGAAGGGCCCGAGGGCCGGTTCGAAGGCCTGCGCGCCCTGAAGCTGGTGGCCGATTATCCGGCGCGCCACGCCTCGACCATGGTCGCCATCGAGGCGACGCTGGACGCGGTGCGGGACGCCCTGAGCCGCAAGACCCCCGACACCCGAACTAGCCTCGCCGGCGCGGCCTGATCGTCGCTTGTCGTAACCGCACTCGCGGGGGATAAGCGCGGCGACATGGCCCTCGGCGATACCCTCTATGAACGCGGCGTCCGCCTGGCCCATCGCGGGTACAAGGTGACGCTGTCGCCCCTGATCGGTCAGCAGTGCCGGTTTCGACCAACCTGCTCCGACTATGGCCGGGACGCGCTGATCCAGCACGGACCGCTCAAGGGGGGATGGCTCACCGTCCGACGCCTCTGTAAATGCCATCCCTTCAGCGGCATGGACTGGACCTATGATCCGGTGCCGCCGCCGCCCGAAAAGACAGACCGATGATCGAACTCAAATTCCCCGACGGCGCCAGCCGACAGTATGACGACGGCGCCACGGGCCGTGATGTCGCCGCCTCCATCTCGCCCTCGCTGGCCAAGCGCGCCGCCCTGGTCGAGATCAACGGCCAGCAGTGGGACGTGGACCGTCCGCTGGAGGCCGGCGGCGACTTCAAGCTGATCATGCGCGACGACCCCGACGCGCTGGAGACCATCCGCCACGACGCCGCGCACATTCTGGCGCAGGCGGTGCAGGAGCTGTTCCCCGGCACCCAGGTGACCATCGGCCCGGCCATCGAGGACGGGTTCTATTATGACTTCTTCCGCGAGGAGCCCTTCTCGACGGACGACTTCGCCGCGATCGAGAAGCGGATGGCCGAGATCGTCGACCGCGACGAGAAGCTGGTCCGCGAGGTCTGGGACCGCGACGAGGCCGTGGCGATGTTCGAGGCCAAGGGCGAGAAGTTCAAGGCCGAGCTGATCCGCGACCTGCCCGCCAGCGAGACGATCACCGTCTATCGCACGGGGACCTGGGCCGACCTGTGCCGGGGCCCGCACTTCCCGTCGACCAAGTTCGTCGGCAAGGCTTTCAAGCTGACCAAGGTGGCCGGGGCCTACTGGCGCGGCGACTCCAAGCGCGAGCAGCTGCAGCGCATCTATGCGACGGCCTGGGCCAACCAGGCCGATCTGGACGCCTACATGCTGCGTCTGGAAGAGGCCGAGAAGCGCGACCACCGCAAGGTCGGCAAGGCCATGGAGCTCTTCCACATGCAGGAAGAGGGCCGGGGCATGGTCTTCTGGCACCCGAAGGGCTGGGTCCTGTGGCGCGTGCTGGAGGCCTATATGCGCCGTCGCCTGGACGCTGCCGGCTATGTCGAGGTGAAGACCCCGCAGGTGCTGGACCGGAAGTTCTGGGAACAGAGCGGGCACTGGGACAAGTACCGCCCCAACATGTTCGTCTGCGAGACGGTCGAGGGCGAGGAACTGAGCCTGAAGCCGATGAACTGCCCGGGCCACGTGCAGATCTTCGATCAGGGCCAGCGCTCGTACCGGGAACTGCCGCTGCGCATGGCCGAGTTCGGCGCCTGCCACCGCTATGAGCCGTCGGGTTCGCTGCACGGCCTGATGCGCGTGCGCGGCTTCACCCAGGACGACGCCCACATCTTCTGCCGCGAGGACCAGATCGTCGAGGAGACGGCCGAGTTCATCAAGCTGGCCCGCAGCGTCCACGCCGACCTGGGCATGGAGACGGCCTACATCAGCCTGGGCACCCGCCCCGAGAACCGCGCCGGCACGGACGAGTTCTGGGACAAGGCCGAGGCCCTGATGGCCGACGCAGCCCGCGCCGCCGGAACCGAGCCGGTGGTGACCGAGGGCGACGGCGCCTTCTACGCGCCCAAGCTGGACTTCATCGTCAAGGACGCCATCGGCCGCGAATGGACCTGCGGCACGATCCAGCTGGACTATGTCCTGCCGGAACGTCTGGATGCGACCTACATCGCCGAAGACGGCCAGAAGCACCGTCCGGTCATGCTGCACCGCGCGATCCTGGGCAGCTTCGAGCGGTTCATCGGCATCATGATCGAGAACTACGCCGGGGCCTTCCCGCTGTGGCTGGCGCCGGTGCAGGCGGTGGTGGCGACCATCGTCTCGGACGCCGACGGCTATGCGGAAGAGGTGGCGGCCAAGTTCCGCGCCGCGGGCCTGCGCGTCGAGACTGATCTTCGCAACGAGAAGGTCGGCTACAAGGTGCGTGAGCACTCGGTCGCCAAGGTCCCGGTCATCGCCGTCGTCGGCAAGAAGGAGGCCGAGGAAGGCAAGGTCGCCATCCGCCGCCTCGGCTCGCAGGCGCAGGAGATCGTCACCGTCGAGGAGGCCATCCGCATCCTCACCGACGAGGCCACGCCGCCGGATCTGAAGCGGGTCTGAGCCCCGGTTTCAGGGACAGAAACAGAAAGCCCGCCCCGTGGATCACGGGGCGGGCTTTTTCGTGCGCCGATGGCGGGCGGCTCAGAGGAGCCGCTTGCGCATCGCCTGCGACAGCATGTCGATCAGGGTGACGGCCACGACGATGATGATCGCGATGGTCGAGACCTTGGCGTATTCGAAGCCCTGCAGGCTTTCGAACAGGGTCTGGCCGATACCGCCGGCGCCGATCAGGCCCAGCACGGTGGCGGCGCGGCTGTTCGATTCGAAGCGGTACAGGGCGAAGGAGGTCCACAGCGGGGCCACCTGCGGGATCACACCCCAGGCGATCTCGTGCAGGCCGCCGGCGCCGGTCGCCTTCACGCCCTCGATCGGCCCCTTGTCGATCGACTCGACGGCTTCCGAGAACAGCTTGGCCAGAACGCCGGCAGTGTTGAAGGCGATGGCCAGAACACCGGCGAGCGGGCCGAGGCCCACGGCCACGATGAACAGGGTGGCGACGACGAGGTCCGGCACCGAACGCAGCAGGTCCATCACGCGACGCACCGGCCACACCAGCCAGCTGGGCGACAGGTTGCGCGAGGCCATCAGGCTGAGCGGCACGGCGATGAAGACCGCCAGGAAGGTGCCCCACAGGGCGATCTGCACCGTCAGCCACATCTGGCCGACCAGCAGCTGCCACTGGCTGAAGTCAGGGTTCAGGAACTCGCGGCCGTAGCGCTGCATCTTCTCCGGGTTGGAGAAGAGGTTGCCGAGGTTCGGCAGGTCGACGCGGTTGAAGGCGGCGATCAGGATGATGGCGAAACCGCCCCACAGCAGCAGGTCCAGCGACCAGGCGGCCATCGACTTCTTCGGCGGCGCCGGAATCTCGTCGGCGGCGAGGGTCGGGGCGGCTCGCTTGGGCAGCAGGTTCAGGATGATGGCGAAGACGGCCAGCAGGGCGATCAGGACGAAGGGCGTCCATTGGGCGATCTGGGCGCTGCGCGACGGCGGGGCGACTTCCGACGGACGGCCTTCACGGCGCGCCTGATCGGCCTTCATCTCGCGGATCGGGTCGAGGTAGCTGTTATCGGCGGCGCGGAACTGGGAGTAGTTCAGCTTGGTCATGATCTCGCGCTGGCGCGCGACGTCCGGGCCGTAGCCCTGGCCGTAGGTGGTGAAGAACTGGCGGATCTTGGCCTTCACGTCTTCCGGCAGGTCGCCGCGGATCAGGATGCCCGACTCCGGGATCGGGGGGGATTGCCAGATGACCTCGATCTGGTCGGCGATGTCCGGGTTCTGGCGACGCAGGAAGATGGTGTTGACCGAGTTCGAGGTCGCCACGTCGACCTGGTCGTTGGCGACCGAGAAGGAGTTGGCCTGGTGGCTGGCCGAACGGACGGTGGCGAAGCACTCGGTCGGATTGATGTTCCGCGGGCTGAAGAAATAGGTCATCGGGGCCAGGGTGCCCGAGGTCGACTGGGCGTCGCCAATGCCGAAGGTGTAACGCTTGCCGCAGGCGGCCACGTCCTCGATCGTGATGCCCGAGCCCTTCTTCACGATGATCGTCGAGACGTAGGAATCCTTGCCCTCGATATCGACGGTGCGGGCAATGACTTCGCCGTTGGAACGGTCGATGG
>NZ_DASWWG010000080.1:0-47177 GCF_036400995.1 Brevundimonas sp.
CCCGCCCGCGCCGCCGTCGCCCCCGCGCCCGCCGCGCACCTCCGTTCCGAGGACCTGATCCATGGACGCCCTGATCGACTTCCACAGCAACCAGCCGTTCTGGATCTGGCTGGCGCTCGGCGTGATCCTGCTGGCGGTCGAGGCGGCCTTCTCGACCGAGTGGCTGTTGTGGCCCGCCGTGGCGGCCGGGGTGGTGGCGGTGCTGACCGCCATCGGCCTGCCGCTGGGCTTCTGGGGCGAGGTCGCCCTGTTCGCCGCCCTGACGGTCGCCGCGACCCTGCTGTCCCGCCGCCTGATCCAGAAGGTGAACCCGTCCGACGCGCCCGACATCAACGCCCGTGACGGCCGTCTGATCGGCCAGCGGGCGCAGGTCGTGCAGGCCTTCGTCGACGGCCGCGGCCGGGTCTTCGTCTCGGGCGCCGAATGGTCCGCCGAGATCGACGGCGCCGCCCCTCCGCCCGGCGAAAGCGTCATCGTCGAAAGCATCGACGGCCCGAAGCTGAAAGTGCGGGCTGCGTGATTCTCACCTCCCCGTCGCCCTTCAAGGCGATGGGGAGAGGGGCCTCAGCCCTGGCGCCCCCGCTCCTCGATCCATTTGTTCGACAGGCGATCGGCGCGCTCGTTCAGCTCATGTCCCGCATGCCCCTTCACCCAGTGCCATTTCACCTCGTGGCGTGAACGGGCGGCGTCGAGCCGTTTCCACAGGTCCTCGTTCTTGACCGGCTTCTTGTCGGCCGTCTTCCAGCCCCGCGCCTTCCAGCCGCGAATCCACTGGGTGATCCCGTCCATGACGTATTTGCTGTCCGTGTGCAGATCGACGCGGCACGGCCGGGTCAGGGCCTCCAGCGCCATGATCGCGGCCATCAACTCCATGCGGTTGTTGGTCGTCTGCGGCTCGCCGCCCCACAATTCCTTCTCGTGACCGCCGCCGGTCTGCAGGACGGCGCCCCAGCCGCCGGGCCCCGGATTGCCCTTGCAGGCGCCGTCGGTGTGGATGATCACGTGACTCATCCGCGCGCTGTATCAGGTTCCCTTGGCGTCGCGCCACCGAACGGCCTATATGCGGCGTGAAAGTATGCATCGGGCCGCGCATCGGTCCGTACGAGGAGAGACCGCCGTGGGCGCTATGAGCATCTGGCACTGGGTCGTTGTGGGCCTGATCGTCCTTCTGCTGTTCGGCGGCCGTGGCAAGCTGTCGGGCCTGATGGGCGACGCCGCCAAGGGCGTGAAAGCGTTCAAGGACGGCCTGAAGGACACCGACGAGAACAAGCCGTCGGACGACCGCGCGGGCGCCCTGCCGCGCACCGACGCCGAAAAAGAAGACCTGAAGTCGTAATCGCGCGCGCGCGACGGAGAGACTGACGGATGGGTGGCCTGGGCCCCGGTATCGGGGGCATGGAATATATCGTCATCGCCATCGTGGCCCTGCTTGTCGTGGGGCCCGAACGGCTGCCTGCCATGCTGAACAAGCTGGGCAAGCTGGTCGCCAAGGCCCGCAACATGGCCAATGAGTTCCGGCACAGCTTCGACGAGATGGCGCGTCAGTCCGAGCTGGACGACCTGCGCAAGGAGGTCGAGGCCCTGCGTCGCGGCCAGACCAATATGATGCCCCTCGGCGCCGAGGCTGAAGCGACCTTCAAGAGCATCAGCGACGACCTGAATCGTCCGCTGAACGCGCCTGCGCCCGCCCCCGCCCTGACCGGGCCGGAGGAATGGCCCGACGCCGCCCCGGTGATGCAGCCGCTCGAGCCCGAACCGGAGGCGAAGCCCGCGCCCAAGCCGCGCCGCAAGGCTGCGACCAAGACCAAGGCCGCTGACGCCGCTCCGGCGAAGAAAGCTACGCCCCGCAAGACGGCCGCCCCGGCCGCCAAGCCGAAGGTCACCCGCAAGAAGGCGGTCGAGCTGTGACCCATACGGACCGGGACGAAGCCGATATCGAGGCGTCGCGCGCGCCGCTGATGGATCACCTGATCGAGCTGCGCAGCCGGCTCCTGTGGTGCGTCGTCGCCTTCATCGTGGCGTTCATCGGTTGCTTCTACTTCGCCGCCGACATCCAGATCTGGCTGATCAAGCCGTTCCAGGCCGCCTACGCCATGCATTCGCTGGCCCAAGCCTCCGGCGCGCACGGGACAAACCCGCTGGAGCTGATCGCTGTTACGTCCGGCCTGCATCCGATGCCGCACGGCGTGGAGTCTACGGTCGCGTTGCAGGCCACCGCCCCGCTGGAGCAGCTCTTCACCAAGATGAAGGTCGCAGGCTTCGGCGCGGTCGCCCTGGCTTTCCCGATCCTGGCCTACCAGCTTTATCGGTTCGTGGCGCCGGGTCTTTACCGCAACGAAAAGGGCGCCTTCCTGCCCTTCCTGTTTGTGGCTCCCGTCCTGTTTATCATCGGCGCGGCGCTGGTTTATTTCATCATGCTGCCGTTCGTGATGTGGTTCTCTCTGAACCAGCAGATCGCCGCCGAAGGCATCACGGTCGAGCTGAACACCAAGATCTCCGAGTATCTGAGCCTCGTCACCTCGCTGATGCTGGCCTTCGGCCTCTGTTTCCAGTTGCCGGTCGTCACCACCCTGTTGGGCATGGCAGGCATCATCACGTCGAAGATGATGTCCGAGTTCCGCCGCTACGCCATCGTCGCCGTGGTCGTGGTCGCGGCCGTCGTCACCCCGCCCGACCCCATCAGCCAGATCATGCTCGCCGTGCCGCTGGTGCTGCTCTACGAGATCTCCATCTGGTGCGTCCGTCTCATCGAGCTGCGCCGCAAGAAGGCGGACGAGGCCGAGGGGCTGGCCGCCTGAGACGCGCCGCGCGCCTGAACTGACAATCGCCGGTTTGCGAGCGACGGGACGAGCGTCGCCGTACGTGATACCGGAATGCCTATGTCCGTGACCGCCCCCTTGCCGACCTCGCCTCTGGCTCGCCTGACGCATCGCCTCCGCGCCGTGCCGGGCGCGCCCTACTGGGGCGCCGCGGCTCTGACGCTGTGTTCCCTGGGCCTGCGGCTGCTGTTCGCGCCCATTCTGGCCAACGGCTACGGCTTCCTGCTCTTCTATCCGGCGGTGATCCTGGCGGCCTACTGGTGGGGCGGACGTCCCGCCCTGCTGGCCACGGCCCTGTCGACCGTCATGGTCTGCGCCTTCGGCCCGACGCCGTTCAGCTTCCTGGAAGACGACCGGGCCCTGCTGTCCCTCACCTTCTACCTGATCTCCTCGATCCTGCTGGTGCACGTCCTCAGCAGCATCCGCGCCCGCTTCAGCGACCTGGCCCGCAGCCACGCCCGGGTCGAGGCCCTCGCCACCGGTCAGGCCGAGCTGTTCCGCGAACACGCCCAGCGGACCACCGACCACCTCCAGCTGATCTCCGCCATCCTGCAGATGCGGGCCTATGGCGAGGAAGACCCGATGGCCGCGCGCGTGCTGAACAACGCCGCCTCCCGGACCCTGCTGATCTCGCGCACCCATCGCGAGTTCACCGGCGATGACGGCCGCACCGTGGAGTTCGAGGCCTTCGGCCGGCGGCTGGCCGACGCGGTGGCGGAACGGGGCGGGCTGGACCCGGCGCGGGTCACCTTCGGCGACGCCGGCGTCGTTGTGCCGATCGAGCAGGCCACCGCGCTGGGCCTGATCCTGCTGGAGTATCTGACCACCCTGCAGGTGTGCGAACAGCCCCCGCGACTGCTGGTCCTGCTCGACGCCCGCGACGGCGACCGGGTGCTGACCATGATCGCCTCGGGCGCGGCCAACATTCCCGCGCCGCGCGACATGGCCCTGGTCGAGGCGATGACCGAACAGATGGGCGGGACCCTCAAGATCAGCCGCAACCCGAAGGGCTGCGACCTGCGCCTGTCCTTCCCCGCCGCCCTCCAGCCCCCGCCCCGCTGGGAGCCGTTGAACTTCAGCCTGCATTGAGAAAAACGAAAAGGGCGCCGGACGATCTCTCGTCCGGCGCCCTCCTCGATCAGCCCCCGCTGTCGATCAGCAGCTGTAGTACATGTCGAATTCGACCGGGTGCGGGTGCAGTTGCAGCCGCGCGACTTCTTCCTTCTTCAGCTCGATGTAGCTGTCGATGAAGTCGTCATCCATCACGCCGCCCTTCTTCAGGAAGGCGCGGTCAGCGTCCAGGCTGTCCAGGGCTTCCTGCAGCGAGCCGCAGACTTCCGGGATGTTGCCGCGCTCTTCCGGCGGCAGGTCGTACAGGTTCTTGTCGGCGGCCGCGCCCGGATCGATGCGGTTCTCGATGCCGTCCAGACCGGCCATCAGCAGGGCGACGAAGGTCAGGTAGGGGTTGCCCATCGGATCCGGGAAGCGGGCTTCGATGCGCTTGGCCTTCGGCGAGTTGACCCACGGAATACGGATCGAGGCCGAGCGGTTGCGCGACGAATAGGCCAGCTTGACCGGGGCTTCGTAGCCCGGGACCAGACGCTTGTACGAGTTGGTGGTCGAGTTCGAGAAGGCGTTGATGGCCTTCGCGTGCTTGATGATGCCGCCGATGTACCACAGACAGAGGTCCGACAGACCCGCGTACTTGTCGCCGGCGAACAGCGGCTGGCCGTCCTTCCAGATCGACTGGTGCACGTGCATGCCCGAGCCGTTGTCGCCGAAGGTCGGCTTGGCCATGAAGGTCGCCGACTTGCCGTACGACGCGGCCACATTGTGGATCACGTACTTATAGAGCTGGAGGCGGTCGGCCATGGTCAGCAGGTCGCTGAACTTCAGGCCCAGTTCGTGCTGCGCCGGGGCGACTTCGTGGTGGTGCTTCTCGGGCTGCATGCCCAGGTCGCGCATGACGCCGAGCATTTCGCCGCGCAGGTCCTGGGCGCTGTCGACCGGGTTCACCGGGAAGTAGCCGCCCTTCGGCCCCGGACGGTGACCCATGTTGCCTTCCGAGTATTCCGCGCCGGTGTTGGCGGGCAGTTCGGTCGAGTCATAGGTATAGCCGGTGTCGTGCGGAGCGGTGGACCAGCGCACGTCGTCGAAGATGAAGAACTCGGCTTCCGGACCGAAGAAGACGGTGTCGCCCACGCCCGAGGACTGGACGTACGCCAGCGCCTTCTTGGCCATCGAGCGGCTGTCGCGGTTGTAGGCCTCGCCGGTGTCCGGGTTCAGCACGTCGCAGAACAGGAACAGGGTGGTCTGCTGGTAGAACGGGTCGACCCAGAAGTTCGACAGGTCCGGCTTCAGCAGCATGTCGGACTCGTTGATGGCCTTCCAGCCGGCGATCGACGAACCGTCGAACATCGTCCCCTCTTCGAGGAACTCTTCATCGACCAGGTCGATGTCGAAGGTGACGTGTTGCATCCGACCCTTGGTATCGGTGAAGCGGAGATCGACGTAGCGAACGTCCTTCTCCTTGATCTCTTTGAGGATCTTGCCGGCGTCGCTCATTCTTCGAGGTCCTGTTTCTTATGGGGAGGTTAGTAACGGCCGCCCGCGGACGGACGACCGGTCGTCAGGGTGATCAGACCGCTTGCGCGCCCGTCTCACCGGTTCGGATGCGAATGACGTCCAGGACGTCAGACACGAAAATCTTGCCGTCGCCGATCTTCCCGGTGCGGGCGGCGGTCTGGATGGCTTCGATCACCGAGGGGGCCAGGTCGTCCGGCACCACCACCTCGATCTTGATCTTGGGCAGGAAGTCGATGACGTATTCGGCGCCGCGATACAGTTCCGAGTGACCCTTCTGGCGCCCATAGCCCTTGGCTTCGAGCACGGTCATGCCCTGGACGCCCGCGTCCTGCAGGGCTTCTTTCACTTCATCCAGCTTGAACGGCTTGATGACGGCTTCAATCTTTTTCATCGGCGTTCCCGGGCGGGCTCTTGAATGCCTCGCGCTCGGGCACCAAAGGGACATTGCATTGCACAATAAGGCAAGCCCTTTTCCACCGGTGGCGCCATCCGTGAACGGAGTAGAGGCCCTGTGACTGTGTACGATCCCGCTTCGACCCTGCCGGACTGGCGATCCGCCCTGCCCTGGCCCGCCGCCGACGCCCACAAACACGCCCGGGGACGACTGGGCGTCGTCTCGGGAAAAGCCACGCAAACGGGGGCCGCGAGGCTGGCCGCCCGGGCCGGTTTGCGGATCGGCGCGGGCGTGGTGCGAATCCTCTGCCCGCCGGACGCCGCCACGGTCATCGCCGGGGCGATCGAAGCGGTCATGGTCACCCCCTTCGCCTCTGACGAGGCGCTGGCCGCGGCCGCCCGGGCCAAGGACGCCGTGGTCGTCGGCCCCGCCGCCGGGGTCAATGACGCCACCGTCGCCAATATCCGCGCCCTGGCCGAGACCGGCGCCGCCCTGGTCGTCGACGCCGACGGGCTGACGGTCTTCCAGGACTGGCCCGACGAGCTGTTCGACCTGCTGGACCGCGACGACGTCCTGACCCCGCACGAGGGCGAGTTCAAACGCCTGTTCCCGGGCCTGCTGGACAAGGGACGTGAGGCCGCGGCCGTCGGGGCCGCCCGGCGGGCCGGAGCCGTGGTCGTGCTCAAGGGGCCCGAGACGCTGATCGCGGCCCCGGACGGCCGCCTGTCCCGCAATGACAACGGCACACCCTGGCTGGCCACGGCCGGAACCGGCGACGTTCTGGCGGGCATGATCGGCGGCCTGATCGCCCAGCGGATGGACAGTTTCGACGCCGCCCGCGCCGCCGTCTGGATGCACGCCGAGGCCGCCCGCCGGTTCGGCCCCGGCCTGATCGCCGAGGACCTGCCCGAGGGCCTGCCTGCGGTGCTGGCGACCCTCTATGCACAACGCAGCTGAGCCGCGACCCCGGGTCCGGTTCAAATCGTCACCGAACGGGCCTAACAGGACGCCATGTTGATCGTCCTGTCTCCGGCCAAGCGGCTGGACTTCACCGAAGCCGACCCCGCCCTGCCCGCCTCCGGGCGGCGCTTCCTCGAGGACACGGCCTCCCTTTCCAAGACCGCGCGCGCCCGCACCGTGGCCGAACTGCGCAGCCTGATGAGCATTTCGGACGATCTGGCCCGCCTGAACCGCGAACGCTTCCAGGCCTTCCAGCCCGACTCGCTGGACGGTGTGCAGGCCGCCTTCGCCTTCGCCGGCGACGTCTATGAGGGCCTGCAGGCCCGCACGCTCGACGCCGCCGGGCTGGACTACGCCCAGGGCCACGTCCGCATCCTGTCCGGCCTCTACGGCCTGCTGCGGCCGCTGGACCGCATCCAGCCCTACCGGCTGGAGATGGGCACGCGGCTGAAAACCCGTCGCGGCTCCAGCCTGTACGACTTCTGGGGCGACCGCCTGTCGAAGCAGCTGAACGCCGACGCCGAGGGACAGCCGGACCCCACCCTCGTGAACCTCGCCAGCCAGGAGTATTTCGGCGCCGTAGACGCCCGCGCGCTCAAGCTGCCGGTCGTCACCCCGAACTTCTATGAGGAGAAGGACGGGCAGCGCCGGATCATCTCCTTCTTCGCCAAACGCGCCCGCGGGACCATGGCCCGGTTCGCCATCGACGAACGCATTGAAACGGCGGAAGACCTCAAGGCGTTTGATCGGGACGGCTATCGCTTCGACGCCGCCGCCTCGACCGGGACCGAATGGATATTCACCAGATCGGGAAATTCTTGAGCCCGACCGCCATCATGGCGTAAGACCGCAGGCAGAGTCGCAAAGACCTCCAACGGGGAAACGATATGTTCCAGTGGCCCAAGCGTGGTGACGCCTCCAGCGAGAGCGAGCCGTTCCGCGACATCGGCGACCTGAAGGGCCAGGTGGCGGTCATCTCCGGCTCCACCTCGGGCATCGGCCTGGCGCTGGCCAGGGCCGTGGCCAGCCGGGGCGGCGACGTGGTCCTGAACGGCCTCGGCGATCCCGCCGAGATCGAGCGCACCCGCGCCGAGATGGAGGCCAGCTGCGGCGTCCGCGTCCGCTACCACGCCGCCAACATGACGCGCGGCGAGGAAGTCGCCGACATGGTGGCCTATGCGAAGCACGAGCTGGGCCGCGTCGACATCCTGGTCAACAACGCCGGCATCCAGCATGTCGAGGCCGTCGAGAAATTCCCCGCCGACAAGTGGGAGCAGATCATCGCCATCAACCTGTCGTCGACCTTCTATGCGACGCGGGCGGCGATCCCGATCATGAAGGCGCAGGGCCGCGGCCGGATCGTCAACATCGCCTCGGCCCACGGCCTGGTCGCCAGCCCGTTCAAGTCGGCCTATGTCGCCGCCAAGCACGGGGTGATCGGCTTCACCAAGACCGTCGCCCTGGAGCTGGCGCAGGACAACATCACCTGCAACGCCATCTGCCCCGGCTTCGTCGAGACCCCGATCGTCGCCAAGCAGATCGACGATCAGGCCCGCACCCGCGGCATGTCGAAGGAAGCGGTCCTGAAGGATGTGATCCTCGGCTCCCAACCGACCAAGAAATTCGTCACCACCGACCAGCTGGCGGGGATGTTCCTCTATCTGGTCAGCGACCTGGGGGCCTCGGCCAACGGAGCCAGCTTCTCCATCGACGGCGGCTGGACCGCCCAATAGGTCCGAAGGGAGACCGGCTCTGAGCAAATCCAAGGCCGCCTCCCGCCCGACCATCAGCCTCGCCCTGCAGGGCGGCGGCGCCCACGGCGCCTTCCAGTGGGGCGTGCTCGACCGCCTGCTCGAGGACGGCCGCCTCGACGTCCGCGCCGTCACCGCCGCCTCCGCCGGGGCCATGAACGGCGCCGCCCTCATCTCGGGCCTCGAGGCGGGCGGACCCGACGCCGCCCGCGTCCAGCTCGACAAGCTCTGGCGCGAGGTGAACCAGTCCGGCGGCCGCAACGTCTTCGGCGACAGTTCGATCTGGAGCCAGGCGCTCACGCCCGGCTGGCTCAAGGACACCGGCCTGTGGCGCACGGGCGAGAACCTCGCCCTGTCGATGAGCCCCTACCAGTTCAATCCCTTCAACCTGAACCCGCTCAAGCGGGTGCTCGACAACGCCGTCGACTTCGACGCCGTCCGCGCCTCGGCAATTCAGTTCTTCGTCTCGGCCACGGCGGTGAAACAGGGCCGCGCCCACATCTTCCGCACGCCCGAGATCACCCCCGACGTCCTGCTGGCCTCCTCCTGCCTGCCGCACCTCTTCCAGGCGGTCGAGATCGACGGCGAGAGCTATTGGGACGGCGGCTACCTCGCCAATCCGGCGCTGTGGCCCCTGATCCATCCGGACACGCCCGACGACATCCTGATCCTGCCGCTGAACCCGTTCGTGCGGAACGAGACGCCCCACGCGGCGGGCGAGATCATGGATCGCCTGAACGAGATCGTCTTCAACGCCCCGCTGGTCTCTGAACTGCGCGCCTTCGCCCTGCTCCAGTCCCTGATCGCCGACGGCCAGCTGAAGACCGGCAGCCGCCACCGCGTCCAGGCCATCCGCATGCACGCCATCGAAAGCGATCGCTGGCTCGGCCCCCTGTCGCTGGGCTCGAAATTCGACACCGAATGGACCTTCCTCAACCGGCTCAAGGGCTATGGGCGCGAGGCGGCGGAGGACTGGCTGGCCAACTGCTTCGACGCGGTGGGGGAGCGGTCCAGCGTCGATGTGAGGGCTCGGTTCCTCTAGCCGATATGCCCCGCCGCCCGGCTGAGCCGGTCGTTGATCGCCTCGCCCAGACCGGCCTTCGGGATCGGAGACACGGCGATGCCCGCGGGCTTCTCGCGGTCGGCCTCGCGCAGGCGGCGGAACAGGTTGGCGGCGGCCTCGCGCAGGTCGCCGGTCGGGCTCAGGCTCCAGCGGGCGTCGCCGACGCCGGGGCCGAAGCCGAGCAGCAGCTCCCCCTTATGGAGCGAGGTCACATTGATCCGCACCGGGGCGTCCGGCGCATAGTGCAGGGTCAGGCGGCCGGGCGAGCGATGCCCCTCCCCGCCCGCATCCAGCGGGCCGACCACGGCCTCCAGCTCCTCACGGGTGACCGAGCCGGGCCGCAGCAGGCTGACCTTGCCGCCCAGCACCGAGACCACCGTGCTTTCGACCCCCACGGCGCAAGGGCCGCCGTCCACGCCCTCGGCGGCGGCGAAGCCGGTCTCGTCCATGGCGTCCTGGAAGGTGGTCGGGCTGGGCCGTCCCGAGCGGTTGGCCGACGGCGCCACCACCGCCCCGCCGAACAGGTCCAGCACCTCGCGGGCACGCGCATGGCCGGGCACCCGCACCGCCACACTGTCCAGCCCCGCCCGGGCCAGATCGCAGACCGCCTGCCGGTCGCGCACGGGGGCGACGAGGGTCAGCGGCCCCGGCCAGAAGGCCTCGGCCAGCTTGCGCGCATGGTCGTCGAACAGGGCGATCCGCTCGGCGCCCGCCGCATCGGCGACATGCGAGATCAGCGGATTGAAGCGCGGCCGGCCCTTGGCTTCGAAGATCGCCGCCACGGCCTTGGCGTTCGAGGCGTCGGCGCCCAGGCCATAGACCGTCTCGGTCGGCAGCAGGATCAGCTTGCCGTCCGCCAGCGCCCGGGCGGCGGCCTCCTCGGCGCCGTGATCCCGATCCGTCATGCCGTCCGACCTGTCCACGCGTCTGACATCCTCATGCTCGTCCGGCGGTCATGTGCGCCTCCCGACAGTGGGTGCGCAAGTCCGACCGGCGTCAGGGCCGCCGCGGGATCAGCGGGATCATCCGATGCAGGACGTCATCGCGGTCCAGGAACTGGTGTTTCAGCGCGCCGACGACGTGCAGGAACAGCAGCCCGTACAGCGCCTTCACCGCCAGTTCGTGGACGTCCATCAGGGCCCGCGCCGCGTCCCGACCGCCGCCGATGGGCAGCAGGGGCCAGTCGAACAGGCCGAAGAAGACGATCTCCCGTCCCGTCGCCGAACTGGCCGCCCATCCGGTCAGCGGCAGGACGATCAGGGCGACGTAGAAGAGCCTGTGCGTGACCGTGGCCAGCAGCTTTTCCCACGGACGCATGGTCGCAGGCGGCGGCAGCGGGCGATTGGCCACCCGCCATCCGATCCGGACCAGCGTCAGCAGCAGGATGCCCAGCCCCACGGACTTGTGGATCTGCACGAACTCCCGCGACAGCGGCCCCTCGGTCGCCTCATGCGCCGTGATCAGCAGGATCTGGACGAGGATCAGCACGGCGATCCCCCAGTGAAGCACGAGGGAAACCGCGGAGTATCGATTACGAGGCTCGGCCATACTTCCCTTCCGTGACGGCAAACGTTCACTGTGGGTCGATCCTGTCCGCTTCGACCGCCCTTGCGCAAGAGAGGGCGGAGGGGCCATGACCTCTTCATATCGTACGCCAAGCCCGGAATACCGATGACCTACCGCGCCCCGATCCGCGATCTCGCCTTCGCCCTGCAAGCCGTCGCCGGCATTGATCAGGTCGCCGCCACCGGCGCCTTCCCCGACTATGACGCCGACCTGATGGGCGCCGTGCTGGAAGCCGCGGGCCAGTTCTCGGAAGAGGTGCTCGCCCCGCTGAACCGCGTCGGCGACCAGAAGGGCTCGGTCTGCAAGGACGGCAACGTCACCCCCGCCCCGGGCTTCTCGGACGCCTATCGCCAGTTCGCCGCGGGGGGCTGGACCAGCCTGACAGCCCAGGCCCACTCGGGCGGACAACAGCTGCCCAAGGCGCTGGAGCTGGCGGCCTATGAGACCGTCCACGCCGCCAACATGGCCTTCGGCCTCTGCCCCATGCTGTCGCTCGCCGCCATCGAGGCGCTGGAGGCTGTCGGCACCGACAGCCAGAAGGACACCTATCTGACCAAACTGGTGTCCGGCGAATGGACCGGGGCCATGGTCCTGACCGAACCGGGCGCGGGCTCCGACCTCGGCGCCCTGACCGCCACGGCGATCCCGAACGGCGACGGGACGTACAAGCTGTCGGGCCAGAAAATCTTCATCACCTGGGGCGATCACGACGCCACGGACAATATCGTCCACCTGGTGCTGGCCCGCCTGCCCGACTCCCCGCCAGGGCCCAAGGGCATCAGCCTGTTCCTGGCGTCCAAGTATCACGTCAACGCCGACGGCTCTCTGGGCGACCGGAACAGCTTCTATCCGGTCAGCGTCGAGCACAAGCTGGGCATCCACGGCTCGCCCACCTGCGTCATGGCCTATGAGAACGCCACCGCCGAACTGGTCGGCCAGCCCAATCAGGGCCTCGCCCACATGTTCGTCATGATGAACGCCGCCCGCCTCGCCGTCGGCGTCGAGGGCGTCGGTATCGCCGAGCGCGCCTACCAGCACGCCCTCGCCTACGCCCAGGAGCGCAAGCAGGGCCGCAGCGTGTGGACCGGCGCCGCCAACAGCCCGATCGTCGATCATCCCGACGTGCGCCGGACCCTGTCGGTGATGAAGGCCAGAATCGCCGCCGCCCGCGCCATCTGCCTGTCCACCGGCGTCGCCGCCGACCTGGCCCGCCACGCCGCCACCGAAGACGACCGCCGCAAGTGGAAGGGCCGCGAGGACCTTTTCACCCCCATCGCCAAGGCCTGGTCCACCGACGTCGGCTGCGAGGTCGCCTCGCAGGGCGTTCAGGTCCACGGCGGCATGGGCTTCATCGAGGAGACCGGCGCGGCCCAGTACTACCGCGACGCCCGCATCACCCCGATCTACGAGGGCACGAACGGCATCCAGGCCATGGATCTGGTCGGCCGCAAGCTGTCGCAGGACGGCGGCGACGCCGCCAAGGCCCTGATCGCCGACTTCAAGGTCACCCTGACCGCTCTGGGCAAGCTCTACGCCGGCAAGCCGGTCGAGCGCTTCGCCAACGCCGTCGAGGCGGTCGAGGACGCCACCCTGTGGCTGCTCGACGCCAAGCAGGACCCCGCCCGCGCCGCTGACGTGCTGGCCGCCGCCGACGCCTATCTGAAACTGCTGGGCGACGTCACCGGCGGCTGGATGCTGGCCAAGGGCGCGCTGGCGGCGAAGGCCCGACTGGACGCCGGGGACGGCGACCCCGTGTGGCTGAACGGCAAGATCGCGTTGTACGAGGTCTACGCCGCCAACGTCCTCGGCCACGTCTCCAGCCGCCTCGCCGCGGTCGGCCAGGGCGGCGCCCTGCTGGAACGCATGAGCGTGGACGTGCTGGTGGGCTAGTTTTTCAACCACTCACCTCTCCATTCGCCCTCAAGCGAATGGAGAGGGCAGACCGGCGCGATAGCGACGGTCAGGTGAGGGCGGCTCGGTGTCGGCAGGAGACGCCTCGAACGCCGGTGTCGGCGGCGAACCACTTACCGCCTGCGCCGCCCCCTCCTGATCGGCGAAGACGCCGATCTGTCCTCCCCATCGCCTTGAAGGGGCGATGGAGAGGTGAGCGTTCGGCCGTTGACGCTCCCCGCGACCGCGCCCAAGGTCCGCCGTCCAACGGGGAGCCTGTCATGAATCGCCGCGATCTTATCGCCACCTCAGCCGCCGCCCTCGCCGCGACGGCCCTCCCCGCCATGGCCAAAGCCCACGCCGCTGCCAAGACCTCTGCCGGAGCCTCGATGCCCAACGCGCCTGTCCCGCCCGTCGCCAAGAAGATCCCCGTCACCATCGAGCAGCTCGGCCGCACCCGGACCGACGACTATCAGTGGATGAAGGACGACAACTGGCAGCAGGTCCTGCGTGATCCGTCGATCATCAAGGCCGACGTCAAGGAACACCTGAACGCCGAGAACGCCTATCGCGAGGCGATGATGCGCTCGACCGAGCCGCTCCAGCTGGAGCTGTTCGAGGAGATGAAGGGGCGGATCAAGGAGGACGACAGCTCGGTCCCCCTGCCCGACGGTCCGTGGGAGTATTACACCCGCTTCGAGACCGGCCAGCAGCACCCGCTCTACTGCCGCCGCCGCCGACAGACGCCTTACGCCGACGGTTCAATCGCCGTCGCCGGTTCTCATGAACGCCGCGATCCGACGGCTATCGACGACTCGAGCCTGCACACCTCAACTGAACAGATCCTCCTCGACGCCAACGCCCTGGCCGAGGGCAAGGCCTACTCCTCGGTCGGCGAGACCGAACACAGCCGCGACCACACGCTGTTCGCCTACGCCGAGGATGCGCAGGGCTCCGAGGTCTATCGCATCTACATCAAGGACATCGCCACCGGCGCCTTCCTGGGCGAGACCATCGAAAGCGCCATGGGCGGCCTCGCCTTCTCGGCGGACGGTGAGTGGGTGTTCTGGATCAACCGCGACGACAACGGCCGCTCGGACAAGATCCTGAAGCGCCGCACCCGCGGCGGCGAAATCACCACCGTCTACGAAGAGCCGGACGACGGCATGTACATGGGCCTTCAGCTCAGCGCCGACTACAAATACGTCCTCATCACCTCGGGCAACGGCGAGCAGACCGAATACCGCTACGTCCCCGCCGACCAGCCGGAAGCGACCCCGGTCGTCATCGAGCCGCGCCGCGAGGCCGTGCGCTATGACGCCGATCACTGGGGCGACCGCTGGGTCATTCGCACCGACGCCGACGGCGCCGTGGACTTCAAGATCGTCACCGCCCCGACCGACGCGCCGGGGCGCGCCAACTGGACCGATCTGGTGCCGTTCAGCGAGGGCCGTCTGATCGAAAGCGTCTCGCCCTTCGCCGACTATCTGGCCCGGGTCGAGCGCTACGACGCCAACACCCGCATCGTCATCCGCACCCGCGCCGGCGAGGAGCACGCCATCGCCGTGGACGAGCCCGCCTATGTGCTGGGCCTCGGCGGGACCTACGAATACGACTCGCCGATGACGCGGTACGTCTACACCTCGCCGTCCACGCCCGCGCAGACCTTCGACTACAACATGGCCACCCGCGAGCGGACCCTGCGCAAGACGCAGGAGGTCCCGTCGGGCCACAACATCGACGACTATGTGGTCGAGCGGCTGAACGCCCCGGCCCCGGACGGCGCGCTGGTCCCGGTGACCATCCTGCGTCGCAAGTCGACCCCGGTGGACGGCTCGGCGCCGTTGCTGCTGTACGGCTACGGCTCCTACGGCATTCCCATGGGCGCGGGCTTCAACACCAACCGCCTGTCGCTGGTCGATCGCGGCTTCATCTACGCCATCGCCCACATCCGTGGCGGGTCGGACAAGGGCTGGGGCTGGTTCCTGGCCGCGCGCCGGATGACGAAGAAGAACACCTTCACCGACTTCATCGCCGCCGCCGAGCACCTGATCGAGAAGAACTACGCCACGGCCGGAAACATCGTCACCCACGGCGGCTCCGCCGGCGGCATGCTGATGGGGGCGATCAACAACATGCGGCCCGACCTCTGGGCCGGGGTCATCGGCGACGTGCCCTTCGTGGACGTCATCAACACGATGTCGGACACCAGCCTGCCGCTGACGCCGGGCGAGTGGCCCGAGTGGGGCGACCCGATCACCGACCCGGCGGCCTACGACTACATGTACTCGTACAGCCCCTACGACCAGGTCGAGGCCAAGGCCTACCCGGCGGTGCTGGCGACCGGCGGCCTGTCGGACCCGCGCGTCACCTACTGGGAGCCGGAGAAATGGGTCGCCAAGCTGCGTCCGGCGACCACCTCGGGCAAGCCGGTCCTGCTGAAGATCAACATGACCGCGGGCCACTTCAGCTCGTCGGGCCGCTTCGATTATCTGAAGGACATCGCGGTGACCTACGCTTTCGCGATCTGGGCGATCCGGAAGGGCTGGGAGCGGACCTGAGCCGGGCCTACGGGTCCAGCGTCCAGGTCCATGTGCCGGGTTCGTCGGTGCTGAAGGGAACGAACCCGCGCAGTTCCTGCCAGGACTCGCACTCGGTCGAGTCCCCCGAGTAGAAGGTGTAGGGGCCGGGATATTCGACGCAGAGGTCGTGCCCGCCCCGCCAGCTGCGCCCCGATCCGTCAGTGGCGTCCGCATAGAAGTAGAAATTCTGGTTGTCCGTCGAGACCAGCTCCCGGCAGGCGCCGTTGGCCACGTCGTACCAGCCGCGGTTCATGAAGCGGCTCTCGCCCGGCTGGACGTAGGACACCGCCACCGTCGCATCGCGGCCGCTGTTGTTGCAGACGCGCAGATCGACGGTCGAACTGCCACCGCCCCCGTACGAGGCCCCGGGCTTGGTCTGGGCGTCGGCAAGGGTCGGAACCGAGGCCGCCATCACGGCGGCGAGGATGAGATGGATGGACTTCATGGCTTGCTCCCCTCCAGGTGCAGGCATGACGCTATCAAGAAGAACCGCGTTCTGTCACTGATCAAGCCTGACGAGTGAATTCCATGGCCCCGACGCTCCGCGACACCGTCGACGCTGATTTACCGGCGATCACCGCCATCTATGCGGACGAGGTCCTGCACGGCACGGCGACGTTCGAACTGGATCCGCCGGACGAAACCGAGATGGCGTCCCGGCTGGCGGGGGTCCGCAAGCTGGACCTGCCCTGGCTGACCGCCGAGGCCGACGGGCAGTTGCTCGGCTACGCCTATCTGTCGCCGTTCCGACTGCGCCCGGCCTATCGCTACTGCGTCGAGCTGTCGGTCTATATCGCGCCCGAGGCGCGGGGACGGGGCGTCGGGCGGATGCTGATGGAGGCCCTGATCGCCCGCGCCCGGGCCTTGGGCCTGCGCCACCTGATCGGCGCCATCGGCGACAGCGCCAATGCGGGCTCCATCGCCCTGCACAAGGCGGCCGGCTTCCGCGAGGCGGGCGTCTGGCGCGAGACCGGCTGGAAGTTCGAACGCTGGATCGACGTCGTACTCATGCAGCTGGACCTCACGCCCGACGGTCGTCCGCCCGAGAGCGAGGGCCTGCGGCTTTGAGGCCGTTGCGGGGACGACGATAAGGGCCTAGGTCGGGGACATGGCCCTTCTGCGGACCCTGCTGATGCTGTGCGGCGCCCTCGCGGTGCTGACGCTCGGCGCCCTGCCCGCCGCGGCGGCCGGGCCCGCGGCCCCGCCGTGCCACGAGACCTCCGGCCAGATGCATCACGGCGACGCTCCGGCGCAGGGATCGTCCAAGGCGATCAAGGTCATGGCCTGCTGCGTCATGTGCGTGACCGCCCCCCTGCCCGCGCCCATCGAGGCGGCGGCGGTCGCGGCCCGTCCGGACCTTCGCCCCCTTCCCGTCGTCCACCTGAACGGCCACGCCCCGACGCCCGAGCACGGCCCTCCGCGCGCCTGATCCTCCCCTTCGCGCGCCGGTGAGGCCGGCGCAGGATCAGACACGTATTCAAGGAGCCGATCATGGCCCGTCTTCTCGCGCCCCTCGCCGGCGCATCCCTGCTCGCGCTCGCCCTCCCGGCGGCCGCCCAGCAGCATGATCATCACCCCGCAGCCCCCCCGGCCCCCGCGCCGCGGCAGACGCCCGTTCCGGCCCATCCGCCCGAGCATCAGCATCAGGCGCCGGCGCCCGCCGCCGATCCTCACGCCGGTCACGACATGTCCGGCATGGACCACGCCGCCCATGCACCCGACCACGGCATGACCGGCACGCTCGGCCCCTGGCCGATGACCCGCGAGGCGTCCGGCACCGCCTGGCAACCCGACGCCTCCAGCCACGGCGGCGTGCACTGGGGCTCGGGCGACTGGAGCTTCATGGGCCACGCCCAGCTGAACCTGACCTATGACTGGCAGAACGGCCCGCGCGGCGACGACAAGACCTTCGTCAGCGGCATGATCATGGGCTCGGCCCGGCGCGACTTCGCCGACGGCTCGACCCTGAACCTGCGCGCCATGCTCAGCCCCGATCCCTTCATGGGCAAGGACGGCTTCCCCCTGCTGCTGGCGGCGGGCGAGACGGCGGACGGCGTCACTCCCCTGGTCGATCGCCAGCATCCGCACGAGCTGGTGATGGAGCTGTCGGCCAGCTACGCCCGCCCACTGACCGACAAGGACACGGTCTTCGCCTACATCGGCTATCCGGGCGAGCCCGCCTTCGGCCCGCCGGCCTTCATGCACCGCATGAGCGCCATGGACAGCCCCGAGGCGCCGATCACCCACCACTGGCTGGACTCGACCCACATCGTCTTCGGGGTCGCCACCCTGGGCTGGGCGCACGAGAACCTGAAGCTGGAGGCCTCGTCCTTCACCGGCCGCGAACCGGACCAGAACCGCTACGACTTCGACCCGCCGGAGCTGGACAGCTGGTCGGTCCGGGGCACCTGGAACCCGACGGCGGAATGGTCGCTGCAGGCCTCGTACGCCGACGTCACCGGCCCCGAGCAGCTGGAGCCGGACGAGAATGACCGCAAGCTCTCGGCCAGCGCCATCCACACCCGCCGCATCGGCGCCGACGGCTGGTGGTCCACCACCCTCGCCTGGGGCCGCAAGACCGACGACCACGACGAGTCGAAGGACGGCTGGATGCTGGAAAGCGCCTTCAGCCCCGATGATCGCTGGACCGTCTTCGCCCGCGCCGAGCGGATCGAGACGGACGAGCTGGTTCCCGGTCACGGCGGCGGCCACGGCGACCTTTACACGGTCTCCAAGGCCTCGGTCGGCGCGGTGCGTGACTGGCAGGTGGCGCAGAACGTCCGCTTCGGCCTGGGCGCGCTCTACACGGTCAACCAGGTCCCCGGCGCGCTGGAGCCGATCTACGGCGGCGACCCGGACGGCGGCATGATCTTCATGCGGGTGAAGGTGCAGTAGCGGGCCTTCTCCTCCCCGTTCGCGTTGCGAATGGGGAGGGGGACCACCCGGGCGATTCAGCCCGGGTGGTGGAGGGGGCGGCGCAGGCGAAAGGGGATTGGTAGACGGCTTTCCCAAGCCGGAGCCGCCCCCTCCACCACGCTACGCGTGGTCCCCCTCCCCATCTCCGATGGGGAGGTGAGGCTACGGTTCACCTCTCCACGCAGTGGGGAGGTGGCGCGGCGCGGATACGCGCCGTGACGGAGGGGGCGGCGCCGGCGTCGGCTGGCTCTGCTCCCGACAGTCCTAGTGCGGCGCGATATCGTCCGGCGGCGTGGTCAGCCAGGGCGCCAGCCGGAAGCGGCGCGGGGTCTCGCCCACCGTGCGATGCAGGATGAACTGGCGGGCGAAATTGACCACCGACCGGATGGTCTGCTCGTCGAACGGCTTGGACACCGCGCCCAGGGCGCCGGCGAAGCCTTCGGGGATCTGTTCAGGGTTCGCCGTCAGGAACACCACCGCCGTGCCGTAGTCGCCCACGATCCGCTGGGCGATCTGCGGCCCGGTCATCCCGTCCAGCAGGTTCACGTCGATCAGGGCCAGGTCCGGCCGCTCGCGCTCCGCGACGGCGAAGGCGCCCGCCTTGTCCATGGCGCAGCCGACGATGTCGCAGCCGGCCTCGCCCAGCACGAGCTCAAGCTCCATCGCCAGCAACGCCTGGTCTTCAACGATCATGACCCGGAGGTCCGGCAGGTCGGACACGCGACTCCCCCACACACGCTAACGGTACGCGTTTACACTGTTGTGTCCGCCAGCGGACAGGCCAACGCGCCATTGGCTATTTGGTTCTGTGTGGAGTAGGAATTCCCGGCATTTTCAATCGTCGGGGGAACGATGGCCGCGGCGGCGGAAGACCGGATCGTCGAGCTTCAGAGGCGTCTGCTCGGCGGCTATCAGCTGTTGCAGACGCTCGTCGGAATTCGTCTTCGCAGCGTCAGCGACCCGCAAAGCGTCCGGCACCTGACCTGGCTCAGCGACATCACCGCCGCCATGGAGCTGATCAGCCGGCGGATGACCAGCGACGGCCCGCTCGACTTCGCCGGCTACCTCGACGACGTCGGCGCCTTCTGGACCCGCGCCTGCGAAGGGCGGGCGGTGCGGATCGAGGTGCGCGGCCAGACCACCCTGATGCCCGACAGCCACCTCCTGCCCATGGCCATCATCACCCATGAGCTGATCGCCAACGCCTGTCGCCACGCCTTCCCCGACAACCGCCGAGGCTCGATCGCCGTCGCCTTCTCGCGCGCGGTGGGCGGGGTCAGCCTCGTGGTCCGCGATTCGGGAATCGGCGCCGACGCCATCGATCCCGGCGAGGGCCTGTCTCTGGTGCAGGGGCTGGTCGACCACCTCGGCGGGTCGATGACCATCGAGACCGCGCCGGACGCCGGCGTCGGCGTCCGCATCCGCCTGCCGCTGGACACCGTCCCGGCGCACTAGCCCGCCCGTTCACGCATACGAAAAAGCCGCGGAACGCCTGCGCGCCGCGGCCTGTGAACCTGCCTGATCGGGATCAGAAACGGATGGCTGGGGAACTAGGACTCGAACCTAGAATGACGGTACCAAAAACCGGAGTGTTACCATTACACCATTCCCCAGCAGGTCCGGCGTCGCCCCGCCCTGCGGCGAGGAGGCGGTCAGATACGCCGAGCCGAAGCGGGACGCAAGAGGGTTTTCGCGGGGAATTGCATCGGGGTTCCGGAAGGAATTCCAGGGATCGGCGGTCGGCGATCGGCGACCCGAAAACTATTTGCCGGAAGGCGTTTTCTGCGCTTGCGGGGGCAAAAACGCGTCGCTATAAGCCCCCTCCTCAAGTCGGAGTGTGGCTCAGCCTGGTAGAGCACTGCGTTCGGGACGCAGGGGTCGGAGGTTCGAATCCTCTCACTCCGACCATTCTTTCCAAGGGGTTCCCGAGACCCTCGGAAGCAAGCGAAAGAGCCTCCCTCGGGAGGCTCTTTTCGTTTCAGCCTCCCGCTTTTGACGCCACCGCCGCCAGATGCGCGCCCACGCTTTCGATCGTGCGCTCGCCCAGGGCCTTGCGGCGGGCCAGCAGTTCCGGGGAGCCGGCGTCGTAGTCCGTCATGAGCTTCTGCACGAAGGCGCCCGAGCGAACCTCGCCCAGCACCTCGTCCATGGCCGCCTTCGAGGCGTCGCCGATGATGCGCGGCCCGGTCAGGTAGGCGCCGTACTCGGCCGTGTTGGAGATTCGGCCGAAGGCCCCGGCGATTCCCTTCTCGAACATCAGGTCTGTGACCAGCTTCAGCTCGTAGAAGCACTCGAACCACGCCACCTCGGGCGGATAGCCGGCGTTGACCAGCTTCATGAAGGCGCCGTCGACCAGTTCGGCCACCCCGCCGCACAGGACCACCTGCTCGCCGAACAGGTCGCTTTCGCACTCGTCCTTCATCGTGGTCTCGAGAATGCCCTTGCGGCCGCAACCCAGCGCCGCCGCATAGGACAGGCCCAGCGCATGGGCGCCGCCCGTGGCGTTCTGTTGCACCCCAAACAGACAGAAAACCCCCTCCCCGGCCTCGTACAGGTCGCGGATGCGCGGCCCGATTCCCTTGGGCGAGGCCAGAATCACATCCAGGTCCGCGCGCGGCTTGACCAGTTCGAACCGCACCGACAGGCCGTGGGCGAAGATCAGGGCCGCGCCCGGACGGATGTTGGGCTCCAGCTCATCGCGCCACAGGTCGCGGTGCGCCTCGTCCGAGACCATGACGGCGACCACATCGGCCCCCGCCGTCGCCTCGCCCGCCGTCTGGACGGTGAATCCGTCGGCCTGGGCCTTCGCCCGTGTCGCCGAGCCCGCCTTCAGCCCGATGACGATGTCGGTCACGCCCGAGTCGCGCAGGTTCAGCGCATGGGTCCGCCCCTGGCTGCCGTAGCCGATCACGGCCACGCGCTTGCCGCGGATGATGGACAGGTCGCAATCGGCGTCGTGGTAGGCGGGAAGCGGGGTCACTGGATCACCTAAATGAGCTCAAAAACCGCTCCCAGAGACTGGTCCCTGGGGCGCGGCACACTTTGCCATCAACACGCAGCCAATCGTCATCGATTGAAATATCGTCGATGCTCATTCCCATCCAGTAAGCGTGTGGATACGGCGCCCCGAGATACCGGCCGAGAATGTCGAAGCGCAGATAGCGCAACAGGCTCATCCGACTATCCCGAGGAAGGTCAAATAGCTGCATCAACGACGGATAGCCGACCTGACCTTCGTACTCCGGTGTGAAGCCGCCGACCTTGTCGTCCTCCCGAAACTCCCGGATCATCTCTTCGTAAATTGGTTCAACCCAAGCGACGAATTCGCCGCGCTCGACCAGAAGCTGGAACGAATGGAGTTGCGCGGCTGGCCGGGTGGCTTTGCCAAACTGCCACTCGTCGAAGAGAACATTCCGGGGCTCTTCCGGAAGCCCACCGATACTGACCCGCACCGTCATAGCTACGCCCTTTTTGAGCCGCTTGAGGCCCTGTTCATGGTGCCAGATAATGCGGCATGAGCACTGACCTGACCCCCGCTGACGTCGTCACTTTCTGGAAAGAGGCCGGGCCCGGCAAGTGGTTCGCCAAGGACGACGCCTTCGATGACGTCTTCCGCCAGCGGTTCCTGCACGGCCACATGATGGCGGCGCGGCGCGAGCTGGATCACTGGGCCGAGACGGCGGAGGGCTCGCTGGCTCTGCTGATTCTTCTGGACCAGTTCCCGCGCAACTGTTTCCGCGGCACGGCGCACCAGTTCGCCACCGACCCGCTGGCCCGCCATTTCGCCGAACGGGCGGTCGCGCGCGGCCATCATCAGGCCTTCGACGCGGACCTGCGGAACTTCCTGCTGCTGCCATTCGAGCATTCGGAGCGGCTGGAGGACCAAGACCGCTATCTGGCCCTGATCGGCGACGACGCGGACCTGATCAAATGGGGCCACATCCATCGCGACATCATCGTCAGGTTCGGCCGCTTCCCGCATCGGAACGCGTGCCTGGGCCGGGAGACGACGGCGGAGGAGCAGGCGTTCCTGGACGGGGGCGGGTTCGGGGGGTGACTTCCCCCTCCTCCCCATCGCGAACCGCGACGGGGAGGAGAACCACGTTCCTGTGAGCAACCGAATCGATGGTCTGCCCTTCGCGGCGAATCGGCGACACTGTGTCCCCATGAGCGCCGCCTTCGATTTCCAGGACCTGCAGGCCAAGACCGGGGCCGTTCCCGCTGACCACCCCGAGTGGCAGTACCTCAACCTGCTGCGCGACATTCTCCAGAACGGCGCGCGTCGCGATGACCGCACCGGCACCGGCACCTTGGGCGTGTTCGGCCGCCAGATGCGGTTCGACCTGTCCAAGGGCTTCCCGGTCCTGACCACCAAGAAGCTGCACCTGCGCTCCATCATCGTCGAGCTGCTGTGGTTCCTGCGCGGCGAGACCAACATCGGCTGGCTGAAGGAAAACGGCGTCAGCATCTGGGACGAATGGGCCAATGCCGAGGGCGAACTGGGCCCGGTCTACGGCAAGCAATGGCGGTCGTGGGCCGCGCCGGACGGCCGCGTCATCGACCAGATCGAGAAGCTGGTTCACGGCCTCAAGACCAACCCCAACGGCCGCCGCCACATCGTCTCGGCGTGGAACCCGGCCGACGTGGACGACATGGCCCTGCCGCCCTGCCACTGCCTGTTCCAGTTCTTCGTCGCCGACGGAAAGCTGAGCTGCCAGCTGTACCAGCGCAGCGCCGACGTCTTCCTGGGCGTGCCGTTCAACATCGCCAGCTACGCCCTGCTGACCATCATGATGGCGCAGGTGGTCGGGCTGGAGCCCGGCGAGTTCGTGCACACCTTCGGCGACGCCCACCTGTATTTGAACCACATCGAACAGGCCGAACTGCAACTGACCCGCGAGCCCCTGCCCCTGCCGACCATGACCATCACGCCGAAGGACGACCTGTTCGCCTACCGGCTGGAGGACTTCGTCCTGGACGGCTACCAGCCCTGGCCGCACATCAAGGCGCCGGTCGCGGTCTGATGGACCTGAAAGGCCTGCAGGACTCCGTCCTGCAAATCTCCGACATCTACGCCCGCGAGCACGGCATCGACCGCGACAAGGCCGCGTCCGGCGACTGGGCCCTGCTGAAGGTGCAGGAGGAGCTGGGCGAACTGGTCGCCGAGCACCTGCGCACCACCGGCCGGGCGCGCGGCGCGGCGGATCACGCCAAGCTGGGCGACGAGGCGGCCGACGTGCTGGGCATGCTGCTGATCTATTGCCGGGCCGCCGACATCGACATCGAACAGGCCATGCAGCGCAAATGGCTGCATTGGCTGGAGCCCCGCTGATGGCCCTGCCCTCTCTCGTCCTCGTCGTTGCGCGCGGCGCCAACGGCGTGATCGGCCGCGACGGCGACCTGCCCTGGCGGCTGCGCAGCGATCTGCAGCGGTTCAAGGCGATCACCATCGGCAAGCCCTGCATCATGGGTCGCAAGACCTGGGAGAGCCTGCCGCTGAAGCCGCTGCCGGGCCGTCTGAACGTCGTGGTCACCCGGGACGAGGGCTATGGCGAGGACGGCGAGGCCAAGGGCGCACTGGTCGTCACCAATCTGGACGAGGCGATCGAGATCGCGCGCGAACAGGCGGAAGAAGACGGCGTGGAGGAGGTCTGCGTGATCGGCGGCGCGGCCCTGTTCGAGGCGGTCCTGCCGCGCGCGAAGCGGCTCTACATCACCGAGGTGGACGCCGCGCCCGACGGCGACGTGCATTTCCCGGCTTTTGATCCGGTCTGTTGGACGGAGGTCTCGGCCGAGGCGCATCCGGCCGGCGAGAAGGACGACCACGCCTTCGTCTTCAAGGTCTTCGAGCGGCGCTGAATGAAGGGACTGGGGATTAGGGATTAGGGATTAGGTGGACTGTGGGTCGCTTCTGCGTCAGCGCCATGCTCGCCCTGCCAATCCCTAATCCCTAGTCCCTAACCCCTAATCCCTACGACAGCGTCATCAGGGCCGAACGTTCGAAGTCCTGCAGCTCATCATGACGCCCCTCGCGGACCTTGGCGACCCAGTGGGGATCGGCCAGCAGGGCGCGGCCGACGGCGACCAGATCGAACTCCTCGCGTTCCAGCCGTTCAATCAGCCCGTCCAGCGAGGCCGGCTTGGAGCCCGCGCCGCCGAAGGCCGCGATGAACTCGCCGTCCAGCCCGACCGAGCCGACGGTGATGGTGGGCAGGCCGGTCAGCTTCTTGGTCCAGCCGGCGAAATTCAGGTCCGAGCCCTCGAACTCCGGCTCCCAGAACCGGCGCTGCGAGCAGTGGAAGACGTCGACGCCGGCGTCGGCCAGCGGGGTCAGCCACTCGGTCAGCCCTTCGGGCGTCTCGGCGATGCGGGCGGTGTAGTCCTGCTGCTTCCACTGCGACAGGCGCAGGATCAGGGGCATGTCCTCGCCCACGCCCTCGCGCACGGCCTTGACCACCTCGGCGCCGAAGCGCGCGCGCTCGCCGATGGTCGAGCCGCCCCAGCGGTCCTCGCGGCCGTTGGTGCCGCCCCAGAAGAACTGGTCGATCAGATAGCCGTGGGCGCCGTGAATCTCGACGGCGTCAAAGCCCAGCGCCTTCGCCGCCTTCGCCGAGCGGCCGAAGGCGGCCAGGGTGTCGGCGACGTCCTCGTCGGTCATCGGCTCGTATTTCTGCTTGCCCGGCGCGACCAGGCCCGAGGGGCTGTCGACCTTGCCCAGCGGCTGCCACTCGGCGCCCTGGCCGCGGGCCGAGCCCACGTGCCAGATCTGCGGCGCGATCAGGCCGCCGGCGGCGTGGACCTCGTCCACCACCTTGCGCCATTCCGGCAGGGCCTCGCCGTGGAAGACCGGGACGGCGGCGTCATTGCGGGCGGCGGGACGCTCGACCACCGTGCCCTCGGTGACGATCAGGCCGACGCCGCCTTCCGCGCGACGGCGGTAGTAGCCGGGCACGCCGTCAGACGGGATGCCGTTGGGCGAGAAGGACCGCGTCATCGGCGCCATGACGATACGGTTCGGAAGGGTCAGCCCCTTGATGGTGAAGGGGCGGAACAGGGCGTCGACGGACATTGGCGGCTCTCGGAGAGGACTGGAACCGGCAAGGTGGCCATTCGCGTTGCGTTTGAAAACCCTGTTGAGCGCTTTTTCTGCGCCGGTCAGAGACCCAGCGCGTCCGCGACCGCCTTGGCGAACCCGGCGAACCGGCCCGCGATCGCGCCCCGCGGATCGGCGAGCACCACCGGCGCGCCCGCATCCCCGCCCTCGCGCACGGCGGCGTCCAGCGGGATGTCGCCCAAGTAGCTGACGCCCAGACGCGCGGCTTCAGCCTCCGCCCCGCCCTTGCCGAAGATCGGGCCGGTCATGTTCTCGATCAGGCCGAGGGTCGGCACGCCGACCTTGGCGAACAGGGCGTGGCCCCGGCGGGCGTCGGCCAGCGCCACCTCCTGCGGGGTCGAGACGATCACCGCCCCGTCCAGCGGCGTCTTCTGGATCAGGGTCAGTTGCACGTCGCCGGTGCCCGGCGGCAGGTCCACCACCAGCACGTCCAGCGGCGCCGCCTCCGTGCCCCAGCGGGTCTGGGTCAGCATCTGGGTCAGGGCCTGCGAGGCCATCGGCCCGCGCCAGACCATGGCGTCCTCGGCCTTGGTCAGCAGCCCCACCGACATGGCCTTCAGCCCCTGAACGACATGGGGCTGGATCATCCCGTCCACATAGTCCGGCTTGCCCGAGACGCCGAGCATGGTCGGCAGCGACGGGCCATAGACGTCCGCGTCCAGCACCCCGACCGACAGCCCCCGCGCGGCCAGCGCCGCCGCCAGGTTCACCGCCACCGTGGACTTGCCCACCCCGCCCTTGCCCGAGGCCACGGCCAGCACCTTGCGCACATGGGCGGGGCGGTCGGTGGCGACGGGCGCCCTGGGCCGGGTCTGGTCCACCGCCTGCGGCGACAGGGAGGCGGTACGGCGCGGCTTGGCGGCGGGGGCGGTCTCGGCGGTCAGGATGACGGAGACGCGGGTCATGCCCGGCAAGGCCTTCAGCGCGGCCTCGGCGGCGTCGCGGACGGGGGCGTAGAGCGCCGTCTCGCCCGCCGGAACCTCGATGACGAAGCCCGCGCGGTCCTCGGTCACGGTCAGCCCCTGCGCCAGTCCGGCGGCGACCAGCCCCTGCCCGGTCCGGGGATCGGTGACGGCGTCGAGGGCGGCGATGACGGTGGCGCGATCAGGCACGGCGGGTCTTCCAGTATCCGGGCAGCGGGTTGCGGCTGCGGGGCCTGCGTTCTATCGCCGGATGCCCCGCCCCGCGAGCCTCGAATTGTCCGACCCCAAGATCACCCTCATCGCCGGCCCCACCGCCTCGGGCAAGTCGCGGCTGGCGATGGACATGGCCGCGTCCACCGGGGCGGTGATCCTCAACGCCGACAGCCAGCAACTGTACGCCGACCTGCGCGTGCTCAGCGCCCGGCCGTCTCAAGCTGACGAGGCCGAGGCCGAGCACCGCCTCTACGGCGTCGCGGACGCCGCCGAGGCCTGGTCGGTGGGCCGCTGGACCCGCGAGGTCCTGCCGGTTCTGGCCGAACTGGTCGACGCCGGTCGGCCCGCGCTCCTGGTCGGCGGCACCGGCCTGTATTTCACAGCCCTTGCAAGGGGCTTGGCCGATATTCCGGAAGTCCCGGATCAGGTGCGGGACGCCGTCGCCGCCGCCTTCGACGACGAGGGCGAGCCCCTGTTCCGGCGTCGTCTCGCCGCGCTGGACCCCGCCGCCGCCGCCCGCATCGAACAGGGCGACCGCCAGCGCCTGACCCGCGCCATGGCCGTCGCCGAGCACACCGGTCGCGCCCTCAGCGACTGGACCGCCGACACCACGCCCCTGCTGGCGCCTGGGTCCTGGACCGGTCTGGTCGTCGAGCCGGACCGCGAGCGGCTCTACGCCAACTGCGACCTGCGCGTCGGGCTGATGGTCGAACAGGGGGCGCTGGATGAAGTCCGCGCCCTCATGGCCCGCGACCTGTCCCCCGACCTGCCCGCGATGAAGGCCGTCGGCGTGCGCGAGTTCGCCGCCCATCTGGCGGGCGCGACGACGCTGGATCAGGCCATCGACGCCACCCGTCAGGCCACCCGCAACTACGCCAAGCGCCAGCTGACCTGGTTCCGCAACCAGACCCCGGGGTGGCGCAGGGTCTGACGACGCCCGCTCCGCCTTTTCAGCTTCACCGAACGCGGCCAGAGTGCAGGCGACCCGGGGGAAGTTCCATGTATCGCCTTGCACTGACGGCCCTGGCCCTCGGCCTCGCCCTGCCCGCCGCCGCGCAGACCGCGCGCGAACGGAGGCCGACCTATCCCGTCGTCCATATCGAGCAATGGGGCAACGACGAGGAGCCCGACCCCGCCCGCCTGCGCCGCGCCTCGGCCGGGGACAGCGTGCGCGACTGGTTCACGCTCGAGGATCCGGAGATCCAGACCCAGGTGCTGTACGGCGGCCAGGGCTATTCCACCGCCAGCCTGCGGCTGGAGATCACGCCCGGCGGCCGCGTGGGCGGCTGTCGCGTAACCTGGTCGAACGGCGACGCCCGCTGGCCGACCGGCCTGTGCGACCGCATCCGCGAGCGGGCCCGCTTCCGTCCGGCGATCGACGTCGACGGCGCCCCGGTCGGCGACGTGGTCCAGATCACCGTCGACTACAACACCTCGTCCCGCCCCCGGTCGCCGCTGGTGCAGATCGGCTCGGGCGCGCCGCCGGTCGTCGTTCCCGTCGAGCGCCCGTCATGGCCACCCGTCCCCGGTCCGCGCGCCTCGGTGAGCGGACTCGACCGTCTGCGCGGCGGCCCCGACGCGCCCGAGGCCTCCGGCGCGCCCTGGGCCGGGGTCACCGTCCATCCCGCCAAGACCGGGACCAGCGTCTTCTGCGAAGTCTCCGCCTCGTCCGGCGACGCCGATTTCGACCGGCGCGCCTGCGCCGCGGCCGAGGCGGGCGGCTACAACTTCAGCTTCCTGCACCCCAGCCGTCGCCGGATCGGCCTGCTCTTCGTCCTGCAGGACGATACGCCCCGGGCGCTCCTGCCGCTGGAGTCGACGAGCGGCGCCAACATCGAGCACCAGAGTCTCGCCGCCATCGCCGATCAGCTGATCGCGGACGGGCATGACCTCGACACCGGCCTGCGCGTCTTCGTCACCGCCGGGCCCAACGGCCGCGCCGTCCGCTGTGAGGTCACCCGCAGCTCCGGGTCGGACGCGCTGGACGTCGCCGCCTGCCGCCTGATCCGCAAGGACGCGCGCTTCACCATCGCCCGCGATGTGTTCGGCCGCCCGGTCGAGGACGGCATGCCGATCACCTTCCCGCCCGCCCTCTGACGGAGGCCGCCGCGCGAGCCCTTCAATTCGCAGGCGTTTCGCCCTATATTGGAATGGTCCGGTTTCGGCCGGACTATGGCGATAAACGTGCCTGTAATAAGCGGACCGGACCCGGGTGCGATTCCCGGCGGCTCCACCATTTCTCCCCGCGTTATCGGCGGAGTGAGCATGGGGCCGACTAGCATCGACGGACGTGTAAAGAGGATTGCTTTCGCTCGTCCTGACCCACCGTATCGGGTCATTTTCTAACTGCGAACGATAACTTCGCTGGGGAATACGCTGTCGCCGCGTAATGCGGTTCCGGTAATTCCAATCTAACTCCTGGGGGTTCAGATCCTCAGGCGGGGCCCGGGAGGCGCCTGGCAACAGAAGCCTCCCACTTTCCTCCCATGACGAAGACGACCGGCCGGCTGGGGATAGAATCCCGCCGCTAACCTTCTTTGGCGTCTTCCGCACTCGCCCGTCGGGAGGTATCACCGCCGCTGGACAGCGAGACCCCGACCCGATGGCTGAAGAAACGCCCCCCGTGGACGACATGCACTACGAGCAGCTGGCGCAGGACGCCCTGCGCGGGGTGATCAAGGCTGCGCTGGACCGGGCCGCGGGACCGGACGGCATTCCGGGCGCGCACCATTTCTACATCACCTTCAAGACCCGCGCGCCGGGCGTCAGCGTCCCGCCGGACGTCCTGGCCAAGTACCCGGACGAAATGACCGTGGTGCTGCAGCACCAGTACTGGGACCTGAAGGTCGAACCGACCCGCTTCTCGGTGATGCTCAAGTTCGGCGGCATGCCCAAGGTTCTGGCCATGCCCTTCACCGCCGTGACCCGCTTCTACGATCCGTCGGTGCAGTTCCTGCTGCAGTTCGAACCGCCCGCGACGGTCGAGGAGATCGCCGCCGAGGTCGCCGCCGCCGAGGCGGACGAGACCCCGGTCCCGCCGCTGGGCGGTGACGACGCGCCCAAGGTCGTGTCGCTCGACCAGTTCCGGAAGAAGTAGCCCCTTCCCCTCCCCGCCTGATGGGCTAACGTCCGCGGACTGGAACTGCGGGGGTTGCGCATGCTTCGGGGTCTGATCTTCCTGCTGACGGGACTGATGGCGCTGGCCGGTCCGGCCACGGCGCAGACACGCGCGCCCGCCCCCACCCCAAGCCGCTTCGACGGCTGGACCGCCGCCATCATACAGGCGGACTGGCGCGACGGACGCGGACATCCGATCCAGGCCTTCGACAACGCCCGCCGCGATCTGGTTCAGGGCTTCCAGCGCGCCGGCTTCAGCCGCGCGGACATGATCGACTTCAGCCTCGAGACCGACAGCCCCGACGACGTCCTGTCCGGCGTGCGCGCCAAGGCGGCGAGCGCCACCCGCGGCTGCCTGATCTACTTCACCTCCCATGGCGCGCCGGACGGCATGGTCTTCGGCGACGCCGCCCGGATGACGCCCGACATCATGGCCAATCTGGTGCGCAACAGCTGTGGCGAGCGCCCCACCGTGGTGATCGTCTCGGCCTGCTATTCCGGCATCTTCCTGAACGCCCTGCAGGGGCCGAACCGGATGGTCCTGACCGCCGCGCGGCGCGACCGCACCTCGTTCGGCTGCGGGGCGGACGAGCGCTATCCGTGGTTCGACGGCTGCATTCTGGAAAGCCTGCCGACGGCGGCGGACTTCCTCGCCCTCGCGGCCGAGGCCCGGGCCTGCGTCAGCCGCAAGGAAGCCGAGGCCGGCATCGAGCGCCCCTCCGAGCCCCAGCTGTTCGTCGGCGCCAACATGCAGATGCGCCTGCCCACGCTGCGGTTCCAGACCGCGTCCTGAGGCCCCTTTCGGGATGAAAGAGGGACCTCGCGGGCCCACGACCAAATCTGCCGCATCGGCATGTCAGACTGTGCTCCGGTCTTTGACATCACCAGTTGAGCTGCTGCCCGCACACCCCGCCTCACGCGAAAAAGTGCACGATGTGCACTCCATTTTTTCCGAGTGCACAATTCGACCCTTGGGTAGGTCTGAAGGCCCGGGCTCGCGCCCTAGCGGCGCGGAAACACCCGGATCGTGATCCGCTCGCGCTCGCCCTCGCGCCGCTCGACCAGCAGGCGGGCGACCTGGCTGTCGTCGTGGAAGAGGTAGCCCTTGATGGCGTCGAGCAGGGCCTTGGCCAGGTTGTCGAGGTCCATCCACGGCGGATCGCCGACGTGCTCCATGACGATCTCGACGACGTAGTCGCCCCACGCCGGACGCGAGGACCACTCCTTGCGCATGAACTCATAGACCAGCGGCTTGTAGTATTTGGCCTGGGTGGTCAGCCCCTCGATGGTGATCTCCACCACCTCGCCGCTCTCGCGGGCGCGCACCTTGCCCGTTCCTATCCAACCTGTGCCGATCGAGCCGGGGGTCATTCACGGTTTCCGCCACGAGCCTTGCCCGCCCGCGTCCCCGTGCTACACCGCCGCGCATCTTCCCGCCACGCCTGAAAGTCTGCCATGACCCACCGTATCGAAACCGACACCTTCGGCCCCATCGAGGTCGCCTCGGACCGTTACTGGGGGGCACAGGCGCAGCGCTCGCTGGGCAACTTCAAGATCGGCTGGGAGAAGCAGCCCCTGCCGGTCGTCCGCGCCCTGGGCATCGTCAAGCGCGCCGCCGCCGAGACCAACCGCGATCTGGGCAAGCTGGACGCCAAGCTGGCCGACGCCATCATCGCCGCCGCCAATGAAGTGATCGAGGGCAAGCTGAACGACCACTTCCCGCTGGTCGTGTGGCAGACGGGGTCGGGCACCCAGTCGAACATGAACGCCAACGAGGTGATCTCGAACCGCGCCATCGAGATGCTGGGCGGCGAGATGGGGACCAAGAAGCCGGTCCACCCGAACGACCACGTCAACATGAGCCAGTCGTCGAACGACACCTATCCGACGGCGATGCACGTGGCCTGCGCCGAACAGGTCGTCCGCGACCTGATCCCGGCCCTGAAGCACCTTCACGCCGCGCTGAAGGCCAAGTCGGACGCCTGGCAGGGCATCATCAAGATCGGCCGCACCCACACCCAGGACGCCACCCCGCTGACGCTGGGCCAGGAGTTCGGCGGCTACGCCCAGCAGGTCGCCAACGGCATCGAGCGCATCGAGCAGACCCTGCCCAAGCTGATGGAGCTGGCCCAGGGCGGCACCGCCGTCGGCACCGGCCTGAACGCCCCCGTCGGCTTCGCCGAGAAGGTCGCCGAGCAGATCGCCGGCATCACCGGCCTGCCCTTCACCACCGCCCCCAACAAGTTCGAAGCCCTGGCCGCCCACGACGCCATGGTGTTCTCGCACGGCGCCATCAATACGGTCGCCGCCTCGCTGTTCAAGATCGCCAACGACATCCGCTTCCTGGGCTCGGGCCCGCGTTCGGGCCTCGGCGAACTGTCGCTGCCGGAGAACGAGCCGGGCTCCTCGATCATGCCGGGCAAGGTCAACCCGACCCAGTGCGAGGCCCTGACGCAGGTCTGCGCCCAGGTCTTCGGCAACCACGCCGCCCTGACCTTCGCCGGCTCGCAGGGCCATTTCGAGCTGAACGTCTTCAACCCTGTGATGGCCTACAACTTCCTGCAGTCGGTCCGTCTGGTCGCCGACGCGGCCATCAGCTTCACCGACAACTGCGTCGTCGGCATCGAGCCGCGCGAGGACAACATCAAGCGGGGCCTCGAGAACTCGCTGATGCTGGTCACCGCCCTGAACGGCAAGCTGGGCTATGACGCCTGCGCCAAGATCGCCAAGACCGCGCACAAGAACGGCACCACCCTGCGCGAGGAAGCCGTTGGCGGCGGCTATCTGACGAACGAGGAGTTCGATCAGTACGTCCGTCCCGAACTGATGATCTCGCCGTCGTAAGCCGGAATGCTCGGCGCCCTCCTTTTCTCGGTCATCCTCGCCATCGGCTGGCTGACCGTCCGTTCGATGAACCGGGAGAAGGGGCGGCGCGATCGCGCCGAGGCGATCAAGGCGCGGGTCCGGGAACGGCACGGCGCCGCCGACCTGTTCGTCTCGCGCGAGGACGGCAGCTTTGTCGGCCTGTCCGCTGACGGCGACAGGATCATCGTCGGCAAGACCGACGACTGGCAGACCTTCCCGGTTTCCGACCTTCTGGCCGTCGAGGGCGTGCGCGACGGCGTGGTCCTGATCCGCGCCGAGCCGGACGGCGACCCGGTCACGGCCGCCCCGGTCGCCGAACAGGGCGTCGCCGACGTGCCCGAACGCATCCGCGCCCTCGGCCTGAGGCTCACCATCGGGGCGCAGGTGTTCGAGGTCCTGTTCTTCGACGGCGGCCGCCACGGGATCAGCCCCCTGAACGAGGCGTTCCGCAAGCAGGCCGTCCGCGCCGAAGCCTGGCACCGCAAGCTGTCGACGGCGATGCGGCTGGCGCGCTGACAGGCCCGCGCCTGACCGCTCTGGTCGCGCCCTTGTTTGAAATGCCGGCGGCCGCAACGGTCACGCGCGTAAGCCTGCCCGTGGAGCTTGAGGGACGCCCCCATCTGCTGATGCTGTCCGAGCCCGGCGCCGTCGAAAGGCGACGCCTCGGTCGCCCTGTCGGTTCTTTGACCGCTCGCGAGGACGACATCCGTCGCGACCCCGACCGTCTGGTCACGGCGTTCTGACGGTCAGCGCTTCTCGCGGATGGTGCGGCCGACCGGCGCCAGCGCCAGCTTGGCCAGCTCCAGATCCTTCAGGGCGAAGGGGATGCCGATGATCGAGATGAACTCGCCGACCGCGATGATCAGGTGCGTCAGGGCGATGTACCAACCGGCGACCAGGAACCAGATCACGTTCAGAACGACGCCCAGTCCGCCGACCACCGGGTTGGGCTGGTCCTGCCAGACGATCTCGCGACCGAACGGCCAGAAGCTGTAGCTGGCGATGCGCCAGGCCGCGAAGGTCCACGGCAGGCCGACGACGGTCAGCGCCAGCAAGGCGCCGCCCAGCAGCCAAAGCAGGCCCGAAAGCCAGCCGCCGAAGAAGAACCAGAGCAGGTTGAGGATCAGACGGATCATGCCCTCAACATAGCCCCTGCCCGCCGGCGCACCACCTGCGCCCGCATGAATTCGCCGTAAGCCGCCCATTGATAAACCGAGGGTATGCGAATACGGGTTCCACAATCCCCGATTGAAGATCAGGGGTCATGGAGGAACCGATGGCGAAAGTTCGTGTGTTCTTCGCGACCAACCGCAACCACCTGGAGGGCAACAAGGTCCAGGTGTTCGGAAAGGCGTTCAATCCGGACGGCGTGGCGGCCCTGCGGTTCGGCTATGCGGACTTCCAGTCCGACCCCGTCCGGCCGAAGGTGCAGGAGGTGCACGTCTACCCCGACGTGAAGGGTGAGACGGACATCGCCAGGACGGGCGGCGGCATGTTCATGAAGGCCCTGCACGAGGCGATGGCCCGGACGCGAAAGACCGACACCCTGGTCTTCATCCACGGCTTCAACGTCTCGTTCATGGGCGCGCTCGAGGCGGGCGCCCTGCTGGGCCAGAGCCTGGTCATCAACGACGGGGACGACGGCCCGGATCGTCAGGTCAATGTGGTGGTGTTCAGCTGGCCGTCGGACGGCGCCGCGGTGCCGCTGATGTCCTACTACAGCGACCGGGAGGACGCGCGCGCCTCAGGCCCGGCCGTGGCGAGGGCGTTCCTCAAGCTGCGGGACTTCATCAAGGAGATGCCCGAGGACGAATACTGCCAGCGCCGCATCCACCTGCTGGCGCACAGCATGGGCAACTACGTCCTGAGGAACGGCGTCCAGGCGCTGATCGCCAAGGAACGGGATAGCCTGGTCCGGCTGTTCGACCAGATCATGCTGGCGGCGCCGGATGAGGACGACGACACCTTCGAGCACGATACCAAGCTGCGCCTTCTGCCGCGCATCGGGCGGCAGGTGACTGTCTATTACAACCCCACCGACCGCGCCCTGCTGATCTCAGACAAGACCAAGGCCAATCCCGACCGGCTGGGATCGGACGGCCCCCGGCTGGTCGACCTGCTGCCGAAGAAGGTGGTGCTGGTCGACTGCCGGCGGGTGGCGCGCGGGGCGGACCGGTGGGCGCACCACGGCTACTACGTCCGCAGCGAGGCCATGGAGATGGACATGGGCGCGGTCATGTCGGACACGCCGCTGGACGACATTCCGAACCGCGAGTTCCTGGACCGGGCGCGCAGCTGGCGGCTGATCGAGGAGCTCGGCGAGAAGCCCGTCGAACTGCCGCCGGCCGTCGAACCCGACGAGACCTGACCGGCCTCAGTGCTTCTCGGTCCAGCGCGCCTTGGCCTCGTCCTTCGTCAGGTTCAGGTGCACGTGCTCGTCGACATGATCGACCCAGCTGACCGGGATCATGTGGTGCTTGAAGCCGCCGGTGAGATCGAGCTTGGCCAGTTCGATCTGGTCGCCGTGGACGTGGTCGACACGCCCGACATGCTCGCCGTCCGAGCCGACGACTTCGAGGTGTTCACGGATTTGGCTGGCGTCTACCATGGGACTCTCCTCAGACTGTGGGGTCTGGGAAACCGCCCGGTCCGCACCGGGTTGCATCACGGAGGTCGTCATGGGCGAGGTCGTGAACCTGAACCGGTTCCGGAAGGATCGGGCCAAGGCCGAGGCGAAGGCGACCGCCTCCGCCAATCGCGCCGCGCATGGGCGCACCAAGGCGGACAAGACCAAGGCCGCCAGGGAACGCACCCGCGCCGAGCAGCTTCTGGATGGGTCGAAGCTGGAGGATTGAGATGGGCGGCTATGCCCCGAAGACCCGGGCCGGCCTGATCGCCCTGATCGCCATGCGTCGGGCGGCCGCCGAGAAGATCCGCCGCGAGAAACTGGCCGAGGCGAAAACACCGGAACAGGTCGCGCCCCTCGTCGAGGCGGATCGCCGCCAGAAGAAGGCCGGCTGGTTCCGGCGCTAGGCCTTCGGCGCGCGGATCAGCAGCCCCTGCCCCGACAGCACCAGCAACAGGCCGACCAGCGCCGGCCAGCCGAAGCGCGCGCCCTCGAACAACACCGAGACCAGCATGGCGATCGGCGGCGTCAGGGCTGAGATGTAGCTGGCCATGGCGTAACCGATGGTCCGGGCGATGGTGAAGTACAGGCCGAAGGCGATGACCGAGCCGAAAAGCGACAGATACAGCAGCGAGCCGATGTAGGCCGGCGTGGGCGCGATGCTGAACTCCACCCCGGCGGCCAGACCGTAGATCGCCAGCAGCCCCGTGCCGTAGGCCATGGCCCAGGCGGTCGAGGGAATGGCCTGCGAGCCGTGCTGCTGGCCCTTCCAGGCGAAGAAATTGCCGAACGCCGACGCCGTGGTGGCGATCAGGGCCAGCCCCACGCCGACGGCGGCGCGATGGTCGAAGCCTGCGCCCAGCACCTCCCCGCCCGAAAGGACCGCGACCCCGGCGATGCCCAGCAGGGCCCCGCCCCAGGAGGCTGCCGCCGCCTTCTGCCGCGCGACCAGACGAAACAGGACCAGATTGATGAAGGTCAGGGAGGCGAAGGTCACCGCCACGATGGCCGAGGCCACATGCTCCTCGGCGGCGTAGGTGAAGCTGTAGCTGACCGAGAAGGCGAAAGCCCCCTGCCCCAGCGCCGCCAGATGCTGGGCCTTCGTCAGCTTCAGGTTCTGCCGGAACACCAGACAGCCCAGGAAGAGCACTGCCGAGGCCAGACCGAACCGCCAGACGATGGAGGCGATGTTCGGAACCGCGCCGAGCTGGAGGGTGATCGCGTACCAGGTCGTGCCCCAGATCATCGCGCAGATGATCACGCCGACGATCCCAAGCAGGGTCGTGCGGGACAGGCGCGGGCGCGCGACAGGCGCTTCGGTCGGGGTCGTCATGGTCCGCAGATGAACCACGCCGGGGTCCGGGCACAAGCCGGGTTATCGCTGATCCGGCATAAGGCGCGCTTGTGCCGGTCGGGCCGGGGTCAGGCGCGCAGCTTCAGCGCCTGCCGCGCATCGACCGGGACGGCGTGATAGGCGGTCGCCGGACGGATGTTCAGCCGCGTCCGGGCCTCGTCCAGCGGGCGGGCGAACAGGGCTTCGTAGTCCAGCCCCGGCAGCCAGCGCGCCGCGCGGCCGTTGCGCCAGGCCTGCAGCACCGCCTTGCGGGCGGGGATGGAGCGGTTCTCACGCTGGATCTCCCGCGCCGCGCCCCAGCCGATGAAGGCGAAGCCGAGGTTGCGGGTCTGGGCATAGGAGAAGGCGACGACGCAGGCCTCGCCCAGGGCGTCGGTCTCATAGCCGGTCAGCACATGCCAGACGTCGTGGATGTCCCGAATACGGCGCGAGTACCAGATGATGGGGTGCGGCGCGTCAGCCATCGGCGCGACCTTGCGGGCCTCATCGGCCAATCCCTCGGCGGTGAAATCCCGGCTCTCGCGGAAGTCGCGATAGGCGGCGCCGACCGTGCCCGGCTCGAATCGCGCCAGCCAGGCCGGATCATCCAGCTGATGCGCCAGCTCCTCGCGCAGGAAGGCCTGACGCCCGCCCTCGACGGTCTTGAGCATCCGGTTATAGCCGCGCCCGAGCGAGCGGCCCGACAGGGCGCGCATGATCTCGAACACCTGGGCCGTGTCTTCCTTGTTTCGGATCAGCCGGCGGAAGGCCCGCAGGGCCGTCAACGGCTCGAGCCGCTGGGGTTTCAGACGCTCGAACTCATCGAAGTCGACGGCGGCGGTCATGGAGGCCATCCCCTGGAAGACACAGCCACCATAGCGCGATCCCCGAGGGAGGTGAACGACGATAAGGCCGCAGCCACCGGCTCCCTCATGCGTTAGGCTGGCGCTGATCGGAGGAGCCCCATGCGCCACGCCATCCTGCTGACCCTGCTGCCGTTGGCCCTCGCGGCCTGCGCGCCCTCCCCCTCGCCCGAGCCCGGCGGGCCGCCGACGATGGGGCACGGCATGACCGTGGTGAATGTCACCGCCACCTATCGCGAGCGCATCCTGCTGACGCCCGGCCATGTGCTGAAGGTCCGCGTCGAGGACGTCAGCCTCGCCGACGCCCCCGCCCGGGTGCTGGCCGAACACACCGAGACGCTGGACGGCGGCGCGCCCCCCTATCATGTCACCCTCGGCTTCCCGAGCAGCCAGATCGACCCGCGCCACACCTATGCGGTCCGCGCCGAAATCCGCGATCCGGGCGGCGCGCTGCGGTTCACCACCGACACGCGCCACGCCGTTCTGACCCACGGGGCCCCCGCCTCCGCGGACATCGTGCTGGTCGCCGTGCGCTGAGCCGCCTACTGAGGACGAATGCTGAAGAAGCGCTCCGTCTCCCTGTCCGGCCACGCCACCTCCGTCGCCCTCGAACCCCAGTTCTGGGCCGTGCTGGATCAGGTCGGTGAAGCGCTGGGCCTGTCGCACGCCGGGCTGATGAAGCGGATCGACGAGACCCGCGGCCGGACGCCGCTCGCGTCGGCCTGCCGCCTGCTGGCCCTGGCCTGGGCCGGGGGCGATCGTTCTTTCGCAAATCAGGGTTCGTCGGATTGACTTCAGCCATGGCGAGCGCATCGTCCGGGTCTTCTTCCGGAGCGCGGCCGTGGCCTTTCAACTCGACAAATCCCTGCTTCCCGCCGTCGTCTTCGGCGGTCTGATCGCCGCCGGCCTGATCGGCGCCGGCGCCTTCATCGGCTCGGGCGTGGTCAATGCGCAGGTGGGTAACCGGCAGGTCACCGTGCGGGGCGTGGCCGAGCGCGACGTCGTCGCCGACCTCGCGGTCCTGAACCTCAGCTTCAAGGCCGCCAACGACGACCTGCCGACCGCCCAGGCGCAGATCGACCGCGACCTTGGCCTCGTCCGCGAGTTCCTGCGACGTCAGGGCTATCCGGACGACCAGATCACTATCGGCCGGCTTCAGGTCACCGACACCCGGGCGCGCGAATACGGCTCGTCGGACAATGTCGTCCGCTACATCCTGAGCCAGAATGTGGTGGTCCGCACCCGCGACGTGCAGCGCGTCGCGCAGACCGAAAGAGCCCTGAACGGTCTGGTCCGCGAAGGCGTCCAACTGGACTTCGCCTCGCCCAACTATGTCTTCACCCGGCTGAACGACGTCCGGCCGTCGATGATCGCCGAGGCCACGGCCTCCGCCCGGACCGGGGCCGAGCAGTTCGCCAAGGATTCCGGTGCTCCGCTGGGTCCGATCAGGCAGGCGACCCAGGGGTCGTTCGAAATCCTGGCCCGTGAGGACATCGACCCGGAGCCCAGCTCGTTGAACAAGCGGGTCCGGGTCGTCGCCACGGTCACCTACCAACTGCGCTGATCAGTTCGCCGCCGGCTCCGGATTGGGCGAAGGCGGCTCGACCGGCGGCGGCGTCGGGATGTCCGGCATCTTCGGCGCCTCCGGCAGGGTCGGCCGGGGCAGGTCCACGTCAATGTCGACGTCCGTCGTCTTCGGCGTGTCGATGGTCCCGCCACGCATCAGCAGGACGACGGCGATGATGATCACCACCACGACCAGACCGCCGATCAGGACGCCCAGAAAACCGCCGCCTCCGCTACGGGGCGGTGGATTGTTGATCGTGGTGTGATGCACCACCTCGGGCCGCTCGGGCGGCGGGCGTTCCGGATCCGTCATGGCTCAGCCTCCCGTCGGCGCGGCCGGGGCAGAAACCTCCGGCAGGTCGACGTCGACATTCACTTCCTTCTTCTGCGTGCCGGGGATGCCGCCGCTGAAGAAGATGAAGGCGATCACCGCCACCACGACGACCAGACCGCCGACGATAAACGCCAGACCGGTGTTGCCGCCGCCGCTGCTGCTGTTCTCCGCCATCAGGGACCTCCTCTTGCTTCCTGTCCGGGCGACAGAACGGGAGCCGACCGTCACGGTTCCTTTCTTGTGGAGACCGCCGTTATGTGTAACACCCCGAATGGGGGAATTATGGCCGATCACAACCTTTTCGCGCGCAACGCACGGGCCATTCTGGCCCTGTCCGCGACCGCCGTTCCGCTGGGCGGTTGCGTCATCGCGCCCGGCGCGGCCGGGGTCGACGGCCACTACCTCGGCTACGTGCGGCTGAAGCCGGGAGCCGCCGCCGAGGGCGGGCGGGTCTCGGATGTCGAGACCCTCGGCGCCTGGCTGGAACCGGCGTCACGGACCGGCGGCCCCGGCAGCGCCGGTCTGGGCTACCGACGGGCCGAGCGGGTGGCCGTGCCGCTGGACTGCCGCATCGCGGTCATTGTGCGCTCCGAGGCCCAGATGGCCGAGGCGCGCACCCTCATTCAATCGCTGGAAGGACGTCAGGCATGCGCCGTCAACGCCGTGGATCAGTGATCCGCCTCACCGCCGCCCTCGGCGCCGTCGCCCTGACGGGCGCCTGCGCCCACAACGACGTGCTGGTCTTCGGCACCAGCACCACCATCGGCCTGAACGTCGAGACGGCCTCCACCAACGGCGCGGCGCCGTCGATCGTGCTGGGTTACGAGCGCGAGGAAGCGGTGTGGATGCCGCTCGTCCTCAACGGACGCGACAGCGACCTGGCGATGTGCGCGGACAATGGACAGGGTCAGTGCCAGACCGGCAGCGTTCCCGTCTCGCAGGCCATGTACCGCTCGGAGATCACACGGGACGGCCGCACCAACCGCGACGCCTATTCGGTCTTCGCCAGCCTCGGCGCGCGCTTCAACGGCAACGCCAACACCAATGACGGCGTGGGCGCCGGAGGCGGGCTCGCCCAGTTCTTCGCCACCGGCAACGCCGCGCTCAATATTTCCGCCAACGAGGCGCTGGTTACGGCCCTCAAGGTCGAAAGCCCGGAAGGCGCCGCGGCCCAGGCGGCCGCCGTCAGGGGCGCGGCCGGTGGAACGGTCGACGTCGACGCCCTGCTGGCGGCCGACGTGTCGGCGATCGATGAGCTGGAGACCTGCAGCAAGGGGAGCGACGACGGATGGCACTGGTCGACCATTCTCGACGCCATTCCGGACTCCGCGGTGACCCCCGGCGACATGCGCTACCTCAGCCGCATCACCTCCCCCGCCCAGATGCGTACCCGGTTGCACAGCAACCCGCGGCTCCGGACCGCCGCGCTCGCCGCCGCCCGTTCCACCGACCTTTGCTGAAGAAGCGACCATGCCCGACACCGAAGCCATGAACCGCGACGTCGCCGTCGTCGTCTGCAAGTCCAGCCAGGTCGCCTCGGTGAAGCGGCTTTGGCTGGGGTCCGGCTACGAGGAGATCACCGGCCTGCCCGAAGATGTCTTCGCCCTGGCGCGGGTCTTCAAGGGCGTGAACAACGCCGACCCCAAGGTCGACGAGTACGACCAGCGGGTCCTGATGTTCGCGACCAAGGCCGAAGACGCGGCCGCTGACGACCCCGATGCAGAGGGGCAAGACTGACCGTCGGGTGCGAGCTGTCCGGGGCAAACACAGCCCCGCCCCCTTAACCCGCGCCTCGCGTGTGCTACATTCGTTCTCCTACGAATGGACGCCGCGTGACCGATTCCCTGCCCTCCCCGCGTATCTCTGACCTCGCCCGCTCGCATGGCCCCGAAGGCCAGGGGGCGCTCGACTATCTGAAGGGGCTCAACCCCGAACAACGCGATGCGGTGGAGACCACTGAAGGACCCGTGCTGGTGCTGGCCGGCGCGGGCACCGGCAAGACGCGGGTGCTGACCACCCGTCTGGCGCACATCCTGGCCACCGGCCGGGCGAAGCCGTGGGAACTTCTGGTCGTCACCTTCACCAACAAGGCCGCGCGCGAGATGCGCGAGCGGATCACCCATCTGATCGGTCCGTCGGCGGAAGGCCTGCGCTGGCTGGGCACCTTCCACTCGGTGGCCGCCCAGATCCTGCGTCGCCACGCCGAACTGGTCGGGCTGAAGTCGACCTTCACCATCCTGGACACCGACGATCAGGAACGGGTGTGCAAGCAACTGCTCGAGGCCATGAACCTCGACACCAAGCGCTGGACGCCCAAGTCGCTGAACAACCTGATCGACCACTGGAAGAACCGCGGCTGGACGCCCGACAAGCTGCCGCCGTCCGAGGATTTCGCCAACGGCAAGGGCCAGACCCTGTACGCCGCCTATCAGGCGCGGCTGGCCAGCCTGAACGCCTGCGACTTCGGCGACCTGCTGCTGCACAACCTGACGATCCTGTCGCAGCACGCGGATATCGCTGAGGAATATCGCCGCCGCTTCCGCTACATCCTGGTCGACGAATATCAGGACACCAACGTCGCCCAGTACCTGTGGCTGCGCCTGCTGACCGCCTCGACCGGCAACGTCTGCTGCGTCGGCGACGACGACCAGTCGATCTACGGCTGGCGCGGGGCCGAGGTGGACAACATCCTGCGCTTCGAGCGCGACTTCCCCGGCGCCAAGGTGATCCGGCTGGAGCGCAACTACCGCTCGACCCACCACATCCTCGGCGCCGCCTCCGGGCTGATCAAGGCGAACCGCAGCCGTCTGGGCAAGACGCTGTGGACCGAGGACAAGACCGGCGACAAGGTCCGGGTGCGGGGCGTCTGGGACGGCGAGGCCGAGGCCCGGCTGATCGCCGACGAGATCGAGACCGCCCGCAAGCAGGGCGTCAGCTACCGTGACATGGCGGTGCTGGTGCGGGCCTCGTTCCAGATGCGGGCGTTCGAGGAACGCTTCGTCATGCTGGCCATCCCCTACACGGTCATCGGCGGCCCGCGCTTCTTCGAACGGGCCGAAATCCGCGATGCCCACGCCTATCTGCGCCTGATCCTGTCCGAGGACGACGATCTGGCCTTCGAGCGGATCGTCAATGTGCCCAAGCGCGGGCTGGGCGACACCAGCGTCCAGAAGGTGCTGCAGATCGCGCGCGAGAACGGCGTCTCGGCCATGGCGGCGGTGCGTCACCTGATCGGCACGGACGAGCTTCAGGCCCGCACCCGCACGGCCTTTTCCAACTTCATCCGCGACATCGACCGCTGGCGCGCGCTGGGCCAGACGACCAGCCACTGGGAGCTGACCGAGGCTGTTCTGGAGGAGAGCGGCTACACCGACATGCAGAAGGCCGACCGGGCGACCGGCCAGACCCGGCTCGACAACCTGAAAGAGCTGACGCAGTCGATGCAGCAGTTCGACGGCCTGACCGCCTATCTGGAGCACGTCTCACTGGTCATGGACCTCGACCGGGGCGAGAGCGCCGAGTCGGTGCAGATCATGACCCTGCACGGGGCCAAGGGTCTGGAGTTCCCGCTGGTCTTCCTGCCGGGCTGGGAGGAAGGCGTCTTCCCCAGCCAGCGCAGCATCGACGAAAAGGGCGAGAAGGGCCTCGAGGAGGAACGCCGCCTGGCCTACGTCGGCGTGACGCGGGGCAAGGAGGATGTCCGCATCTCCTTCGCCGCCAACCGCCTCGTCTACGGGCGCTGGACCAGCCAACTGCCCAGCCGGTTTGTCGACGAGCTGCCCATCGACCACGTCGAGCCGCAGTCGGACACCGGCTATTACGGCGCCTCCTCCGGCATGAAGGAGGCCAAGAGCCGCTGGGACGAGGCCCCCTCGTTCGGCTCGGGCTATTCCTCGCCGGGCTGGAAGCGCGGCCAGGCCTTCACGGCCAACCGCGTTCCCAACGCCCAGCCCGCCCGCCAGACCCTGCTGGAAGGCAACGGCCGGCTGGTCGCCACCGCCGATCCGAAGGCCGGCTCCGGCTGGTCGCGCGGCGACCGCGTCTTCCACCAGAAATTCGGCTATGGCGCCGTCAGGGCCATCGAAGGCAACAAGCTGGTCGTCGCCTTCGACAAGGCGGGCGAGAAGAAGGTGATCGATACGTTCGTGGAGAAGGCTTGATCCGCCTCCGGGAAACAAACTGTGGGTGGACTTCCCATCCTCGCCCAACCGAAGCTGGCGCGAACCCAGCGCGAGTCTCCGCCGATGATGAACCGCCGCACCCTGCTCACCGCCACGGCCGCCGTCGCGGCGACGCCCGCCCTGCCCGCCTTCGCGCGCCGGACCGCGCCCTCGGGCTTCGTGCGGCGCGAGGGGACGCAGTTCACCCTGGACGGCAAACCGTACCGCTATGTCGGGACCAACCTCTGGTACGCGGCGTGGATCGGGCATGAGGGGCGGCTGGCGCGCGAACTGGACGCGCTGGCGGCGGACGGGGTGACCAATCTGCGCATCGCCGCCTCGGCCGAGCACTCGCCGCTGAAGAACTCGGTGCGCCCCGCCTTCCATGATCAGGCCGACGAGTACAACGAGGCCCTGCTGACCGGGCTGGACCACGCCATGGCCGAGATCGGCAAGCGCGGCATGAAGGCGGTGCTGTACCTGACCAATTTCTGGGAATGGTCGGGCGGCATGGCCACCTATCTGCTGTGGACCAACGGCGGCCGCTACATCGACGCGGGCGACCCCGCGCACCCGTGGCCCGCCTTCCCCGAGTTCGTCTCGGAGTTCTATTCCAGCGGCGAGGCCGTCGCCCGCTATCACGCCCACATCCGCAAGATCGTCGGGCGGGTGAACACCGTGACCGGCAAACCGTACGCCGAGGACCCGGCCGTCATGGGGTGGCAACTGGCCAATGAACCGCGCCCAGGCGGCACGGACGCCACCGTCGACCGCACCCTGCCCGCCTTCCATGCGTGGATCGGCGAGACCGCGCGGCTGATCAAGTCGCTGGCGCCGCACCATCTGGTCTCGACCGGCGGCGAGGGGCTGAAGGGCTCGATGGAGCGGCTCGGACTGGTCCTGTCGTCACAGGCGGACGACGCCATCGACTACCACACGGCCCACGTCTGGCCGGGCAACTGGGGCTGGCTGGACCGCACCGACATGCCCGCCACCCACGCCCGCGCCGTGGCCCTGTCGAGCGAGTATGTGGCCCAGCACGTCGAGCTGGCGAAACAGGCGGGCAAGCCGCTGGTGGTCGAGGAGTTCGGCTATCCCCGCAACGGCGACGTCTACGATCTGGACGCCTCGACCTCGATGCGGGACGACCTCTACGGGGCCATCCACGCGGCCGTGCTGGCCAGCGTCCGCGAGGGCGGGCCGCTGGCCGGGTCCAACTTCTGGGCGTGGAACGGCGAGGGCCGGGCCCAGCATCCGGACTTCCGCTTCCGCAGCGGCGACACCGCGTTCGTGGGCGACCCGCCGCACGAGCCGCAGGGCTGGTACGGCGTGTTCGACCAGGACGTCTCGACCCGTCGGATCATCCGGGCCCAGGCCGAGGCGCTGGCGGCGCTCTAGCGGCGGCTCGGGGCGACGATCACAGGCGGCTCGGCCGTCGGCGCGGGGCAGTCGATGCGGGCGCACAGCTGACGCCGCATCTCGGCCTCCATGAGCGGCTGGAAGCGCTCGATCATGTCCCCCGCCTGCCGCGAGAGCGTCAGGGTCTTGGCCATCACCGACCGCCCGGTGGGGCTTTCGTAGAAGGCGACCAGCTCTTCCAGTTCCTGCAGGGTGAAGGTCTCGGCGTACTGCTCGACGTAGGCGTCCATCATCTGCGGCATCACATTGCCGAACGCCTCGAGGAAGGCCTCGCGCACCACCGGCACTTTGTCGGCCGGGATGCGGGAGTCGCTCAGCATCGGCGCGACCATGGATTCCATCATGGTGTTGGTCAGCTTCTCGAACTGGCTGACCTCGAAGAAGCGGCGCACCAGCGCCTTGCGCGCCTCGAACTCGGCGTCCTGCCGGCCGGCGACCGCCGCGGGCGGATCAGTGCGGGCGGCGGCGGGCGCCGCGGCCGACAGTGCCGCGACGGCGGCGAGACAGGCAAACGTGGTCCGGATCATGAAAGTACCCCTGTTTTCCGTTTCCTAGCCGGGAAGCGCCGCCGAAGAAACAGCGGCCGCCGCCCATCCCCAACCCTTCGTTAAGCCTGAACACGGACGCTGCGCGCGTGCGTGAGTCCCGTTCCACGACCGTTGCGACCGAACCGGCCCCCACCTGGTGGGAGACGGCGACCTGCGTCGCCCTGATCGCCATGCTGACCGGCGCCCTGATCGGCCCGGTGTTCGCCCCCCTGCAGCAGGAGACGCCGGTGCTGCGTCTGGTCTGGCTGCCCGCCTATGCGGCTATCGCCGGACTGGTGATCTTCCGGCTGGACCGGATGTGGCGCGCCTGGCCCGCGGCGATCCTGGTCGTGATGCTGGTGGGGCTGTGCTTCGCCTCCAAATACTGGTCGCTGGACTATCATACGACCAGCCGCCGGGTGATCGCCCTGGCCATCAGCTGCGTCTTCGCCCTGTATCTGGGCGCGGCCTTCCGGGGGCCGCACCTGCCCCGCCTGCTGATGCTGTCCAGCCTGATCATGGCCGTCGGCAGCCTGATCATGGTCTTCGCCTTCCCCGCCATCGGGGTGCACCACGACGTCAACGCCGGCCTTTGGCGGGGGCTCTGGTACGAGAAGAACCAGATGGGCGCGGTCATGGTGATCGGCGCCACGGCGGCGGCGGCCTGTCTGGCCTCCAACGACCCGCGCCGCCTGCTGCCCGCCCTCTCCTTCGCCCTGTCCAGCGGTCTGGTGCTGGCCACCCAGTCCAAGACCTCCCTGCTGTGTCTGGTGCTGGGCGTCGGCGTGGTCGGCGGCTTCTGGGCCCTGCGCAGGGGCGGCGCCGCCTTCGCCGTCGTGGCGATCTGGAGCGCCGTCGTGGTCAGCGCCCTGGGCCTCTGGATCTGGGAGACCCACTCCGTCGCCGTGCTGGAGGCGCTGGGCAAGGACCCGTCGCTGACCGGCCGGACCGACATCTGGGCCAGCCTGATGCGCCGCGTCGCCGAGCGTCCGTGGACCGGCTACGGCTACGGCGCCTTCTGGGGCCGGATCGGCGAGAGCCCGCCCGCCGACTGGGTGCGCAAGGAGACCGGCTGGATCGTGCCCTCGGCGCACAACGGCTGGATCGACCTGCTGGTCCAGCTGGGCTGGCCGGGCGCGATCCTGGTCGGCGGCCAGCTGGCCCTGACCTTCGTCGTCACCCTGTTCCGCAGCGCCGGGTCCGGCGTTCGCGAGGGCTGGTGGGCGCTGGGCTTCCTGGCGGCCTTCTTCGTGCTCAGCCTGTCGGAATCGATCCTGCTGACCCACCAGAGCCTGCCGTTCGTCCTCTTCCTCGCCGTGATGACCCGCGCCTTCCTGCCCTCGTCCACAGCCGAGGCGGTCCCGCTTGCTCCAAAGCCCCGTCGGGCCTACCAGACCGGTCCCCGAATCGCCGCACACTCGTTGAATGGCCAACTCCGCCGATCTCTTCCTGTTCGATGACGAGCCGACGCAGCCGCGTCCGGCCGAGCCCGTTTCCACGCCTCCGGTCGCCCCGACGCCCGCTCCGGCGCCCGTCCCGCAGGCCGTCGCGCCCGTGACGCCGCCGCCCGCCGCGCGCCCGGCCGACACC
>NZ_DASWWG010000081.1:0-4177 GCF_036400995.1 Brevundimonas sp.
GAGCGAGGCGAGGGCGTCGTCTCCGTCCGGCGCGAACCGGCCGGCCGCGATATCGCCGCCGCGCGCCAGTTCCGGCCGCCGGTCCCGGCAGCGCCACACCACGTCCGGCTCACGGGTGATGATCGAATAGCGCCCGTTGACCGCGCCGCCCTCGACCGACTCCAGCAGGAAGGCGTGGGCGCGGCCGCGGCCGACCTTCAGGAAGGCCGAGACCGGCGTTTCCAGATCATCCACCAGACGGCGGACGACCACCTGCGGCCGGTCCGAGGACCAGCCGTCGCGGAAGGCCTGAAAGGCGGCGGCGGAGTCCGTCGAGGTCATTGCGCCCGGGCGGGAGCCGGGGCTCCCGGCTGGGCCGCCGGCGCTTCCGCCGACAGACCCAGGGCTTCACGGGCGCGCGCCTCGCTGAACTCGGCGCCGACCTCGGCCGCGGCCGACTTGATCGCGGCCTCGCCCAGGGCGCCGAGGGTGTCGGCGGACAGGCGCTGGCGGAACGATTCGGCGTTCGGCGCGACGGTGGCGGCGACCGGCGGCGTGATGCGGTCGGTACGGCCGATCACATAGCTGTCTTCCGACTGCTGCTGCGAGAAGACCTGGTTCACCGGGCTGCTGAACAGGCCCGCCAGGACGCCGCGGCCACGGGCCTGATCCTGGGCGTTGATGTTCACGCCGGTCTCCAGGGTCGCGCCGGCCGAGCGGGCGACCGCGGCGATGTCCTCGCCGCCGCGCACGCGGGCGGCCAGACGGTTGGCCAGATCGGTCAGGCGGCGCGAGTTCTCGACCGCCGTCCAGCGGGTGGCGATCTCGGCGCGCAGGCGGGTGTTGCTCAGCGAAACCAGGGCCGGCGGGGTGATCTCGTCGACGCGAACCACGAAATAGCCCTGCTGGCCGTCCTGGACGACTTCGCTCTCGCCGTTGCGGCCGAGCTTCCACATGGCGTCCAGCACCTGCGGCGGCAGCGGGAAGGTCTGCTCTTCCATGCTGCGGCCCTCGCGGGTGACCGGCGGGATGATCAGGGCGCGGGCGCCGACCTCGGCCACGGCGGCCTCAAGGGTCTTACCGCCCTGACGCGCCTTGTCGTAGGCGGTGACGCGGGCATAGACGGCCGCGCGGACGTCCTCGGCGCGCAGTTCCTCGACGATCTGGGGACGGACGTCGGCCAGGGTGATCGGGCGACCCGCGGTCACGCCGGTCAGCTTGGCGACGACGAAGCCGACGCGGGCCTGCACGGGATCCGAAATCTGGTTCGGAGTCATGCCGAACACGGCGGCGGCGACGGCGGGGTCGGTCACGGCCGAGCGCGGACGGTCGGTCTCGACCACCGGCTGCAGGTTATTGGCGCGCGCCACGTCTTCCGGCGACTGGCCGCCACGCAGGGCGGCGGCGATGCGGTCGGCGACGGCCTTGTTCGGGGCGGTCAGGGTCACGAACGAACGGGTTTCCGGCTGCGACAGGGCGTCACGACGGAAGTTGAAGCGCTCCTCGATACGGGCGTCGACGATCTCGCCCTTGCCGTCCTCGGGGTTGGTGAAGACGACCAGGGTGGCCTTGCGGAATTCCGGCAGACGGAAGTCGTTCGGGTTCTGGCGGATGTAGGCGTTCAGCTGGGCGTCGGTCGGGGCGCCGACCGTGCCGGCCATCGCCTGGGTGACGTTGAACCAGCGGCCGTCGCGGGTCTGGGCGACCTGGTTGGCGACGACGGCGCCGTAGATGCGCGGAACGCGGAGGCCGGCCTGCACGGCCGAGCCGTAGTGACGCAGCACGAGCTGGTCCTGCATTTCCTCTTCGAACATCTTCGGCGTCAGGTTCGCCTGCTGCAGCGTCTCGGCGTAGCGCTGCTCGTCGAAGCGACCGGTGACCGAATCGAAGAAGTTCGGGATCAGGCGAATCTGGCGCAGGACCAGTTCCTTGCTCGGGCGGATGCCGGCGTCCCATGCCCACGACATGAAGCCGTACACCTGCGACTGCTGACCCAGCAGGGCGGCGAGGCGGCCTTCGCCGATCAGGTCTTCATAGTCCACCGCGCGACCGGCGCGCTCCTGGGCGGCGTCGCGTTCGCGATCCATGCTGGCGCGGAACTCGGCGGCGTCGACGCTGCGGTTGCCCGCGGAAATCACGTGCTTCGGACCGAAGCTGCCCAGCAGATCGCCCATCTGGGAGCCGCCGGTGACCAGCAGGCCCAGGGCCAGGATGACAAACAGGCCGATGGCCCACTTGGACTTGGCGAATTTGCGGAACGCGGTGAGCATGGTCGATCCTGACGGAAGGGCGGCGATATGGGCCGCATCGGCCTATAGGGCGTGAGAGGCCAGCACGGCAAGACGATGGCGCCGCTTCCTTTTCCGGATGGCTTGGCTTGGGCGTCTCCGCCGCCTACAGAGGCCCAATGAAACAATCCGTGAAGTTGGTCGCCGGCAATTGGAAGATGAACGGTCTGGGCGCGAGCCTGGCCGAGGCGCAGGCGCTGGACGCCGCCCTGAAATCCGAGCCCGCGACGTGCCGTGTGGCCATTTGTCCCCCTGCGACCCTGATCGAGCGCCTCTCGCACGCCTGCGCGGGCGGCGCGGTTGAAGTGGGCGGTCAGGACTGTCGCGCCGAAGCCTCGGGCGCCTACACCGGAGACATCTCGGCGCCGATGCTGAAGGACGCCGGGGCGACGCTGGTGATCCTCGGGCACTCCGAACGCCGTCAGGGGCACGGCGAGACCAACGCCCTGGTGCTGGCCAAGGCGGAGGCCGCGCTGGCGGCCGGGCTGGCGCCGATCATCTGCGTCGGGGAGACCCTGCAGGAGCGCGAGGCGGGCCGGGCGGTCGAGGTGGTGCGGGACCAGGTGATCCATTCGCTGCCGCTGGCGCTGGCCGGACAGGCCTTCGCCGTGGCCTATGAGCCGGTCTGGGCCATCGGCACCGGGCTGACGCCGACGCTGGAGCAGATCGAGGAGGTCCACCGGGCCGTCCGCGCCGCCATGATCGAGCGTCTGGGGCTGGGCGCCGCGGAGCCGCCGATCCTGTACGGCGGCTCGGTCAAGCCGGACAACGCCCGCGACATCCTGTCGACGCCGGAAGTGGGCGGCGCCCTGGTGGGCGGGGCCTCGCTGAAGGCGGCGGACTTCCTGGGCATCATCCGGGCCGCCTGATCGGCCGTGCCTATTCCCTAATCCCTTCCCCGGTGATAGAGCCCGCCGCTTGATCGGCGCGGGTGCGCCACACATATCGGCCGTCATGCTCCAGATCATTCTTCTCGTCGTCATGATCCTCATCTCGATCGCGCTTGCGGGCGTGGTCCTGCTGCAGCGCTCCGAAGGGGGCGCGCTGGGCATGGGCGGCGGCCCGTCGGGCTTCATGACCGCCCGCGGCGCCGGCAATCTGCTGACGAAGACGACCTGGGTGCTGGCCACCCTGTTCTTCGTCTGCGCCCTGTCGCTGACGATCCTCGGCAATATCGAGCGCGCCAACCGCTCGATCGTCGACGCCGACTCGATCGGTGATCTGGCGACCCCGCCGCCGTCGGCGCAGCAACAGCAGCAGGCTCCGGCCCAGGATCCGGCGGCTCCGGCCCAGCCGGCCGCGCCGACCCTGCAGGACCTCGAGTCCAGCCTGACGGCCGCTCCGGCCCCGGCCCAGCCCGCTCCGGCCGAATAAGGATGGGCGGGGACCGCATCCCCGCCTTCCTCTCCCGCCCTCAAAGTCTTCGCAGTCCAGGGGCGCGCCTTGCGCGCCCCTTCGTCCACATGTTTGCCGAACCGCAGGCCATCCGGCGGTCCGAATCAGCGGTAAGGTGACCCCCCATGGCCCGTTACGTGTTCATCACTGGCGGCGTGGTTTCCTCATTGGGAAAAGGCCTCGCTTCCGCCGCTCTCGGCGCGCTCCTGCAGGCGCGCGGCTACAAGGTCCGGCTGCGCAAGCTCGACCCCTATCTCAACGTCGATCCGGGCACGATGAGCCCGTATCAGCACGGCGAGGTCTTCGTCACTGACGACGGGGCCGAGACTGACCTCGACCTCGGCCACTACGAACGCTTCACCGGCGTCTCGGCGGCGAAGTCGGACAACATCACCACCGGCCGCATCTATTCGACCATCCTCGAGAAGGAGCGCCGCGGCGACTATCTGGGCGCGATGGTGCAGGTGATCCCGCACGTCACCGACCAGATCAAGCGGTTCTGCCTGACCCCCGCC
>NZ_DASWWG010000082.1:0-2184 GCF_036400995.1 Brevundimonas sp.
CGGCTCGACCCACCTGGTCGACCGCGTCGGCGTCTTCCTGCCCAAGAACACCCCGGTCGACCAGCTCGGCCCGGGCGAGGTCGGCTTCATCACCGCCCAGATCAAGGAAGTCGCCCACGCCGCCGTCGGCGACACCATCACCGAGGAAAAGCGCCCGACCGCCGAACCGCTCAAGGGCTTCAAGGAAGTCCAGTCGGTGGTCTTCTGCGGCCTCTTCCCGGTCGACGCCGCCGACTTCGAGGACCTGCGCGCGGCCATCGCCCGCCTGCGCCTGAACGACGCCTCCTTCACCTACGAGATGGAAAGCTCGGCCGCCCTGGGCTTCGGCTTCCGCTGCGGCTTCCTCGGCCTGCTGCACCTCGAGATCATCCAGGAGCGCCTGAGCCGCGAGTTCAACCTCGACCTGATCGCGACGGCTCCCTCGGTCGTCTACAAGATCAAGCAGCGGGACGGCACGACCGTCGACCTGCACAACCCGGCCGACCTGCCCGACGTCATGCAGATCCTCGAGATCGAGGAGCCGTGGATCAAGGCCACCATCATGACCCCCGAGGAATACCTCGGCGGCGTGATCAAGCTGTGCCAGGACCGCCGCGGCGAGCAGAAGGAACTGACCTGGGTCGGGACCCGCGCCATGGTCGTCTACGAACTGCCGCTGAATGAGGTCGTCTTCGACTTCTACGATCGCCTGAAGTCGATCTCGAAGGGCTACGCCTCGTTCGACTACGAGATCACCGAGTACAAGCAGGGCGACCTCGTGAAGATGTCGATCCTGGTCAATGCCGAGCCGGTCGACGCCCTCAGCATGCTGGTCCACCGCACCCGCGCCGAGACCCGCGGCCGCGGCATGGTCGAGAAGATGAAGGAGCTGATCCCTCCGCACATGTTCCAGATCCCGATCCAGGCGGCCATCGGCGGCAAGATCATCGCCCGCGAAACCGTCCGCGCCCTGCGCAAGGACGTGACTTCAAAGTGCTACGGCGGCGACGCCACCCGGAAGAAGAAGCTTCTGGAGAAGCAGAAGGAAGGCAAGAAGCGCATGCGGCAGTTCGGCAAGGTCGAAATCCCGCAGGAAGCCTTCATCGCGGCGCTCAAGATGGATGAGGATTGAGGGGGAGGGGGAGCCGGTTCGGCTCCCCCTTTTTCGTTCCGCGGATCAGAACCCCACCGTCACCGCCGCCACAAACCCCTCGTCCCGCGGCCCGTCGCCGATCGGCGCGTAATACCCCAGCGACACATCCAGATAGCTGCCCGGCGCGCGCAGGTCGTCGCCGCCCATCCAGTGCCTCCACGCCACGCGCGGGCCCGCCGCGACCGCCCAGTCCTCCGCCCGCAGGCTGTCGTAGTCGGCCCTCACGCCGACGCCGGCGGTGACCGTGTCGCGACGGCTCTCCGACGCCACCCAGGTCCAGCCCAGGTTGGCGTCCGCCACCGCATAGGTCTGCTCGTCTTCCAGCAGGCGGGCGACGTCCAGATAGACGTGGGCTGACGGCCAGCTGTCGCGGTCGAAACGCAGGTCGCCGCCCACATCCGCCGACCAGGCGGCGCGCAGCATGGTGTCGTCCCGCGCCGCGTCGCCCAGGGCGATCAGGCGGCTGGCCTCCAGCGACAGATTGGTCTCGGTGAAGGGCTTCCAGCGCACGCCCACCCAGCCCTGCGTGCTTTCGCTTCCGGTCGGGCCGGTGTCGGCGTCGACGGTCTGGTAGGCGCGGGCGAAGACCTGCACCGGGCGGCCGTTGTTGTCGCCGCCGACGCGGGCCCAGACCTCGCCGCCGACCTGGGTCACCTGATCGCCGCCGTTGTTCAGCAGGGGCGCGGCGCTGTCGGCCGGGCCGGTCGAGACGGTGGCCGTGCCGCCGAAGCGATGCTCCAGCGTCTGCAGCTCGCGGCCGATCTCCTGACGCCGCTGGGCGGTCATCTGTTCGGCGGGCAGGGTCCGCGCGCCCTGTTCCAGCCAGGTGATCGCTTCCGCATCCTGACCGGCCCGGCGCGCGGCGTAGGCGGCGTCCAGCGCCTGCGCCCCCTTCAGCGGTTCGGCCCGGTCGGCGGCGGCGAAGCCCTGCACGGCCAGCCGATCGTCGCCCGCGCCGGCGGCGGCGTAGGCGAAGTCCAGCGGCGCGTCGCCCGGCAGCATGCCGACGGCGTGGGCCTCGCGCAGCACGGCGCGCGCCTCGGCCGCGCGGC
>NZ_DASWWG010000083.1:0-36209 GCF_036400995.1 Brevundimonas sp.
CGACGCCGTCGGCCAGACGGGCGCTCGCATCGACCTGGGCTGTCGGATGAATGGCCATCAGGACGCCGGCTGATCCACCTTGACGACCATGGCCATGAACTCGGCCTCGGCCGCCAGCTTGCCGTCGATGAAGGTCTCGCCACGGAACTTGAACGCGTCGCCGCGCGCCTTGATCACCTTCACCTCCATGCGCAGCTGGTCGCCCGGCCGCGCCGGCTTGCGGAAGCGCACGCCGTCGATGGACATGAACATGATGACCTTGTCGGCCACGGCGACGTCCAGCGTCTTGGACATCAGCAGGGCGCCGGTCTGGGCCATGGCCTCGACGATCAGCACGCCCGGCATGACCGGATCGATCGGGAAGTGGCCCGGGAAGAACGGCTCGTTGTGCGTCACGTTCTTGATGCCGGTGATCGAGGTGGCGGGCACGAAGGCCTCGGCCTTGTCGACCAGCAGGAAGGGGTAGCGGTGCGGCAGCCGCCGCATCACCTCGGCGTAATCGATGTTGACGTCTTCGCTCATTCTTCCGTCTTCCCGCGCGGTTTGCCCTGGGCCTGTTTGGACACCCAGACGGTCTCGCGCAAGAATTGCCGAATGGGTTTGGCGGGATAACCCGACCAGGTCTCGCCGGGCGGCACATCGGCCAGAAGTCCGGCTCCACCGGCGATCCGGGCACCCTCGCCGATCTTCAGGTGGTCGCCCACGCCCGCCTGACCGCCGAAGATCACATTGTCGCCGACGACGACGGAGCCGGAGATTCCCGTCTGCGCCGCGATCAGACAGTTCCGGCCGATGACGCAGTTGTGGGCGATCATGACCAGGTTATCGATCTTGGTGTTCTCGCCCACGACCGTGTCGTCGAAGGCGCCCCGGTCGATGCAGGAGTTGGCGCCGACCGTGACCCCGTCCTGCAGGATCACGCGCCCCAGCTGCGGCACGTCGACCGGACCGGTCTTCGATCCCGCCGCGCCGAAGCCCGCCTCGCCGATGCGGACGCCCGCATACAGCTTCACACGGTCGCCGATCAGGGCGAAGCCGACGGTGACGTTCGGGCCGATCTGGCAGTTGCGTCCGATCTGCACGCCCGGACCGATGACGGTGTTGGCGCCGATCCGGGTCCCGCGGCCGATGCGGACGCCCTCGCCCAGGATCACGCCGGGCTCAAGCACGACACTGTCGTCCTCGACGGCGTCGGCGCGGTTCGCCGCCTGATCGAGGGTGATCGGGCTGTGGAACAGCAACGACGCCGCGGCCCAGGCGGCCTGCGGCGTGGTCGAGACCAGCAGGGCGGCCCCTTCCGGCGCGAGCTCCACCGCCGCCGGCGGCAGGATCACGCAGCCGGCGCGGGTGGCCTTCAGCTGTTCAGCGAATTTGCGGTCGCCCATGAAGGCGACGTCGCGCGATGAGGCGGTCCCCAAAGGCGCAACGGCGGAGACCTTCCGGTCTCCGCCGCGCGCGACTTCGGCCCCGATCCTTTCGCCCAGCCCGGCGACGTCCAGCGTCGTCAGGCTCTCGAAAAATCGCGGGTCAGGCATTGTCCCGTCCGCAGCCTTACTGCTGCAGTTCGGCCGGAACCGGGCTGCGGTTGAAGGCCGGGAGCGACGGCAGGGCCTGGTTCAGGCGCTGCACGGCCATCGGGGTGATGTCCATGGCCGGGTTGGCGGCCAGGATGGTGTTGCCGTCAAGCAGGACGCTGCAGCCGCGTTCGGCGTACAGGGCGGCCACGATCGGACGGGCGGCGGTGACGATGGTCTGGGTCTGCAGACGCTCGGTGTAGCGCAGCTCGTTGGTGCGGGTCTGCTCCAGCTGCTGGGCTTCCTGCAGGCGCTGCTGCCAGGCGCGGGCGCGCGAGCCGTCCGGATCAGCAGCCTGACCGCCTTGCTGCAGGGCGGCGGCTTCGGTTTCCAGCGCGGCGCTGTACGGAGACAGTTCGCCCTGAACTTCCTGGGCCAGGCGTTGCAGGCCGGAGGCCAGCGACTGGCCGGCGGTGCTGCTGGCGAGCAGGGCTTGCGGGCTGTAGATGCAGACGCCCGTGACGACCGGACCGTGGGTCAGCGGCGGCGGGGTTTGCGACTGGGCCGAGGCCGTGCCGGCGGTCAGGGCGGCGAGGGCGAAGGCGCCCAGAGCGATCAGTTTCATAGTCAGGCCTTTGGTGCGGGACCGGGTCCCGCGGTTAGAATTGGGTGGAGGTCGAGAAGCGGAAGGACTCGGTCTTGTCGTACTCTTCCTTGCCGAGGACCTTGCTGATGTCGAACCGGATCGGGCCCATCGGCGAACGCCAGTGGATGCTGACGCCGGCAGAGGCGCGGAGCTCCAGGTCGTCGACGATGTTCGAGTCCGGGTTACCCGAGGCGTTGACCGTATAGCGGTCGTCCAGAACGCCCAGGGTGCCCACGTCGGCGAACAGCGAAGTGCGGATGCCGTATTCTTCCGGCAGATAGTTGGGGACCGTCAGTTCCAGCGTGCCGATGACGTAGAAGTTGCCGCCCAGCGCGTCAGTGGTGGTCAGGTCCCGGGGACCGATACCCGCGGTTTCGAAGCCGCGGAAGCTGTTGCCGCCCTTGAAGAAGCGGTCGTTGATCCGCACCGGATCCCCGCCCCAACCCGACACATAGCCGGTCTGGGCCTGGGCCGTGACGATCCAGTTGGGGGCGATGCCCCAATAGGCCGACACTTCGGCTTCGGTCTTGATGTAGTTCACGTCGCCGCCGATGCCGGCGAAGTCCTGACGCAGGGTGCCGGTCCAGCCGCGGGTCGGGCGGATCGGATCGTTCCGGCGGTCGACCAGCAGGGTGTAGCCCGCCGACGAGTTCAGGAACGAACCCACCTGGTCGCACAGGGCGGTCGAGCCCGCGCCGGTCGAGGTGCAGTAGCCCGACGGCACGATGATCTCGTCGCTCTTCAGGAAGTAGCGGGTGCTGAGCAGGGTGTAGCCGTTCAGCGGATACGACAGGCGCACGCCGCCGCCGGTCGAGCGGTAGTCGTACGACGAATACTCGCTCAGGTCATAGCGCGAGTGGAAGGCGTCGAAGCCGGCGCGCAGGTCGCGGCCCAGGAATTTCGGCTCCGTGAAGCGGAAGTCGATCTGCTGGCGCAGCGAACCCCACTCCAGACGGGCGACCACGTTCTGGCCGCGGCCGCGGAAGTTCCGCTCGGTGATGCCCAGGTTCAGCACGAAGGAGTCGACCGAGCTGAAGCCCGCGCCGACCGACAGTTCGCCGGTGGGCTGTTCCTGCACGGTGACGTTGACGATCGAGCGGTCCGGAGCCGAGCCGCGCGCTTCCTCGACGGTCACGTCCTTGAAGAAGCCCAGCGCACGCAGGTTGTTGCGCGAACGCTCCAGCAGGGTGCGGTTGAAGGCGTCGCCCTCGCTCAGCATCATCTCGCGACGGATGACGTTGTCCAGGGTGCGGGTGTTGCCGACCACATTGATGCGATCGACGTAGACGCGCTGGCCTTCACGGATGTTGAAGGTCACGTCGACCGTGTTGGTCTCGGCGTTGGCGCGGTACTCCGGCTCGATCTCGACGAAGGCGTAGCCGGCCGAACCGGCGGCGAACGTCAGGGCGTCCACCGCAGTCTCGATCTTGTCGCTCTCGTAGAGGTCGCCCTCGCTGATCGGCAGCAGGCGCTTCAGGAAGTCCGGGTTCAGGCGGTCGTTCTCGGTCACGATGTTCACCGTGCCGAAATTGTACCGGTCGCCCTCGTCCACCGTCATGGTGATGGCGAAGCTGGAATCATCCGGCGCCAGCTCCGACACCGCAGACAGCACGCGGAAGTCGTAGTAGCCGCGGTTCGTATAGAACTTACGCAGCTGCTCCCGGTCGTAGTCCAGGCGGTTCGGGTCGTAGTTGTCGTTGGTCGTGAACAGGCGCCACCACTGCGACTGCTTGGTGACCATGACCTCGCGCAGGTCGTTGTCCGAGAAGGCGGTGTTGCCCAGGAAGGTGATCGCGCGGACGCCCGTCTCCGGGCCCTCGTTGATCTCGAACACCACGTCGACGCGGTTCTGTTCCAGCTGGACGATCTTCGGCGTCACGGTCGCGCCGATACGGCCCGACAGGCGGTACAGCTCGACGATCTTGCCCACGTCTTCCTGGATGCGGGCGCGGGTGTAGATGCCGCGGGGACGCAGGGTCACTTCCTCGGTCAGCTTTTCCTCGCCGATCGCGCTGTTCCCCTCGAACACCACCTGGTTGATGATCGGGTTTTCCACGATCTCGACGATCAGGTCGCCGTTCGGCTGCACGCCCAGCTGGACGTCGGCGAACAGCTGGGTGCGGGTCAGGGTGCGGACCGCGACGTCCAGCACGGCGGCGTCGACGACGTCGCCCGGCTGGATCGGCAGGTAGGACAGGACCGTCGTCTGGTCGATGCGCTGGTTGCCGCGCACCAGGATGCGGGCGACCTGCACACGCTCGGGACGGGCCGGAGCGGCCTGTTCCTGCGGCGCGGTCTGCACCGGCTCGGCTGCGGCCGCAGCGGCGGGCGCCGGCGCGGCGGGCGCGCTCTGGGCCAGGGCCGGACCGGCGAGGCCGGCGGCCACGACCAGCGCCAGGAGGCTAGGGCTCGCGGCGCGGGCGATACGGAGGGCGGACGCGTCTTTTTGGATCATACGGGAAACCATCGGGGGCTGGCGTCGGCTCATCAGGCGAGCCCGCCGAGGAATTTGAACAAACTCAGTTTCTGGAGGTCGTTCCAGGTTGCGAACAACATCAATCCCGCAAGCAAAGCAAGACCGACCCGGTAACCGACCTCCTGAACCCGAGCGGGGACTGGCCTGCGCGCCACAGCCTCATAGCCGTAGAACATCAGGTGGCCCCCATCGAGGACGGGAATCGGAAGCAGATTAACAATACCCATTCCGATCGAAACTATGGCGGCGAACTGCAGATAGGTCAGCAGCAGGTTCAGCATCAGGATCGCGGGCGGGGCTTCATAGGCGATGGCCTGCTTGGTCACGCCGCCGGCCGCCTTGGCGATGCCCAGCGGGCCGTTCAGCATGTCGCCGGATTCCTTGCCGACGAAGATGCGGCCGATATAGCGGAAGGTGGCGCTGACCACGGACACCATGGTGTCGGCGCCCTTGCCCACCGCCTCGACTGGGTTCAGGCGGCGGAACTGGTAGTCCTGCGGCAGCGGGGACAGACGCAGGCCCGCCCGGGACACCCAGGCGCGACCGGCCACGTCGCTCTCCTCCAGCACCCGCACCGGCGTCGCCGTCAGCTGCAGGGTGCGGCCGCCGCGCTCGACCGTGAAGGTCAGCGGATCATTGGCCGACAGCAGGATGGTCTGGGTGACCTCGTTGCTCTCCTGCACGGGGCGGCCGTTGATCGCGGTGATCAGGTCGCGCGGCTGGAAGCCGGCGGCGGCTGCGGGGCTTCCCGGAACCACCTGGAACACCCGCGGGGCCTCGATCCGCTCGCCGATGACGCTGAACAGCAGGGTCAGCAGCACCAGCGCCAGGGCGAAATTCGACAGAGGACCGGCCGCGACGATCAAGGCGCGCTGCCAGACCGGCTTGAAGTGGAAATAGTCCTTCACGGCGGCGGGGCCGTGCTCGGCGATGACGCGGGATTTCAGCTCGTCCAGACCGGCCTGGTCCGGAACGCTGGACGCATCCAGGTCGCCCGAGAATTTCACATAGCCGCCCAGCGGGATCCAGCCGACCCGCCATTCTACCCCGTGCCGGTCGGTCCGGCTCAGCAACGCCTTGCCGAAACCGATCGAGAACCGGTCAATCTTCACCTTGAACGCGCGCGCGACGAGGAAATGTCCCAGCTCATGGATGGTGACGATGAACGTCAGCAGCACCAGGAACGGCACGATGTAGAGCAGCGCCTGGCCGATAAAGCCCGTCATGCCGAAAAGGAATCCTCCGCCGTTCAGGCCGCTGCTGCGAGACCCCGAACGATCGATTCCGCTGTCCTGCGCGCCTGCGCGTCCACGGCCAGGGCCGCGTCGCAGGCGCTGTCGGAACCGGAATCCACCCCCGAAGCCGTCACGCGCGACAAGGTGTCGGCGACGACTGCGGCAATATTTAGAAAGCCCAGTCGGCGGTCAAGGAAGGCCAGCGCCGACACCTCGTTGGCGGCGTTGAAGACGATGGGGGCCACGCCCCCCGCCTCCAGCGCCTGCCGGGCCAGTCGCAGCATGGGGAAACGGGTCTCGTCGGGCGCCTCGAACGTCAGACGGCCCAGCGCCGCCAGATCCAGGCGCGGCGCCGCCCAGGCGATCCGATCTGGCCAGGCCAGGGCGCAGGCGATCGGCGTCTTCATGTCCGGCGGCCCCATCTGGGCCAGGGTCGAGCCGTCGACGGTCTCGACCATGCTGTGAATGATCGATTCCGGATGCACCACGACGTCGATCTTCGCGGCGGGCATGTCGAACAGATAGGCCGCCTCGATCATTTCGAGGCCCTTGTTGGCCATGCTGGCGCTGTCGACCGAGATCTTGGCCCCCATGCTCCAGTTGGGATGGGCGACCGCCTGCTCCGGCGTGATGGCGGCCATCTCGGCCGCGGGGGTGGTGCGGAACGGCCCGCCCGACGCCGTCAGGGTCAGCTTCGCCACCTGTTCAGGGGCCGCGTGCGGGAAGACCTGGAAAATGGCCGAATGCTCGGAATCCACAGGGATCAGCCGCCCGCCGGACGCCTTGACCCGTTCAATCAGGGCCGGGCCGCAGCAGACCAGGCTCTCCTTGTTGGCCAGCGCCAGGGTCGCGCCGGTGCCCGCCGCCGCCCAGGCCGAGCGCAGACCCGCCGCCCCGACGATGGAGGCCATGACCCAGTCTGCCGGGCGGGAGGCCGCCTCGGTGATCGCCGCCTCGCCCGCCGCGGCCTCGACGCCGCTGCCGGACAGGGCGTCACGAAGTTCATCCAGACGGGCCGGATCGGCCGTGACGGCCACCTTCGGTTTCCAGCGGCGGGCCTGTTCGGCCAGTCGCGCGATATTGGCCCCGCCGGTCAGGGCCTCGACCTCGAAGGCCCCTGCCCCGCCCGCCTCGGCCTGTTCCATCAGGTCCAGCGTCGAGCAGCCGACCGATCCGGTCGACCCCAGCACGGTGATGCGACGGCGGATCATCCCCCGCTCCCGTTCAGCCACAGGCTGATCAGGCGGCCGCAGGCCACCACCACGGCGGCGAACATCAGGCCGTCCACCCGGTCCAGCAGCCCGCCGTGCCCGGGGATCAGCTTTCCGGCGTCCTTGACGCCGTAGCGGCGCTTCAGGGCGGATTCCCACAGGTCCCCCGCCATGGTGGCGAAGGCGGCGGCCAGCCCCAGCAGCGCGCCCCACAGGCCGATTCCCATGTCGAGGAAGACGCCGAGCAGCGCCCCGGCGATGGCGCCGCCCACCAGCCCGCCGATGAAACCGGACCAGGTCTTGTTGGGCGAGAACCGCGGCCACAGCTTGGGACCGCCCACCGACGAGCCGACCAGATAGGCCATGCTGTCCGCGGTCCAGGTCGTCATGAAGGTGAAGATGGTCCAGTACAGGCCCATGTGCGGGTCGGCGGCGGTGTCGCCGTTGCGCAGCCAGATCAGCAGGATGGCGGGCCAGCCCAGATAGAGCACGCCGTACGAGGCATCCACGGCCTCCTGTCCCCGGCTGCGGGCGAACAAGCCCGCGGCGGCCGCGCAGAAGACCAGCATGACCAGCGCCAGCGACAGCTGGCCGACGAAGGCCGAGATCACCGCCGCGAACAGGCCCAGCCCGACGGCGGCGGCCGTCAGCCGCCAGGCCCGGGCGGCGCTCATCATCGCCCATTCGATCGCCAGCAGGGCGCAGGCGATCAGCATGATGCCCAGGAACCAGACCCCGCCCGCCCAGATCACCAGACCGGCGGCGCCCGCCAGCACGATCCCCGACGCGGTCCTCAGACCGATTTCCCGCGCCGACATCGCCATCAGACGGCCACGCGGGCGGCCGGGCGACCGCCGAAGCGGCGATCCCGGTTGCGGAACTGGGCGACGACGTCGGCCAGGGCGGCCTCGCCGTAGTCGGGCCAGAGAATGTCCTGGTAGATCAGCTCGGCGTAGGCGGCTTCCCACAGCAGGAAGTTGGACAGCCGGTATTCGCCCGAGGTGCGGACGATCACATCCACCGGCGGCCCGCCCGCCGTCGACAACCCCTCGCCGAGCGTCGCCTCATCCAGCGGCTCGACCGCCTCGCCCGCCTTCACCCGCTCCACATAGCGGCGCGCGGCGTCGACGATGTCGGCCCGGCCGCCGTAGTTGAAGGCGACCTGCAGCAGGAATTTGTCGTTGTGGGCGGTGCTGGCCTCGGCCTTGTCGACGATCTTCGCGATATCGTCCGGCAGACCGGCGCGGCGGCCGAGGATGCGCAGCCGCACCCCTTCCTTCTCCAGCCGCTTCAGGTCGCTGCCGACATAGGTGCGGACCAGCCCCATCAGGTCGGAGACCTCATCGGCCGGTCGCTGCCAGTTCTCGGTCGAGAAGCCGAACACCGTCAGGCAGCGGATGCCCAGCTTGGGCGCCGCCTGGATGGTCCGCTTGAGCGCCTGCACCCCCTCCCGGTGCCCGATGGCGCGCGGCAGCCCGCGCGCCTCGGCCCAACGGCCGTTGCCGTCCATGATCAACGCGACATGGCGCGGCCCGGCGGGCTGGTCAGAGAAAGGTTCGGCGCTCATGCGTCGGCTATCCTATGGCAGATCGGGCCGTCAGACCTGCATGATTTCGACTTCCTTGGCCTTCAGGGCCTCGTCGATGCGCTTGATGGCCGCGTCGGTGTCCTTCTGGACGTCCGCTTCCATCTTCTTCTGTTCGTCCTGGCTGATGTCCGAGGCCTTCTCGGCCTTCTTCAGGTCGTCGTTGGCGTCGCGGCGCACGTTGCGGACGGCGATCTTCTGCTGCTCGGCGTACTTGCCGGCCAGCTTCACATATTCCTTGCGCCGCTCTTCGGTCAGCGGCGGGATCGGAATGCGCAGGGTCTGGCCGTCGACGATCGGGTTCAGGCCCAGACCGGCGGCGCGGATGGCCTTCTCGACCGACACCACCATGCCCTTGTCCCAGACGCTGACCGAGATCATGCGCGGCTCCGGCACGCTGATGGCGGCCACGGCGTTCAGCGGCGAGGTCGAGCCGTAGGCCTCGACCCGCACCGGGTCCAGCAGGCCCGCGTTGGCGCGGCCGGTGCGCAGGCCGGAGAATTCTTCCTTCAGGGCGTCGACCGCCTTGTCCATGCGGTCGCGGTAGGTCTTGAGATCGGGCTTGGCCATGATCGTTTCTCTCGGGTTCTTATAGGTTTGTCAGGCGGCCTTGCCGTCAGCGCTGATGACGGTGAAGGAGCCCTTGCCGGTCAGGGCGTTGCGGAACGAGCCGTCCTCCCGGATCGAGAAGACCACGATCGGGATGCCCGAGTCACGCATCAGGGCGACGGCCGAGGCGTCCATGACCTTCAGGTCGCGCGCCAGCACGTCGTGATAGGTCAGGGTGTCGTAACGGGTGGCCTTCGGGTCCTTCTTCGGGTCGGCGGTATAGACGCCGTCCACGCTGGTGCCCTTCAGCAGGGCGTCACAGCCCATTTCGGCGGCGCGCAGGGCCGCGCCGGAATCGGTGGTGAAGAACGGGGCGCCGACACCGGCGGCGAAGATCACCACCCGGCCCTTCTCGAGGTGACGCAGGGCGCGGCGGCGCACATAGGGCTCGGCCACGGCATTCATGGTCAGGGCGCTCTGCACGCGGGTCTGGATGCCCTGCTTCTCGAGCGCGGCCTGCATGGCCAGGGCGTTCATGACGGTCGCCAGCATGCCCATGTAGTCGGCCGAGGCGCGATCCATGTCGCCCGCCGCCTTCGACAGGCCGCGGAAGATGTTGCCGCCGCCGATGACCAGACAGATTTCAACGCCCTCGCGGGCCACCTCGGCGATGGCGCCGGCGACATCGGCCACGGTCTTCATGTCGATGCCGTAGCCCTGGTCTCCCATCAGCACTTCGCCCGAGACCTTCAGCAGGACGCGTTTGTAGCGGAACTCGGACGGAACGTCGGGCATGGGGGCAGACCTTGGGCGGGGGAATCGGCTCCTTATAGGCAGGGGGCGCGCGGGTTCAAAGTGTTTGAACCCTTCCGTCCACCTCCACGTCAGCCGCCGAGACGGGCGCGCCCGAACGGCAGCGCTTCGCGCCAGCCCGTCAACCGGGGATGGGGCGCCGCCACGTGGGACAGGCACACCGCCTGATGCAGCTCCGCCTGCAGCGATCCCGGCGCGATCCGCTCCACCGGCTCGGGCGGCAGCCACAGCACCTCGTCCCCGGCCTCGTCATAGGCCGACAGCCTCAGGCTGCGCAGGGTCCGGGCCGCGCAATCGATGTCGGCCTCGGTGATCCAGTGCGCGATCAGCCGGTCGCCCGACGGCGCCGGCGGATGGAAGACGGTGTAGTAGCGCACCCGGACCCGGTCCCCGTCGCGCTGCGCGCTCTCCACATCGACGAAATGCACAGCCCGGTTGTTCTCGGCGAACGCCTTGAGCTCGCCGGTCGGCAGCGGCAGCAGCGCGGGCCGGGACGGCCGCGCTTCCGGCACGGCCACGCCCGGAGGCGGCGGCGTGCGCCCGTCATACTCGATGATGACGGGCGGCGGGGTCTGCTGCCCCGACAGGGACAGCAGCACGGCGATCAACAGCGGCGTCATCGAATCCCCCGGTCGATGTGGCGTCTAAAGACGCAGGATGATGGTCTCGACGATCGGGCGGCGATCCCAGACCGACTGGCTGGCCTTCTTCAGGGCGCGCGCGACGGCCTGTTCGACCACCAGCTCGTCCTCGAGGGCGTCGCCCTTCAGGCCGCGCACCACCTGTTCGACGCGCTCGGCCATGCTGTCCAGGATGTCGCCCAGCGGGCTGTCCTCGTCGCCCGGCAGACCCAGCCCACGCACGTCGATGTCCGAAACGATCTTGCCGCGCTTGTCCATGGCGAAGCTGACGATCAGCACCCCGTTCGAGGCCGCGTGGCGACGCTCGCGCAGGGCCTCGCCCGCCTCCTCGACCAGCATGCCGCCGTCGACGAACAGGCGGCCCGAGGGCACCTCGTCGATGATCGCCGCCGGACCGGGGGCCAGCCGCACCATGTCGCCGTTGCGGGGCGTGACCGTCTCCGGCACCTGCATGTCCTTGGCCAGCAGGGCGTGCTCGGCCAGGTGACGGCGCATGCCGTGGGTCGGCACGGCCACCTTCGGCCGCGCCCACTGGTACATCTGGCGCAGCTCGTCCCGGCACGGGTGGCCCGAGACGTGGATGCCGCGGTATTCCTTCTCGGTGTAGATGCGCACCCCGCGCTCCGACAGGGTGTCCTGCAGCCGGCCGATGGCCAGTTCGTTGCCCGGGATCACCCGAGACGAGAAGATACAGTGGTCGCCCGGCCCCAGCTTGATGAAGGGATGCGTCCCCTCGGCGACGCGCGACAGGGCCGCGCGGCTTTCGCCCTGGCTGCCGGTGCACAGGTACAGGATCTCGTCCGCCGGCCAGTGCCGCGCCTGCTCCTCCGACAGGAAGGGCTGCAGGTCCGACAGCATGCCGACCGACTTGGCCGCGGCGGTGATGCGGTGCATCGACCGGCCCGCCAGCACCACGCGGCGCCCGGCGGCCTCGGCGGCGCGAATGACGCTGTCCATCCGGGCCACGTTCGAGGCGAAACAGCCCACGGCCACCCGGCCCTTCAGGCCCGAGATCAGCTCGGCCAGCGCGACCTTCACATCGCCTTCCGACCCCGCCACGCCTTCCTGGAAGACGTTGGTCGAGTCGCAGACCATGGCGAGCACGCCCTCGTCGCCGAGGCGTTTGATCGTGTCCACGTCGGTCCGCTCGCCCACGACCGGATCGTTGTCGATCTTCCAGTCGCCGGTGTGCAGCACCGTGCCCAGCGGGGTCTTGATGGCCAGGCCGTTCGGCTCGGCGATCGAGTGGGTGATGGTCACCATCTCCACATGGAACGGCCCCAGGTCGATGGTCCCGCCCAGCGGCACCTCGTGCAGGGTCACCCGGTCCAGCAGGCCCGCGTCGCGCAGCTTCTCGCGGATCAGGAAGGCGGTGAACGGCGTGGCGTACAACGGCGCCTTGATGCGCGGCCACAGCCAGCCCAGCGCGCCGATGTGGTCCTCGTGCGCGTGCGTCAGCACGATGCCGAGGATGTCCTCGCCTTCCAGATAGGTCGGATCGGGCACGATCACATCGACGCCGGGAGTCGAGTTGTCGCCGAAGGTCACGCCGACGTCGACGACGATCCACTGGCGGTTCGCCGCCGGACCGAAGCCGTAGGCGTTCAGGTTCATGCCGATCTCGTTCGAGCCGCCCAGCGGCAGGAAGACGAGTTCGTTGTCTTTGGATTTGTTCTTGGTCATTGGCCCGTGATGTGGGTGTTCCGCCGCCAGATTTCGAGCAGGCCGCGGATGGTCAGGTCCGGATCGAACCGGTCGATGCTGTCGGTCGCGCCTTCGAACAGGGAGACCACGCCCCCGGTTCCGATGACGGTCATGGGCTTGCCCCACTCGGCCTTGATCCGGGCCACGAGGCCCTCGATCAGGGCGATATAGCCCCAGAACACGCCCGATTGCATGTTCGAGACGGTGTCCTTGCCGATCACCTTGTCCGGCTTCTGGATGGCGATGCGGGGCAGCATGGCCGCCGCCTCGTGCAGGGCCTGCAGGCTCAGGTTCACGCCCGGGGCGATGATCCCGCCCTCGAAGGCGCCGTCGGCGGCGATGACGTCGAAGGTCGTGGCCGTGCCGCTGTCGATGACGATCAGGTCGCCCGGATACAGCAGGTGCGCCCCGATGGCGTTGACCAGCCGGTCCGCCCCCGCCTCGCTCGGCTTCAGGATGCGCACCGGAATGCCCAGATCGACATTGTCCCCGATCACCAGCGGCTCGGCCGACAGATAGCGACGCGACAGGTTGCGCAGGTTGAAGATCGACTGCGGCACCACGGACGAGATGATGCACCCCGTCAGGTCCGCCAGCGTCAGCCCCCGGGTGGTCAGCAGTTGCGCCAGCCAGACCGCGTATTCATCGGCCGTCCGCTGCGAGTCCGTGGACGCGCGCCACTGGGCGATCCATTCGGCGCCGTCGTGGACGGCGAACAGCGTATTGGTGTTGCCCTGTTCGATCGCCAGCAGCATCACGCGGTCTCCCCGAAGAACACATCTCCCGCCGAGATAAGACGCAGCGAGCCGTCCGCCAGCCTCAGCCGCAGCGCGCCGTCGGCGGCGACGCCCTCGGCGCGGCCCTCGACCGTCTCATGCCCCAGCCGCGCCACCGCGGGACCGTCCAGCCCCGGCGTCCGCGCCGCCCAGGCGTCCAGGATCGGCTGGAAGCCCAGCGTCTCCCAGCGGTTCACCCAGATGTCGAAGGCCTCGGCCAGCTCCTGCGCCGCGCGCTCCACCGGCGGCGGGGCGGCGTGATCGGCGGACAGGTGCTGCGACAGGGCGGCGGCCGGCCGCTCGGTGCCCTGCGGGGCCTCGGCCAGGTTCACCCCGATGCCGACGGCCAGCCACAGGCCGCCGCCCGCATGGGCGCCGGATTCTACAAGGATGCCGCAGGCCTTCTGGCCCGCCAGCATCACGTCATTGGGCCATTTGATCGTCACCACGGACGGCGGCGCATAGCGGTCCAGCAGGTCCGCCACGGCGAGGGCCGCGATGAAGGTCACCTGCGCCGCCTCGGCGGGCGGCTTGCGGGTGGTGGTCAGCAGGGTGCTGAACAGATTGCCGGTGTCGCCTTCCCACGCCCTGCCCCGCCGGCCGCGACCGGCGGTCTGGCGCCGGGCCGCGATCCACAGCGGCCCGGTCTCGCCCGCCTCGGCCCGGCGTCGGGCCTCGGCGTTGGTGGAATCGATCTGGTCGAGCAGCAGGACCGGAGCGGCCGCCACGAACTCAGCCGACCCCGAAGCCCGTCGCGGCGCGCGCGGCCAGCGGAACCAGCCACGGCAGGGCCACGATGACCAGCGGGAAGGAGAAGACGGCCGCGGCCAGGGCCACGGTCTTCGCCTCGACCGGCGCGGGGTCGGTCGCCGGCAGGCCTTCCGGCGCCGGATCGAACCACATCACCTTGATGATCCGCAGGTAGTAGAAGCCGGCCACGACCGAGGCCACCAGACCGGCGGCGCCGGCCATCCAGTACCCGGCCTCGGCGGCGGCGCCGAAGACATAGTACTTGGCCCAGAAGCCCGACAGCGGCGGCATGCCCAGCACCGACAGCGACAGGATCGTCAGCGCGATGGTGGTCAGCGGACGCTCCTTCCGCAGGCCCGCCAGGTCGGCGATCTTGCGGACCGGACGGCCGTTGCGGCTCAGCGACAGCAGGATGCCGAAGAAGCCGAACTGGTCGATGATGTACAGGGTCATGAAGATCAGCATGGCCTGCACGCCCAGGGTCGTGCCCGCGGCGATGCCCAGCAGGGCGTAGCCGATGTTGGCGATCGACGAATAGGCCAGCAGGCGCTGGATGTCCTTCTGGACCAAACCGCCGAAGGCGCCGACGGCGAACGAGATCAGCGAGATCAGGATCAGCACCTGCGCCCACTGCTGGTGCGAGTTGGCGAAGGCGCCTTCCAGCGTGCGGGCGATCAGCACCATGGCCGCGACCTTCGGAGCCGAGGCGAACAGGGCCACGACCGGGGTCGGGGCGCCCTCGTACACGTCCGGGGTCCACATGTGGAACGGCGCGGCCGAGACCTTGAAGGCCAGACCCGAGATCAGGAAGACCAGACCGAACACCAGACCCATCGACGGGTTGGTCGCGGCATAGGCGGCGATGTCCTCAAAGCGCATCGAACCGGCGAAGCCGTAGATCAGGCTGGCGCCGTACAGCAGCAGGCCCGACGACAGCGCGCCCAGCACGAAATACTTCAGGCCCGCTTCCGAGGCCTTCAGGTCGTCGCGGTGGAAGGCGGCCAGCACATACAGGGCCAGCGAGTGCAGCTCGATGCCGACGTACATGGAGATCAGGTCGCCCGACGAGGCCATCATGCCCATGCCGGCCGAGGCCAGCACGATCAGGATCGGGAACTCGAAGCGGGCCACCTTCTTGCGGTGCATCCAGCCGTTGCCCAGCACGATGGCGGCGGCGCTGGACAGGAAGATCACGGCCTTGCCGTAGATCGCCAGCGGATCGGCCACATAGGCGCCGTTGAAGGCCTGGCCCCACGGACCGGTCACGGTCACGGCGGCGGCCGCGACCAGCAGGGCCACCGACAGCCACGAGACGAGGCGCGCGCTGCGCTCGCCCACGAAGGCGCCGACCATCAGCAGGACCAGGCCGCCGACGGCGAGCGTGATCTCGGGGGCCGAGAGGCGAAGGGCGGAAATCAGGTCAGGCATCATGGTCTCAGCCACCGATCGCGAGTTGATAGGCGGACGTCAGGGCGCCGACGGCGGCGTTGGTGTAGTCCAGCACCAGCCCGGGCTGGACGCCCAGCCACAGGGTGCCGAGGATCAGCGGGACGAAGATCAGCAGCTCGCGCTTGTCGATGTCCGCGATGTCCTTGAGCTTCGGATTGGTGATCTCGCCGAACATGACGTTGCGGTACAGGGTCAGCGCATAGACCGCCGAGAAGATCACGCCCGAGGCCGCCACGAAGGCCGTCCAGGTCGACACCTGGTAGATGCCGGTCATGGTCAGGATCTCGCCGATGAAGCCCGAGGTCCCCGGCAGGCCGACGTTGGCCATGGTGAACATCAGGAAGATGGCGGCGAACCACGGCATGCGCGCCGTCAGGCCGCCGTAGAAGGCGATCTCGCGGGTGTGCATCCGGTCATAGACCACGCCGACGCAGAGGAAGAGCGCGCCCGAGATCAGGCCGTGGCTCAGCATCTGGAAGATCGCGCCCTGCACGCCCTGGTCGTTGCCGGCGAAGATGCCCATGGTCACGAAGCCCATGTGGGCGACCGACGAATAGGCGATCAGCTTCTTGATGTCGGTCTGACGGAAGGCGACCAGCGAGGTGTAGACGATGGCGATGGCCGACAGCGTCCAGACCAGCGGGGCGAACATCTGCGAGGCCTGCGGGAACATGGGCAGGTTGAACAGGATGAAGCCGTAGCCGCCCAGCTTCAGCAGGATGCCGGCCAGGATGACCGAACCCGCCGTCGGCGCCTGCACGTGGGCGTCGGGCAGCCAGGTGTGCACCGGCCACATCGGCATCTTCACCGCGAACGAGGCGAAGAAGGCCAGCCACAGCAGCGGCTGCACGGTCGGCGAGAAGGCGTATTCCTTCAGTTCCGGGATGCTGGTGGTGCCGGCCTCATGGGCCATCCACAGCATGGCCAGCAGCATCAGGACCGATCCCAGCAGGGTGTACAGGAAGAATTTGTACGCCGCGTAGATCCGGTTCTGGCCGCCCCACACCCCGATGATGATGAACATCGGAACGAGGGTGCCCTCGAAGAAGATGTAGAACAGGAACAGGTCCAGCGAGGTGAAGACGCCGATGACCAGCGTCTCCAGCACGAGGAAGGCGATCATGTAGTCGCCGACCCGCTCCTTGATCGAGCTCCAGCTGGCCAGGATGCAGATCGGCATCAGGAAGGCCGTCAGCAGGACGAACAGGATCGAGATCCCGTCGACGCCCAGATGGTAGCTGGCGCCCGAGAACCAGGCGATGTGCTCGACGAATTGATAGCCGGCGCTCTTCGGGTCGAAGGTCGCGACCAGCACGACCGACACGGCCAGGACGGCCAGGGTCGTCGCCAGGGCGATCCAGCGCGCGGCGCTGTCGGAACCGCCCTTCCCGCCCAGGCGGGTCAGCAGCAGCAGGGCCGCGCCGACCAGCGGAAGGAAGGTGACGATGCTCAGGATGAAGGGGATCTGGGGCAAGATCAGGCTCCCCACGCGGTAAGGGCGAAGGCCAGGAAGAGGCAGAGACCGATGAGCATCACAAAGGCATAGAAGTAGACATAGCCGGACTGGAAGCGGGCGAGCCCGCCGGCGAATTTGCGCGACAGCCAGGCGAACCCGTTGGGCCCGCCGCCGTCGATGATCTTCACGTCGCCGACCTTCCAGAACAGGTCGCCCAGCGCCTTGGCGCCCTTCACGAACACGAAGTCATACAGCTCGTCGAAGTACCACTTGTTGTACAGGAAGGCGTGAACCGCGCTGCCCCGCTCGGCCATCCGGCGCGCCATGCCCTCCTTGAGGACATAGAGCCAGAAGGCGACGAAGGTGCCGATCAGGGTCATGACCAGCGGCGACCACTTCACCCAGGTCGGCACATTGTGCGCCTCGTGGAGCACGTGGTTGTGCGGGCCCGAGAAGATCGCGGCCTTCCAGAACTCGCCCTCGTGGTGCCCGATGAAGTGGGGCGCGAAGACCAGACCGGCGAAGACGGCGCCGACCGACAGGACCAGCAGCGGCACGATCATCACCCAGGGGCTCTCGTGCGGCTTCAGCGGGCCGTGGTGGTGGTGATCGTCATGGGCGTGATCGTCGTGGGCATGATCGTCATGCGCGGCGTGATCGTCATGCGCATGGGCATGATCATCGTGGTGCTCGTCCTTCCACACAGGCTTGTTGTGGAAGGTCATGAACACCAGACGCCACGAATAGTAGGCGGTCAGGCCGGCGGCGAGGATGCCGACGAAGAAGGCGAACAGGCCGATCGGCGAGTGGCCCGAGGCCGCGGCGGCGAAGGCGCTCTCGATGATCGCGTCCTTCGAGTAGAAGCCCGCCAGACCGCCGACGCCGGGGATGCCCAGGCCGGTGATGGCGATGGTGCCGATGGTCATCACCGCATAGGTGATCGGCAGCAGCTTCCACAGGCCGCCCATCTTCCGCATGTCCTGCTCGTGGTGCATGCCGTGGATCACCGAACCGGCGCCCAGGAACAGCAGGGCCTTGAAGAAGGCGTGCGTGAACAGGTGGAACATGGCCGCCTCATAGGCGCCCACGCCCGCGGCGAAGAACATGTAGCCGAGCTGCGAACAGGTCGAATAGGCGATGACCCGCTTGATGTCGTTCTGGGCCAGGCCGACGGTGGCGGCGAACAGGGCCGTCACGGCGCCGATGGTGGCGACGATGGCCGATGCGCCCGGCGCGTACTCGAACAGCGGCGACAGCAGGCAGACCATGTAGACGCCGGCGGTCACCATGGTGGCGGCGTGGATCAGGGCCGACACCGGGGTCGGGCCTTCCATCGCGTCCGGCAGCCAGGTGTGCAGGAAGAACTGCGCCGACTTGCCCATGGCGCCGATGAACAGCAGGAAGGCGGCCAGGTCGAGCGCCGACCAGGTGTGACCGAGGAACTCCCAGCCCTTGCCTTCCCAGGCGGCGATCATCGGGAACAGCTCGGCGAACTGGATCGTGCCGAACATCCAGAAGACGGTGAAGATGCCCAGGGCGAAGCCGAAGTCGCCGACGCGGTTGACCACGAAGGCCTTGATGGCGGCGGCGCTGGCCGAGGGCTTCTTGAACCAGAAGCCGATCAGCAGATACGACGCCAGGCCCACGCCTTCCCAGCCGAAGAACAGCTGCATGAAGTCGGCGGCGGTCACCAGCGCCAGCATGGCGAAGGTGAACAGCGACAGATAGGCGAAGAACCGCGGCTTGTCCGGGTCCTCGGCCATGTAGCCCCAGGAATAGAGGTGAACCAGCGACGAGACGCTGGTCACGACCACCAGCATGGTGGCCGACAGGGCATCGATGCGGATCGACCAGTTCGACACGAAGTCGCCGACGTGGATGAACGGCGCCAGGGTGATGGTGAAGGGCTCGAGGTGGCCCCAGGTCCACTGGCCGAAGACCGTCCAGGAGACGGCGCAGGCGAAGAACAGCAGGCCCGTGGTGATGGACTGCGAGACGATGTTGCCCAGGCGGCGGCCCGACAGGCCGACGATGGCCGCGCCGAGCAGCGGGGCGAAGATCCCGAGAGTGACGAGGAGCTGGAGGTTCACGATCAGCCCTTCATGACCGAGGCGTCGTCCACGGCGATGTCGCCGCGGTTACGGAAGAAGGTCACCAGGATGGCCAGACCGACGGCCGCTTCGGCCGCCGCGACGGTCAGCACGAACATGGCCATGATCTGCCCCGAGACCTCGTTGAGATAGGTCGAGAAGGCGACGAAATTGATGTTCACCGCCAGCAGGATCAGCTCGATCGACATCAGGATGATGATGACGTTCTTGCGGTTCACGAAGATGCCGAACACGCCGATGGTGAACAGGATGGCGGCGACCGCCAGATAGTGCTGCAGGGTGACGACCATCAGACCAGATCCTCGGGAGAAACGCCCACGCCGGTCTGGACCGACTTCACTTCCATGGCCTTCTTGGCGTCACGACCGACCTGGTCGGCGACGTTCTGGCGCTTGACGTGGGGCTTGTGGCGCAGGGTCAGGACGATGGCGCCGATCATCGCGATCAGCAGGACGATGCCCGCCGCCTGGAAGAAGTAGACGTAGTCCGTGTAGAGCACGCGGCCGATGGTCTCGATGTTCGACGCGTCGGCGTTCGGCACGGCCGGGCCCGCGGCGTCGGCGGCCACACCCGTCGTCGCGACGGTCAGCGAGATGATGACCATCTCGGCCAGCAGCACCCCGGCCACGATCACCGCCAGCGGCAGATATCGCGCGAAGCCTTCCCGCAACCCGACGAAGTCGACGTCCAGCATCATGACGACGAACAGGAACAGCACCGCGACGGCGCCGACGTAGACCACCACCAGCAGCATCGCCAGGAACTCGGCGCCCAGCAGGACGAACAGTCCCGCCGCCGTGAAGAAGGTCAGGATCAGGAAGAGAACGCTGTGCACCGGGTTCTTCGCGGTGACGACCAGAAGGGCGCTCACCACGGCAACCGCCGCCAGCACATAGAAGGCAATGCCTTGCAACATCGGAGGCCAGAGCCCCTTTCGGTTATGGGCGGCGACCCCGTTCGGAATCGCCCTCCCCGTTCAAGCGTTGCGCCCTAGACCATTTTTGCTTTGGGCCGAATGGCCCAAATCCAAAAAATGGTCCGGTGTCACTGGAGCGAAATCTGGGCCCGACGCCGGCGGCGTCGGGCCGATTTCGCTCTAGCGATAAGGCGCGTCGAGTTCCAGATTCTTGGCGATCAGCCGTTCCCAACGATCGCCGTTCGAGAGCAGCCGGTCCTTGTCGTACAGCAGTTCCTCGCGGGTCTCGGTCGTGAATTCCGAGTTCGGCCCCTCGACGATCGCGTCCACCGGGCAGGCCTCCTGGCACAGGCCGCAGTAGATGCATTTGACCATGTCGATGTCGTACCGGGTCGTGCGGCGGCTGCCGTCGGCGCGCGGTTCGGCCTCGATGGTGATCGCCTGGGCGGGGCAGATGGCCTCGCACAGCTTGCAGGCGATGCAGCGTTCCTCGCCGTTCGCATAGCGGCGCAGCGCGTGCTCGCCGCGGAAGCGCGGCGACTGCGGGTTCCGCTCGAACGGATAGTTCACCGTCATCTTGGGACGGGCCATGTACTTCAGGGTCAGGCCGAAGGCGCCGACGGCGTCGACGAGCAACGCCCCCTTCGCGGCCTGGACGATACGGTTCATCATTGTTGCGCACCTCCGGCACGCGGGCACTCGCGGGCGTAACGCTCGCTCTGTTTATCCATCGCCTCGCAGCGCTGGAGGCGTTCGGCCTCCTGACGCTCGATGCGTTCCTGCCGCTGCTGCCACTGGTAGGCGGACACCGGCATGGGTTCGTAGGGCTCCCCGGCGCAGGCGCCGAGGGTGGTCGCGGCCAGGGCGATCAGGGTCAGACGGACGATCAATGGCCCCTCCTCACCACGCGGTCGCAGCCTTCCGGCTGGTCATCGCGCTCGCTGCGGTCGTCCCGGCAGGCCGGGTGATTGCGCTCGTTGCGGTCGCGCTTGCGTTCGGCCCGGTCCAGATCGCCCATGGGCGAGCGCGCTTCCGGCTCGATCGGCCGGAAGGTGCAGCCGCCGACGACCGAAGCCGTCAGCATCAGACCGGACAGGGCGAGCGCGCGGATCATCAGTGACCCACCGCGAACACGCGCCACGCGGCGGTGACCACCACGGCCACCAGCGAGGTCGGCAGGAAGATCTTCCAGCCCAGGCGCATCAGCTGGTCGTAGCGATAGCGCGGCACGAAGCCCTTCACGATCGCGAACATCAGGAACCAGAAGACGATCTTGGCGAAGAAGGTGATCAGGTAGATCGCGTACTCCAGCCACACCGGCAGGGCGTCCAGCCAGGCCTGCGGCACGCCGGGGTTCCAGCCGCCGAAGAACAGGATGGAGATCATCGCGCACATGAAGACGATGTTCACGTACTCGCCCATCATGAAGAGCAGGTACGGGGTCGAGCTGTATTCCACCTGATAGCCGGCCACGAGTTCCGACTCGGCTTCCGGCAGGTCGAACGGCGGGCGGTTGGTCTCGGCCAGGGCCGAGACGAAGAACACCACCATCATCGGGAACAGGACGATGATCGTCGGCCAGGTGTCGGCGCCGCCGCCGAACACGAACCAGTTCCAGATGCCGCCCTTCTGGGCGTCCACGATGCCCGACAGGTTCATCGTGCCGGCCAGCAGGATGACGTTGATGATCACCAGGCCGATGGACACTTCATACGAAACCATCTGCGCCGCCGAACGCAGGGCGCCCAGGAACGGATATTTCGAGTTCGAGGCCCAGCCGCCCATGATGATGCCGTAGACGCCCAGCGAGCTGATCGCGAGCACGTACAGGATGCCGATGTTCAGGTCCGAGATGACCCAGCCCGGCGCGAACGGAATGACCGCCCACACCATGAAGGCGGTGATCACGGTGATGATCGGCGCCAGCAGGAAGATCGACTTGTCGGCGCCGGCCGGGACGACGATTTCCTTCAGCACGAACTTGATCATGTCCGCGAAGGACTGAAGCAGGCCGAAGGGACCGACGACGTTCGGGCCCTTGCGCATCTGGATGCCGGCCCAGACCTTGCGGTCGGCCAGCAGCAGGAAGGCGACGGCGACCAGCACGCCGACGACGACGAGCAGGATCGCGCCGATGGTGGCGAGGGTCCAGCCGAGAGGAGTGGTCCAGAAGTCCATAGAGGCTTACTCCGCGGCCATCGCGACCGGGGCGATCCGCTGGGCGGACAGCTCGGCCATCGTCACGCTGGCGCGCGTGATGGGGTTGTTCAGGTAGGGGTCGCGCACCGACGAGGCGAAGGCGACGTCGCCCAGATCGCCCTTCTTGCCCAGCGACGCCACGTCGAACGACGCGGGGGTCGGCAGGTAGTCGATACGGCCGAAGGTCGGATGATCCGCCATCAGCTTAGAACGCAGGGCGTCCAGGGTGTCGTACGGCAGGGTCTGGCCGACCAGGGCCGACAGGGCGCGCAGGATGGCCCAGTCTTCCTTGGCCTGGCCCTTCGGGAAGACGACGCGTTCCGCCATCTGCACCCGGCCCTCGGTGTTGACGTACAGGCCCGACTTCTCGGTGTAGGCCGAGCCCGGCAGGATCACGTCCGCGCCGTGCGCGCCGCGGTCGCCGTGCGAGCCCAGATAGACGCGGAAGGCGTCCGAGCCGCCCAGTTCGATCTCGTCGGCGCCCAGCAGGAACAGCACGTCCAGCGCGCCCGGCTTGATCATGTCAAAGACGGTCTTGCCGCCCTCGCCCGGGACGAAGCCCATGTCCAGACCGGCCACGCGCGCGGCGGCGGTGTGCAGGACGTTGAAGCCGTTCCAGCCTTCCGCGACCACGCCGACCTTCTTGGCCAGCGCGCCCAGGGCGTTCAGCACGGCCGGGCCGGTCTCGCCGGTCAGGGCGCCCGAACCGACGATGATCGCCGGACGCTCCGCCTTGGTCAGGAAGTCGACGGCCGCCTTCGGCAGCTTGCCGACGGTCTTCGACCCGGCGCCGAGCCAGTTGTAGTCGAACGTCAGGTTCGCCTGTTCGCCGATCAGGCCGATCTCGGTCTTGCCGGCCAGCCACACCTTGCGCAGGCGGGCGTTCAGCAGCGGGGCCTCGACGCGCGGGTTGGCGCCCACGATCAGGATGGCGTCAGCGTTTTCAATGCCTTGCAGGCCGCTGTTGAACAGCCAGCCTTCACGCGGACCAACGCCCAGAGCGGCGCCGTCCTGACGGCAGTCGGTGTTGGCCGAGCCCAGGGCGCGGAACAGGTCCAGCGCCGCCTTCATCGATTCCGCGTCCTGCAGGTCGCCGGCGACCACGCCGATGCGATCGGCCGAAGCGGCGTTCAGCTTGGCGGCCACGACGCCCAGGGCCTCGTCCCACGAGGCGGCGCGCAGGCGGCCGTTCTCACGCACATACGGGCGATCCAGACGCTGGCGCTGCAGGCCGTCGACGGCGTAACGGCTGACGTCCGACAGCCACTCCTCGTTGATGCCTTCATTCACGCGCGGCAGCACGCGCATCACTTCCGAGCCCTTGAAATCGGCGCGGATGTTCGAGCCCAGCGCGTCCATGACGTCGATGGTCTCGGTCTTCTTCAGCTCCCACGGGCGGTAGTGGTACTGCCACGGGCGGTGCGTCAGGGCGCCCACCGGGCACAGGTCGTTGACGTTGCCCGACAGCTCGCTGTCGATGTTCTTTTCCAGATAGGTGGTGATCTCGGCGTCCTCGCCGCGCGAGATCATGCCGATGTCCGGCACGCCGGCCACTTCGGTGATGAAGCGGACGCAGCGGGTGCACTGGATGCACCGGGTCATGAAGGTCTTGACCGTCGGACCCATGTTCTTTTCTTCGACCGCGCGCTTGTTTTCAGCGTAGCGCGAGCCGTCACGGCCGTAGCCGACGGCCTGGTCCTGCAGGTCGCATTCGCCGCCCTGGTCGCAGATCGGGCAGTCCAGCGGGTGGTTGATGAGCAGGAACTCCATCACCCCTTCGCGGGCCTTCTTCACCATCGGCGTGTCGGTGAAGATTTCCTGGCCGTCGGCGGCCGGGAGCGCGCACGAAGCTTGCGGCTTCGGCGGTCCCGGCTTCACCTCGACAAGGCACATGCGGCAGTTGCCGGCGATCGACAGCCGCTCGTGGTAGCAGAAGCGCGGAATCTCATGACCGGCGCGCTCGGCGACCTGGAGCACGGTCATACCGGGCTCGAACTCGGTCTCTACGCCGTTGACTTTCGCGATGGGCATTACCCGCGACCTCTGCGTTTCTTGGCTTTAAGCGAACTTGATCAGAACCAGGACTTGTTCCCCACGACGTAGTCGCGGTGGAACTCCTCGTCCGATTTGACCAGGTAGATGATGAATTCGATGAAGGCGATGATGGCCATGATGAAGCCCGGCAGGATCAGCAGCCAGCCGATCGTGCCGCAGACCAGCATGATGATGCCGGCCGTGGTCTTGCCCAGATAGAACTTGTGGATGCCCAGCGTGCCCAGGAAGAAGGCCAGCAGGGCGGCGACGATCTTGTTCTTGTCGCTGCTCGAGGCGACCGGACGGTTCGAGGCCGTCACATAGATGTTGGTGGCCACGCCGTCGGCCACTTCGAAGTCGACTTCCGAACCGGCCGGAATGTCGCCCGTACCGCCCATCAGGGCGCTGCGGGTGAAGGTGTAGCGGCCACCGTCGTCGCCGCTGATCAGGCCCGAGCCGGTGTAATCGTCGAAGCTCAGAATCTTGCCACGCATATCAAACTCCCCCGTTGATAAGATCGCGGACCGGCGCCATCGCCGCTCCCCCGGAAAAAACAGTCCGCCGAACGTCCATCACAGACGCTCCGCGGGCAGGTCGAACGCCTGCGTGGACGTGGTGCCGTCCGGCAGGGTCGTGTTGATGGTGATGGCGTCGCCGTCAAGGACGAAGCGCGTCACCGGGTCACCGGACTGGTTCATCCAGCGATTGGATTCAGGCGTGGGCGCCTCGACCGGCTTCCAGCTGATCAGGTCGCCGTCGACGCGGCACTGACCCCGGCGGCGTCCGCCGTCGACCGGCGCGCGCCACGAGAGGTTCACCACCTCGCCCTCGATGCCGTCCACCTCCATGGCCGACAGATCCTGCCCGTGAATGGCCGCCAGGCCCGCCCGGCAGACGCGGCGCAGGTCGGGCGCGGTCAGCACGACCGGCACGCTGCCCTCCCCGTCCGACGCCGGATTGGCGGCCGAGACCTTTTCCGCCGGGGTCGAGGCAGGCGCGTCCGTCCGCTCGCCGCAGGCGGCGAGGGTCAGGAGGGCCAGCATCGAGACGGCGGTCAGGCGCATCGTTACTCCGCGGCGATCGCGTGGCCGGCGAAGTTCGCGCGGCGGCTGCGATAGGTGGAGATGCGGTCCTCGATCTCGTGGCGGAAGTGACGGATCAGGCCTTGGACCGGCCAGGCCGCCGCGTCGCCCAGGGCGCAGATCGTGTGACCTTCGATCTGGGTCGAGACTTCCAGCAGCATGTCGATTTCCGACGGGTCGGCCTCGCCGATCGCCATCCGCTCCAGCACGCGCCACATCCAGCCGGTGCCTTCACGGCACGGCGTGCACTGGCCGCAGCTCTCGTGCTTGAAGAAGTAGCTGATGCGGGCGATCGCCTTCACGATGTCGGTGGACTCGTCCATCACCGTGACGCCGGCGGTGCCCAGCGACGAGCGCAGCTCGCGCATCGAGTCGAAGTCCATCAGGGCCACTTCGGCCTGTTCGCGGGTGATCACCGGGCAGGACGCGCCGCCCGGGATGATGGCTTTCAGATTGCCCCAGCCGCCGCGCACGCCGCCGCCGTGATCCTCGATCAGCTGGCGCAGCGGGATCGACATGGCCTCTTCGACCACGCAGGGGGTGTTGATGTGACCGGCCAGCGACATCAGCTTGGTGCCGGTGTTGTTCGGACGGCCGAAGCTGGCGAACCAGTCCGCGCCGCGACGCAGGATGGTGCCGACCACGGCGATCGATTCCACGTTGTTCACGGTCGTCGGGCAGCCGTACAGACCGGCGCCCGCCGGGAACGGCGGCTTCAGGCGCGGCTGGCCCTTCTTGCCTTCCAGCGACTCCAGCAGGGCGGTCTCTTCACCGCAGATGTACGCGCCGGCGCCGTGGTGGATGTAGACGTCGAAGTCCCAGCCGTGGACGTTGTTCTTGCCGATCAGCTTGGCCTCATAGGCCTGCTTGACCGCGGCTTCCATGCGCTCGCGCTCCAGCACGTACTCGCCGCGCAGATAGATGTAGCAGGCGTGGGCCTGCATCGCGAAGCTGGCGATCAGGCAGCCTTCGATCAGCAGCTGCGGATCGTGGCGCATGATCTCGCGATCCTTGCAGGTCGCGGGTTCGGATTCGTCGGCGTTGACGACCAGGTAGTGAGGACGATCCTTCACTTCCTTGGGCATGAAGGACCACTTCAGGCCGGTCGAGAAGCCCGCGCCGCCGCGTCCGCGCAGGCCCGAGTTCTTGACGTTGGTGATGATCCAGTCCCGACCGAGGTCGAGCATGTCCTTCGTCGCGTTCCACGCGCCGCGCTTCTTCGCCCCTTCCAGACCCCAGTCCTGGAGTCCGTACAGGTTGGTGAAGATACGATCCTTGTCTTCGAGGATACCGACCATGGTTCCTAGAGTCCTTCCGCCAGACGGCGCTTGTGGTAGCGGGTACGCAGGTAGGTCGCGGTCAGGAACAGCACCCAACCGGCGGCGACGAAGCCGTAGGCGACCAGCATCAGGGGCTGGATCACCGGCAGGGCGTCGTAGCGGGTGGCGACGACATAGCCGGCGCCCAGCAGGATCAGCACCAGACCGCCCAGCCGCAGCGGACGGCCGACAGCCTTGAGCTCGGCCCGGTAGGCCGCACGGCCCTCCTCCGTGTCGAGATCATGCGGCTGGGTCATGCCTTCACCGGCTCGCTGTTCGGCAGCTTCTTGATCGGCTTGGCGGCCGAGCCGTCATACAGCTTCGGATCGGTCAGCGTGCGCGCGCCGCCTTCCGGCTCCGACGTGTGACGGCCGACGCGCGAGCCCGGCTTGGGCTTCTTGCCGGCGGCGAAGTCGTCGATGATCTGGGCCAGGTTGTCCGGCGTCAGGTCCTCGAAATAGTAGTCGTTGATCGCGGCCATCGGCGCATTGGCGCAGGCGCCCATGCACTCGACCTCTTCCCAGGTGAAGCGGCCGTCGGCGCTCAGCGTCTGCTTGGGCCCGATCTTCTTCTTGCACACGTCCATCAGGTCGTTGGCGCCGCGCAGCATGCACGGCGTCGTGCCGCACACCTGGATCAGCGCCGACGTGCCGACCGGCTCCAGCATGAACATGGTGTAGAAGGTCGCGACCTCCAGCACCCGGATGTAGGGCATGCCCAGCAGCTCGGCGATGGCGCGGATGGCGGGCTCCGAGACCCAGCCTTCCTGCTTCTGCACCAGCCACAGGATCGGGATCACCGCCGACTGCTGGCGACCTTCCGGATATTTGGCGATCCACCAGTCGCACTTGGTCTTGGTCGCCTTCGAGAAGGCGAACGAGGCCGGCTGTTCCTTGGCGAGACGACGAACGGACATCAGTGGAACGAGCTCAGTTTGGGGTACCACACGCCCCGTTCGGAGAACGGATGCATATTCGGCACGACGTGACCTTGGTCGAGTTCATCAAACCCGACGTTTTCGCGAACGATAGACGGGCTCTGAATATCCGCCACCTGCAGCTCCGCGCGCAGAAGCCCCAGAGCATCATCCAGCGAGTAAGCCGTCACGCCGACCCCCAACCCCGACATCGCGATCGGAGGGTCGAACTTCAGCCAATAGCGGGTCAGATCCGTCGTCACCGATCAACCTCGCCGAAAACGATGTCGAGCGAGCCCAGGATGGCCGAGACGTCGGCCAGCTGGTGATTGCGGTTCATCCAGTCCATCGCCTGCAGGTGACGGAAGCCCGGAGCCGAGATCTTCACGCGGTACGGTTTGTTGGTGCCGTCGGACACCAGATAGATGCCGAACTCGCCCTTGGGCGCCTCGACGGCGGCGTAGACCTCGCCTTCCGGCGTCCGGAAGCCCTCGGTGTAGAGCTTGAAGTGGTGGATCAGCGCTTCCATCGAGCGCTTCATCTCACCCCGGCGCGGCGGGACGATCTTGTTGTCTTCCAGCATGACCGGCTCGCCGGGGCAGTTGCGCAGCTTGTGGATGCACTGCTCCATGATGCGCACCGACTGCTTCATCTCCTCGACGCGGCAGAGGTAGCGGTCCCAGCAGTCGCCGTTCTTGCCGACGGCGATGTCGAACTCGAGGTCCGCATAGCACTCGTACGGCTGCGACTTGCGCAGGTCCCAGGCGATGTCCGAGCCGCGCAGCATCACGCCGGTGAAGGCCCAGTCCAGGGCCTCCTGCTTGGACACCACGCCGATGTCGACGTTGCGCTGCTTGAAGATGCGGTTCTCGGTGACGAGGGACTCGATGTCCTTCAGCGCCGCCGGGAAGGTCTGGCACCAGCGGCCGATGTCGTCGATCAGGTCCATCGGCAGGTCCTGGTGGACGCCGCCCGGACGGAAATAGTTGGCGTGCAGACGGGCGCCGCAGGCGCGCTCGTAGAACACCATCAGCTTCTCGCGCTCTTCGTGGCCCCACAGCGGGGGCGTCAGGGCGCCGACGTCCATGGCCTGCATCGTCGCGTTCAGCAGGTGGTTCCCGATCCGGCCGATTTCCGAATACAGCACGCGGATCAGCTGGGCGCGGTACGGGACCTCGATGCCCAGTAGCTTCTCGATGGCCATGCAGAACGCATGTTCCTGGTTCATCGGCGCGACGTAGTCGAGGCGATCCAGGTACGGCACGTTCTGCAGATAGGTGCGCGCCTCCATCAGCTTCTCGGTGCCGCGGTGCAGCAGGCCGATGTGCGGGTCGACGCGGGTGACGATCTCGCCGTCCAGCTCCAGCACCAGACGCAGCACGCCGTGCGCGGCCGGGTGTTGCGGGCCGAAATTGATCGTGAACTTGCGGTCGTCCATCTCGCGCGCGTGCGCGGTCCGGCCGTCCTCCATGTCGTCAAAGACGTCGGTGGCGCCGATCGGAGCCGGAATGCTCGAACCTTCGGCCATCACTTCACCTTCTCGTCGCCCGGCAGGACCGGGGCGGGATATTCAGCGCCTTCCCACGGCGACAGGAAGTCGAACTGGCGGAACTCCTGGGTCAGCTTGACGGGTTCGTAGATGACCCGCTTCTGCTCCTCGTCGTACCGCACCTCGACATAGCCCGTCATCGGGAAGTCCTTGCGCAGCGGATGCCCCTGGAAGCCGTAGTCGGTCAGGATGCGGCGCAGGTCCGGGTGGCCCGAGAACAGCATGCCGTACATGTCGAACGCCTCGCGCTCGAACCAGTCGGCGCTCGGATAGACCGACACGGCGCTGGGCACCGGCTGGACCTCGTCCGTCGTCACCTTGACGCGCACGCGCGCGTTCCGGGTCAGCGACAGCAGGTGATAGACCACCTCGAACCGCTCCTCGCGATCCGGGAAGTCGACGCCGCACAGGTCGATCAGCTGCTGGAAGCCGAAGCGGTCCTTCAGCGCGCCCAGCACCTCGACGATGCGCTCGCGCTCGGCCACCAGGGTCAGTTCGCCGTACGCGACCTGCGCCTGCACGCCCAGCTCGGCCACCATCTCGGCGCCCAGCGGCGTCAGCGCCGTCTCCAGCGCCTGTTGCTTGACCAGAGAGCTCATCGGTCAATGGTCCCCGTGCGGCGGATCTTCTTCTGCAGCTGCAGCAGCCCGTACAGCAGCGCCTCCGCCGTCGGCGGGCACCCGGGCACATAGACGTCCACCGGCACGACCCGGTCACATCCGCGAACCACGCTGTAGCTGTAGTGATAATAGCCGCCGCCGTTCGCGCAGCTGCCCATCGACACCACGTAGCGCGGGTCCGGCATCTGGTCGTAGACCTTGCGCAGGGCCGGAGCCATCTTGTTGGTCAGGGTGCCGGCGACGATCATCAGGTCCGACTGGCGCGGGCTGGCGCGCGGCGCCATGCCGAAGCGCTCGACGTCGAAGCGCGGCATCGACATCTGGATCATCTCGACGGCGCAGCAGGCCAGGCCGAAGGTCATCCACATCAGCGAACCGGTGCGGGCCCAGTTGATGACGTCGTCCAGCGAGGTCGTCAGGAAGCCGCGCTCGCCCAGCTCGGCGTTCACCTGCTCGAAGAACTTGTCGTGGATCGCGGGATCATAGCCCTCGACCGTCGAGCGCGCGCCCAGGCCGTAGGCGACCGGCGACGACGCGCCCGGCCCGACCGGCGACGCGCCGGAATTGCCCATGCCGATCAGCGGGACGTTGTTGGTGGTCACTCCCATTCGAGCGCGCCCTTCTTCCATTCGTAGATGAAGCCGACGGTCAGAACGCCGAGGAAGACCATCATCGACCAGAAGGCGAACACCATGCCCGCGTGCGACAGGTCGAACATCGACACCGCCCACGGGAACAGGAAGGCCACTTCAAGGTCGAAGATGATGAAGAGGATCGACACCAGATAGAAGCGCACGTCGAACTTCATGCGCGCATCGTCAAAGGCGTTGAAGCCGCACTCGTAGGCCGACAGCTTTTCCGAGTCGGGATTGGTCGGGGCCATGACCCAGGCGCCGATCATGAAGACGAGCCCGATCACCGCCGCGATCCCGAGAAAGATCACGATCGGCAGATATTCGAGAAGAAATGCATTCATCTGGAGGAACCTCGTCCGCCACAGAGGGAGGGGCGGATTCGGCGCTTTCTAGACCCGGATCGCCCGAGGTTCAAACCCATGCTGCAAAAGGAATTTCCTGAGAATCGTTCGCAGCTTTGCGGACAGTTGGTCGCACGTCGTTCCCCTTGCGTCGCTCGCCCCCGTCACGTCCCCTCGCGTCACGTTAACTTCACCGTCCGGAGAGAGATGAATGGCGATCGGCGCACGGGTCCTGAATACCGTCGAACGGATCGGAAACCGGCTGCCGGACCCGGTCTTCCTGTTCCTCTGGCTGATCCTCGGCCTGGTCGTCCTCAGCCTGATCGGCTCCGGCCTGGGCTGGTCGGCGGTCAATCCGGTCCCCGGCGACACCCTGGTCGCCCAGAGCCTGCTCTCGGCCGAGAATCTTGAGCGGCTGATCATCGGCATGCCCAAGACCCTGGCGGAGTTCCCGCCATTGGGCATCGTCATCACCATTATCTACGGGGCCTCGGTGGCCGAGCGGTCCGGCCTGTTCGCCACCGCCATCCGCGGCGCCCTGCTCAATGCGCCCAAGGCGATCCTGACGCCGGTCGTGGTCATCACCGGCATGGTGTCGCACCACGCCTCGGACGCCTCCTATGTCGTGGTCATCCCGCTGGCCGCCGTGATCTTCGCGGCGGCGGGCCGCCACCCCCTCGCCGGTCTGGCCGCCGGATTCGCCGCCGTCTCGGGCGGCTATGCGGGCAATCTGTTCCCGGGCGCCTCCGACGCCCTCATCCTTGGAATCACCGAGCCCGCCGCCCACCTGATCGATCCGTCCTATTCGGTGAACATCGCGGGCAACTGGTTCTTCATCGTCGGGGTCGTGGCGGTGTTCACCCCCATCGTCTGGTTCATGACCGACCGGATCATCGAGCCGCGGCTCGGACAATGGACGCCCTCGGCCGCCGCCGGCGCGCCGCAGGCGGGCGAGAAGACGCCCCTCACCGCCGCCGAGAAGCGCGGCCTGGCCTGGGCCGGACTGGCCGTGCTGGGCATGATCGCCCTGTGGACCGCCATCACCCTCCTCCCGGGGTCGCCCTTCGTCGATCCCGAGGCGGAGCCGGCGCAGGCCTACAATCCCCTGTACCGGTCTCTGGTCGCCTTCTTCGCCACCACCTTCTTCGTCGCGGGCGGCGCCTTCGGGGCCGGCGCGGGATCGGTGAAGTCGCACCGGGACATGGTGCGGATGATGGTCGAGGGCCTGTCCCAGCTGGCCCCCTACATCGTGCTGGCCTTCTTCGCCGCCCACTTCGTGGCCATGTTCAACTGGTCGGGCCTGGGGCCGATTCTGGCGGTCAACGCCGCCGCAGGCCTGCAGGACATCGCCCTGCCCACCCCGCTGCTGCTGATCACCGTGGTTCTGGTGTCCTGCTTCTTCGACCTGTTCATCGGCTCGGCCTCGGCCAAGTGGTCGGCGCTGGCGCCGATCGTGGTGCCGATGTTCATGCTGCTGGGAATCAGCCCCGAGATGACGACCGCCGCCTACCGGATGGGCGATTCCGTCACCAACATCGCCACCCCGCTGATGAGCTACTTCCCGCTCATCCTCACCTTCGCCCAGCGCTGGGACCCCAGATTCGGCCTCGGCTCCCTGATGTCGACCATGCTGCCCTACGCCGGAGCCTTCCTTGTGGCCGGTCTGCTGATGATCGCGGCCTGGGTGGCGCTGGACCTGCCGCTGGGGCCGGGCGTCGGCGTTCACTATGAGCCGCCCCCGCCCGCGACGGCCGTACAGCCGCCCGCGGACGGCGGAGTCATGGGTCCGGCGGCCCCGCCGGAGGCCGCCGCCGTGGCCGGTCCGGGAGTGGAAAAACGCTGATCCGAATTTTTCCGCAAACGACCTGTTGACGCGCCCGGCGAGCCCGCCTAAACGACGCCCCTCGCCGCGGCGCACCAGCGCTTCGGCCGGGAAACGCGGGTGTAGCTCAGTTGGTTAGAGTGCCGGCCTGTCACGCCGGAGGTCGCGGGTTCGAGCCCCGTCACTCGCGCCACTTCTCTGAAGTGGCGCACCTCGTTTCCCTCCATCGCAAGCGATGAAAACAACACGGCCGTTCCTCCGGGAACGGCCGTTTGCTTTTGCGCCTGATCGACAAACGTCATTAACGGCAAGGCTGTTTTCGCGAGCGCCACTCGCCCTTGAGGCGAAAGCGTGTTGTCCTGCCTCTCCCCCACGCGGCCATGCCGCCGATCCGGAGTCGTACGATGTCCCTCCTGCGTTCTTCCGCCGTCATCACCCTTTCCGCCGTGCTGGCCGCCACCGCCGTGCTTCCGGCGGCCGCCCAGACGCCCGGACGCCTGTCCGACCTCGTCGGCGCCCGCGCGGGCCAGTCCGAGGGCGAACTCACCCGTCGCGGCTATCAGGTCACGGACCGCAGCGAGGTGGTCGGCGACGGACGCCTGACCTATTGGCGCCGGGGCGACGAGTGCGTCGCCATCCTGACCCGCGACGGCCGCTACGCCTCCATCAATCAGGCGGGTCGGTCAGAGTGCGGCGGCGGGGGCGGCTCCGGCCACGACAATGACGCGGGCGCCGCCATCGCCGCCGTGGCCATCATAGGCCTCGCCGCCGCCCTGGGCTCGCACAACCGTCGCCATGGCGACGACGATCGCCACCCCGATCACGACAACGAGTACCAGCGCGGCTATCAGGCCGGGCTCTACGGCTCCCCCTATGACGACCGGCATGAGACCGAGGGTTATCACGACGGCTATCTGGCCGGCGAAGCCGAGGCGGTGAATCGTCGGAACGCGAACTCGCGCTGGGTGCGTCAGGCGCCGCAGTCGGCCCAGAACGCCTGCTCGCGCCGGGCCGATGATTTCCAGAACAGCCCGCGCGGCTCCAGCGTGCCGATCAGCGTGCGCGACCTCGGTCGCGACCAGTGGGAAATGACCATGGGCACCGGCAGCTATCGTTCGGTGTGCCGGGTGACCTCCGACGGCCGCGTCCTGTCGATCGATCCCTATTGATGGCCGGCGCGCGGCGGGGCCTCCCTTTCGCCGACGACAGCGCCGCGAAACCCGCCGCCTGGCGCTGGGCTGTCGCCCTGCTCAGCGCCGTCGCCGGGTTCGCCGCCCTTCTGCTGGTCGAGCCGGCGCTCGGCATGCTCGCGGCGGCGCTGCTGTTCGTGGGCATTCCGCTCGCCGGCCTTTTCGTCCTGACGGAGGGGAGGCTCGGCCTCATCCTGCCCCCTCCGAGCGGGCGTGACGTCGCGGTCGGCCTGGGCTTCGGCCTGCTGAACCTGATCGCCATCCCGCTGCTCGGCTGGCTGATCACCCGGCTGCTCCCCACAGCGCCCAATCCCGTCGGCGATCTGTTGTCAGGCCTCACGCCGGGCGCGATCCCCGGCTTCTTCGCCACGACCGGGATTCAGCTGGTCGGCGAGGAGCTGGTGACCGTCATCCCCTTCCTCGCCGTCATGGTCCTGATGCGAGGCATCGGCTTCCCGCGCGGCGCCGCGGTCGCGATCGGAGCGCTCGGCGCCGCCCTCGCCTTCGCGGCGATGCATTTGCCGACCTACCAATGGCATGTCCTGCAGACCGTCGTGCTGATCGGCGGCGCGCGCCTGATCCTGCTCGGCGCCTATCTGGTGACGCGGAACCTTTGGGCGTCCGTGATCGCCCACATCTTCAATGACTGGATGCTGTTCGGATCGTTGATCCTGCTGGCGCGCGCGGCGACCTGAGGCCGGATTTTACTGCCGCCCGGCCACCAGCACGTTCTGCACGCGGCGGCCCAGCGGATCGCGCGAGTGCCAGGTGTCCCCCACGTCGGCCTCGATCATGTCGGTGCAGAAGCGCGGGATCAGCATGTTCGGGCGCATGTTGGTCAGGCAGACCCGCTCGCCCTGGACGCTCCAGCGCGCGGCCAGACGGCGACCGTCCGAGAATTGCGCTGAATAGCTGCCGTCCGGATTGAACCAGTGTTTGACCCAGCCCCCGTCCGGATAGCGCGAAATGACCGTATTGCCGAAGGCGGCGTTCATATCGGTCCGGCCCGGACCGGCGGCGAGACAGACGACCGCAACGGTCGCCACGGCTAGCGCACGCAGCATGCAGATACCCTCACAAGACCCTTCCCGCGGCGACTATTAACATCCTGTTAGGTTCTGCCAACCCCCGAACAGCGTCACACGAATAGTTGACTATCGCGCGGGGGCTTCTATATGCGGCGCACGTTACGGGACAGGAATGGCGAATTCGCGCCGCCCGCTCGCCCACGGCACAGGGCGGTTCCGAGACATCGCACGACGGCCCGATGCGCGGGGCGTCCTTCCATAGTCCCAGGGACCCATGACTGAATTTTCGCAACTGGGCCTTTCGCCCACGACCCTGCAAGCGGTCGCCGACACCGGCTATACGACCGCCACCCCGATCCAGGCCCAGGCCATTCCGGTCGCCCTCGCCGGCCGTGACGTGCTCGGCATCGCCCAGACCGGCACCGGCAAGACCGCCGCCTTCACCCTGCCGATGGTGGATCGCCTCGCCTCGGGCCGCGCCCGCGCCCGCATGCCGCGCGCCCTGGTGCTGGCCCCGACCCGCGAGCTCGCCGACCAGGTCGCCGAGAGCTTCCAGAAATACGCCAAGGGCACCAAGCTGAACTGGGCCCTGCTGATCGGCGGCGTGTCGATGGGCGACCAGGTCGCCCTGCTGACCAAGGGCGTCGACGTCCTGATCGCCACCCCGGGCCGCCTGCTGGACCTGTTCGAGCGCGGCAAGATCCTGCTGACCGGCGTCGAGCTGATGGTCGTCGACGAAGCCGACCGCATGCTGGACATGGGCTTCATCCCGGACATCGAGCGCATCTTCAAGCTGACGCCGCCGCGTCGCCAGACCCTGTTCTTCTCGGCCACCATGCCGCCGGAGATCACCCGCCTGACGACCCAGTTCCTCAAGGATCCGACCCGGATCGAGGTGGCGCGTCCGGCCACGACCGCCGACACCATCACCCAGCACATCACCCGCCTGCCGACCTCGGACCCCAAGGCCAAGCGCACCGCCCTGCGCATGCTGATCGAGCGGTCGGAAGTGCAGAACGGCATCATCTTCTGCAATCGCAAGTCGGAAGTGGATATCGTCGCCAAGTCGCTGAAGACGCACGGCTTCGACGCCGCGCCGATCCACGGCGACCTGGACCAGTCGCTGCGCATGAAGACCCTGTCGGACTTCCGCTCGGGCGCGCTGAAGCTGCTGGTCGCCTCCGACGTCGCCGCGCGCGGCCTGGACATCCCGGCCGTCAGCCACGTGTTCAACTACGACGTCCCGCACCACGCCGACGACTACGTCCACCGCATCGGCCGCACCGGCCGCGCCGGACGTCTGGGCGAGGCCTTCATGATCACCACCCCCGCCGACGAGAAGGCGCTGGATAAGGTGCTCAAGCTGATCAAGAAGGATCCGGTCGAGCTGCCGCTGGAAGGCGTCGACTTCGCCGCCATCAAGGACCAGTCGCGCCGCGACGGCGGTCGTGACGGCCGGGGCGACAAGCGCGGCCGCGGACGCGATCGCGGCGACCGCCCTGCCCGCCCCCGTCGTGAGGACGCGCCGGTCGAGGCCGCCGTCGAGGACGTCGTCGTCCCCGCCGTGGCGGAAGAGGCCGAGGCCCCCGCCGCGCGTGAACCGCGTCGCGAGCGTGGTCGTGGTCGCAACGCCGACCGTCGC
>NZ_DASWWG010000084.1:0-25388 GCF_036400995.1 Brevundimonas sp.
ATCACCCACATGCTGCGCAACGCCATCGACCACGGGCTGGAAAGCGCCGAGGAGCGCGAGGCCGCCGGCAAGCCCGCCGAGGGCACGGTCCGTCTGGCCGCCCTGCACCGCTCGGGCCGCATCGTCATCGAGATCGCGGACGACGGCAAAGGCATCAACCGCCCCCGCGGCTCCGGCCACCATTCGGGTCGATCTGGAACGGGTCGACCGCCTGATCAATGCCGTCGGCGAGCTGGTCATCCAGCAGGCTATGCTGGCCCAGCGCGTCGCCGAAAGCGGCATGGCCGCCCGGTCGTCGGCGGTGATGATGGGCCTTGAGGACCTCGAGCTGCTGACGCGAGAGATCCAGGACAGCGTCATGGCCATCCGGGCCCAGCCCGTGAAGTCGGTCTTCCAGCGCATGCCGCGCCTGGTCCGCGAAGTCGGCGACATGACCGGCAAGAAGGTGCGTCTGGTCACCTCGGGCGAGGACACCGAGGTCGACAAGACCGTGGTCGAACGGCTGGCCGAGCCGATCACCCACATGCTGCGCAACGCCATCGACCACGGGCTGGAGAAGCCCGCCGATCGCGAGGCCGCCGGCAAGTCCGCCGAAGGCACGGTCCATCTGGCCGCCCTGCATCGCTCGGGTCGCATCGTCATCGAGATTTCGGACGACGGCCGCGGCATCAACCGCGAACGGGTCAAGGGCATCGCCGTCGCGCGCGGCCTGATCGCCGAGGACGCCGTCCTGACCGACGACGAGATCGACAACCTGATCTTCCTGCCGGGCTTCTCGACCGCCGAGACCATCACCGACGTCTCGGGCCGGGGCGTCGGCATGGATGTGGTCAAGCGCTCCATCCAGGCCCTGGGCGGCCGCATCTCGATCAGCTCGGTTCCGGGCAAGGGTTCGACCTTCACCCTCAGCCTGCCGCTGACCCTCGCGGTGCTGGACGGCATGGTCGTCGGCGCCGCCGAACAGACCTTGGTCGCCCCGCTGTCGAACATCGTCGAGAGCCTAACCCCCCGGGCAGAGGACGTGCACTACGTCGGCGGCCGTGACGCGGTGATCCGCTTCCGCGAAAACTTCGTGCCCCTGATCGACGTGGCCCAGGTGATGGGCTTCCGCGACGCGCCGGTGGTCTCGGGCCATGGCGTCGCCCTCGTCGTCGAGACCGAGTCCGGCGCCCGCGCCGCCCTGATGGTCGACGCCATCCAGGGGCAGCGCCAGGTCGTCATCAAGAGCCTCGAGACCAACTACCAGCAGGTGCCCGGCGTCGCCGCCGCCACCATCCTCGGCGACGGCCGCGTCGCCCTCATCCTCGACGTCGACGCCATCGTCGCCAATGCCCGTCGCCGGACCCCCGGCGCCGAACTCAAGCTCGCGAGCTGATCCATGACCGAAGTGCAAAACAACGCCGCTGTCCGTGAACTGATCGCCTTCCGTATCGGCGAGCAGGAGTTCTGCGTCGACATCATGTCGGTGCGTGAAATCCGGGGCTGGACCCCGGCGACCCCGCTGCCGCGTTCGCCCGGCTACATGAAGGGGGTCATCAACCTGCGCGGGGCCGTCCTGCCGATCGTCGATCTCGGCGCCCGGTTCGGCCTGCGCACCTCCGAGCCGACGGCCCGCCACGTCATCATGGTCGCGCACATCGGCGGCCGCACCGTGGGCCTGCTGGTCGACGCCGTTTCGGACATCATCCAGCTCACCGACGGCGCCGTCCAGGCGACGCCGGACGTCGCCAGCGACGAGGTGCGCACCTTCGTGAAGGGCATCTTCGCCCTCGAGGGCCGCATGATCAGCCTGATCGAACTGGACATGATCCTGCCGGAAGCGGAAGCCGAAGCCGCATGACCTCCGCCGCCGGGGCGCAGTCGATGGTCGAGGGCGAGTTCGCCCTCACGTCCGACGACTTCCGCCACATCGCCCACGTCCTGCATTCCTACGCCGGCATCGCGCTGGGCGAGGGCAAGGCCGCGCTGGTCTATTCGCGCCTGGCCAAGCGCCTGCGCGCCCTGGGCCTGCGCAGCTTCCGTGAGTATTGCGAACTGATCGACGGCGTCGAAGGCGTCGACGAGCGCCAGTTGATGACGGCGGCCCTGACGACCAACGTCACCCGCTTCTACCGCGAGCCGCATCATTTCGATCATCTGCGCGACCGGGTGATGCCCAAGCTGGCCGAACGCGCCCGCGCCGGCGGCCGGGTCCGCCTGTGGTCGGCCGCCTGCTCGAACGGGCAGGAGCCCTATTCGATGGCGCTGACCGTGCTTCAGACCCTGCCCGAGGCGGCGGATCTGGATGTGCGCATCCTGGCGACGGACATCGACCCCAACATGGTCGCCCAGGGCCACGAGGGCGTCTATTCCGAAGAGGCGCTGGAGCCGGCTCCGGCCACCCTGTGGCGCAAGTATTTCAACCGCGCCGACCGCGGCCAGTGGAGCGCCGGTCCGCAGCTGCGCCGGCTGGTCGCCTTCCGCGAGCTGAACCTGATCGGCGACTGGCCGATGAAGGGCAAGTTCGACGTCATCTTCTGCCGCAACGTCGTGATCTATTTCGACGACGCGACCCAGGAGCGGGTGTGGAACCGCTTCACCCCGCTGATGAACCCGGGCGCGACCCTGTACATCGGCCACTCCGAGCGGGTCTCGGGCGCCGCCGCCGGCCGCCTGCAGACCAGCGGCCTGACCACCTACCAGCTGGGGCATGCGGGATGAGCGCCCCCGTCACCGTCCTGGTCGTCGACGACAGCCCGACCATGCGGGGCCTGCTGACCGCCGCCCTGCGCCGCGATCCCGAGATAGAGGTCGTCGGTTCGGCCGCCGATCCGCTGGAAGCCCGCGAGGCGATCAAGCGCCTGAACCCCGACGTCATCACCCTCGACGTCGAGATGCCCAACATGAACGGGCTGGAGTTCCTCGAGAAGATCATGCGCCTGCGGCCGATGCCGGTGGTCATGGTCTCGACCCTGACCCAGAAGGGCGCGGAAACGACCGTCGCGGCGCTCGAAATGGGCGCGGTCGACGCGATCGGGAAGCCCATGGACGGCACGCCCGCCGCCGTAGCCTTCGCCGAGCTGGCGACCAAGGTGAAGGCCGCCGCCCGCGCCCGCGTGCGTCCGCGCGGCGACGGCCCTGCCGCGGCGCCGCCGCCGCCCGGCGATTACCGGCCCGATCCGAACCATGTCCTCGCCATCGGCGCCTCGACCGGCGGCGTGGAGGCCCTGCTGACCATCCTGCAAGGGTTCCCGGCCGACTGTCCGGCGACGGTGATCACCCAGCACATGCCCGCGACCTTCACGAAGAGCTTCGCGGCCCGGCTGGACAAGGTCTGCGCCCCGACCGTGACCGAGGCCGAGGACGGCGCGCCGGTGAAGCCCGGCCACATCTACATCGCGCCCGGCGGGGAGGCCCATCTGGAAGTCTCCGGCGCCAGCCCGCGCTGCCGGCTGGTCCGCAGCGACACCGTCAACGGCCACCGCCCGTCGGTGGACGTGCTGTTCAACTCGGTCGCCCGCCTGAACCGTCCGATGACCGGCGTGATCCTGACCGGCATGGGCCGGGACGGCGCCAAGGGGCTGCTGGAGATGCGCCAGAAGGGCGCCCACACCCTGGGTCAGGACGAGGGGTCCTCGATCGTCTACGGCATGCCGCGCGCCGCCCACGAGATCGGCGCCGTCGAGCGTCAGCTTCCGCTCCAGCGCCTCCGTCCCGCCATTCTCGACCTTTGCTCCGCTTCACCGCGGTCCGCATCGACTGCTGCCTGAAGGATACCGAATGCCCGCCGCCGCCGCCCTCCACGTCCTTGTCGTCGATGACCAGCAGACCATGCGGTCGCTCGTGCGCAACAGCCTGCAGCAGCTCGGCGTCCGCGAGATCCGCGAGGCTTCGGACGGCGAGATCGCGCTGCGCGAGGTGATCACCCGGCCGGCGCATCTGGTGATCTCGGACTTCAACATGCCGAACCTGGACGGTCTGGGCCTGCTGCGCGCCATCCGGGCCCACCCCCCGATCCAGACGACCGCCTTCATCATGCTGACCGGCCGCGCCGACCGCGAACTGGTCCAGCGCGCGGTGCAGTTCGGCGTGAACAACTATCTGGTGAAGCCCTTCACCGTGGCCCAGCTGAAAGAGAAGCTGGAAGCCGTCTTCGGACCCCTGACGTGAGCGGGGGGGCTCCCGAGCGGGGCGAAATCCGGGTCCACGTCGGCCAGGGCGAGCACCATGTGACGTCCGATCCGGCGGTCATGCTGACCACGGTGCTGGGCTCCTGCGTGGCCGCCTGCCTGACCGATCCGCTGGCCGGCGTCGGCGGCATGAACCACTTCCTGCTCCCGGACGGTGCGGGCGCGGGCACGGACGCGGGTCGCCGCTACGGCGCCTATGCGATGGAACTGCTGATCAACGAGCTGATCAAGGCCGGCGCCCGTCGCGAGCGGCTGGAGGCCAAGCTGTTCGGCGGCGGCCGCATGTTCGACAGCTTGCGCGACGTGGGCCTGCAGAACGCCGACTTCGCCGAACGCTTCCTGCGCGATGAAGGCATCCGCGTCGTGGGCGGCAGCCTGCGCGGCGCGGGCGGCCGTCGCCTTCATTACTGGCCGGTCAGCGGCCGCGCCCTGCAGCGGGGCGTCACCGATGCGGCCACCCCGCCGGCGCGTCCGGTCATCACGCCTCCGCCGGTGGTCGCCGGCGGCGAGCTGGAGCTGTTCTGATGTCGGCGGACGCGCCCTCTCTTCTGGCCGCCCTGGCCGCCGAGATCGGTGACGTCCGCTCGGGCGTGGACCGCATGTCCGCGCTCGTCTCCGATCTGGTGCGCCGCCTTCCGGTGGAAGACCGGGCCGAAGCCCTGACCGACGCCCAGGCCCTGGACAGCCTGATCCAGCGCCTCGACGCGGTCGCCGGCGTCCTGCATGGCCTGTCGTCCGGCCAGACCTCCGCCGACGCCGTGTCCACCGTTCTGCTGGCCGATGTGGCCGGACGTCTTCAGGGGCGGGAGCCCGCCCGCACGTCCGACGACGCGGGCGACCTGATGTTGTTCGACTGACGCCATGTCCGCCTCGGCCAACAGCCCCAACGCCCGCGTCAACCTCGAGCACTCGACGGTGCTTCTGATCGACGACAATCCCAAGTCGCTGGATATGCTCAGCTCGATCTTTCACGGCTTCGGCGTGCGGGAGCAGATCAAGTGCGAAAGCGCGGTCGAGGCGGCCGAGATCATCAAGCGCAAGGCCATCGACCTGATCCTCGTCGACTGCTCGATGCCCGAGATGGACGGCTATGACTTCACCCGCTGGCTGCGGCGCGAGATGCCGGCCCCGGCGCGCTACACGCCGGTGATCATGCTGACCGGCCATGCGGCCCAGTCCAACATCCAGAAGAGCCGCGACTGCGGGGCCAGCTTCGTGGTCGCCAAGCCGCTGACGCCGAGCGTCCTGCTGCGGCGCATCCTGTGGCTGGGCAATGACGAACGGGAGTTCGTCGAGTGCGACAGCTACGTCGGCCCCGACCGCCGCGTGCGCAATTTCGGCCCCCCGCTGGGCCAGTCCGGCCGCCGCGCCGGAGACCTGTCCACCCACGTCGGCGAGCCCGCCGAGGCCAATATGGACCAGGCCGACATCGACATGCTGATGAAACCGCGAAGGGTGTCCCTGTGAGTGAAGCCCGCACCCTGAAGATCAAGAGCCCGCTGGCCCGACAGCTGGCGATCCCCGGCGGTCGCACGATCGCCGACGCCAAGCGCCTGGCCGAGGCCGGTCTGGAGAGCCACAAGGCCGACATCATGGGCGACCTGGGTCGGCTGGTCGGACAGCTGGAAGGACTTTGCGCCACCCGCACGGTCGAGGGTCAGGCGCGGGTCTATGCCCTGGCCTCGGCGCTGGTGGACATGGCCGGCTTCTTCGACACCGGCCCGCTCTACACCGCGGGCTACAGCCTGTGCGATCTCGGCGAACGCATGCAATCGGCCGGCGTCTGGAGCTGGCCGGCGGTCGAGGTCCACGTGAAGGCCCTGCGCCTGATCCTGGCCGGCGGCTGCAAGTCCGGCGCGGAATCGGACGTCCTGCTGCAGGGGCTGCGCAGCGTGCTGGCCGCCTTCACCCCGACTGCCTAGGCCGCCCCAAGCCCTGCCTCGGCGTCGCGTCAGGCGAACCGGGCCTTCAGCTCGCCCTTCACCACCTTGCCGGCCGCATTGCGGGGCAGGGGTTCGGGCAGGACGTGCACTTCGACGGGCGTCTTGAACGCCGCCAGCCGCGCCGCCGTCAGGGCCTTCAGCGCATCCGCCTCGACCGCCTGACCCGGGGCCAGCGACACGACCGCGATCGGCACCTCGCCCAGCACCGGATGCGGCTTGGCGATCAGCGCCGCCTCGGCCACCGCCGGATGCTCGAACAGGATCGCCTCCACCTCCTGGCAGTAGATGTTCTCCCCGCCCCGGATGATGATGTCCTTCGCCCGGTCGACGATGAAGCAGAAGCCCTCCTCGTCGATCCGCGCCAGATCGCCGGTGCGCACCCAGCCGTCGATGAAGGTCTCGGCGGTCGCCTCCGGCTTGTTCCAGTAACCCTTCACGATGTTCGGCCCATAGGCCATCAGCTCGCCCACCTCCCCCGTCGGCAGCTCGGCGCCGTCCGGCCCCACCACCTTGATCGCGCTGACCGGCATGGCCGGGCCGCAGCTGTCGGGGCGGCTCACATAGTCCTCGCCGAAATGGTGGGTGTGGGTGGCCGAGGTCTCGGTCATGCCCCAGCCCGAGCCGGGCCGGGCGGTGGTCCGGTCGTCGATCTGGCGCACGAGGTCCGTCGGCGCCGCGGCCCCGCCGTAGGTCACGGTCTCCAGCGAGGACAGGTCGTACTTGTCGCGGTCCGGGTGTTGCAACAACTGGATCGCTACCGTCGGCACGCCGCCGATCAGGTTGATCTTCTCCCGCTCGATCAGCATCAGGGCCTCGGCGGCGTCGAACCGCCGCTGGCACACCAGCGTCTGACCCGTCACCAGCGCCGGCAGCAGCAGGGCGTTGCAGCCCGTGGTGTGGAAGAAGGGGATCGAAACCAGCCCGACCTTGACCACGCTGGGGTCCGGCGTCGGCGGCGCCTCGCCCCGGCGCACGAAGGCGCGGACGTAGGAGTACAGCCCCGCCACCGCGCCGCAGCCGGCGTTGCGATGGGTGCCCAGCGCCCCCTTGGGGAAGCCGGTGGTGCCGGAGGTGTAGAAGATGGCCGCCGGATCCTCGGGGTCCAGCGGCACGCCGGGCATCTCCCCCGGCGGCAGGTCGGCCCAGGTGTCCGAGGTCCCGATCACCCGCTCCAGCATCCGGACCCTCGGGTCGCCCGAGGCTTCTGTCCCGCGGCAGACCAGCACGTCGGTCAGGCCGTCCAGTTCCGGCAGGTGCGGCGCGATCCGTTCCAGCCGCTCGCCGTCGACGATGGCGACCGAACTGCCGGAATCCTTCAGCCCGTAGGCCAACTCCTCACCGGACCACCAGGCGTTCAGCGGGGTCACCACGGCGCCCAGCAGGCCCGCGGCGAAGAAGCTGACCGGCCATTCGGGCACATTGCGCATGGCCACGGCGACCCGGTCGCCCTTCTTCACACCGCGCGCCTTCAGGTCCGCCGCCAGCGCCAGCGTCGCCCGCGAGAAGGCCTCGAACGACACCCGCTCGTCGCCATAGACGATGAACGGACGCGCGCCCCACTGACGACCCGCCATGAAGGTGTGCAGCAGCGTCGGTGGCGCGTTCTTCCAGATCTTCGTCGGACGCCCCTCGATGATCGTCTCGACGACCTCGAAGATCGATCCCGGCGCGGTCAGGGCGGCCGTGGCCTGGGCAAGGGTCAGCGCGGGCCACGCGCGGGCGGCGGCTTGGTCGGTCATGGGCGTTTTCCTGGTCCGCCGCTTTGCGCGGTCTGGTCTGGACGCAGAGTGACGCCCTTTTCGGCAACTGATCAAGGTTCAGTTGGTCGCAGCGGCGGGCCCGCCCCCGCGTCGCCGTCAGGATCCGGGGATGGAGGCGCGGAAGGCGTCGATCGACGGATAGCGTTCACCGACCGGCGGCCGGCCGTCGCAAAGGGCCTGCCGCAGGCCTTCCGTGCCGTCTTGCTCGCTGATCGGGGTCGCTTCCTCGGGGATGTCGCTGCCTTGCATCAGGGCGCCGTCCCGGCCGTAGGCGAAGGCGCTGATCGCCGTCACCGTGCGGGCCTCGCAGTTCACGAACAGATTGATCTTCAACCACCCGAACGGCGCATCGGCCTCCTTCGCGACCATGACGGTGGTCGCCGTCCGCCGTGTCGGCGGGCCGGCCGGGCTGTCCACGTCCAGTCCGACGGTGAAGGCTGTCTCCTCCCGCAGCAGGCGCCAGTCCTCCGCCCGGGCGGCGCCCGCGGACAGGGTGGCGGCGAGACCGGCGACGGCGAGGGACTTGAGCAGGGTCATGGGATTCACCGATGGTTTTCCGAACCATGACCGGCAACCCGTGCGCGTGTCAAAGCAGGCGACCCGCGGGTCGTTCGGCCTTTATCGTACTCGGTCTCTGGAGCAAGTATCGGTGGTCTTCTGGACCTGTTGAGCAATTCGTGCATTAATACGCGAGCGCGCGACACGGTGAATCTCCGGGCCGTAGCCAGTCCGTTTTAAGGCAAGTGGACGGGTGCAATGTGGGGGAATTCGGAGTCCCCACCGCGTACTGGGGGCGGGCGACCGCCCCTTTTTATTTATCGACAGGCCAGACGCGCTGATATCTTCGGCGCTTGCGCTTTACGTCATCTGTGCCGAGACCGTGGAAGGTGACTACGAAGAGCCTCCGACGCTCAGTGCAGCATTTCACGGTCAGCTGAAACCACCTTCCGGCGCTGCCAGCGAAGTACAGAAAGGTGATGTGGCGTTCTCGGTCGAAATACGCTTCTCCATCCCGAACCGCCTCTGCCATGAGCGGCAAGTGTTGCGCTTCCAAGCCGTGCTTCTCGATAGCCTTCAGCGCGTAGTCATGCCCGATCCGGATCTCCCGCGAAGAGGCGTTCATATAACCGTCGAGGTACGCGGACAGTCTGCCAACGTAGCGGTCCGAACGTTGCCCGCTTTGCAAAAATCGCTTCCATTCCTCAACGTCCATAGGGTGAGGTTACCTCGCGCGTTCCGGTTGCGGAATAGCCGGACGTTAGGTCGGCCTCGCACAAAGTGTTCGGGCAATTTGCCTGGAGCCGGAAACGGCTGATGGTCGTCTAGATAAGATGGCGCACCCGACACGATTCGAACGTGTGACCTTTGCCTTCGGAGGGCAACGCTCTATCCAGCTGAGCTACGGGTGCGTCTGTCGGCGACGAGGCCGGGACGAAGGCCTCTACAGCACTGGCGGCCCGCCCTCAATCCCGAAAGCATGACGGCGCTTGGCCAGGCGATGATCCGGGCCTAGCGTGCGGCCCGGTTCGATCCGGAGGTTTCCATGCGCGCCCTTGTTCTCGCCCTGCTGTGCCTTGTCGGCGCCTGCGCCTCCGGTCCCGCCGCTCCGCCCGCCGGAAGCGGCCCGGGCGGCGACAGCCTGGACGCCATCGCCCGCGACTATGTCGCCCTGACGCTGGAGATCGGCGAACGGGAGCCCGGCTATGTCGACGCCTACTACGGCCCGGCAGAGTGGCAGACGGCGGCGAAGGCGAACCCCCGCACCGTGCCCCAGCTGATCCAGGGCGCCGCCGGCCTGACCGAGCGGCTGAACGCGGTCTCCGTCGCCGGGGCCGGTCCGGCGGTGCGGCAGCGCAAGGCCTATCTTCTGGCCCACGTCTCGGCCGCCTCGGCGCGCCTGCGCATGCTGTCCGGCGAGACGATGAGCTTCGCCGATGAGGCCGAAGCCCTGTTCGGCGTCCGGCCCGAGCTGCGTCCGTTGACCAGCTTCGATCCGGTGCTGGCCGAGATCGACGCCCTGATCCCCGGCGCCGGCTCCCTGACCGACCGGGTCAACGCGTTCCGCTCCCACTACGTCATTCCGAGGGACCGGCTGCAGGTGGTGATGGACGCCGCCATCGCCGAGTGCCGCGCCCGCACCGCCCGCCACATCCGCCTGCCCGCCGACGAGAATTTCACGCTCGCCTTCGTCGGCGACAAGCCGTGGTCCGGCTATAATTATTACCAGGGCAATTCGCAGTCGAAGATCGAGATCAACGCCGACTTCCCCATCTACACCGAGCGGGCCATCGATCTGGGCTGCCACGAGGGCTACCCCGGTCACCACGTCTACAACGCCCTGCTGGAGCGGACCTTCGTTCGCGAGCGCGGCTGGGTGGAGATGAGCGTCTATCCGCTGTTCAGCCCGATGTCCTTCGTCGCCGAGGGCAGCGCCAACTACGGCATCGATCTGGCCTTCCCCGGTGACGAGGGAACCCGGTTCGAGCGCGAGGTGCTGTTCCCGCTCGCGGGACTGGACCCGGCGACGGCGGAGAAGAAGGCGCAGCTGGGCGCGCTCACCCGTCGGCTGGCCCGGGCCGAATACACCATCGCCGACGACTATCTGGCCGGTCGGGTGGGCCGTGACGAGACCATCGAGCGGCTGATGAAGTACACCCTGTCGGACCGCGCCAAGGCGACCCAGCGCCTGCGCTTCATCGACACCTACCGCAGCTACATCATCAACTACGGCCTGGGTCGCGACGTGGTGCAGGCCTGGGTCGAGCGGCAGGGACCGGATCACTGGCAGGGCATGGAGACCCTGTTGTCGAGCCAGATCCTGCCGGCCGACCTGCTGCCCTGAGACCCGCCCCGGGGGATCAGGCCCGCAGGCCACCATCCCCGGCCAGGCCGCGCATGAAGGCGGTCAGCCGCATCAGGGCGCCCAGGTCCCGCTCGTCGGTCCGGCTGCCGGCCTTCAGGTTGTCCTGCAGGACCTCCAGCATCATGACCGCGTGCGCCGCCGTTTCCGGCTTCTGATCGAGGATCTGGGCCTCGGCGCGCGAGCGACGGACCTCGTCGCTTTCGTCAGGGCCGCTGGACTGCGTCCAGATCGACCAGGCGTGATCGATGTTTGTCTTGGGCATGGAAACCGCCCTCCCGGGCGAAACGCCGCGCGGCCCAGGCTTCCCAGGCGCCGGCGAAGAAAGTGATACAGATGAGCAGCCACACCTCCAGGCGGATGGTGACGGCCGTCCATACGAAGTGCCGGCCCGAGGCCAGCAGGGGGACGACGTGGGTGAGGACCGAGATCAGCTGGAAGCCCGTCAGGGCCGTCAGCCACCAGCGGTCCCGGACACAGGTCAGCCACAGGATCGCGATCAGGAAGACGACTTCCAGCGCCGCGATCCCGGCGCGCCAGGTGCCGATCTGGAACGGCTCCATGACGCGCACGAGGACCAGCAGGGCCAGCACCATTCCGCCGACCACGCGCTCTTCCCAGTTTCCGAACAGAAACAGGGCCAGGACGCCGGCCAGCGTGATGACGATGATCGCGGTCGTGACCACCCGGAACCGGTCCTCAGGCCGTCGCCAGTCGGCCGGTCGGCTTGGGCGCCTCCACCTCGCCGTCGCCGGGCTTGGTCTCGCCGGGGATCAGCAGGGTGTGGTTCAGGCCCATGCGACGGGCGTCGCGCAGGGCGTGATTGTGCGCCTCGACCAGTTCCCCGCGCGCCTCGGTGAGGGTGTACAGGGCCTTGGCCGCCGCGCTGAAGGCGCGGTGTCCGGCGCCCGCCGCCAGGCCCGCGCTCATGCGGCCCGACAGGGCGTGGGAGATCATGTCTGCGAGACGGGCTCCGGCCGCGTCGATCATGTGTTCGGTTTCACGGAGGTCCAGCGCCACGGCGCTGGCGAACTCGTCGGGTTTCCGGGCGATGTTCATGGGGTCCTTCGGGATCAGGGGTTGCCACCTGTCGGCGCGAAAGGATCCGTTCCCCCGAACACCAGTCCGACCAGCCCCGTGAGGATGGTCAGCGCCAGCAGCCCCGCCAGGGCCCATCCGAAGATGGCCATGGTGCGGACGCGCAGCGTGCCGGGCGTCCGCCACCGTCCCAGCCTTGCATAGAGCCCGTAGAGCCCCCCCGCGGCCGGAGCGGTCGAAGCGAGGGAACCGGCGAACCGGTCCGCATCGACGCCCGTTTCTGGCGGCGAAACGGTGGTCGGCGGAATGGCGTCCGTCGCGTATGACGCGTCAGACGCCAGGGCCCTGAGGGCCGCCTTGCGGGTGTTGACCCCGAACTTTCTGAGGATCTCGCGGAAGTGCTTGTCGACCGTGTTCTCGGAGATGCCGAGCGCGCGCGCGATCTCCTTGTCGGTCATGGTCGCCGACAGCCGGAGGCATTCTTCCTGCCGCTTTGTCAGCCTGTCCGGCATTCGCACCCCCCTCCCGGCAACAGCTAAGTCGGTTAGGTCGTGGTCGTCCAGAGCCTTGATTCTTCAAGCGCCTTTCGTGGCGTATGGACAACGCCCATCGTTAACGCCGAAACGGCCTTTCGGTGGCGGGGGATGATGAACGCCGGTCAGGTCAAAGGCGGGCCCTCAGCGAGACCCGCACGGACCGGGGCGCGCCGCGGCTGATCCACAGCGGGCTGTAGGAACTGGCGGCATAGTCCTCATCCAGCAGGTTGTCGGCCTCGACCCTCAGCGACAGATGATCGGTCAGGTCCAGCTCGGTCGCCGCCTTCAGTTTCCAGTAGGCGGGGAGGCGCAGGCCGGAGGCGTCGATCGCCCCCGCCCGCTCACCCATATAGGCCGCGCCGCCGGTCACCGACCATTCGCGTCCGCCGGCCAGCGGGAACCGGCCGACCGCGTACAGGGCGCCCGAATGCTCCGGCACATTCAGCACCGCCTCGCTGACGAAGGCCGCGTCGTCGGCCCTGGCGTCGGTCCAGGCGTAGTTGGCGATGACCTGCCACGCCTCGCCCAGCCGCATCGACCCGTCCAGTTCGATCCCGCGCGTGGTCAGCCGTCCGACCGTCGCCAGATAGTTGGGATCGACCGGGTCATTGGTCAGGATGTTGGTTTTCTCGATATCGAAGAGGGTCGCGGCCAGATCGAGGCCGTCCCAGGCGCCGCTGAGCCCCAGCTCCCAGCCCTCGCCGGTCTCGGGCGCGAAGCCCTGTCCGTCGCGTCCCGTGCCCGAGTTCAGCACGAATGACCGGCCGAACCCCGCATGCAAGGCGAGCGCCTCGGTCAGCTGGTAGCGGCCGCCCACATGGTAATCGAGCGGGGAGTCCGCCGCCTCGCCGACGGCGCCGGTCCGGTTGTTGCGGATGGTCTGACTGTAGTCGTCGTACCTGACCCCGGCGTTCAGGCTCAGGCGGTCGGTCACTTCCCAGAGATCCTCGGCGTAGACGGTGACGACCTCGCGCTGCTCCAGATTGTCGGTGAACGGCAGGGGCGTCGGCCGGGGCTGGCCGTAGACCGGATCGCGCACATCGACGGCATAGGGCGAACCGGCGGTCGGATTGATCCGCAGCCATTTCTCCCCGTACTCCAGCCGGTAGGCTTTCACCCCGAACGTCGGCCGGTGCAGGCCCGGACCCGCCTCGACCCGGCCCGTCAGCTCCAGTCGGCCGGACAGGTCGTCGACCGAGAAGTCCCGGCCGCGCCGCTGCCGCCACAGGCTGTCGCCGACCAGTCGCGAATGGTCACTGGACAGGCCCTGCAGGGTCCCGGTCCGCCAGGCCAGGCCGCCGGTCAGGCGCCAGTCGTCATTCAGCCAAAGCTCGCCGGTCAGCTGGTGCCGTTCGTTGCGGAAGCGGGTCACGCCGTCGCCGGGCTCGCCGTAGTAGTTGTCGCGCGGCAGGGCCAGGGCGTCGCCGCCCAGGGCGGGCACGCCCCGGTCGAACAGGGTGTCGAAGGCGGTGATTTCGCCGACATAGGTCAGTCGCGCGTTCGCCGTCGGCCGCCAGGTCAGGGACGGGGCGATGACGCTGCGGTCCAGCCCCACAGGGTCGCGCCAGCCGTCGCCGGTCTCGCCCACCAGCACCAGCCGTCCGGCCAGGGTATCGGTGATCGGGCCAGTCACGTCCAGTTCGCCGCGCCGCAGGCCGAACGAGCCGACGGTGGCGGTCAGCGATCCGGCGGCCTCGAACCGCGGGGTCTTCGACACTATGTTCACCCGTCCGGCCGGATCGATGTCGCCGAACAGGGCGCCGGACGGTCCCTTCAGGATCTCGATGCGGTCGGCCGTCGCCGGATCGCGCGGCGGCGCCATGCCCCGGTTGGCCAGGAAGCCGTCGACGTAGTATTCCGCGCCGCCGTCCGGCGTGCCCAGGAAGCCGCGGATGGCGAAATTGTCCATCACGCCGCCGCGGTTGTTCTGCTGGCTGATCCCGCTGACCAGCTCCAGCGCGTCCGCCAGCCGGGTGGCGCCGACCGCCTCGATCAGGTCGGATTCGATCGAGCGGCTCGATTGCGACATCCGCTCCGTCGCCGCCCCCGCCCCCAGGGTGGCGTCGCGCGGCGCGCGGCGGCCCAGCACCACGATCTCGTCCAGCGTCGCCTGCTGCGGGTCGGTGACCGGCGCGTCAGGCGGGGTCGAGGCGGCCGCCAGGAGGCAAAGACCCGCGCAGCTCGTCAGCAGGGACAAGGGGAAACTCCATTTGTAATGTTATTACATAACGGCTAGACGCTCCGCCATGTCGCTGTCAACCGTCGCGCCCGGTCCCTCCCTTTCCGCCCGCATCCCCTCCATCGACGCCCTGCGCGGGCTCGTGATCCTGCTGATGCTGGTCGATCATGCGCGGGAGTTCTTCTTCATCCACGCCCAGGTCTCCGATCCGATGAGCGTGGCGGAGACTTCGCCGGCCCTGTTTTTCACCCGGCTTCTGGCCCACCTCTGCGCGCCCGTCTTCGTGGCCCTCACCGGGCTCGGCGCCTGGCTGTACGGCGCGAAGAGCGGCGGCGCGGCCGCGGCGTCGGGCTTCCTGTTCAAGCGGGGCCTGTTCCTTGTGGCGCTGGAGCTGACGGTGGTCAGCTTCGCCTGGAATTTCGACCTCACCCCGCCGACGATCTTCCTTCAGGTGATCTGGGCCATCGGCCTGTCGATGATCGCCCTGTCCGCCCTGGTGTGGCTGCCGCGCCCGGCGCTGATCGCGGTCGGCGTCGTGATCGTGCTGGGACACAACCTGCTGGATCCGGTCACCTTCGCCCAGGGCGAGCCCGGACACGCCGTCTGGGCGGTCCTGCACGACCGGGGCTTCATCGAGCTGCCGTGGGACCAGCGCATCCGCACCTCCTATCCGCTGCTGCCCTGGATCGGCGTCGCCGCCCTCGGCTATGCGATCGGCCCCTGGTTCTCGTCAGGGGGCGAGGCCGCCCCGCGTCGCCGTCGCCTGATCGGCCTGGGTCTCGGCATGCTGGGGCTGTTCGCCGTGCTGCGCGGGATCAACGTCTATGGCGAGCCGCTGCCCTGGTCGGTCTATCCGGACCCGCTCCAGACCCTGATGAGCGTGCTCAACCTGACCAAATACCCGCCCTCGGCCGACTTCCTGCTGCTCACCCTGGGCGTGGGCGCCCTGCTGCTGGCCGCGTTCGAGGTTCTCTGGCCGCGTCTGATCAGGCTGTTGTCGGTCTACGGCGGCGCGCCGCTGTTCTTCTACCTGATCCACCTCTACGGCCTGCATCTGGCCTACAGGGTCTGCCTGATCGCGTTCGGCGCCAATCACGGCGACAGCTTCGGCGTGCCGAACGTCGCCTGGGTCTGGGCCATCGCCGTCGCGGCGGCGATCCCCAGCTGGTTCGCCTGCCGATGGTTCGCCGGCGTCAAGCGGCGCAGCAATCAGTGGTGGATGAAGTACCTCTAGGGAACCGCGCCGGTCACCGGGCCCACGCCGTCGTCCTCATCGTCGGCCTTCGGCAGGGGGATCGCGCGGTCCGGGCGCTTCATCGCCTCCTCCTCCTGCCGCAGGCGCTCGATATCTTCGGCCAGGGGCGTTCTCGGGTCGGTCATGGGGTACTCCGTCGGTTACCCGCACGGAATGACCGGAAGGGCGGCGGCGTTCCCTGACGGGAGCTGAGCCATTCCTGCTCCGGCGCGTTTACCGGCCTCTCGGGAGGATCATCGTGCGTGGAGAACTGGAGACCTACAGAGCCAGACGGGATTTTGGAGGGACCTCCGAACCGAGAGGGCGCAAGGGCCCGGCCCGGAAAAGCCGCCTGACCTATCTGATCCAGCGGCATGCCGCGACGCGCCTGCACTACGATTTCCGGATTGAGGCGGACGGCGTGCTCAAGTCCTGGGCAGTGACCAAGGCCCCGTCCCGCGACCCGGCGGTGAAGCGTCTCGCGGTCGAGGTCGAGGACCATCCGATGGACTACGGCGATTTCGAGGGGACTATCCCGTCCGGCCACTACGGCGCCGGAACGGTGCAGATGTGGGACCGCGGCACATGGGAGCCGCAGTCTCCCGAAACCCTTGAGGCCGATTTCAGGAAGGGGTCGGTGAAAATGCTTCTGCACGGCGAGCGGCTGCAAGGCGGCTGGGCGCTGGTGCGGCTCAAGTCGGATCGGGGCAAGCCGTCGAAGCGGTCCAACTGGCTGCTGATCAAGGAGAAGGACGCCTTCGCCGTCCCCGGCGAGAGCGACGCCAATATGGAGATCGACGCCTCGGTCACGACCGGTCGCTCGTTGGCCGAGATCGCGGCGGGACGTAAGCAGTGGACGTCATCAAAGCCGGTGAAGAAGGTCGGGCCCAAACCGCCTCAACCCCGGGCGCGTGAGGCGGCGCTGAAAAAGCCGCCGGCCTTCCTGCCGATCCAGCTGTGCAAGGTCGCCGACCATCCGCCCCAGGGCGCGAGTTGGGCCCATGAGATCAAGTTCGACGGCTATCGCGTCCAGATCGCCACCGGGGGCGGCAAGGCCCGCCTCTACACCCGGCGCGGGCATGACTGGTCCGACAAGTTTCCCGAGGTCGTGGCCGACGCCGCGCACTGGCCTGACGGGGTGGTGGACGGCGAACTCTGCGCCCTGGATGACGACCACATGCCGGACTTCTCGGCCCTGCAGAGCGCCATCTCGGACGGTAAGACCGGGGGGCTGGTCTTCTTCGCCTTCGACCTGCTGACCGAGGGGGCGGACGACCTGCGCAAACTGCCCTTGTCCCATCGCAAGGCCCGGCTTCAGGCCCACATCGACCGGATCCCGGGGTCGGCGGGCAGGCGAATCCGCTACGTCGATCACTTCGCCACCTCCGGCTCGGCCATTCTGGAAAGCGCCTGCCGGATGGACCTCGAAGGCGTGATCTCGAAGAAGCTGGACGCCCCCTATTCGGCCGGCCGCTCCTCGACCTGGCTGAAGTCCAAATGCCGGGGCCGGGACGAGGTGGTCATCGGCGGCTGGTCGTCCCGGGGCGGGACCCGCTTCCGCTCCCTTCTAGTCGGGGTGCGCGAGACGGGCGGGCTGCGCTATCTGGGCCGGGTCGGCACGGGCTATTCCCAGCCCCTGCTCAGGACCCTGATGCCCGCGCTCAAGCGCGAGGCGGCCGAGGCCAGTCCCTTTACCGGTCCGGGCGCTCCGCGCGGCGGACGCGACATCCATTGGCTCAGACCGGTGCTGGTCGCCGAGCTGGAGCATGGCGGTTATACCGAGTCCGGATCACTGCGTCAGGCCGCCTTCAAGGGTCTGCGCGATGACAAGGCCGCCGCCGAGGTCACGGATCGTCCCCGGGCGCCCGCCGTGAAGGCCCCGCCGAAAACCGCCGCCACCCGCAGAAGCAAAACGGTGGCTGCGGGCGTCACCCTGTCCAGTCCCGACAAGGTCCTGTGGCCCGCCGCAGCCGGACGTCCCGCGGTCACCAAGGCCGACCTCGCCCGCTACTACGAACAGGTCGCCGACCGCCTCCTGCCGCATGTGGCCGACCGTCCCCTGTCCATCGTCCGCGCCCCCGACGGCATCGACGGCCAGCGCTTCTTCCAGCGCCACCCCCTGCCGGGTTCCAATCCCCGGCTCAAGCTGATCGATGTGAAGGAGCGCAAACCCTACGTCGGCGTCGTCGATGTCGGCGGTCTGGTCGCCCTGGCCCAGTCCGGCGGGCTGGAGCTGCATCCGTGGGGCGCCCGTCCCGGCGATCCGGAAACCCCAGATCAGGTCACCATCGACCTCGATCCGGACGAGGGGCTGGACTTCGCCGATGTGCTGGCCGCCGCGAAGACGGTGAAGGTGAAGCTGGAGGGGCTGGGCCTGACGCCCTTCGTCAAGACGACCGGCGGCAAGGGCCTGCATGTCGTCGTTCCGATCAAATCCGACGCCCGCAGCCGGGTGGACTGGGACCAATGCAAGGCCTTCGCCAGGGCTGTCGCCGAGGCGGTGCGCGCGGACGATCCCGACCGCTTCACCACCACCCTCGCCAAGAAGGCGCGAGGCGGAAAGATCTTCATCGACTATCTGCGCAACGGACGGATGGCGACCGCCGTCGCCCCATGGTCGCCCCGCGCCCGACCCGGCGCAACCATCGCGCTGCCGCTGGGCTGGAGCCAGGTTCGCAAGGGGCTGGACCCGCGCGGCTTCACCATCGCGGAGGCTGCGGGCCTGCTGAAGAAACCCGACCCATGGGCCGATTTCCGCAAGGCCGAGGCCAGTTTGAAGCCCGCCCTGAAACAGCTGGGGCTCTAGGCCGCCTTCTTCTTCGCCGCGGGCTTCTTGGCGGCCGCCTTCTTGGTCGGAGTCTTCTTCGCGGCGCTCGTCTTTGGCGTGGCCTTCTTCGCCGGCTTCGTCCCGGCGGCCGATCCTTTCAGGCTGCGCCGCAGCGCCGCCATCAGGTCAATCACATTGGTGTCTTCCGGCTCGGGCGCCTCGACCAGTCCCTTGCCGCCCTTTTGCTTGGTCCTGATCAGGGCCTTCAGCGCCTCGTCATAACGGTCGCGGAATTTCGACGGATCGAATTTCGAGTCCTTCTGGCTGATGATCTTCTCGGCGATCTCGACCATCTCGCGGTCGGCCTTCACGGCCGGGATGTCGTCGAAGAAGTCGTCCGCCGCCCGCACCTCGTCATGGGCCCGCAGCGAATAGGCGATCAGACCCTTGCCGCAGACCTCCAGCGCCAGTTGCCGCTCGCGCCCCCGCATCACCACCGCCCCAATGGCCGTCTTTCCGCTTTCCTTCATGGCCTCGCGGATCACCGCGAAGGCCTCGCCCCCCGGGCCCTTCTCGGGGACCAGGTAGAAGGGGCTGTCATAGTAGCGGCGGTCGATGTCGGCGCCGTCGACGAACTGCTGGATGTCGATGGTCTTTGTCGAGTCCAGCTTCACCTTGTCGAAGTCAGCCTCGCCCATCAGGACGTACTCGTCCTTGGACACCTCATAGCCCTTCACCAGATCGGACCGCTCCACCGGCCCGGCGTCCGGATCGGTCGGGACCATGCGGATGCGGTTGTTCGTCTCCGGATTGATCAGATGGAAGCTGACGTGCGCCGTCGACGACGTCGCCGTGAACATGGCCACCGGACAGGTGACCAGCGACAGCTTCAGATGCCCTTGCCATGTCGGCCGCGCGACCATGAGAACCTCCGCGAAAGATGCGGAGTCGAACGCGGGGACGCTGCTGCGGTTCACGCACGAAAAAGGCGCCCCGGTTTCCCGGAGCGCCTTCTTCGTTCTCAGCCCGTAACGGCGGAGCGATGCGGACTTAGAAGTCCATGCCGCCCATGCCGCCCATGCCGCCGCCCATGTCGGGGGCGCCGGCCGAGGCCTTCTTCGGCGCGTCGGCGACGGCCGCTTCGGTCGTGATCAGGATGCCGGCCACCGAGGCGGCGTCCTGCAGGGCGGTGCGGACCACCTTGGCGGGGTCGATGACGCCCATCTTGACCAGGTCGCCGTATTCTTCGGTCTGGGCGTTGAAGCCGAAGGTGGCTTCGTTCGATTCCAGGACCTTGCCGACGACGATCGAGCCTTCGACGCCCGCGTTTTCCGAGATCTGACGGATCGGGGCCTGCAGGGCGCGACGGATGATGGCGATGCCGGCGTTCTGGTCGGCGTTGAAGCCGGTCACGCCTTCCAGCTTCTTCGAAGCCTTCAGCAGGGCGATGCCGCCGCCCGGGACGATGCCTTCATCGGCGGCCGCGCGGGTCGCGTTCAGGGCGTCGTCGACGCGGTCCTTCTTCTCCTTGACCTCGACTTCGGTCGAGCCGCCGACGCGCAGGACGGCGACGCCGCCGGCCAGCTTGGCCAGACGTTCCTGCAGCTTCTCCTTGTCGTAGTCCGACGAGGTGGCTTCGATCTGGGCCTTGATCTGGCCGATGCGGGCCTCGATGGCCTCCTTCTCACCGACGCCTTCCACGATCGTGGTGTCGTCCTTGGTGATGGTGACCTTCTTGGCGCGGCCCAGCATGTCGAGGGTCACGTTCTCCAGCTTGATGCCCAGGTCTTCCGAGATGACCTGGCCGCCCGTCAGGATGGCGATGTCTTCCAGCATGGCCTTGCGGCGGTCGCCGAAGCCCGGAGCCTTGACGGCGGCGACGCGCAGGCCGCCACGCAGCTTGTTGACCACCAGGGTGGCCAGGGCTTCGCCTTCGATGTCCTCGGCGATGATGATCAGCGGACGGCCCGACTGGACCACGGCTTCCAGGATCGGGAGCATGGTCTGCAGCGACGACAGCTTCTTCTCGTGGAGCAGGATGAGCGGCTCCTCGAGCTGGGCCTCCATCTTGTCCGCGTTGGTGATGAAGTAGGGCGACAGGTAGCCGCGGTCGAACTGCATGCCCTCGACGACGTCGACGGTGGTTTCAGCCGTTTTGGCTTCTTCAACCGTGATCACGCCTTCGTTGCCGACCTTGGCCATGGCTTCGGCGATCAGGGTGCCGATTTCTTCGTCGCCGTTGGCCGAGATGGTGCCGACCTGGGCGATTTCCGAGTTGTTCGAGACCGGCTTGGAGATCGACTTGACCTCCTCCAGGACGACGCCGACGGCCTTGTCGATGCCGCGCTTCAGGTCCATCGGGTTCATGCCCGCGGCGACGGCCTTCAGGCCTTCCTGAACGATGGCCTGAGCCAGAACGGTCGCGGTGGTGGTGCCGTCACCCGCCTTGTCGTTCGTCTTCGACGCGACTTCGCGGATCATCTGGGCGCCCATGTTCTCGAAGGCGTCTTCCAGCTCGATTTCCTTGGCGACCGACACGCCGTCCTTGGTCGAGCGCGGGGCGCCGAAGGACTTCTGGATCACGACGTTGCGGCCCTTCGGACCGAGGGTGACCTTCACCGCATTGGCGAGGACGTTGACGCCGCGCAGCATCTTGTCGCGCGCGTCGGTATTGAACTGTACGATCTTGGCGGCCATCCGGCTGCTCCTATCTGTCTGAATATGTTTGGAAAAAATCAGCGCCGGGTGCTTACGAGAGCACGCCCAGGACGTCCGATTCCTTCATGATCAGCAGATCGACGCCGTCGATCTTGATCTCGGTGCCCGACCATTTGCCGAACAGGATGCGGTCGCCGGCCTTCAGTTCCAGGGCCTGGACGACGCCCTTGTCGTCACGCACGCCGGCGCCGACGGAGATGACTTCGCCTTCCTGCGGCTTTTCCTTGGCGGTGTCGGGGATGATGATCCCGCCCTTGGTCTTGGATTCTTCTTCAACGCGCTTGACCAGCACGCGATCGCCGAGCGGACGGAACGCCATCGGACTTCTCCCTGTAAACCCCCGGAACGGGGCGTTCTGAAATGATGGGAGGCGCTCTCGCCGGGCCGCCGGTTGGCAGCCGGCCCATGAGAGTGCCAACGCGAGCGGCAAGTAGGGGGCGGGCCCCTCAGCGTCAAGCAGGGCGGGAGAGGAAAGGCCGCTTCAGTCCGTCGCGGCGGCCTGGGTCCAGGCGGCCTCGACCTGGCGGGCGAACAGGGGGCGGGCGCCGCGGACCCGGGTGCGCCAGTCGCGGCCGCGCGCCTGCTGGCCCAGCAGATCGCCCAGTCCGCCGCGCACCAGCACCAGGGCCTCGTCCGCGCGCGCCCGGTTGATCAGGAAGCCCGCATACTGCTCGGTTCCCGCCAGCGCCGTGGCGTGGGCGGGGGGCAGGCGGTCGTGGGCGATGGCGCGGGCGCGGCGGTAGACGCCCTCGGCCTCTGGCGCCCGGCCCAACCGGTCCAGCACCGCCGCATAGCCATGCAGGGTCTCCAGCAGGTCAGGACTGTCGACCCCGACCCCGGCCTCATAGATCGCCAGCCCCTCGCGGAACGGCGCCTCGGCCTCGGTCCAGCGGCCCTGGTCGGACAGGGCGTAGCCCAGGTTGGCGCGGGCGTTGCCGGTGAAGGGGTGGTCCGGACCGACGATCTCCAGCGCCAGCTCCAGCGCGCGGCGGAACGGCGCCTCGGCCCGGTCGCCCTGCCCGGTGACATGCAGGTACCAGCCGTAGTTGGTCAGGCATTGGGCCAGCAGGACGGGATCGTTGGCCCCCTCGGCGATGGCCACCGCCCGCACATACAGCGGCTCGGCCTGATGCGCCCGCCCGGTCCGGCGCAGCGAGTTGCCCAGGTTCGACAGCACGATCGCCACATGGAAGTCGTCCGGCCCGTACAGCACCTCGTACATCCCCAGCACCTGCCGGTAGAGGGGATCGGCCTCGGCGTGACGGCCCTGGGCGGTCAGGGCGTTGGCGACCAGGTTCAGGCTGTCGGCGGTCTTTTCGTGAACCTCGCCCAGATGGGTCCGCCGCAGCGCCAGGCTGGCGCGGGCCGAGGCCTCGGCCTCCTCATTGCGGCCCAGGGCGTCGAAGGCGCGGGCCCGGTCGTAGATCAGTGTCGCCCGCTCCAGGGGATCGGCGCTCGCCTCGTCCAGCAGGGACAGGGCCCGTTCGAGGTCCGTCAGGGCGCCCGCATAGTCCCCGCTCTCCAGCTTCAGCCGCGCCTGCACCGTCAGCGGGCGCACGACCGCCCGGTCCGAGGGGCCCAGTCGGGTCTCGACGACCTCAACCGCCGCCTTGAGCGCGGCTCCGGCGCCGGGCGCGTCGCCCGCGCCGTAGCGTTCGACGCCCAGCGCCACCAGGGCGTCGGCGGCGGCCTGGGGGTCGGTCTCCCGCCGCAGGATGGCCTGGACGGGATCGACCTCGGTCGAGGCCGAGATGCGCACATCCGCGGGCGGCGGGGGAGGAGGAGGAGGAGGAGGAGGGGGAGGAGGTGGCGGCGGCGGCTCCTGCGGCGCGACCTGGGCGGCGGCGGGCGCGGCGAGCGACAGCGACAGGCCCAGACCCGCCCCCGTCGCCAGCAGCACCATCACCAGCAGCCGTTTCACATCCGCCTCCCGCTTCCCCGCCATCAGCCCGCATTACAGCGATTTATGCAAGGTGAACCGAAACTGAACGCCCCTCTCCCGGCCTGTTCAGCCTGACCCCTCCATAAACGGTCCAACACCCGGCGACGCCGCTGGATTTCGTTGAAGGAGCCGACCATGAAGACGCTTTCGAAGATCGCTATCGCCTCGCCGGCCCTGGTCGGCGCCATGACCCTTCTGGCCGCCGCCCCGGCCCAGGCCCAGAGCCGCGACCGTGACGATACGGGCCGCAACGCCGTGATCGGCGCCGTCGTCGGCGGCCTGGCCGGCGCGGCCCTCGGCAACGGTGACGGGACCTACGTCATCGGCGGCGCCCTGGCCGGTGCGGCGCTCGGCGCGGCCGCCGGCAACAATGATCGCGACGACTGTGGCTACTACCGCGGCGGTCGCTGCTACCGGAACCAGGGCCACTGGGAACGCGAGCACGGCATCAACAGCCGCGACCCGCGCTGGGAGCAGCGTCAGGACTACCGCGACTACCGTCGTGATCGCCGCGACGACCGTCGCGACCGCGACTACCGCTACGACCGTCGCTGGTAAGCAGGCGCACTTCCTTCCGGCCGCGTGAGTCTGGCCGGATGTGTGGGCGAGGAAGGCGGGTTCTCCGGAAACGGCGGCCCGCCTTTTTCCTGTCTGGCGTCAGCGCGTGCGCGGGCGCAGGGTGCCGCCGACAGGGAGGACTCAACACATGGCGGTCACCGGCATCGGCGGCTTCTTCTTCCGCTCGAAGGATCCCGAGGCCCTCGCGGCCTGGTATCTGGAGCATCTGGGCGTCGGCGCGCCTCCGGGCGTCTATCTGTGGAACCAGCAGGCCGGTCCGACGGTCTTCGCGCCCTTCAAGGCCGACAGCGACTATTTCGCCGCCGACAAGGCCTTCATGCTGAACCTGCGCGTGGACGATCTGGACGGTCTGCTGACGTCGCTCCGGGCGGCGGGCATCGAGATCATCACCAAGGCCGAATGGGACGCCACGCCCGAGATCGGCCGCTTCGCCCGCATCCACGACCCGGAAGGCAACGCCATCGAGCTGTGGCAGCCGCCGGCCGCCTAGACCATCAGCCGCTTCATCAGCTCCGCCGTCGACGGGTCCAGCCCGGCCGACGGCTCGCCCGCCTCGACGTCCTTCAGGATGGCCCTGGCCAGGACCTTGCCCAGCTCGACGCCCCACTGGTCGAAGCTGTTGATGTCCCAGATCACGCCTTCCACGAAGGTCTTGTGCTCGTAGAGGGCCAGCAGGGCGCCGACGGCCTCGGGGCTCAGGGCGTCCATCAGCAGGGTCGAGGACGGACGGTCGCCGGGGAAGGTCTTGTGCGGGGCCAGACGGTCCGCCTCGGCCTCATCCGCGCCCGCGGCGATCAGCTCGGCCCGGGCGTCCTTCTCGGTCTTGCCGACCATCAGGGCCTGCGCCTGCGCCAGGGCGTTGGACCACAGGGGGGCGTCGCCCTCGCGCGCGTCCATGGCGGTCTCCGAGGTGTGGCCGACGACTACGAACTCGGCCGGGACCACCTGCGGGCCCTGATGGATCTGCTGGAAGAAGGCGTGCTGGCCGTTGGTGCCGGGCTCGCCGAATACGATGGGGCCGGTGGGGGTATCCACCGGGGTTCCGTCGCGCTTCACCCGCTTGCCGTTCGACTCCATCTCCAGCTGCTGCAGGAAGGCGGGCAGCCGGCGCAGGCCGTGGGCATAGGGGGCGACCGTGCGGGCGTGGCGATCCAGGCCCTCGACGTTGAAGATCTGCGCCAGCGCCAGCAGCACCGGGGCGTTTTTCTCCAGATCGGCCTCGAGGAAATGCTCGTCCATGGCCCGGGCGCCGTCCAGCACGCGCTCGAACACGTCCCAGCCCAGGGCCACGGCCACCGACAGGCTGACCGCCGACCACAGCGAGTAACGACCGCCGACCCAGTCCCGGAAGCCGAAGGTGCGGCCGCAGCCCCAGGCCTCGGCCTTCTCCGGCGCGGCGGTGACGCCGACCAGGTGGCGCGCCAGCCGCTTGGCGGGCAGGGCGGCGGTCAGCCAGGCCTTGGCCAGGTCCGCGTTGGCCAGGGTTTCCTGGGTGGTGAAGGTCTTGGAGACGACCACCACCAGAGTGGTTTCAGGCTCGAGACCGGCCAGGGCCTCGGCCATCTCGCGCGGATCGATATTGGCCACGAAGCGCAGATCGATGGTCGGCTCCAGCGGCCGCAGGGCGTCCCACAGCAGGCGCGGGCCCAGGTCGGAGCCGCCG
>NZ_DASWWG010000085.1:0-50833 GCF_036400995.1 Brevundimonas sp.
GCGATCAGCCGACGAGACGGAGGGGGCGGCGCGGATGGAAAGGGATTGGCGGCCAGCTTTCAGAAGCCTGAGCCGCCCCCTCCGTCACGCTTCGTATCCGAAGCGCGACACCTCCCCATTCGCAACGCGAACGGGGAGGAGGCGTCAGCCCAGCTGACGGGCTTCCTCGGCCAGCATGATCGGCACGCCGTCGCGGATCGGGAAGGCCAGTTTCGCGCCCGCGGACACCAGTTCCTGCGCCTCGCGGTCATAGGTCAGCTTGCCGCGGGTGACCGGGCAGACCAGCGTCTCGAGCAGGCGCGGGTCGACGGTATTGGGGGTGTTGAAGGCGTCGCTGGTCATGGGGGAAGGTTACAGGTTCTCGGGGTCAGGTTCTAGGTTTCGGAAGGACGTCCGGTCCGCCCTAGCGCCTGGCCCCTTGAACCTTGAACCTTCACTGCATCGACGGGCCTTCGCCCTCGCCGATCTCGCCGCCGGCTGCGCCGATCTGCATCAGGGCGGTCAGGACGCCGGCGCGGGCGTCGAGGTCCGGGGCCTCCAGCAGGGCCTGTTTCTCGGTCGGTTCGAAGGGCAGGGCCATGGACAGGCTGTTGACCAAGGCCTCCGGCGGGGCGGTCTCGGCCGTGTCCCAGTCGATGTCGAGACCCCGGGTCTCCAGATAGGCCTTCAGGGCGTCCAGCAGGCTTTCACGGTCCAGACCGCCCTCGCCCGCGGGTGGGGCGACCAGATCGTCAGCCCAGGCGTCGAAGGCGGCGCGGACCTGACGGTAGGGGGTCTTCACCGGCAGTTCGGCGGCCACGCGGAAGCGGGCGATGCCGGTCAGGGTGATCAGGTAGCGACCGTCCGACGTCTCGTTGAAGCTGGTGATCCGCCCCGCGCAGCCGATCGCCGACAGGCCCGGCAGACGGGCCGGTCCGCCCGAGGGCTGCAGCATGCCGATGATCCGGTCCCCGGCCATCGCGTCATCGATCATGTTCAGATAGCGCGGCTCGAAGATGTTGAGCGGTAGCTGGCCGCGCGGCAGCAGAAGGATGCCCGACAGCGGGAAGACGGGAATGACCTGCGGCAGGTCGGCGGCCCTGATGTATCCCTGAGCCACCGGCCCTCCTTAGGCGAACAGCAGCGACGACAGGCGACGACGGCCGTCGCGGGCGACGTCCGAGGTCGAGCCCGCGGCTTCGAAAACGGTCAGCAGTTGCTTGCGGGCGGCCTGCTCGTTCCACTCGCGGTCGGCGGCGACGATCTTCAGCAGGTGATCGACCGAGCCCTTGAGGTCGCCCGAGGACGCCAGGGCCTGGGCCAGGTCGAAGCGGGCCTGATGGTCGTTCGGGTCGGCGGCGACGCGGGCTTCCAGCTCGGTCGAGGCGCCGGTTGGAGCCGAGCCGGCCAGCGACAGCTGGGCGCGGACCGACTGGACCGTGGCGTCGCGCGAGTCCTGCGGGGCCATGGCGATGGTCTGGCGGGCCTGCTCGACGTCGCCGTCGGCCAGATAGACGCGCGCCATGCCGGCGATGGCCTTCTCATGCTCGGGTTCGAGCGTCAGCACCTGGGCGAAGGCCTGGGCGGCGCCGCCCAGATCGTTCAGCGACAGGGATTCCTCGCCCAACGACAGCAGCTGGTCGATGTCCGAGTTCGCGCTCGTCCCTCCGGTCAGCTTGTCGATGAAGGCCTTGATCTGGCTTTCCGGGATCGCGCCCTGGAAGCCGTCGACGGGCTGGCCGTTGACGAAGGCGTAGACGGTCGGGATCGACTGGACCCGCAGCTGACCCGCGTAGGCGGGGTTCTTGTCGACGTCGATCTTGACCAGCTTCACGGCGCCGCCGGCCGCGCGGACGGCCTTTTCGATCATCGGCGTCAGGGTGCGGCAGGGCCCGCACCAGGTCGCCCAGAAGTCGACCAGCACGGGCTGGGTCTTCGAGGCCTCGACGACATCGGCCATGAAGCCGGCGTCGGAGCCTTCCTTGATCAGATCGTTCGGCAGGTCGGTCAGGGTCATGAGGTCGGGGTCCGGATCAGTCGTAACGCGGTAGCCGTCAGATGGTCCCGGGACCATCGCGGCTCAAGAGGGATCGTTGCCGGCGCCGGCGGGGCTGAGCTTCCAGCGGATCTTGGTCTCGGAGTCGGTCCGGGCCGAGCCGCGCACCACGATCTGCAGCGAGCGACGGGTCAGGCCGTCATCGACATGGACCGAGGGTTCGATGGCCACGTCCGGGCCGTCGGTGCGGAACCACCAGCCCCGGCCGGAATGGCCGCGCAGCAGGATGGAGCGGCGATCCCGGGCCAGCGACGCCTGCACGCCCGGCTCCAGCTGGAAACGGACGGCGTAGGGGGCGGCGATGGCGCGGACCACGTCCTTCTGGCCGGGCGCCGGATGCAGCCGCTCTTCCGCGCGGAGCTCGTCCAGACGCTGGTCGAGATACAGGCGGCGCTGGTGCAGCAGGCCGAATTCGTGGACCCAGCCGTCGTGCTCGATCTCCAGCCAGACGGCGCCTTCGCCGTCACGCTGGTTGGCCTCGACGTGCAGGGGGCGGCCGACGAGGCGGGCGCCGAGCAGGTCGCCCTTCCAGCCGCCGAGCGGTTCGCCCGTCGAGCTTTCGCCCAGGGTCAGGGTGGAGTGGCCGGGGGTCAGGCGCAGGCCCTGCCGGTCGGCGGCGCGCGGCGTCCAGCCGGAGCCGGTGATCAGGCGATCCTTGCCGCAGACCACCTCTAGCGACAGCGGCTGGGCGCAGGCGGCCGCGGACCAGGGGCCGCGCGCGGGCGGGGCGGTGTCGGCGACCACGGTCAGAAGGGGGCTGCGGATGCGGGTGAGGCCGGCCACGGCGCCGGCGACGTCTTCCAGTTCGGTCTCGACGCCCCGGGCGGCCGCGACGCGAGCCGGGGTGGAGGGGCCGCCGCCCTGCAGGGTGGCCAGACGGCCGTCCGGGAGGGTCTGGATCGCCAGCGCCGCCTTCAACCGGTTCAGGGCCGCGGTCAGGGCCTCGGGCGCCGGTTCGGAAATCTGGGCCAGGGCGTCGTCGAGCGTCAGCAGGTCGAGCAGCAGCTCCAGTCCGGCCTCCGGGCTGCGCGTCGCATGGCCGCCGTCAGGGCCGACCGTGCGCGGCAGGGCGCGCGACAGGCGCGACAGGGCCCGGCGACGCAGGCCGGCGCCCGGCGGGCCCGACAGGACGGCGCCGATCAGGGCGGCGGCGGTCAGACGCTCGGACAGGGTGGACGGATTGCCGGGCGGGCGCAGCAGCTGGCGCGCCTGACGGCCGAGCACATTGGCCAGCTTCAGCCGCTCCGCCTCGGTGGCGACCTGACCCATGCGGCGGGCGGCGCACGCCAGGTTGATGGCGCGGCGGGCGAGGATATCGGGGTCCCAGGCGAAGGGCGACCAGCGGACGAAGACGTCGGACCAGACCAGCGTCAGGCGCAGGGCCTCGCGCGCGCCGCGGTCGCCCTGGGTCATCAGCGACGGCAGCCAGGCGAAGGCGTGCAGGTCGACGGCGAAGGCGCGGGTCGGGCTGGGCCGGTTGAAGGGGTCTTCGGTCTCGCCGATCTCGAGACTGGAGCCGGACAGCACATAGCGGCCGCCCAGAATGGCCTTGCCGACCGTCGGATCGACCGGACGGAAGTCGCGCGGGGTGGCGGCGAAGGCCTGGGCGACGCGGCCGCGCAGCGTCAGGGCGTAGCCGGGCAGGCCGTAGGCCTCGATCCACAGCTGGCGGGTCAGCAGCCGACCCAGGATGGCGGGCCACAGGGCGGGGCCGGTCGCCGCCCCGGTGGTGCGCACGGGGGTGCGGACGGGCGCGCCGCGCAGGCCCGGAATCTCGCCGGGCGCGGGCCCGTCGCCTTCCGGCTTCGAGAAGGGGCCGAATGGGTTCACGCGGACTTCAGGGCCTGGATGTTGGCGGCGTAGGCGTCAGGGCCGCCCTTGAACACGAAGGAGCCGGCCACGAGGGCGTCGGCGCCGGCGGACACGCAGGCCGCCGCATTGGCCGAGGTCACGCCGCCGTCGACCTGCAGGTGCGCCTTCGATCCGGCGGCGTCCAGCAGGGCGCGGGCCTTCTCGATCTTGCGCAGCGAGGTCGGGATGAAGGACTGGCCGCCGAAGCCCGGATTGACCGACATGAGCAGCACCAGATCCACCAGCTCGACCACCTCCTCCAGAACGGCGAGCGGGGTGCCCGGGTTCAGCACGACGCCGGCCTTGGCGCCCAGCTGGCGAATGCGGCCCAGGGTGCGGTGCAGGTGCGGGCCGCTTTCCGGGTGGACGGTCAGGATGTCGGCGCCGGCCTCCTTGTAGGCCTCCAGCCAGGGGTCGACCGGGGCGACCATCAGGTGCACGTCGAAGGTCTTGCTGGTGTGTGGCCGGATCGCTTTCACGATGTCGGGGCCGAGGGTGATGTTGGGCACGAAATGGCCGTCCATCACGTCGATGTGGATCCAGTCGGCGCCGGCGGCGTCGAGAGCGCGGACTTCCTCGCCCAGCTTCGAGAAGTCGCTGGCGAGAATGGAGGGGCAGATCAGGGGCGCGGCCATGAGCCCCGGATAAGGCGGGTCGCCCGCGCGGGCAAGCCGGGCGGGCTCCGATGCGGCGAAGCGTGCTACACGGTTTGGTCATCGTCCGGACGGGGAGGCCGCCATGACCGAGTATCTCGCGACTGTCGAATGGGGGCGGGGCGACCAGCCCTTCCTCGACAACAAATACGCCCGCGCCCACGACTGGCGGTTTGACGGCGGGGCGGTGGTGCGCGGCTCCTCGGCCCCGGAAAGCGTGCCGGTCCCGATGTCCGATCCGACCGCGGTGGACCCGGAAGAGGCGCTGGTGGCGTCCGCGTCCAGCTGTCACATGCTGTTCTTCCTGGCCTATGCGGCCAAGGCGGGCTTCGTCGTCGACCGCTATCTGGACGAGGCGGTCGGGGTGATGGGGCGGGATGAGCGGGGCAAGGTCGCCATCGTCTCGGTGATCCTGCGGCCCGCGGTGACCTTCTCGGGCGAAACGCTGCCGGACGCGGCGGCGATCGCCGACCTGCATCACCGGTCGCATGAGCACTGCTATATCGCCAACTCGCTGCGGGCAGAGGTGACGGTGGAGCCGCGCTAACCCTAAACGGGAAGGGGCGGGGCGGCGGCGACGTCCTCCAGCAGGGCGACGAAGCGGCGGACGGCCTCGTCGGCCAGGGCGGGCTGGTAGGTCATCGGATGGGTCGCGCCGGGCTCGTCGAAGGCGTGGGAGCCCTCGGCGATCCAGGTCTCCACCTCGGCGCCGCACTCGCGGACCATGGCGTGCACCTGTTCGGCGTTGCGGACCGTGGTCAGGTGATCGGTGCGCGAGATGACCGCCAGGGTCTTCGGGCAGTGCTTCCAGGGTCGCATCCGGTTGAGCGCCGCCAGACCGATGTAGGGGTAAGCCAGATAGACCGCCCTCACACCGTCCAGCGAGACGTCGCCAGGATCGGCCAGGCCCAGCATCCGGTCGTGCCGTTCCGAGCTCATGGCCTCCATGATGCCCCAGCCGCCGTGGCTCCAGCCGGCGAGCGCAAGGCGGGAGGCGTCCACGTCACGCCTCTGTGACACCCCGTGGAGCGCGGCCAGGATATCGCCCGCCCGCTTGTCGCCACGCAGGACCAGGCCGGTGCAGACGGTCATCAGGGCGCGCTGGCGGCCCCAGCCGCGCGGGCCGAAGGAATCGACGATGAAGGCGCGCCAGCCGGCCGCCTTCGCGGCCTCGGCGTAGCGGGGCAGGTGATCGCGCAGGCCGCCGCAGCCGTGGAACAGAAGAACCCCCGGACGTGGGCGGTCATCGTCCGGCCCGACCACGGCCACGCCGGGTTCAAGCATCGTCCAGCGGGCGGCGAGCGTGTCCATGCCTGCAGTGAGCCCCGCTTCGGCGCCGAACGCCACCCCTTGCGGAACGACAGTTTCAGATATATCTAATCGCTTATGAACAGATATATCGAAAAGAAAGAGCGAGAGATGGGACATCATCCTTTCGGCCGTCACGGTCACGGTTTCTTCGGGCGCGGAATGCGCAATGAGTTCGGTCGCGGCTTCGGCGGTGGTCGGGGCGGTCCGCGCGGCCATCGCGGCGGCGGCAAGCGGCTGCTGGCCCGGGGAGACCTGCGCTGGCTGATCCTGTCGCTGATCGCCGAGGACGGCCCTGCGCACGGCTATGTACTGATCAAGGCTATCGAAACGCGGATGGGCGGCGCCTACGCGCCCAGCCCCGGCGTCATCTATCCGACCCTGACCCTTCTGGAAGAGATGGGCGCGCTGGAAGGGCGCGAGGAGGGCGGCAAGAAGCGTTACGCCATCACCGACGCGGGCCGCACCCTGCTGGAGGAGAATGCGGAGGCCCTGACGGACCTGCGCGAGACCCTGGCCAAGTTCGCCCACCGCGCGGCGCGCCCGGCGCCGATCGCCGAGGCCATCATGCGGTTGCGCGGCGTGGTCCACGCCAAGCTGGCCGAGGACGTCCCGCTGGACGCGGCGCGGATCAGGGAGGTCGCCGACATCCTGAACCAGGCCGCCGACCGGGTGGAGAAGGCATGACCGACGCGCTGCGTATCGCCCGGCGCGTCCGGCATCCGCTGAAATTCCGCCTGCTGGAGGTGACGGAGGTCGGCGACCTGACCCCGTCGCTGAAGCGGGTGGTGCTGACCGGGGACCTGGCGGACTTCGTGTCCCTGGGCTTCGACGATCATGTGAAAATCTTCCCGGTGCGGGACGGCGAGACGCCGGTCCTGCCGGAGGCGGGGCCGGACGGGCCGGTTTTCGCCGAGCCTCGCCCGGTGATGCGGGACTACACGCCCCGTGTCTGGGACACGGCGGCCGGGACCCTGACGATCGACTTTGCGACCGGCCACGGCGGTCCGGCGACGGACTGGGCCATGGCGGCCGCGCCCGGTTCGACGCTGGGCGTCGGGGGGCCGCGCGGCTCCTTCATCGTGCCGACCGCCTTCGCGCATCATGTGCTGATCGGCGACGAGACGGCGGTTCCGGCGATCTCACGACGGCTGGAGGAGCTTCCGGCCGGTGTGGCGGCGACGGTGGTGCTGGAGATCGAGGATGCGGCGTCGCAACCGCCCCTGACCAGCGCCGCCGATCTGACGGTGGTTTGGGTCGAGCGGAACGGTGGGCCGCGTGGACGTGTCGAAGGCTTGCGGACTGCGGCGGAAACCGCCCTGGCTGATGTCGCGCGAGATGACGCCTATGTCTGGATCGCGGGCGAAAGCCAGGTCGCCCGGACCCTGCGCGGCGTCGTGGTCGCCATGGGCTTCGATCCGAAGGCGATGAAGGCCGCCGGCTACTGGCGCGCCGGAGCCGTCGGCGCCCACGAGGTCATTGAGGACTGAGGGCCCTGGCCATGCAGACCGACTCCGGACGCCCGACATAGCGGCCGAAGGGTTCGGTCTCGCCCCAGCCCTGACGTTTGTAGAAGTCGACGGCCCGATGGTTCACCCGCCGGGTCGACAGTTTCAGCACGGAATAGCCCAGCCGTTCCGCCTGAGCCTCCAGCGCCGCCAGCAGGGCCGCGCCGACACCTTTCGTGCCGGGCGCGGCGTACATGCGTTTGATCTCGCCGATTCCGACGGCGAGCGGACGCAGGGCGCCGCAGCCGACCGGCTGATCCGCCTCGTCCAGCGCCAGCAGGAAGACCGAGCCGGGCTCGTCAGCCTGCGCCGGGTCGAAGGATGAGCGCCCGTCATCGCCGGTGATGGCGCTCAGGGCGTCAGACAGCGCGTCCAGCAACGGAGCCGCCGCCGGATCATTCGGCGAGGCGACGATGATCCGGACAGCTGTCATTTTTCAGATCAATGCCGGAAGACCCGCACGCCGGTGAAGGCCATGGCGATGCCCTTCTCGTCGGCGGCGGCGATGACTTCGGCGTCGCGCATGGAGCCGCCCGGCTGGATCACCGCCGTGGCGCCCGCCGCGACCGCTTCCAGCAGGCCGTCGGCGAACGGGAAGAAGGCTTCCGACGCACAGGCCGAGCCCTCGGCGAGCGAGGTGGTCAGGCCCTTGGCCTCGCCGGCTTCCTTGGCGCGGATGGCGGCGATGCGGGCCGAGTCGCGGCGGTTCATCTGGCCGGCGCCGATGCCGGCCGTCTGGCCGTCCCTGGCGTAGACGATGGCGTTGGACTTCACGTGCTTGGCGACCGTGAAGGCGAACAGCATGTCCTGGATCTCGGTCGGCGTCGGTTGGCGCTTGGTGACGATCTTCAGGTCAGCGGGTTTGATCAGCGAGCGGTCGCGCGACTGGACCAGGAAGCCGCCGGCGACCGAACGGAAGACCTCGCCCGCGCCGTGCGGGTCCGGAAGACCATCCGTGATCAGCAGGCGCAGGTTCTTCTTGGCGGCGAAGATGGCCTTTGCCTCGTCATTCGCGCCGGGGGCGATGACCACCTCGGTGAAGATGTCGGTGATGGCGCGGGCGTCGGCGCCGTTCAGCGGACGGTTGACGGCGATCACGCCGCCGAAGGCCGAGACGGCGTCGCATTCCAGCGCGCGGGCGTAGGCTTCCGACAGGTCCTTGCCGACCGCCACGCCGCAGGGGTTGGCGTGCTTGACGATGACGACGGCGGGCTGTTCGAACTCGGCGACCAGCTCATAGGCGGCGTCGGCGTCGGCGATGTTGTTGTAGCCCAGTTCCTTGCCCTGGATCTGGGTCGCATAGGCCACGCCCGGACGGCGTTCGCCGGTCCGGTAGAAGGCGCCCGACTGGTGCGGGTTCTCACCGTAGCGCAGGGTCTGGGCCAGCGAACCGGCGATCGACTTGCGGGCCGGGGCCTCGTCGCCGACCTGGCCGGCGAACCAGGCCGAGACGGCGGCGTCATAGGCGGCGGTGCGGGCGAAGGCGCGGGCGGCCAGACGCTTGCGCAGCTCCAGCGAGGTCGCGCCGTCGGCCTTGAGCGCGGCCAGCACCTCGTCCACGGCGACCTTGTCGACGCAGACGGCGACGTAGCCGTGGTTCTTCGAGGCCGAGCGGATCATGGCCGGGCCGCCGATGTCGATGTTCTCGACCGCCGCCTCAAACCCGCCGCCCGAGGCGACGGTCTGTTCGAACGGATAGAGGTCGATCCAGGCGATATCGATGCCGCCGATGCCGTGCTCGGTCATGGCCTGCGCGTGGGACGGCTCGTCGCGCACGCCCAGCAGGCCGCCGTGCACGACGGGGTGCAGGGTCTTGACCCGGCCGTCCATCATTTCCGGGAAGCCGGTCAGGTCGGCCACGTCCTTCACCGGCAGGCCGAAGCCGGCGATGGCGGCGCGGGTGCCGCCGGTCGAGACCAGTTCGACGCCGAGGTCGTGCAGGGCGCGCGCGGCCTCTTCCAGCCCCGTCTTGTCGCTCAGCGAAATCAGGGCGCGCTTCGGCGCCACGCGGTTCGGCGCGGGGGGAAAGTCGGGAGCGGCGGGCATGGCGGCGTCCGTGATCTGGAATGGGGTCGGGGAGACGCGCGGGGCTCTAGCACTGTCCGGCCAAGGATTGAACCTCGCAGGGTCAGCGAAGGTCCGAAAAGTCCACCACCGTGACCGGAGCTCGCCCCATGGCCGCCAGCGCCTTGCGGAACTGGTCCTGCGTCATCGCCGTGGTGGCGGTGTTGGTCAGGGGATGGAAGTTGACGATGTCGGCGTCCCACAGGGCCTTGTCGAGGATGAAGGTCACGCGCTGGTCCGGGTCGTTGATCAGGCCCAGGGCGGTGACCGAGCCGGGGCGGACGCCGAGCGTCTCGTAGAGCAGGTGTTCGTTGCCGAAGGACAGGCGGTCCGAGCCGATGGTCTTCGGCGCCCGCTTCAGGTCGACCACCGTGTCCTGCCGGGCCGATATCAGCCACAGCTTTCCCTTCTTGTCCTTGAGAAACAGGTTCTTGGTGTGGGCGCCCGGCATGGCCGCCTTGAGCTCCAGCCCTTCCTCGACGCGGAAGACGGCCGGGTGGTCGTGGGTCGTCTGCGCGACCCCCTGTTCGGCCATCCAGCCCAGCAGGCGGTCGCGGTCGAAGGCCGGTTCGGCCACGGGGGCGGGAGCGGTCGGGTTGTCTTCGGTCATCGGGCTTCGGTAGGGAGGAGGGACGTATTCGCTTACCCGCCGGAGGCCGCCCGTGGAACTGGAATGCTATCCGATGTCGAGGCAGCCGCCCGACCTGGTGCCCGGCCGGGTCTCGCGCGACTGGATGGACGCCTTCGCCCAGCGCCACCCGTATCGCTGCCTGCCGCTGAACATGGCCAACACCACCGGGTGGGAAATCCTGGTGCCCTTCACCTTCACGGCGGAGTGGAACGGCGGGCCCAGCCAGACGGATATCGTCATCACGCCGGAGCGGCCGAATCCGCACGTCAGCCATTTCGTGACCTCGCACTTCTCGCGCGGGGTGCTGACGATGCATCCGCAGTACCTGTTCCGCACGCCGCCGGGCTGGGGGATGCTGGCGGGCGGGTCGCCCAACCATGTGAAGGACGGCATCCAGCCGCTGACCGGCCTGATCGAGACCGACTGGTTGCCCTTCCCCTTCACGATGAACTGGATCTTCACCCGGCCGGGCCGGGTGAAGTTCGAAAAGGGCGAGCCCTTCTGCTTCATCACACCGGTCGAGCACCGCAAGGTGGAGGCCTTTGAACCGGTGATCCGGACGCTGGAGTCCAACCCCAACATGAAGGGGCAGTACGACGCCTGGCTGAAGGCGCGGACGGACTTCAACAACCGGCTGGCCGCCGGCGACGCCGAGGCGACCAAGGAGCAGTGGCAGCGCTTCTACTTCAAGGGCGAGATCCCGGAGGACCTGGGCGCGGCGCCCGCGACCCACACCAACAAGCGGCGGCTGAAGGCGCCGCGGGTCGGGCTGTAGCAGAGTGGCTGGCGGCTAGTGGCCAGTTTGGACTTCGTCATCACGGTGACCGGATAACAAAATGCCCCGCCCGGATGTCCGGGCGGGGCTTCTGTCTGTCTGGACGGTGAAACGCTCCGCCTGATCCACCAGCCGGCCGATCAGCCGCGCGGAACGCGCGAGCTCAGATTGTTGACCACCTCGCGGGCGTCGAAGGCGTTGGGATCGTTGGCCGGTTTGGCGCCGCGACCCAGGACGATCTCGGCGGTGGCCTCGAACCGGTCGATCTCGCGGACGTCGAAGTCCGGGCCGAACGGATCGCGGAAGCCCCACGGGCTCCAGAAGCCGCGACGGTTGTAGTAGCGCCAGGACGGACCCCAGAACGGGCTGTACCGGTCATAGTAGAACGGGTCCGGGGCGCCCTGCAGGCGAACATCGCGGTCGGTGGCGCGGTTCACGGTGGTGAACCAGTCGTGGCCGCTTTCCAGCGTCAGTTCGGCGGCGCGCAGCAGCAGCGACATCTCGACCTGCTCACGCGAGGTCACCGAATTGCCGGCGAAGGCGACGCGGTAGCGGTCGGCGTCGACGCGCTGTTCGGAATAGCCGTAGCGGCTGTTGGGGCCGGCGGGACCGTAGGGGGTGGCGGTCGCGCAGGCGGACAGGGCGAGCGCCGCCGCCGTCACCAGCAATACGGGCTTGAGGAAACGGGTGTTCATCGGATGCTCCTTGAACGCGGTACGACGCGCTCCTGTGGCTGAACGGTACATGAACGGCGCCGGTTCCGGGATGCGGCAAACCGCTATAAACGCGAGAGAATAAGCACGGCGGCGGCGATCAGCAGAGCGCCGGTCAGAAAGGCGAAGCCTTTCCGGAATCTAGGTTCGGACATGCGCCGCGCCAAGGCCGCGCCGCCCAGACCGTAGGCGGACATGCTGACCACGTCCATGCCGACCGCGGCGACCGCGAACAGGGCCAGCTGGGGCGCGGCCGGGCGGCTGACGTCGATGAAGGGCGGCAGGACGGCGGTGAAGAACAGGATGGCCTTGGGGTTGGCGATCTGGACCATGAAGCCGTCGACCAGGGCGCTGCGACCCAGCTTCACCGTCGGGGCTTCGGGGTCGGCGGCGGTGGCGAAGGCGCCGCGCAGCGCCTTGTAGCCCAGCCAGGCGACGTAGAGGGCGCCGGCGATCGAGATGAAGCGAAAGACCTGGGGGAAGGCCGCGACCAGGGCGCCCAGACCGAGGGCGGCGGCGCCGAACCAGACCAGGGTGGCGGCGTTCATGCCGACCACGCCCGCCATCGCGCCGGCCTTGCCGCGCTGGACCCCGTTGGCGACGGAGAAGACGTTGGCCGGTCCCGGCGTGATCGCCATGACGGCCATCACCCCCAGGAAGGTGGCGTAAAGGTGCGGATCGACGGGCAGGACCATGCGCCGATCCTGTCGGACCGGCGCCGCTTCGGGTCAAGCGTGGTGACGGTTCAGTCGGCCTGCGGCGCCTCGGCGGGGGTGTCCGCCTCGTCCTCGTCGTCGAGGTCGATGTGGATTTCACCGCCGGTGGCCTCGTCGATGGCGTCCATGGCCTCGCCGACCGCATATTCGGCGACCAGGCCATAGGTGGCCATGTGCTCCGGATCGTTCGAGGCCCAGGCGCCGTTGGCGGCCATGCCGCCGGCCATGTCGAGCGCGCCGGACTCGGTGACGCCGGCGAGGGCCTCGGCGACGATGCCCTCGATATCGACCTCGGCCAGGGCCGCGCCGGCGATCGTGCCGACATGCTCGCTGACGACGGCGGTGAAGGCGGCGACGTCAGGTTCGTATTCGGCCCAGATCGCGGCGATCCGGGTCTTCTTCTCGGTCTCGCTGAGGCCGTCGTCCTCGGAGATCGCGTCGGCGCGTTCGCCGAAGGCCTCCATGCGGGCCTCGAAGCGTTCGGCGGCGGCCTCGATGGCGGCCTCCGCGGCCTCGGACGAGGCTTCGGACGCGGTCTGCGGGTCGGCCGCGGCGAGCGCCGCCGACAACGGCAGGACGGCGAGGGCGGCGGCGAGGGAGAGGGCCTTGATCATCACAGGTCTCCGGGGGGAAGGGCTGCCGGAGGGTCCGCCCAACGCCGTTCGACCTCAAGTGAAATCGCCGTAAGGCTTACTGCCCCTCATCCTCCTCGCCGGTTTCGCCGGTGATCAGGGCCTGGGTGATCTCGGCCATGATCATCGGGCCGATCATGGTCGAGGCCTCGGCGATCTCCTCGGGCGAGGCGCCTTCGTCGGCGGCCTCGAAGGCGACCATGTCGGTGATGGCGGCGACGAACTCGTCCAGCTTGGCCTGATGCGGGGCCAGAAGGGCGCGGATGCGGGTTTCCTTGTCTTCGGGCGACAGGGCGGCGTCGGCGCGGATGGCGGCGGCCTGCGGCTCCAGCTCCTCCATCACGGTCTTCAGGGCCTCGCCGGCGGTCTGGACGCGGGCGATGGCGGCGGCCTGGACGGGCGGGATTTCAGCCGGGGCCTCGGCCGGAGCGGGCGGCGTCGGGGGAACCTGCCGGGCGAAGGCCGGTCCGGCGAAGGCGAGGACCGTCGAGGCGGCGAGGACGAGACGCAGGGACATCGGCGTTCCGATCAAACAAAAAGGCCACGGCGGCCCGAAGGCCACCGTGGCGCATTTGGTCAGACCTGGCGAGCCGCTTCTGCGGCCGCGCTTCAACCGTTGTCGCGGGCGTCGCGCTTGGCCAGCACGCGCAGGCGCAGGGCGTTCAGCTTGATGAAGCCGGCGGCGTCCTTGTGGTCATAGGCCTGGACGCCTTCCTCGAAGGTCACCAGGTCCTGGTCGTAGAGGCTGTTGGGGCTTTCACGACCGATGACCGAGACATTGCCCTTGTAGAGCTTGACCCGGACGGTGCCCGAGACCTTCTCCTGGCTCTTGTCGATGGCGGCCTGCAGCATCTCGCGCTCGGGCGAGAACCAGAAGCCGTTGTAGATCAGCTCGGCATACTTCGGCATCAGCTGGTCCTTCAGGTGCATCGAGCCCCCGTCCAGGGTGATGCTCTCGATGCCGCGGTGGGCCGCGATCAGGATCGTGCCGCCCGGGGTCTCGTAGACGCCGCGCGACTTCATGCCGACGAAGCGGTTCTCGACCAGGTCCAGACGGCCGATGCCGTTGTCATGACCATACTGGTTCAGGGCGGTCAGGATCGTGGCCGGGCTCATGGCCTCGCCGTTGATCGAGACGGCGTCGCCCTTCTCGAAACCGATCTCGATGACGGTCGCCACGTCCGGCGCGTCTTCCGGCGAGATGGTGCGCTGGTGGACGAATTCGGGGGCCTCGACCGCCGGGTCTTCCAGCACCTTGCCCTCCGACGAGGAGTGCAGAAGGTTGGCGTCGACCGAGAACGGGGCCTCGCCGCGCTTGTCCTTGGCGATCGGGATCTGGTTCTTCTCGGCGAAGTCCAGCAGGGCCTCGCGGCTGCGGAACTCCCACTCGCGCCAGGGGGCGATGACGTGGATGTCCGGGTTCAGGCCGTAGTAGCCCAGCTCGAAGCGGACCTGGTCGTTGCCCTTGCCGGTCGCGCCGTGACAGACCGCGTCGGCGCCGACCAGTTTGGCGATCTCGATCTGGCGCTTGGAGATCAGCGGGCGGGCGATCGAGGTGCCGAGCAGATAGTCGCCCTCGTACTGGGCGTTGGCGCGGAACATCGGGAAGACGAAGTCGCGGACGAATTCCTCGCGCAGGTCGTCGATGAAGATGTTCTCGGGCTTGATGCCCAGCTTCAGCGCCTTCTCGCGCGCCGGCCCGAGCTCCTCGCCCTGGCCGAGGTCGGCGGTGAAGGTCACGACCTCCGCGCCGTATTCGGTCTGCAGCCACTTGAGGATGATCGAGGTGTCCAGGCCGCCGGAGTAGGCGAGCACGACCTTCTTGACGGGCTTCTTCGGAGCGTCGGACGACATGGGCAGAATCCTTCGACGAACGCGGGGAGGCGTTCCGTTATTTCGCGCGCTTAAAGGGCCAGACGCCCCGCGATGCAAGGGCCGGAATGGGGCAGGGGGTCTCCGGCGCTGATTCTTCAACGCGGGCCGGGCCGCTGTTCGCGTTCACGGACGCCCGGGGCGGGAACTCTCCTGTGGATTGTCGACCGACCGGTGGGGCCTCCTCAAGGCTCCGATTTGCCCTCAAGTGCCTGAAAAACGTCCACAATAAGGCTGAGACCGGTGTTCCGTGGGTAAGATTCGGTCAATGTCTCGGAAGGGGGGCCTTAAGCATTCGTGCGCAAGGTAGGGTCGTGATCCCCAACCGCGCCCCGTCCCCGGTCGAAAAGCTGGCGCTCGCCGTCGTGCACCAGCCTGAACGCGCCCTGCCTGCACCCGCCGGCGCGCGCGAGGAGGCTTTGCGCTTCCTGCTGCAGACCGCCGCCGACGCCGGCGTGACCGTGGTGGCGACCAAGCCGGACGGGGACGGCGAACGTCTTCTGGGCCAGGCTTGGCCCTTCCCGTCGCCGTTCCGCGTGACCGTGCGCACCGTGTCCATCGAGGAGGGCGTCGACCGGGTCGAGGCCCGCGCCCGCCGTTCGCTGGAGCGGATGGGCCTGCCGCGCGGCGAGGTGCTGCTGGCGTCCCGGGCGTCCGACCTGGTGGGCGCCGAGGGGCGCGCCCTCTGGGACCGGATGCAGGCGTTGAAGGATCGGGGCCTGTTCCGCAAGATCGGCTTCTGCGCCACGGTCGACGACGGTCCGGCCCTGCTGGCCCGCCGATTCCAGCCCGATGTGGTGCAATTGCCGTGCAGCCTGCTGGACCAGCGGGCGCATCGTTCGGGCGCGCTGGACGAGATCGCCGCCCTGGGCGTGGACCTGCATGTGTCGTCGGTCTTCTCGGGCGGCCTGCTGTTCATGAGCGGCGACGCCCTGCCGCAGGATATGGCGCATCACGCGCCGCAGCTGTCGCGTATTCGCCGTCGACTGGCCGAGGCGCGGGTCGACCCGATGCAGGCGACCCTGGCCTATACGCTCGGCCTGCCGCAGGTGTCGGCGGTGATCGCCAGCGCGGCCTCGGCCGCCGAACTGCGCGCCGTGGTGGCCGCCGCCCACGCGCCCGCGCCGGCGCTGGACTGGGAGCTGCTGCAGCTCGAGCACCCGGCCGCCGCAGCGGCCGGGCCTCGCGCCCGGATCAGTAGCGCAGCCTGATCCCGACGTAGCCGGAACGTCCCGGTTCGCCGTAGCCCCGCACCTGCTGGTAGTGGTCGTCGGCCAGGTTCTCGACGCGCGCCGTCAGGGTGACGTGATCGGTCAGTTCGTAGGCCGCGTTGACGTTGGCGGTGACGAAGCCCTCGCGCACGCCGCCCGAGTCGTCCTGATCGCCTTCGGCGCGGACGGTCAGGGCCCCCGACAGGCGGTCGCCCGTCCAGCCCAGGGTGGCCGAACCCGAGTGCTCGGGCACGCGCAGCAGGCGGGCGCCGGTGGTCTCGTCCTGGGCATCGGTCCAGGCGTAGGCGAGGCTCAGGTCGAAGCCGCCGCCCAGCAGGGCCCGGCCTTCCAGCTCGACCCCGTCCGTCGCCGTCTCGGCGATGTTGATGTAGTAGCTGTCGAAGGTCGTCGTATCGAAGAAGTAGGTGATCTGGTCCTCGACCCCGAGGTGATAGACCGTCGCCCGGCCCTCGATCCGGCCGTCCGCCGAACGCCAGCCGATGGCGGCCTCATAGCCTTCCGCCTTTTCCGGACGCAGGGTCGGGAAGGGGATGGCCGCGAAGCAGAAATCGCAGGCGGCCTGGCTGACCGACGGCGCCTTGAAGCCCGTGCCGTACGCGCCCGACAGGGTGAAGCCGTAGCCCAGCTCGTACGCGGCCGAGACGCGGCCAGTGGTCTTCGAGCCGAAGTCGTCGGTGTCGTCGAAGCGCAGGCCGCCGGTGACGCTCAGGGCGTCCGAGACCTGGTAGCGGCCGGTGGCGAAGACCGAGGTGGTCCCCAGGCTGACATCATCGCCGGTCGACAGGCTGCCGGTGCTTTCCTCGCGCTCGGCGCCGAAGGCGTAGGTGGCCGCGCCGGTCTCGCCGTTGGCCTGCCAGCGGTAGGCCTGACGATCGGCCTCGAACACCGAGCCGAACGCGCTGAAGGTCTGGCGCTCGATGTTCGAGCCCGAAACGCTGAACTGGTGCTCAAGGCCGAGGGCGTCGACGGTGGCGCGCACCACGCCCGACCATTGCTCGGACTCCGACCGGTCGCTGTTGTCGGAGACGGGGAAGCCGTTATCGAGGTCGGCCTCGCTGCGCGACCAGCGGGCCGAACCGTCCAGCTTCACGCCCGGGGAGACGGCGTAGCGGCCGCGCACGCCGACCGTGGTGTTGTCGAAGCCGTCGGCCTCCGTGTTGCCGTTGGCCTCGTCCGCGACCGAGATGCCGTCGGTGGTGAAGCGCGAGACATAGCCGCCCAGCGCCCAGGTCTCGTTGGCGGTCCCGACGGCGATGCGGCCGCGCACGGTGTCGAAGCTGCCGGCCTCGGCCTCGGCGCGGATGCCGTCGATCTCGCGGGTGGTGAAGGAGATCACGCCGCCGATGGCGTCCGAGCCCCACAGCGAGGATTGCGGGCCCGACAGGATTTCGATGCGCTCGACATCGCCGAGATCGAAGCCCGAGAAGTCATAGGCGCCGTTCGGCTCGGCGGCGTCGTTTACCGGTGCGCCATCGACCAGCACCAGGGTCTTGCCCGGGGTGGCGCCGCGCATGCGGACCTGGGCCACGCCGCCGAAGGCGCCGGAGCGGGTCACGGACAGGCCGGGCACGTCGGCCAGGGCGTCGGCGGCGAAGACGGCGCCGCGCTGTTCGATGGCTTCGGCGTCGATGACCCGGGCGCCCGGGGTGTCGGCGACGATGGCCGGGATGCGGGTGGCGGTGACCACGACCTCGGGCAGGTCCTCGGCCTGCTGGGCGAAGGCCGGGGCGGCGAAGGCGGCGGCCATGGCGGCCGAGGTCAGAAGAATGGAGCGCTTCATGTGAGCGTGTCCCCCGTTCAGGCCCCGCGAATGCGCGCGAGAGGCCTTTATGAGCGAACCGATCCGCCGGGCCTGCTGGTCCGGACGGCGCAAGATCGGGTCGCTACGACGGAAGTCCCCGCGCTGCTGTCTGGTCCCGGACAGGAGCGAGCGACACCGGCGGCCAGGTCTCCTGGCTTGCGGGTCGCCAAACGAAGCCCTCGCCTTCCCGGTCCGGGGACCAGTGACGCCGGGGCGAACCCCGGACGGACGACGCTCTCGCCGCCTACAGTTGCGGGCACAGCCGCGGTGTCTGACCGCGTTCCCTTAACCGCCGAGCCGGGCGTATCGCAGCGCGGCGAGGCTTGTGCAAGACAGGCGGATCACGCTTGAGAGGACGGCTCCGATCCGTCACCCTGACGCCACGCATGAACGCTCCCCTCGCTCACCCGCCGCAAACCGACGCCGTCCCGTCCGTGGAGGGCGCGACGCCGTTCATGGCGCAGTATCTGACGGCCAAGGCCGGGCAGCCGGATGCGATCCTGTTCTTCCGCATGGGCGACTTCTACGAGCTGTTCTTCAAGGACGCCGAGATCGCCGCCGCCGCCCTGGGCATCACCCTGACCAAGCGGGGCAAGCACCAGGGCGACGACATCCCGATGGCGGGCGTGCCGGTGCATGCGCTGGACGGCTATCTGGCCCGTCTGATCCGGCAGGGCTTCAAGGCCGCCATCTGCGAACAGCTGGAAGACCCGGCGGAAGCCAAGAAGCGCGGCTCCAAGGCGGTGGTGCAGCGCGGCGTCGTGCGGGTGGTCACCCCCGGCACCCTGACCGAGGACAGTCTGCTGGACGCGCGCGGCGCGAACCGGCTGGCCGCCGTGGCCGTCCGCAAGGGCCGCGCCGCCGTGGCCGTGGTCGAGCTGTCGGCCGGGGCGGTCGATGTCGTCGCCTGTGCGCTGGAAGACCTCGGCGCCACCCTCGCCTCCTTCCGGCCGTCGGAAGTGCTGGTCCCCGACCGCCTGTTCTCCGATGAGGAGACCAAGGACGCCCTGAACGGCTCCGGCGGCGTGGTCCAGGCCCTGCCGCAGGCGCTGGCCGAGCCGGTCGGGGCCAAGGTGCGGGCCGAGCGCCTCTATGGCGTCGCCTCGCTGGACGGTTTCGGCGCCTTCGAGGAGGCCGAGGTCTCGGCCCTGGGCCTGATCGCCGCCTATCTGGAGACGACGCAGGCCGGAAAGATTCCCGCGCTGACGCCGCCGCGCCGGTCGGGCGACACCGGCTTCCTGGCCATCGATCCGGCGACCCGGCTGAGCCTCGAGATCGACCGCACCCAGCGCGGCGAGCGCGACGGCTCCCTGCTGGCCTGCATCGACCGGACGGTGACGTCCGGCGGGGCGCGGGCGCTGGCCGAGCGGATCGCCCGTCCGCTGCGCGATCCCCTCGCCATCAATCAGGGGCTGGATGCGGTCGAGTGGCTGCTGGAGCGCCGCGATCTGCGGCGAGACCTGCGCGACGGACTGAAGGCGTCGTCGGACGTGGCCCGGGCCGTGTCGCGACTGGTGCTGGGCCGGGGTGGGCCGCGCGATCTGGCCGCCATCCGCAACGGCCTGTCCATCGCCGAGGGCATTGCCGGCCTGTTCCCGCCGGTCGCCGATCCCCTGACCGGGCCGCCGCCGCGCATCGCCGGATGCGTGGACCGGATGACCCTGTCGCCGGATCTCGGCCGCCTGCTGGCCGACCTGGCCGCCGGTCTGGTCGCCGAGCCGCCGCATCTGGCCCGCGACGGCGGCTTCGTGAACCCGGACTTCCGCCCTGAACTGGACGAGGCCCGCCGCCTGCGCGACGACAGCCGCCGGGTCGTGGCCGATCTGGAGGCGCGCGCCGTCGCCGAGTCCGGCGTGGCCTTCAAGATCAAGCACAACGCCGTGCTGGGCTATTTCCTCGAGACCAGCGCCAAGGCCGCCGAGCCCCTGCTGCGACCGACCGGGGAAAGCCCCTTCATCCACCGCCAGACCCTGGCCAACCAGGTTCGCTTCACGACCATCGAACTGTCGGAGCTGGACGCGAAGATCAGTCAGGCGGGCCACCGCGCCCTGGCCATCGAGGGCGAGACCTTCGAGATCTGGCGACGCACGGTGCAGTCCCTGTCGCAGCCCCTGCAGGCGGTGGCCGAGGCGCTCGCCGAGCTGGACGCGCACGGGGCGCTGGCCGAGTGGGCGCAGGAGGTGGGCGCGGTGCGCCCGCAGGTCGACGACACCCTGTGCTTCGAGGTCTCGGGCGGGCGTCACCCTGTGGTCGAGGCGGCGGTGAAGGCGGCGGGCGATCCCTATACGCCGAACGACTGCCGGCTGGACGGCTCGGGCGCCGGAGCGTCGCGCCTGTCCATCGTCACCGGCCCGAACATGGCCGGTAAGTCGACCTTCCTGCGCCAGAACGCCCTGCTGGTGGTGCTGGCCCAGGCCGGGGCCTTCGTCCCCGCCCGGGCGATGCGGCTGGGCGTGGTCGACCGGCTGTTTTCCCGTGTCGGCGCGGGAGACGATCTGGCCCGCGGGCGTTCCACCTTCATGATGGAGATGGTCGAGACCGCCGCGATCCTGACCCAGGCCACCGACCGCTCGTTCGTGGTGCTGGACGAGATCGGCCGCGGTACGGCCACCTATGACGGCCTGGCCATCGCCTGGGCGACGGCGGAGGCCCTGCACGATCGCAACCGGGCGCGGACCCTGTTCGCCACCCACTATCACGAGCTGGCGGCGCTGGAGACGCGGCTGGCCCACGTCTGCAACCTGTCCATGCGGGCCAAGGAGTGGAACGGGGAGCTGGTCTTCCTGCACGAAGCCGCCCCCGGCGCCGCCGACCGCTCCTACGGCGTGCAGGTGGCCAAGCTGGCCGGGGTGCCCGGGCCGGTCGTGGCCCGCGCCCGCGAGGTTCTGGACCGGCTGGAGGGCGAGAAGGCCGCCGGCGCCAGCCTGACCGACCTGCCCCTGTTCGCGGTCAATGAACCGCCCGCGCCGGAACCGGCGAAACCTTCGATGGTCGAGGACGCCCTGCGCGGCATCGATCCCGACGACCTTACGCCCCGCGAGGCGCTCGAGGCGCTCTACAAGCTCAGGAATTTGATGAAATGACCACCGCCGCGACGGCCCAGGACATCGGGGCGACCTTCGGATCGTTCGCCAGTGAGGCGGCCTATGAGGTGGCCGAGGTTTCGGCCGACTGGTTCGTCTCGCGTCGTGACGCGGGGGCCATGGTCGAGCGCTACACCAGCGCCGCCGTCTGGTGCTTCGCCCAGTCCTCGCCGGGCTTCCTGAACATGCCCGCGCCGAAACCGGCCGAGGCGATGAAGGCCTATCAGACGAACCGGCTGGCCCGCTTTGTCGGCGTCGCGCCGAACCAGAAGGACGCGGACGTCTGGCGGATGCTGCAGGAGGACGCCGAGGTCTTCGCCCGCATCCTGATGGCCCCGGACACCCAGTCCAGCGCCACGCCGCTGGAGCGTATCGCGGACCTGTGGTTCGCCGAGCGGGCCGGGGGCGCGCCGTCGGCGGTGCTGCCTGAGGCCTCGGCCGCCCGCACGGCCTCCGCGACCGGCCATCTCTACAGCGCGGTGACGCAACTGGTCGCCCGGGTCACCGGCGGGTGAGCCAGCCCCTCGACGCGCGGCTGGAAGCGGCCGCCGGAGAGGCGGACGTCCGCAAGGCCGTGGCGACGATCCTGCGTGAAAGCTGGGACGCCGCCCGGGCGAAGGCCGCGCGTCGACTGGAGGCTGGGGGAGACGGCGTCGAGGTGGCGCGGCTCTACTCCGAGGCCGCCGACGACATGCTGACCGCCCTGTGGCGGTTCACCACCGACACCCTCTATCCTGCGCCCAATCCGACCGAGGCCGAGCGGCTGAGCCTGATCGCGGTCGGCGGCTATGGCCGGGGGGTGCTGGCGCCGTTCTCGGACCTGGACCTGCTGTTCCTGCGGCCGTGGAAGTCGATCCCGCGCACCGAGCAGGTGATCGAGTTCATGCTCTACGTCCTGTGGGACCTGGGGGTGAAGGTGGGGCAGGCGGCGCGGTCGGTGGACGAGTGCCTGTCGCTGGCGAAGACCGACATGACGGTGCGGACGGCCCTGCTGGAGGCGCGCCCGCTGGCGGGCGACGACGCCCTGGCCGAGGACTTCATCGGCCGGTTCCGCGCCTTCGTGGTCAAGGCCGACCCGCGCCCCTTCATCGCCGCCAAGCTGGAGGAGCGGAACGTCCGGCACCAGAAGACCGGGGCGGTGCGCTATCGCGTCGAGCCGAACGTCAAGGACGGCAAGGGCGGGCTGCGGGACCTGAACACCCTGTTCTGGATCGCCCGCTCGCTGGCGCCGGACAGCCCGCTGGGGGCGCGGGTCATGGACGATCTGCTGACCCCGCGCGAGCGTCGGACGTTCGAGGAATCCTTCGACTTCCTGTGGCGGACGCGGGCGCATCTGCACCTGATCGCCGGCCGGGCCGAGGAGAAGCTGACCTTCGACCTCCAGCCCGAGGTCGCCCGGCGCATGGGTTGGCAGGGGCGGGGGGACGAGCCGGCGGTGGAGCGGTTCATGCGCCGCTACTTCCTGGTAGCCCGCGACGTCGGCGCCCTGACGCGGGCCCTGTCGGCCAAGCTGGAGGCGCGGCACCAGAAGGCGGCGCTGAGCCTGTCGCGGCTGATCCCGGGGCGGAAGAAGAACCTGGGCGTCGAGGGGTTCGTCGAGGTCGCGGGGCGGCTGTCGGTGACCGGGCCCGAGGTGTTCGCCGACGATCCGACGAAGCTGCTGACGCTGTTCCGGACCGCGGACGGCCACGATCTGGACCTGCATCCGGACGCCTTTTCGGCGGTGACGCGGTCGCTGTCGCTGGTGACGCCGTCGTTGCGCCGGGACCCGGAGGCCACCCGCGCCTTCCTCGACATCCTGACCGGCCAGCGGCCGTACCGGGTGCTGACCCTGATGAACGAGACCGGGCTGCTGGGCCGGTTCCTGCCCGAATGGGGGCGGATCGTTGGCCAGACCCAGTTCAACATGTACCACGCCTTCACCGTGGACGAGCACACCCTCCAGGCCATCGGCATCATCAACGACATCTGGCGCGGCAAGCTGAAGGCCGAGCATCCGACGGCGACCGAGATGGTCCACCGGATCGACGACTTCGAGGCCCTGATGCTGGCCATGCTGCTGCATGACGTGGGCAAGGGCGGCGACCGGGGGCAGCTGGAGGACGGCGCCATCGCCGCGCGGCGCGCCTGCGACCGGCTGGGCATTGACCCGCGTCGGACCGAGTTCGTGGTCTGGCTGGTGCGCAACCACCTGGCCCTGTCCGACTATGCGCAGAAGCGGGACGTGTCCGATCCGGCGACGGTCCGGGCCTTCGCGCGGCTGGTCGGCGATCCCGAACGGCTTCGCACACTGCTGGTGCTGACCGTGGCCGATGTGCGGGCGGTCGGGCCGGGCGTGTGGAACGGCTGGAAGGGCCAGCTGATGCGCGAGCTCTACCAGCGGACCGAGGCCGTGTTCCGCGGCGAGGACGTGACCCGGGCCGATCCGTTGGCCGACTTCCCGGATCTGGTGAAGCGGGCGGGTCAGTCGGGGGCGGCGGCCAGCCTCGTCACCGGGCGGGACGAGGACGAGGGCAACGAGCCGCTGGCCGCCGCGCGGATCGCGGTCGCCGCAAAGGACCGGCCGGGCCTGTTCGCCGATCTGGCCGCCGCGCTGGCGGCGGGCGGGGCGGACGTGGTCGGCGCCCGGGTGGCGACGGCGGAGGACGGCACGGCGCTGGACGTGTTCGAGCTGCAGGACGGTTCGGGCGCGCCCTACGGCCAGGCCGAGCCGCGCCGCCTGACGCGGCTGGTGTCGGCGCTCGAGGCCGCGGCGCGGGGCGAGAAGTCGGGCGCGCCGCCGGCGCCCCAGCCGAACCCCCGCCGCGCGGCCTTCGACGTGCGCCCGGTGGCCCTGATCGATCTGGACGAAACCCCGGACGCGGCGGTGATCGAACTGTCCGGCGCGGACCGGCCCGGGCTTCTGGCCGAGCTGTCGCGGGTGCTGGCGGATCATGGCCTGTCGATCCGTTCGGCCCATATCGCGGGCTTCGGCGAGCGGGCGGTGGACAGTTTCTACGTCACTGACGCCCGGGGACGACGTCCTGCGGCGGGGCCGAAGCTGGATCGCCTGCGCGAGGCGCTTGAGGCGGTTCTGGACCGCCGCGACGCCAATGTCCGGCCGGTGTCGACGCCGGTGCGCGCCAGCCTGCGTGACGTGTCCGAGTTCGGGCGCAAGCGGCCCGTATCGCCCCGGCCTGAAGCACGCTAAGCCAGCGTTCCGCGCCCCTTCGAGTTCCCCATGAGCCTCGCCCGAAACACCCTGGTTCAAGCGACCCTGACGCTGGGGAGCCGCGTTCTCGGGTTCGCCCGTGACCTGGCCCTGTCGGCGCGGTTCGGGCAGGGGCCGATGATGGACGCCTGGGCGACCTGCCTGATGCTGCCCAACCTGTTCCGCCGCCTGTTCGCCGAGGGCGCCTTCGCCCAGGCCTTCGTGCCGGTCTACGGCGGGGTCAAAGCGCGCGAGGGGGATGAGGCGGCGGCGGTGACCGCCTCCGAGGCCCTGAGCTTCATGTTCGCCGTCGTTGCCGCCTTCTGCATCGTGCTGCAGGTGCTGATGCCGTGGATCATGCCGTGGCTGCTGTCCGCCTGGCGCGACGATGCGGCGGTGATGCGCACCGCGGTGATCGCCACCCAGCTGGCCATGCCCTATCTGGCCTGCATGACCATCGCCTCCCTGCTGTCGGGGGTGCTGAACACCGGCGGCCGCTTCGCCCTGTCGGCCGCCGTGCCGGTCTTCCTGAACATCTGCACCCTCGTGCCCCTGCTGGCGCCGAGCGTCATGCCGATCAGCCAGCCGACGACCCTGCTGGCGGCGGCGGCGGCGGTGACCGTTTCCGGCGTGATCCAGGCGGGCCTGCTGTGGTGGGGCGTGCGTCGTCTGGGCGTGACCCTGAAGCTGGGCGTGCCGCGCCTGACGCCGAACGTGAAGCGGGCCCTGGCCCTGGCCGTGCCCGGCGCGCTGGCCGGCGGCGCCATGCAGATCAACTCGGTGGTCAGCCAGGTGCTGACCGGTACGGACGAGGGCGCCCGCTCGGTGCTCTACAACGCCGACCGCCTGTACCAGCTGCCGCTGGGGCTGGTGGGGGTGGCCATCGGTCTGGCGCTGGTGCCGCGCCTGACCCGGGCCTTCGTGCAGGGCGACCATGAGGGCGGCCGCAAGACGCTGGACGACGGCGTGACCCTGGCCATGGCCTTCACCCTGCCGGCGGCGGTGGCCCTGTTCGTCATTCCCTTCTTCATCATCGACGCCACCGTGACGCGCGGCGCCTTCACCAGCGCCGACGCGGCCCGCACCGCCGATGTGCTGCGCCAGTTCGCTTGGGGCGTGCCGGCCTTCGTGCTGGCCAAGGTCCTGACGCCGCCCTTCTTCGCGCGCGAGGACACCCGCCGCCCGATGATCTTCGCCGTCGCCGCGGTGGTGTTCACCGTGGTCGTCGGTTCGGTGCTGTTCTTCTGGCTGTCGGCGCGCGGCCATGACGGCGTGCTGGGTCTGGCGGTGGCGACCAGCCTGTCGGCCTGGTTGAACGTGGCCCTGCTTGGCGGGACCCTGATCCGCGAGAAGGCATGGCATGCGTCGACCGCCTTCATCTCGCGCATTTCCCGGGTGCTGCTGGCCAGCGGCGTGATGGCCGCGGCCCTGCTGGCGGCGGGGATCGGGTACGAGACCCTGAGCCGCGTCTTCTTCGCCAAGGAGATCGCCGTGCTGGTGGTCTGCGGCGTCGGCGCGGGGCTCTACGGCGCCTGTCTGCTGGTCTTCCGCGCCGTCAGCATCCGCGAACTGAAGGCTGTGCTGCGTCGCGAGCCGGGCGGCTCGATCTCCTCCGGTCTGGACTGACCGGCAGTGAGACGATAAGCGCGATGAAATGATGATTTCGGGACAGACCTTCGCCGCCCGTCGATGGCGCCGCTGAACAGCTCCAGCACCTTGCCGTGCGCGCGTCCGCGCGCCTGATCCAGATTCCTCCCGAGTACCCGACCATGACCGATACCGCTCCGGCTCAATACACCGGCCCGCGCCGCATCCTGTCCGGCATCCAGGCCTCCGGCGCCCTGCACCTGGGCAACTACCTGGGCGCCCTGAAGCGCTTCACCCAGCTGCAGGACACGGGCGCGCCCTGTTTCCTGTTCGTGGCTGACCTGCACGCCATCACCGTGTGGCAGGACCCGGCCCTGCTGACCGCCCAGACCCGTGAGATCGCCGCCGCCTATCTGGCCTCGGGTCTGGATCCGGCGAAGTCGGTGATCTTCCCGCAATCGGCCGTGCGCGCGCACACCGAGCTGGCCTGGATGTTCAACTGCGTCGCCCGCCTCGGCTGGCTGGACCGGATGACCCAGTTCAAGGAGAAGACCGGCAAGCACAAGGAGCGCGCGTCGGTCGGCCTGTACACCTATCCGGTGCTGCAGGCGGCGGACATCCTGCTGTACAAGGCCACCGAGGTCCCGACCGGCGAGGACCAGAAGCAGCACCTCGAGCTGACCCGCGACATCGCCGCCAAGTTCAACAACGACTTCGGCGTCCCGGGCTTCTTCCCCCTGCCCGAGCCGCTGACGCAGGGCCCGGCGCCGCGCGTGATGAGCCTGCGCGACGGGGCGGCCAAGATGTCCAAGTCCGATCCGTCGGACGCCTCGCGCATCAATCTGATCGACGACGCCGACACCATCGTGGCCAAGATTCGCAAGGCCAAGACCGACCCCGGCAATCTGCCGGAAGAGGTCGAGGGCCTGAACGACCGGCCCGAGGCGAAGAACCTGGTCACCATCTACGCCGCCTTGGCCGACGAGACCAAGGAACAGGTGCTGGCCGAGTGGGGCGGCAAGGGCTTCGGCGCCTTCAAGCCGGCGCTGGCCGAACTGGCCGTGGCCTCGATGGCCCCGGTCACCGCCGAGATGCGCCGCCTGATGGCCGACACGGCCGAGATCGACAAGGTGCTGAAGGACGGCGCCGAACGGGCCGCCGAGATCGCCGATCCGGTGGTCGACGAGGTGAAGAAGATCATCGGCTTCTGGAGGGGCTGACCATGATTGAACTGCTGCTGGCGCTCGTGAATGAACCGGTGGCGGTTCAGGAAGCCCCCGCCTCGCCCCTGAAGGTCGTGAATACGGCCTTCATCGTCGAAGGCCTGTCGGCGCCGTTCGCCGCCAACATCCGGGTGGTGGTCCAGAATACGGGGACGGAGGCCGACGAACTGGTCGCCGTCACCACCCCACTGGGCCAGCCGACCGCTTTCCGCACGGACGGAAACCTGTTCAGCCGCCAGCCGCCGGTCGAGCTGCCGATTCCGCTGCCCGCCCCGACGGCGGGGCAGGAGGCCTATCTGCCGCTGGTGGTGTGGGTGCCGGGGCTGGAGACCGGGGACTATCGCGCCGCCGGATCCAGCATCACCCTGCGCTTCGCCCGCGGCGGGGAGATCACCGTGCCCCTGACCCAGAGCTCGCCCGCGCCCTGAGCGATTTCCGGACCCGGCGTCGCTTCGGCGCTGGCGCCGGTCGGCCTGTGGGGTAGGGAAGGACCATGTCCGCTTCGCATCCCCTCGACCGCGCCGTCCGCAACGCCCTGACCAGCCGGCAGGCGCCGCTGTCCATCCGTGAGGGCGGGGTGCTGCGGTTCGATCCGGCCTACGCCACCTTCGCCGCCGCCGGTCCGGATGCGACGGCGGAAGATTGGGTTGCGCTGGCGCGGAGCACCGGCCCGGTCGCCCTGTTCGAGACCGATCCGGTCATTCCGGCGGGACTGGGCGAGGTGAGCCGCATCGATTGCCTGCAGATGACGGCGACGGCCCTGACCGCCGACGGTCGCGATATCGCGTTCGAGGCCCTGACCGACGCTGACGGCCCCGAGATGCTGGCGCTGGCGACCCTGACCCAACCGGGGCCCTTCTTCTCGAAGACCCATCTGCTGGGGCCCTTTATCGGCATCCGACGGGAAGGCGTGCTGGTGGCCATGGCCGGCGAACGGCTGAGCCTGGACGGGTTCAGCGAGGTCAGCGGCGTCTGCACCCATCCGGACCATCGCGGCCACGGCTACGCCGGGGTGCTGATGCGCGCCGTGGGGCAGCGCATCCTCGACCGGGGCGACACGGTCTTCCTGCACGCGCGGATCGGCCACGCGGCGACCATCGCCTTCTATGAGACCCTCGGCTTCCGGCCCCGGATCACGCCCAGCTATGTGGTGATGGACGTCGCCTAGGAGACGCGGTCCAGTCGGGCCACGAAGAAGCCGTCCACGCCGCCCTTGTCCGTCCACATCGACGGCAGGATGCGCAGCCAGCCCTCGGGCGTCAGGGCCTCGTCCGGGGCGCCGACCTCGGCCGGGACGGCGGCGACGGTCCTGAAGGCCGGGTTGCGGCGCAGGAAGGCGATGATCTGGGTCTCGCCCTCTTCCCGTTCCATCGAGCAGACGCAGTAGACCAGACGCCCGCCCGGTTTCACCCGTTCGGCGGCGGCGTCGAGCAGGCGGTGCTGCACGTCGGCCAGCTTGGCCACGTCGGCGGGCTTGGTGGCGCGCAGGACTTCCGGGTTGCGGCGGAAGGTGCCGGTGGCCGTGCAGGGCGCGTCCAGCAGGACGGCGTCGAAGGTGCGATCGTCCTCCCAGTCCTCGGCCGGGACGGCGACCACCTCGGCCGACAGGCCGGTGCGTTCCAGATTGGCGCGCAGGCGCTTCAGGCGGCTGTCGGAACGATCCAGGGCGACCACTTCGGCGCCGGAGGCGGCCAGTTGCAGCGTCTTGCCCCCCGGGGCGGCGCACAGGTCGATGATGCTCTCGCCGGCCTTGGGGGCCAGCAGGCGGGCGGGGACGGCGGCGGCGGCGTCCTGCACCCACCAGCTCCCGTCCTCGAAGCCGGGCCAGGAGGCCACGTCGCCGCGACGGCCGGTGCGGACCGTGCCGCCCGGCAGGACCTCGCCGTCGACGGCGGTCGCCAGGGCTTGGGCGTCGGCGTCGGGCTTGAGGCTCAGGTCGGTCGGCGGCTCCTCGCGCGCGACCAGGGCCAGGGCGATCAGCCCCTGTTCGCCCCAGGTCGCCTTCCAGCGGGCGGCGATCCAGTCGGGCAGGTTGCTCTCGGCGGTGGTCAGGCCGGGGCCGTCACGGCCGACGCCGCGCAGGACGGCGTTGACGAGGTTCTTGTACGGACGGGTCTTGGGGTCGCGTTCGGCCAGTTTCACGGCGGTCGAGACGGCGGCGAAGGCCGGGGTCTCCAGCACCAGGGTCTGGGCCAGGGCGATGCGCAGGATGGTGCGCACCGGCAGCGGCGGCGCCTTGTTCAGGCGGCGGTCCAGGATCTGGTCGATCTCGCCCAGACGGCGCAGGGCGGCCATGGCCACGGCGCGGGCGAAGGCCCGGTCGGGCGCGGGCAGGGCGGCGATCTCGCGGAAGGTCTGGGCCGAGTCCATGCCGCCGCGGCCCTCGAGGGCCGCGTTCAGCAGGACGCCGGCGGCCAGCCGGGCCTCGACGCCGATGTCGGCGGCCTCGTCGCGCGGCGCCTCGGGGCGGGGCGGGCGGGGACCGCGGGCCTTCTCGGCCATGCGGCGACCACGGGCGGCGGAGTTGCGGCCCGCGCCGTCACGGGCGGTCAAACCGACACCTGCGTGCCCAGCTCGACCACGCGGCCGGGCGGGATGTGGAAGAAGTCGGTGGGGTTGGCGGCGTTACGCATGAGGAAGATGAACAGCCGGTCCTGCCACAAGGGCATGCCCTCGGTGGACGAGGCGATGACCGAGCGGCGGCCCAGGAAGAAGCTGGTCGACATGATGTCGAACTTCAGCCCCTGCTTGCGGCAGACGCCCAGGGCCTTGGGCACGTTCGGCTGCTCCATGAAGCCGTAGGAGATGACCAGCTTCTTGAAGTCGTCCGAGATCGGTTCGATCGAGACCCGGTTGGCCGGATCGACGCGAGGCCGGTCGGTGGTGCGGACGGTCAGGATGACGTTCTTCTCGTGAAGCACCTTGTTGTGCTTGAGATTGTGCATCAGGGCGACCGGGGCGATGTCCGGGTCGCTGGTCAGGAAGATGGCCGTGCCCGGCGCGCGGTGCGGCGGACGGGCGCGCAGCATCTCGATCAGGTCGATCAGCGGCAGGCTGTCCTTGCGGGTCTTGGTGGTCAGGATTTGCGTGCCGCGCACCCAGGTCCACATCAGCAGCACCAGGGCCGCGCCCAGCACCAGCGGCATCCAGGCGCCGTCCGGAATCTTCAGCAGGTTCGACGTCAGGAAGACGGTGTCGATGAAGCCGAACGGGATCAGGCAGCCCAGAACCGCCCACATCGGCCAGTTCCACTTCTTGGTGATGACCGACCAGGACATCAGGGTGTTGACCAGCATGGTGCCGGTGACGGCCACGCCGTAGGCGGCGGTGAGGTTGTGCGAGCTCTGGAAGACGACCAGCAGCACCAGCACCCCGACCATCAGCAGGGTGTTGACCGCGGGGACATAGATCTGGCCCGCCTGACTCTCGGAGGTGTTGAGGATCTGGATGCGCGGCAGCAAGCCCAGCTGGACGGCCTGCTGGGTCACCGAGAAGGCGCCGGTGATCACGGCCTGCGAGGCGATGACGGTGGCGGCGGTCGCCAGCGCCAGCATCGGCCAGTAGATGCCCTGCGGGACCATGCTCCAGAACGGGTTTTCCGAGGCGCCGGGATTGTCGAGGATCAGGGCTCCCTGGCCGAGGTAGTTCAGCGTCAGGCAGGGCAGGACGAAGGCCAGCCAGCCGATGCGGATCGGCGACTTACCGAAATGGCCCATGTCGGCGTACAGGGCCTCGGCCCCGGTCACGGCCAGGAAGACGCTGCCCAGGATGATGAAGCCCAGGAAGCCGTCATTGATGAGCAGCTGGACGCCGTAGTGCGGCGACAGGGCCCGCAGGATCGAGATGTCGTCGAAGATGTGGATCAGGCCCAGCACGCCGAGGCTGAGGAACCAGACGGCGGTGATCGGGCCGAACCATTTGGCCAGTCCGGCGGTGCCGCGGGCCTGGACGAGGAACAGGGCGATCAGGATGCCCGCCGAGACCGGCACGATGAAGGGATCGAGGCTGCCGCCGACGCCCGGGGCCTCCTTGACGCCCTCGATCGCCGACAGGACCGAGATGGCGGGCGTGATGATGCCGTCGCCGTAGAACAGGGCGGCGCCGCAGACGCCGAGGATGAAGATCAGGGCCGAGCGTCGGCCGATCGCGTGCTGGGCCAGGGCCATCAGGGCCAGGGTGCCGCCCTCGCCCTTGTTGTCCGCGCGCATGAGGAAGAAGACGTATTTGAACGTCACCACGATCATCAGGGCCCAGAAGGCCAGGGAGACGACCCCGACCACGGCGAGATCGCCGCCGACGCCGCCGCGGGCGTGGTCGATGGCTTCACGCAGGGCGTAGAGCGGGCTGGTGCCGATGTCGCCGAACACCACGCCGATGGCGCCGATGATGAGACCCATCTTGCCGGCCTTGCCGACCGGATGCCCATGCGCATCCGTCGCCGGAAGGGCGCCGGAGGATGGATTCTGTCCGTTGGGTTGTTCGCCGACGGCCTGAGCGTCGTCTTCACCTTGGGGAGAGGCCCCGGCCATGAAGTTCCTCCGGGGCTCCGCGGTGCGCGGCCCCATCAAAAGCCGCGAGCCTTTAGGCCCTTTCAACGGGGGTTTCAATCGTGCTGCAGGTGCGAAGGTTGCGTCGGTTTGTGAAACGCACCCGGAACGCCTATCTTATCGACGAAAGAGCGCACATGTCAGACAGCCAACGCTTCCCCGTCGCCGCCCACTCCCTGGCCTATCTGGCCCACAAGGGCGCATACTCGCCGGCCGAGGCCGCGCCGAGCGCGGTTCTGGCCGCCTCGGTGCCGACCAACCCGGTCGTGGTCCGTCGCGTCACCGCCCAGCTGGCCAAGGCCGGGCTGATCGCCACCCGTCCCGGCGCGTCCGGCGGGGCCTGGCTGCTGCGCCGGCCCGAGGATATCCGGCTGAACGAGGTGCTGGCCGCCGTGAACGGCTGCGCCCACATCGGGTCGCCGCCCGCCGGTGCCAAGGGCTGTCCGGTCAGTGAACATATCCCGCGTCAGGTGGCCAAGGCCCTGACCGCCGCCGAGGTCGCGGCGGCCGAGGCGCTGTCGAAGATCACCATCGCCGACCTGCTGGCTGAAAACCCCGCGTCGCTGGCGGCCTTCACGCCGCACAAGTCCTGCCCCGTCGCGGCCTGACCGGCGCGTGAACCCCGGCAATCGCCGCACTGCCCTGATCACCGGCGCCAGCGCGGGCATCGGCGCGGCCCTGGCCCGCGTCTATGCGGCCGAGGGCTGGGACCTGATCCTGACCGCCCGCCGCGAAGGCCCGCTGAACGCCCTGGCCGACGAACTTCGCCGCACGGGTTGCGCCGTCACCGTCCTGACCGCCGATCTGGCCGACCCGGCCGCGCCGCGCGCCCTGTACGAGGCCGTGCTGGAGCGCGGGCTGATGGTCGACGCCCTGATCAACAATGCGGGCTTCAGCCGGACGGCGGGCTTCCTGCACACCGATCCGGCGGATCACGCCGCCATGATCCGGGTGATGTTGACCGCGCCCGTCGAGCTGTCGCGCCTCTTCGCGCCGGACATGGTCGCGCGCAGCTACGGCCGGATCATCAATGTCGCCTCCCTCGCCGGACGGATGCCCGCGACCGGCGGCGACACCCTGTACGGGCCGATCAAGAGCTTCCTGATCAAGGCGTCGCAGGGCCTGTATCTGGAGTTGAAGGACACCGGCGTGCACGTCACCGCCCTGTGCCCCGGCTACACCCTGACCGAGTTCCACGACGTGAACGGCACACGGGACGAGGTCTCGGCCGCCTATCCGGCCTGGATGTGGCAGACGGCGGCCCACGTGGCCCGCGTCGGCTATCACGCCGTCGAGGCCAACCGTCCGCAGGTGACGCCGGGCGTCATGAACAATCTGCTGGCCGGTCTGGCCAAGCATCTGCCGGACGCCGTAGCCCTGAAGATGGTCGGCGGGCACGCGAAACGGCTGAAGCGGATCTGATCCGGTCAGGCCTGTTTCAGCGCCTCCCGCAGATCGGCGGTGATATCCAGCCGCTTCGCCTTGCTGAAGTTCGGTTGGTAGCCCGGTTTGCGGACGGGGATGACCGAAGCCTTGCCGTCGTTGGACCAGCGCCCGTCGAAGAACAGGTCGCACTCGGCCCGCCGGCGGCTCAGGATTTCGGGCGGCTTCTTCCATTGCATGAAGGCCGTCTTCGCCCTGGCGGTCTCGCCCTGCCTGAACAGTTTGACCCAACTCGCCGTGCCGATGGCGCCGGTGTTGTAGTGGAATGAAAGCGCCGCCGCGAACTGCGCTTCGCTCAGGAGCGTGCCGCTGAAGGCCTTGCGGACCGCGGGGGCGTATTTCTTCTCCAGCAGCCAGACATAGACTTCGAGACATTTCGGGATCGGCTGCGGATTGTCCTTGTACCCAGACACGGCGTGGCCGGAGGCGCTGGTGACGCCCACGCTCCAGGTCCAGACGCCGACAGAGTCCCTGTAGGCCTCCTGAACGATCGCCTCGTGGGAGATCAGCTCCAGAGCGACCCGTTCGGTGATGGTTCCCTGGAGCGTCGGGGGAGTCGCCGGGGGCGCGTCGGCCCGGGGCAGGCCGAAGGCGTCGGCCAGATCATCGATGACCCGGACATGGTCGGGTGTGAAGCGCTTGTCCGGGGCAAAGGGCCGGATGGCGTCGAACAGGGCGGTGCGGGTCATGCGGGTCTCCGGTGAGGACGACGACCGAACAGGACGAACCGGCCCTACAGCGACCGGTGATATTCCAGATTGCACAGTTTTCCGGGATCGCGTCCAGAGGGAAGTCCAACGATCCGCCAAAACAAAAAGGCCCGGTCCGAAGACCGAGCCTTTTGCGTTTCGACTGGAGCGGGCGAGGCGATTCGAACGCCCGACCCTCACCTTGGCAAGGTGATGCTCTACCCCTGAGCTACGCCCGCACTCCGTGAAACGGCGAGGCCGTTCCGTGTCGAGGAGGGGGCGTATAGCGGACCCTTCCGGACCCGTGCAAGCCCCCTTTTGAAAAAACCGCGCTCAGGCAGCGAGCGACCGTGTCGCCGGCGTCAGCGCGTCTCTTTCAGGCGTCAGCGCGGCGCCAGCCGGATGGCGCCGTCCAGACGGATGCATTCGCCGTTGATGTAGACGTTACGGGCCAGTTCCAGCACCAGCGAGGCGTAGTCGGCGGGGGTGCCGAGGCGGCTCGGGAAGGGGATGGCGGCGGCGAGGCTGTCCTGAACCTTCTGGTCCATGCCGGCCATCATCGGCGTCCACATGATGCCGGGCAGGATAGTGTTCACCCGCACGCCTTCCTGGGCCAGGTCACGGGCGATCGGCAGGGTCATGGCGTAGACGCCGCCCTTGGAGGCCGAATAGGCGGCCTGGCCGATCTGGCCGTCCTGGGCCGCCACCGAGGCGGTGTTGACGATCAGGCCGCGCTCGCCATCGGCCATCGGCTCCAGGGTCACCATGCCCGCCGCCGACTGCGACAGGACCCGGAAGGTGCCGAACAGGTTGATGCGGACCGTGCGCTCGAACGAGGCCATGTCGTGGGCGCGGATCTCGCCGGTGTCGCGCTTGCGGCTGACGGTCTTCTGGCCGGTCGCGATGCCGGCGCAGTTGACGACCAGACGCTCCTGCCCGTGGGCGGCGCGGGCCTTGGCGAAGGCGGCGGCGACTTCCTCGTCGCTGGTGACGTCGACCTTGCAGAAGACGCCGCCGATTTCGTTGGCGATCGCCTCGCCCTTTTCCTCGTTCATGTCGAACAGGGCGACCTTGGCGCCGGTGGCGGCGATGGCGCGGGCGGTGCCTTCACCGAGGCCCGAGGCGCCGCCGGTGACCACCGCGGCGATGCTGCTGTCGAGTTTCATGTCCTGAGCCCCTATGTCCTGTTGTGAACCGAGTATGTCGCGGGGGATTTAGCCGCCATGACCACCAATGCCAAACCTGCCGCCGGGGCAGCCAACCCCGAAAATGCGCTGGACCCGTCCCACGCCCTCGTTCCGGCGGTGCAGCAGGTGAACGAAACGCGGGTGCGCCGGGGGTTCTGGCCCAAGATCCGGCGCACGGCGGCGCGCATCCCGTTCGCCGACCAGGCGCTGTCGGTCTGGTACGCCGCGCGCGACCCCGAGACCCCGGCGGCGGCCAAGGGGATCATGCTCGGGGCGCTGGCCTATTTCGTCCTGCCGACCGACGCCATCCCGGACCTGTTCGCGGTGATCGGCTTCACCGACGATGCGGCGGTGTTCGCCGCCCTGCTGGCGACGCTGGGGGCGAACATCAAGGCGCGGCACCGGGAGCTGGCCCGGACCGCGCTTGATCATCTGAAAGGCGACGCGGACTGAGCGGGGCTCAGTCCTCGACGGTGACGACCACCTTGCCCATGACCGAGCGGTCGCCCAGCGCCTGGATGGCCTCGTGGGCGCGCTCCAGCGGGAAGGTGCGGCTGATGCGGGGCCTGATCTTGCCGTCGCTCCAGAATTTGAACAGGTCGGCCATGTTCGCGACGTGCAGGGCCGGGTCGCGGGCGACGGCGGCTCCCCAGAAGACGCCGATCACCGACACCGACTTCAGCAGGGTCAGGTTCAGCGGCAGGGACGGAATGCCCGCCGGGAAGCCGACCACCAGATAGCGGCCGTTCCAGTCCATGGCGCGCAGGGCGGGCTCGCAATAGTCGCCGCCGACACCGTCATAGACCACGTCCGGGCCGTCGCGGCCCGAGGCCAGTTTCAGTTCGCCCGACAGCTCCTTCTGGGCGACCTTGTCCATCTTGCCCGACGGATAGATCAGGCCGTTGTCGGCGCCGGCCTCCAGCGCGAACTGGACCTTGTCGTTGGTCGAGGCGGCGGCGATGACATGGGCGCCCATGGCCTTGCCCAGTTCGACGGCGGCGACGCCGACGCCGCCCGCGGCGCCCAGCACCAGCAGGCTTTCACCGGCCTTGAGCTGCGCCCGGTCCTTCAGGGCGTAGTAGGAGGTGCCGTAGGTCATCACCAGCGAGGCGGCGGTCTGGAAATCCATCGCGTCGGGGATCTTGATCACCGAGGCGGCGGGCACGGCCAGCCGTTCGACCATGCCGCCCCAGCCGGGTACGGCGATGACGCGATCCCCCTTGAAGATGCCCTTCACGCCCTCGCCGACGGCCTCGACGATCCCGGCCACCTCGCCGCCCGGCGAGAAGGGCCGCTGCGGCTTGAACTGGTACTTGTCCTCGATGATCAGGGTGTCGGGGAAGTTGACCCCGATGGCCTTCACCTCGATCACCACCTCGCCCTTCTGCGGGCGGGGGTCCAGAACCTCCTCGACGACGAGGGTTTCGGGGCCGCCGGGAGCTTTCGAGAGAACAGCGCGCATCAGGCTTCCTTGGAACGTCAGGCGCTCGCCCCCGTGGCGCTCGCGTGGAGGGAAGGCTAAGGACCCCCACGCCCGTTGAAAAGAGGCGATCAGGAGACGAACGGAATGACGGCCCTCATCCTTCACGGCGGCGCGGGCGCCCGGCGCGAGCGCAACTATGACGCCGAGGTCGTGCACATGCGCGAGGTGGTCGAGGCCATGAAGGCGCGGCTGGACGCGGGCGAGAGCGCGCTGGACGTCGCGGTGGCGGCGGTGGTCATGCTGGAGGACTCCGGCCTCTATGTCGCGGGACGCGGCGCCTCGCCCAATCTGGCCGGCGCCTATGAGCTGGACGCCAGCATCATGGACGGGGCGACGAAGCGAGCGGGCGCCGTGGCGGCCCTGCAGGGCTTCCGCAATCCGGTCGTGGCCGCGCGGGCCGTTATGGACCGCACCCCCCACGTCATGCTGGCGGGCGAGGGCGCGGCCCTGTTCGCGCTCGATCAGGGGCTGGAGCCCATCGCCGACGAAGAGGCCTGGTTCACCCGCGCCGGCAAGGGCGAGGACAACCATCCGCCGGGCACGCTGAGCCACGGCACGGTCGGCTGCTGCGTGCTGGACGCCGCCGGCCGGCTCGCCGCCGCCACCTCGACCGCGGGCGTGTTCGGCAAGATGCCGGGCCGGGTCGGCGACACTCCGATCCCGGCGGCGGGCACCTGGGCGGACGGAAACGTCGCCGCCTCGGGCACCGGCCAGGGCGAGTATTTCATCCGCGTCGCCGCGACGGCCCAGACGGCCTGGCGGGTGGCGGCGGGTCAACCGTTGAGCGTGGCCGCACAGGCGGTGATCGACGAGATCGGCGCCATGGGCGGCGACGGCGGCCTGATCGCCCTGGACCGCGACGGCAACATCACCGCCCCCTTCAACAGCCAGGGCATGAAGCGCGCCTGGCTGACGCCCGCCGGGGAGATCGGCGTCGAGGTCTTCGGCCGCTGATCAGGCCGCCGGGTCCATCAGGGTCCGGCGGAAGAAGCGCACCACCTCGGCGTTGAGCCGGTCGTGGAAGGCCGCGCGGTCGAAATCCGGCGCCGAGACGCAGATCATCGGGGCGCTGGCCTGAACCTCCGGGCGGCAGGGCGGCAGGAAGTCGAAATGACCGGCCCCGGGAACCAGATGAAACTCCGGCGGCGTCGGCAGGGCGGCGCGCACCGGCTCGACATAGACGGGGGCGGGCAGGATGCGGTCATCCTCCGCCTGCCACAGCTGCACCGGCCCGGTGACGGCCTTCAGCCCATCCGGCGCGAAGGTGAAGCCCAACGCCGGGGCGGCCGCCACCACGGCCTTGATGCGCGGATTATGGGTCCAGGCCACCGGCGCACCGTTCGCGGGTAGGCCGACGGACGCGATCAGGCGGCAGTCGTAGAAGTCCGGATGGGCCCGGCAGTGATCGGCCACGCGGCCCATGTCCGGCTCGCCGCCCGCCGCGGTCAGGACGGTGAAGCCGCCGGCGGAGAAGCCGAAGGCGCCCACGCGGTCCGCGTCGACCCCGCCCCCGGCGACCATGGTCTCGACCAGCAGCGACAGCTGGCGCGGGCGCCGGGCCACGTCGGTCGCGCCGCTCTGGTCGCGCCAGCTGTCGCCGGTGTGGGTCAGGGCGGCGACGACGAACCCGGCGGCGGCCAGGGCGCGGGCGGTGTCCTCGTGTCCGCGGAAATCGCCGCCGTTGCCGTGGGAGATCACGACCAGCGGCCGGGGCGCGGCCGAGGGGGTCGAGGGCGACCAGACGCCGATCTCCACCGGCGTGTCGCCGTCCGCCATGGTGCGGCGTTCGAAGGTCACCGGATCAGCCTGCTGTACGGCGACGGTCAACAGATGATCGGGCGGCGACAGCGGGGCGGTCAGCAGGGCGGCGGCGAGGGCGGAGGTCAGGAGCATGGGACAGGGTTCCGGTGGGGTGACCGGTCCTGTCTTCCGTCCCTTCGAAGGCCGCGCCACGCCGTTTGCGCCAACGGGCGAACGGGCGCGTGACCGGGCGGACGGGTCCGGCTAGCCACAAGGGCTGTCTGTGGCAGGATCGGGCGATGGATTCGGGGCTGTTCAAATCGGGGGGCTGGGGGCGGTCGGTCGTGGCGGGGTTCGCCGCCTCGACCGCGCTGGGTGTCCTGCTGGGCCTGATCGGGCCGTTCGGCAGCTATATGAACGGGGGGCTGCCCGAGCGGCTGGCCTACTGGACGCTGAGCCTGTGGAGCGGCTGGGCCCTGTTCGGCCTGGTCGTGCCGTGGATCGCGCGGCGGGCGATGCGGCGGCGGGTTCCGGTCTGGCTGTGGGCGCCGCCGGTGGTGACCCTGCTGACGGTTCCGGCGACGGCCCTGAGCCGTCTTCTGGCCCGGACCGTCTGGCCGGGGACCGGCCGGGTGCCCTGGCTGGAATGGTATGGCCAGTCGCTGATCATCGCCGCGATCGCGACGGCGGTGGTGCTGTGGTGGATGAGCCGGGGTCTCGACGCGGTCGAGGCCGACAGCGCCGATCCGCGCGACCGCCTGCCGCCGGGTCTGGGGCGGGACATCCTGTGCCTGCAGATGGAGGACCACTATGTCCGGGTGCACACCCCGCGCGGCTCGACCCTGGTCCTGATGTCCCTGTCGCAGGCCATGGCCGGGCTGAAGGGCGTGGAGGGCGCGCAGACCCATCGCTCATGGTGGGTGGCCCGCTCCGCCGTCGAGGGGGTGGTCGAGGACGGCCGGAATGTGCGGCTGAAGCTGGCGGGCGGGCTGGAGGCGCCGGTGTCGCGCAGCAATGTCGGACGGCTGAGAGAGGACGGCTGGTTCGCCGGCTGACGTCGCGGCGCCTGTTCCGCATACGACACATGCCCGCTACGTATCGGGCGGTCGTGTTGCGGCGCCGGAGCAGATGTGGGAAAGGCCCCGCGCGGTTTTGACGGGCCGACGGCCAGTCTTGCCGCGACTGGATCAAGGACGCCCTCCCCATGCTTCAAGCCTATCGTGCCCATGTCGCCGAACGCGCCGCGCTCGGCATTCCGCCGCTGCCGCTGTCGGCCGAGCAGACCGCTGACCTGATCGAGCTGATCAAGGCGCCGCCGGCCGGGGAGTCCGAACAGGAGCTGCTGGACCTGCTGACGTATCGCGTGCCGCCCGGCGTGGACGATGCGGCCAAGGTGAAGGCGTCCTTCCTGTCGGCGGTGGCGCACGGCGATTTCGCCGTGCCGTCGCTGTCGCGTGAGCGCGCGACGGAACTGCTGGGCACCATGGTCGGCGGCTATAACGTCAAACCGCTGATCGACCTGCTGAACGATGCGGTGGTTGGCGCGGTGGCCGCCGAGGGTTTGAAGAAGACCCTGCTGATGTTCGACTTCTTCCACGACGTCGCCGAACTGGCCAAGGGCGGCAATGCCAATGCGCAGGCCGTGATCCAATCCTGGGCCGACGCCGAATGGTTCACCTCGCGCGACAAGGTCGCCGAGAAGATCACCGTCACCGTGTTCAAGGTGACCGGCGAGACCAACACCGATGACCTGTCGCCGGCGCCCGACGCCTGGTCGCGGCCGGACATTCCGCTGCACTATCTTGCCATGCTGAAGAACGCCCGTCCCGGCATCACGCCGGAGCAGGACGGCGTGCGCGGACCGATGGCCTTCATCGAGGAGCTGAAGGCCAAGGGCCATCTGGTCGCCTATGTCGGCGACGTGGTCGGCACCGGTTCGTCGCGCAAGTCGGCGACCAACAGCGTGATCTGGGCCACCGGCGAGGACATTCCGTTCGTGCCGAACAAGCGCTTCGGCGGCGTGACCCTGGGCGGCAAGATCGCCCCGATCTTCTTCAACACCCAGGAAGACTCCGGCGCCCTGCCGATCGAGGTCGATGTGACCAGCCTGGAGATGGGCGACGTCATCGACATCTATCCCTATGCGGGCAAGATCGAGAAGGACGGCCGGACGGTCTCGACCTTCGAACTGAAGTCGCAGGTGCTGCTGGACGAGGTGCAGGCCGGTGGCCGCATCAACCTGATCATCGGCCGTTCGCTGACCGCCCGCGCCCGTGAGGCCCTGGGTCTGGCGCCCTCGACCGAGTTCCGCCTGCCGGTCACGCCGGAAGACAGCGGCAAGGGCTTCACCGTCGCGCAGAAGATGGTCGGTCGCGCCTGCGGCCTGCCGGAAGGTCAGGGCATCCGTCCGGGCACCTATTGCGAGCCCAAGATGACCACGGTCGGCTCGCAGGACACCACCGGTCCGATGACGCGTGACGAGCTGAAGGATCTGGCCTGCCTCGGCTTCTCGGCCGACATGGTGATGCAGTCCTTCTGCCACACCGCCGCCTATCCGAAGCCGGTGGACGTGAAGACACACCGCGAACTGCCGCAGTTCATCTCGAACCGCGGCGGTGTGGCCCTGCGTCCGGGCGACGGCGTGATCCACTCCTGGCTGAACCGCCTGCTGCTGCCCGACACCGTCGGCACCGGCGGCGACAGCCACACCCGCTTCCCGATCGGCATCTCCTTCCCGGCCGGTTCGGGTCTGGTGGCCTTCGGCGCCGCCACCGGCGTGATGCCGCTGGACATGCCGGAGTCGATCCTGGTCCGCTTCAAGGGCGAGCTGCAGCCGGGCATTACCCTGCGTGATCTGGTCCACGCCATTCCCTACTACGCCATCAAGCAGGGCCTGCTGACGGTGGCCAAGGCGGGCAAGATCAACGCCTTCTCGGGCCGCATCCTCGAGATCGAGGGCCTGCCGGACCTGAAGGTGGAACAGGCGTTCGAACTGACCGACGCCTCGGCCGAGCGTTCGGCGGCGGGCTGCACCGTCAAGCTGAACAAGGCGCCGATCATCGAGTACATGACCTCGAACATCGTGCTCATGAAGAACATGATCGCCGACGGTTACGCCGACGCCCGCACCCTGCAGCGCCGCATCGACGCCATGGAGGCCTGGCTGGCCAACCCCAGCCTGCTGGAGGCCGACGCGGACGCCGAATACGCCCACGTCATCGAGATCGATCTGGCGGATGTGACCGAGCCGGTCCTGTGCGCCCCGAACGATCCCGACGACGCGCGCCTGCTGTCGGAAGTCCAGGAGACCCCGATCGACGAGGTCTTCATCGGCTCGTGCATGACCAACATCGGCCACTTCCGCGCGGCCTCGCTGCTGCTGAAGGGCAAGAAGGACATCCCAACCCGGCTGTGGGTCGCCCCGCCGACCAAGATGGACGCCTCGGAACTGACCAAGGAGGGCCACTACTCGACCCTCGGCGGCGCCGGCGCCCGCATGGAGATGCCGGGCTGTTCGCTGTGCATGGGCAACCAGGCGCAGGTGAAGGAGGGCGCGACCGTGGTCTCGACCTCGACCCGCAACTTCCCCAACCGTCTGGGCAAGGGCTCGAACGTCTATCTGGCCTCGGCCGAACTGGCGGCCGTGGCCTCCAAGATGGGCCGCATCCCGACCGTGGCCGAGTACATGGCCGAGATGGGCGTGATCGATAAGGATCGCGACGAGGTCTATCGCTACATGAATTTCGACCAGATCCCCGAATACGCGGATCGCGTCGCCGCCGAGTAAGGGCGGGGTTCAGTTTGAAACGGGAAGGGCCGGCGGGGCGATCCGCCGGCCCTTTTTGTTTGCGGTGAGGAGTCCCACCGTCTCCCGCTGCACGACGGAAGGAGACAGGCCAAGAAAAAAGGCCGGTGGATCGCTCCACCGGCCTTTGGTCGTTTTCACGCTACCGGCCGGCTCGCGGAGCCGGCCTGCTTGAGCGGGGCCTTACTCGGCGGCTGCCGGGGCCGCTTCACCGCCTGCGAGGTTGCGCAGGACGTAGGGCATGACGCCGCCGGCGCGCAGGTAGTCGAGCTCGGTCTGGTTGTCGATGCGGCAACGGACCGGGAAGCGGGCCATCTTGCCGTCCGACGGGCGGAACAGCTCGACCCACAGGTCCTGACGCGGCTTCAGCTTGCCGATGTTGGCGTCGGTCAGGCCGCGGATGGTGACGATCTCCTCGCCGGTCAGGCCCAGCTTGTGCCAGCCGTCAGCCTTGAACTGCAGCGGCACGACGCCCATGCCGACCAGGTTCGAGCGGTGGATGCGCTCGAAGCTCTCGGCGATGACGGCGCGGACGCCCAGCAGGTTGGTGCCCTTGGCCGCCCAGTCGCGCGACGAGCCGGTGCCGTATTCCTTGCCGGCGAAGACGACCAGCGGACGGCCTTCCGACTGGTAGCGCATGGCCGCGTCGTAGATCGACATGACGTCGCCCGACGGGAAGTGCTTGGTGACGCCGCCCTCGATCTCCGGGGTGATCTTGTTGCGGATGCGGATGTTGGCGAAGGTGCCGCGCATCATGACTTCGTGGTGGCCGCGGCGGGCGCCGTAGCTGTTGAAGTCCAGGGCGTCGACGCCGTGGTTGGTCAGCCACTGGCCGGCCGGCGAGGTCTTCTTGATCGAACCGGCCGGGGAGATGTGGTCGGTGGTGATCGAGTCGCCGAAGATGGCCAGCACGCGGCCCTCGACGATGTCCTGGACCGGAGCGGCCTCCATCGACAGGCCCTCGAAGTAGGGCGGGTTGGCGACGTAGGTCGAGCTGTCATCCCAGCTGTAGGTCTGGCCGCCGGCGACCTTGATCGCCTGCCAGTGCTTGTCGCCCTTGAAGACGTCCTTGTAGCGCTTGGCGAACATGGCCGGAGTCACCGACTTGCGCTGGATGTCGGCGACTTCCTGCGCGGTCGGCCAGACGTCCTTCAGGAAGACGTCATTGCCCTTCTTGTCCTTGCCGAGCGGCTCCTTGGTGATGTCGATGCGCATCGAACCGGCCAGGGCGTAGGCGACGACCAGCGGCGGCGAGGCCAGGTAGTTGGCCTGGACGTCGGGGTTCACGCGGCCCTCGAAGTTGCGGTTGCCCGACAGGACCGAGGTGGCGACGATGCCGTTGTCGTTGATGGCCTTCGAGATCGCCGGATCCAGCGGGCCCGAGTTGCCGATGCAGGTGGTGCAGCCGTAGCCGACCAGGTTGAAGCCGATGGCGTCCAGGTCCTTCTGCAGGCCGGCGTCGGTCAGGTAGTCGGTGACGACCTGCGAGCCCGGGGCCAGCGAGGTCTTGACCCAGGGCTTGGGCTTCAGGCCCAGCGCATTGGCCTTGCGCGCCACCAGACCGGCGGCGATCAGGACCGACGGGTTGGAGGTGTTGGTGCAGGAGGTGATGGCCGCGATCACGACGTCGCCGTCGCCGACCGAGAACTTCTCACCCTCCACGTCGGCGCGCGGGGCGTCGGCGGCGCGGGCGAAGGTCCCGGTCAGGTGGCCTTCGAACTCCGGGGCGGCGGTGGTCAGTTCGACGCGGTCCTGCGGACGCTTCGGACCGGCCAGCGACGGCACGACCGAGGCGAGGTCCAGCTCCAGGGTGTCGGTGAAGACCGGCTCTTCCGAGGTTTCGTCGATCCACAGGCCTTGCGCCTTGGCGTAGGCCTCGACCAGGGCGACGCGCGCCTTGTCACGACCCGTGGCGGTCAGGAAGTCGATGGTGGCCTGCGAGACCGGGAAGAAGCCGCAGGTGGCGCCGTATTCCGGGGCCATGTTGGCGATGGTCGCCTGGTCTTCCAGCGTCAGGCCGGTCAGGGCGTCGCCGAAGAACTCGACGAACTTGCCGACCACGCCCTTCTTGCGGAGCATCTGGGTGACGGTCAGGACCAGGTCGGTGGCGGTGGCGCCTTCCGGCAGCTTGCCGGTCAGCTTGAAGCCGATGACTTCCGGGATCAGCATCGGGATCGGCTGGCCCAGCATGGCGGCTTCAGCCTCGATGCCGCCCACGCCCCAGCCCAGAACGGCCAGGCCGTTGATCATGGTGGTGTGGCTGTCGGTGCCGACCACGGTGTCCGGGTAGGCGACGGTCTTCTTGCCTTCGTCCAGCGTCCAGACGGTCTGGGCCAGATTCTCCAGGTTCACCTGGTGGCAGATGCCGGTGCCGGGGGGCACGACGCGGAAGTTGTTGAAGGCCGACGAACCCCAGCGGAGGAAGTTGTAGCGCTCGATGTTGCGCTCGTACTCACGCTCGACGTTCTGGTTGAAGGCCTTGGCGGTGCCGAAGTGGTCGACCATGACCGAGTGGTCGATGACCAGGTCGACGGGGACCAGCGGGTTGATCTTGGTGGCGTCGGCGCCGAGGGCGGCCATGGCGTCACGCATGGCGGCCAGGTCGACGACGGCCGGAACGCCGGTGAAGTCCTGCATCAGCACGCGGGCCGGACGGAAGGCGATCTCGTGCTCGACCGAGCCCTTGTTCTCGATCCAGGCGGCCACGGCCTTGAGGTCGGCTTCGGTGACCGAAACGCCATCCTCGTTGCGCAGCAGGTTCTCCAGCAGCACCTTCATCGAGCGCGGCAGGCGGGAAATCCCGGCCAGACCGGCTTCCTCGGCGGCGGGAAGGCTGTAATAGGCGTATTTCTTGCGCCCGACGGTGAGATCCTGACGGGTCTTGAGGCTGTCAATCGACGGCATGGAGAGTCTTCCTCTGGTGTACGCCGCCCGACAATCCGGTTGCGCCTTCGCGCGCTGTACGCCGGGACTCACAGGGTCCAGACGCGCGCGGCGAAAGCCTGCTGCGACGATCGCGGATATAGCGAGGGTCGTGGTGCGCGTCCATGAATCCATGACGCCGACAGGGGTATTGCGAGACGTTCGCAATTGCGGGGGTTGCGGATGATCGCCGTCGACGGGCTGACGCTGTCCCGGGGCGAGCGCGTCCTGTTCCGTGAGCTGTCGTTCTCGACCGCGTCCGGCGAGGCGCTGGCCCTGACCGGAGCCAACGGCGCGGGCAAGACCAGCCTGCTGCGGGCCCTGGCCGGCTTCCTGCGCCCGGACGCCGGGACCATCGCCTTCGCCGACGTACCGGCGGACGAGGCGCGGACGCAGCATCTGCACTGGCTCGGTCATCAGGACGGGCTGAAGGGCGCGCGCCGGGCGCGGGAGGAACTGACGTTCCAGACGCAATGGCTGGGCGCCGACGCCGACGGGATCGCCGCGGCCGTGGACGTGCTGGCGCTGGAGCCGTTGCTGGATCTCGAGGTGCGCAAGCTGTCGGCCGGCCAGCGCCGGCGCCTTGCCTTCGCCCGGCTGATCGCCGTGCAGCGGCCGATCTGGCTGCTGGACGAGCCGCTCAGCCCGCTGGACGCCCGCTGGCGCGCGGCTATGGGGGTGCTGATGCAGGCGCATCTGGACCGGGGCGGGGCGATCCTCGCGGCCGTGCACGATCCGCTGCCGATCCCGGCGCGGACGCTCGACATCGGGGACGCCCGATGAAGGCGCTGACGGTCCTTTGGCGGCGTGAGCTGGCGCTGGCCTGGGCGGGCGGCGGCGGGCCGCTGCTGGCCTGCGGCTTCTTCCTGTGCCTGACCGTGCTGGTCCCGCTGGCCTCGGGCAGTGATCCGGCGGCCCTGCGCCCGATCGCGGGCGGCATCAGCTGGGTGGCGCTGGCCGTGTCGTCGATCCTGTCGCTGGAACGGCTGTTCGAACGTGATTTCGAGGACGGGACGCTGGATCTGCTGACGCTCGGCCCCGCGCCGCTGGAGCTGGTGGTCGTCGCCAAGGCCAAGGCCCAGTGGCTGGCGGTCGGCTGGCCCCTGGCCGTGACCGCGCCGGTGGCGGCGATCACCCTTGGCCTGCCGGTCGCGCTGGCGCCGCTGGCCGCGCTGGCGGCCCTGATTGGCGGGCTCGGCTTCGCCCTGACCGGGGCGCTGGGCGCGGCTCTGGCGCTGGGCTCGAAGCGCGGGGGCCTGTTGATCGCCGTGATCGTCCTGCCCCTCTTCATTCCGCCGGTGGTGTTCGGCGCGGGCGCGCTGGAGCGGGCCGCCAACGGCCAGTCGCCCGCCCCGGCGCTGGCCTTCCTGTGCGCCTATGTGCTGTTCGCCGCCGTGATCACCCCCCTGGCGGGCGCCGCAGCCATCCGCAACGCCCAGGGCTAGGGGCGGCGGCTCAGGCCTTCTTGACGAACTCGGTGCGCAGGACGAGGCCGCGGACCTTCTCGACATTGGCCTCGATCTCGTCGGGGTCGCCGGTCAGGCGGATGTTCTTCACCAGCGTGCCGCGCTTGAGCGTCACCCCGCCCGAGCCCTTGACCTTCAGGTCCTTGATCAGGGTCACGCTGTCGCCGTCGGCGAGGCGGTTGCCGTTGGAATCCTTGGTCACGTCGTCGGTCATGGGAGCCTCCCGGAAATGCGCGCGACGGTCTGGCACGGCGAATGGCTCCGCCTCAAGTAGCGCGACGCGCGATCAACGATTAAAGAGCGCCGATCATGTTCGGCCTCGCCAATCCCGACCGGTTCGCCCGCTTCACACGCCCGCTCGTGCCGGTGCTGTGGGCCGCGGCCGTCGTGCTCCTGCTGGCCGGGAGCTGGTTCAGCTTTACGGCGCCCGAGGATTACCAGCAGGGCGACACCGTGCGGATCATGTTCGTGCACGTGCCGGCGGCGTCCGTGGGGCTGATGATCTACGGCGCGCTGGGCGTCTCAAGCTTCTTCGCCCTGGTCTTCCGCCATCCTCTGGCGGACGCCGCGGCCCGCGCCGCCGCCCTGCCGGGCGCGGCCTACACCCTTCTCGCCCTCGCGACCGGCAGCCTGTGGGGCAAGCCGATGTGGGGCAGCTGGTGGGAGTGGGGCGACGCCCGCCTGATGTCGGTGCTGGTGCTGTTCCTGTTCTACCTCGGCTACATGGCCCTTCGCGCCTCGATCGATGACGAACAGAAGGCCGCCCGCGCCGCCGCGGTGCTGGGGCTTGTGGGCCTGATCAACCTGCCGATCGTGAAATTCTCGGTCGACTGGTGGAACACCCTGCATCAGCCGGCCTCGCTGATCCGCGCGGACGGGCCGTCTATGCCGCCGGTCTTCCTGACCCCGCTGCTGACCATGATGGCGGCCTATCTGGTGTTGTTCCTGGCCCTCTGGCTGACCGCGATCCGCACGGAGATCGTGCGTCGCCGGGTCGTCGCCCTGCGCGCCCGCCGGGCTCTGGAGGCCTGACCATGCTCGACCTCGATATGGGCAAATACGCCGCCTACGTCTGGCCCGCCTGGGGGATCAGCGCCGTGGTGCTGGTCGCGCTCGCCGCCCGCGCCCTGGTCGCCGCCCGTCGCTGGAAGGCCGAGTTGGCCAGGCTCGAGGCCGACAAGGCGCCCCGGTCATGAGCCGCTGGTTCGCCGTCGTTCCGCTGGTGGTGCTCGTCGCCCTGTCGGCCCTGTTCATCGGCTGGTCGCTGAAGCGCGATCCGGGGGTGAAACCGGACGCCCTCGTCGGCCAGCCGGTGCCGGAGACCGTGCTGCCCCTGCTGGAGGGCGCGCAGGCCGGGACGCGGAACCTGGACCTGAAGACCGCCGGCGTCGGGCGGCCGATGCTGATCAATGTCTTCGCCAGCTGGTGCGCGCCGTGCCGCGCCGAGCATCCGAAGCTGATGGCGCTGAAGGATCGCGGGATCGCCGTGGTGGGCGTGGCCTGGAAGGACGATCCGGCGGATACCCGCGTCTTCCTGGACGAGCTGGGCGATCCATTCGCCATGGTGCTGGTGGACCGCGAAGGCCGGGCCGGTCTCGACCTCGGCATCACCGGCGCGCCCGAGACCTTCGCCGTGGACGCCCAGGGCCGGGTCGTCGCCAAATTCGCCGGGCCGCTGCTGGAGGACGCCGAGATCGAGCGTCTGGTCGCGGCCATGCAGGCTCCGCCGCGCCCGCTGCCGACCGCCGCGAAACGCTGACCGCCAACCTCCCGACGGGGCTGAAATCCTTGCGGGGAGGGCGTTAACCCATTTCCGACGGTTTTCATTAACCCTGTCGGCATGAGCGCGATTCGCCCGCCTGTTCCGTCGCCCCTGTTCCCGTCGCAGACCCCTCCGTCTCCGGCGTCGAACTCGCGTTCGGCCTTCTTCCAGGCAGCGCTGCAGGCGGCTTCGCCCTCGGTGGCGGCCGCGGCCCCGGTCGCGCCCGCTCCGGTGAAGGATACGCCGGTGCGCGCGGTCGCCCCCCGGTCCGCGGAAGGGGAGCCGACGCGGCGCTACGACCGTCCGGGCAGCCTGCTCGACATCCGGGTCTGACACCCGCCTCACGCGAAAATGACCGGCGCGTGTTCGGGCGGCGTGATTAAGATGTCCGGATGCGCACCTGGGGGTGGACACTTCTGATTGCGGTCGGTCTGACCGCGTCGCTTGCGGCGGCCACCTCGGCCCAGCCGTCGGCGACGCGCGTGCGCCATCGCGCGACGCCCGCCGAGCCGGTGGTCGTGGAGCTGTTCACGGCCCAGGGCTGCGCCGGCTGTCCCGAGGCCAACGCCCGGATCGAGGCCGTGGCGGGCGAGCCGGGCGTGATCGCCCTGACCTACGCCGTCGATTACTGGGACTATCTGGGCTGGGCCGACACCTTCGCCCGTCCGGAGTTCGCCCAGCGCCAGCGGGCCTATCGTCGGCCCCTGCGCATCCGCAATGTCTCGACCCCGCAGGTGGTCATCGACGGCCGTCGTCAGGCCCCGGCCAATGTCGAGGCCCTGCAGGCCGCCATCGACGAGGAGGCGGCGCGCCGCGTCTTCCCGCCCGAGGTCGAGTTCCGGGAGACCGGCGACCGGGTCGGGGTGGGCTCGGGCCGAGCGCCCACCGGCGGCGCCGAGGTGATCGCCGTCGTCTATACGCCGGGCCCGCAGACGGTGGAGATCGGCGGGGGCGACAACCGCGGCCAGAAGGTGCGTCACATGAATGTGGTGCGGTCGGTGCGGGTGCTGGGGCCCTGGACCGGTCGGCCGGTGCTGTACGCCCTGCCGGAGCTGTCGTCGCCGGATCAGGCGGTCGCGGTCCTGGTGCAGGCCCGCGACGATCGGCGCATCCTGACGGCCGCCGTGCTTGAGGCCCGCTGACGCGTCGCGTCAGCTTCGGTCAGTATCCCTGTTCTCTCTGAAACCCGCACAGTGCATGATCGGCCCCGAGACGTCGGGGCGTCGGCGCCTGGGGATGGACGCATGTTCGGCATGAAGCCTGTACTGAAGGGAGCGACGATCGCCGCCGTTCTGGCCGTCGCCGGGGGCGTCGCGGCCTTCGCCTCCGATCCCGAGCCGGTGATCACGCCCGAGGCCCGCGGTGTGGCCCAGGCCGTGACCGCCGCCGAACTGGCCGCCTGGGGGCGCGAGCGAGGCGATGCCGGGGCGCTGATCATGGCCGCCCGGTTGCTGTCCGAAGTGCCGGTGCGTCAGGGCGAGGGCCCCGAGCCCATCCTGACCCCGGGTCGCCTGCTGGACGAGGCCGCGGCGCTGTCGGCGGGAAACCAGCCGATCATCGACGCCATCGACCGCCTGCGGGAGCCGATGACGCGGGGCGTCCGCTCCTCGCCCTTCGGCGCCGGGCCGGTGTTCACCGTCAAGCAGCTGCGGGCGCGCGAGAGCTGGACCTTTGACGTCGACGCCCGGGCGGGCGAGGTGCTGCGCGTGGCGGCCATCGGCGACGGCGACACCGACATCGACCTGACCATCCATGACCAGCGCGGCGCCACCATGTGCCGGGACGGCTTCGGCGATCACTATCCGGTCTGCACGGTCTCCTCGCGGGCCGGGGGCAAGATGCGGGTGGCGCTGACCAATCGCGGCGATGTGCGGACCAGCATCCAGGTGCTCAGCAACTGATGCGGCGGCCCGGGCGCTTCTGGACCGGGATGCTGGCGATCGCGAGCCTGCTCGCGGCCTCGCCCGCCCTGCCCGCCGGTTCCGACACGCCCGAGACCCTGAGGGCTGAGGCCTTCGAGGCGGCCCAGTGGGCCATCGCCTCCGACGCCGCCGACGCCCTGGCGCGGGTGTCCGCCCGCTTCGCCCAGGGTGATGATGCGCTCGGCCGACTGGCCGAGGAGCGGGAGGATCTGATCGTCCGCCGCGACCGGCTGGAGCGGGCGCTGGAGCGGCACTACGCCTCGACCGATCCCGCCGATCTGGAGGCCCGCGTTCGCGCCCAGGCCGAGTGGGAGACGGTCACCGCCCGGCTGGCGGCGCTCGACGCCGACATCGAGGCCCGCTTCCCCGCCTATTCCGAACTGACCAGCCCCCGGGCCCTGTCGATCCGCGAAACCCAGCAGTTGCTGCGCCCGGACGAGGGCCTGCTGCTGATCCTCGTCAATCCCGAGGCGACCTATGTCTGGGCGGTGACACGGGAGCGGGCGGCCTGGACCCGGTCCGAGACCCTGACCGAGGCGCGGTTGACGGCTTCCGTGGAGCGCCTGCGTCAGTCGCTGAGCGCCACCGCCGCCCCGCGCGGCGACGACATCGACCCGACCCTGTTCGCCGGACGCCAGCCGCTCCCCTTCGACCGGACCGAGAGCTGGCGGCTGTATTCGGAGCTGGTCCTGCCCGTCGAGGAGACGTTCAAGGACAAGACCACCCTGATCACCGTCACCACCGGCGCCCTGACGGCCCTGCCGCTGTCGGTTCTGGTCACCGCGCCGCCGCAAGGGTCGGACGCCGACCTCGACGCCCTCGCGGCCACGCCCTGGTTGTCGGACCGCTATGCGATGGCCGCCCTGCCGGCGGTGTCCAGCCTGCGGGCCCTGCGCTGCTATCTGGTCGCCGACCCGGCCGCCCGCAGCGCCGGTTGCCCGCCCATGCCCGCCGCGGCGCCGCGCGAGCGGGCCGCCTTCGAGCCCCTGCGCC
>NZ_DASWWG010000086.1:0-5148 GCF_036400995.1 Brevundimonas sp.
GCGGGGGCAGGGGCGGCGGTGAAGGCGGCGGGCGCGGCCGTCACGGGCGCCGCGGCGGCCCCGCCGGGCGCCATTCCGGCGTCGCGGACGACGACCCGGCGCAACCCGGTCGGATTTGCCCAGTCCAGCCCGGCCTGACGGGCCATGCCCTGCAGCTGGGCGGCCTCGAACACGATCGAGGGGCCGACCCGGCGGCCGACGACCACATTGGCCGCGCCGTCGGCGCCGTCGAAGATGTCGCCCAGGGTGACCTGGCCGTCGTGATCGACCGGATTGGCCTTCAGCGTGACCGGTCCGGCCAGGGCGGGCCCGGCAAGGGCCAGGGCGACGGCGCTCACGGCCGCGAGGATCAGGGACTTCACGACTTCACCTGCGCGCTGACCGACAGCATCTGGTCGGCCGTGGTGATGACCTTGGAGTTCATCTCATAGGCCCGCTGGGCGATGATCAGGGCCGAGATTTCCGACACCGCGTCGACGTTCGAGCTTTCGGTGAACTTGTGCAGGATGTCGCCGTAGCCGATCTCGCCGGGCGCGCCGACGTTGGCCGGGCCCGAGGCCGCGGTTTCCAGCAGCAGGTTGTCGCCGATGGCTTCCAGGCCCGCCTCGTTGAAGAAGGACGCCAGTTCGATCTGGCCGACGACCTGCGGGGTGGCGTTGCCGTCGGTGAAGACCTGCACCTGGCCCGACTTGGAGATCTGCACATCGACCGCGTCCTGCGGGATGTTGATGTTCGGCTGCACCGCATAGCCGTCGTCGGTGACCAGCTGGCCCTCGCCGTTGATCGAGAAATTGCCGGCGCGGGTATAGGCGGTCTCGCCCGACGGCATCAGGATCTGGAAGTAGCCGCGACCGTCGATGGCCATGTCGTACATGCCGCCGGTGTTGGTCGGGGTGCCCTGGTCGGTGACGCGATACACGGCCCCGGCCTTCACGCCCGCGCCGATCTGGATGCCGGTCGGAACGACGGTGCCCTGGGTGGACGACTGCGCGCCCATCCGCTCGACGTTCTGGTACAGCAGGTCCTGGAACTCGGCCCGTTGGCGCTTGTAGCCGACGGTGTTCATGTTCGCGATGTTGTTGGAGATGACCTCCACGTTCAGCTGCTGGGCGGCCATGCCCGAAGCTGCGGTTCTGAGCGCACGCATGTCTCAGTCCTCCCTTACGAAACCCGGCCCAGACGCTCGACGGAGCGCCGGGACAGTTCGGTGGTGTTCTCGATCATCCGGGTCACGCTCTCGTAGGCGCGCTGGATCTCGATCAGATTGGTGATCTCGAGGATCGGATTGACGTTGGAGCCTTCCAGCATCCCCTGACGCACGCTGGCGTCGGTCGCCTCGACGGAGACGGCGTTGGAGGCGTTGCGGTACAGGCCGTCGCCGCCCTTCTCGAGGGCGCCCAGGGCGTCGAAGCGGACCACCGACAGGCGGCCGACGACTTCCTCGTCCTGGGTGATGGTGCCGTCGGCGCCGACCGAGATTTCACCGCGCGTCGGGTCGAGGATGATCTCGCCGCCGTCGCCCATCACCGCCTTGCCCTGCTTGGTCGTCAGGCGGCCGGTCGGGTCAAGGGTGAAGCCGCCGTCACGGGTGTAGGCCAGGCCGTTCCCGTCCTGCACCGTGAAGAACGCGCCCTCGCCCTCGATGGCGAAGTCCAGCGCGCGGCCGGTCTGGGACAGCGAGCCCTGGCTGAAGTCCCGGCCCACGCCGTTGTCCAGCACGAAGCTGACGCCCGGGCGGACGAAGGCGTTGCGGGCGCGCTCGCCCACCTCTTCGCCGACCAGCAACTGCTCGACCTTGAAGCCGGTGGTGTCGGCGTTGGCGATGTTGTTCGCCACGACGTCCAGCTCGCGGCGCAGGGTCATCTGACGTGACAGTCCGACGTAGGCGGCGTTTTCCACGGGCGGCTCCTTTCGCCCTTCGCCGTCGCAACGGTCGTGCCAACACGGTTAATCCAGCGCCGGCGGGCGTTTCAGCCGCAAAGCTGCTCCGGGCGCCCGGCAGGATTTGCCGATCGTAAACGGCTCATTAACCAAACCCGGCTGAATTGGACGCTGAGATTCTCGGGGCGCGGGGCGCATGCTGAAGCTGGGCAAGAAAAAGGACGCGGACGCCAACCTGCCCGCCGTCACGGACGGCGAGGGCGGGGAGGGCGAGGGCGCGCCCGCCAAGAAGAAGCTGCCGCTGCTGTTCATCATCGTCCCGGCCGCCCTGCTGGTGCTGGGCGGCGGCGGCGCGGCCGCCTTCGTGATGATGCAGCCCAAGTCCGCCGCGGCGGAGGAAGAGGGCGGCCACGGCGCCGAGAAGAAGGATGACGGCCACGGCAAGAAGGCCGAGAAGAAGGGCGGCGGCGGTCACGGCGGCGGCGGCGCGGAGGGCGAGCCCAATCCCGCGCTCGGCACCATCGCCGAGGGCCCTGACGGCGTCACCTTCTACACCCTGCCGGATCTGCTGGTGAACATTCAGTCGGCCGACGGCCGGCCGTCCTTCCTCAAGCTCAAGCTGACGCTCGAGATGCAGGACGCCGAGGTGGCCAGCCACCTGCAGGGCGAGCTGCCGCGGATGCAGGACATGTTCCAGGGCTTCCTGCGCGAGCTGCGTCCCGAGGACCTGGCCGGTTCGGCCGGCAGCTTCCAGCTGCGCGCCGAGATCCTGCGCCGCGTCAACCTGATCGCCGCGCCCGGCAAGGTCGACGCCGTGCTGATCGAAGAAATGCTGGTGCAGTAGGCATGAGCCCGAAAAGTGTCAGCGGTTTTCGGATAAGCTCATGCCCAGGCATGAAGCGCTTCGCCGATGAAATCGGAGAAGCGTGATGTCCGACGCCGCCTTCGCCGACGATCCCTTCGCCGAGCCCCTGGCCGATGAGCGTCCGGTCGCGTCCGAACGCGTCCTGAACCAGGACGAGATCGACAGCCTGCTCGGCTTCGATCTGGGCGAGGACGACGGCTCCGAACGCTCGGGCATCCGCGCCATCATCAACTCGGCCCTCGTCTCGTACGAGCGCCTGCCGATGCTCGAGATCGTCTTCGACCGCCTGGTGCGGCTGATGACGACGAGCCTGCGCAACTTCACCTCGGACAACGTCGAGGTCAGCCTCGACAACATCTCCTCGATCCGCTTCGGCGACTATCTGAACTCCATCCCCCTGCCGGCCATCCTCGCGGTCTTCCGCGCCGAGGAGCTCGACAACTACGGGATGCTGACGGTCGATTCGAACCTGATCTATTCGATCGTCGACGTGCTGCTGGGCGGTCGCCGGGGCACCGCGGCCCTGCGCATCGAGGGCCGTCCCTACACCACCATCGAACGCGTTCTGGTCCAGCGGATGGTCGAGGTCGTGCTGGCCGACGCCCGCGCCGCCTTCGAGCCCCTGACGCCCGTCCACTTCAACCTGGACCGGCTGGAGACCAACCCGCGCTTCGCCGCCATCGCCCGCCCGGCCAACGCCGCCATTCTGGTGAAGCTGCGCATCGACATGGAAGACCGCGGCGGCCGCATCGAGCTGCTGCTGCCCTACGCCACGCTCGAACCCATCCGGAAGATGCTGCTGCAGCAGTTCATGGGTGAGAAGTTCGGTCGCGACAACATCTGGGAAGGCCACCTGGCCACCGAGCTCTGGACCACCGAGACCGAGGTTCGCGCCGTGCTGGACGAGCAGCAGTTGCCGCTCTCCCAGGTGCTCGACTTCAAGGTCGGGGACACCCTGATGCTCAACGTCAATCCGGACTCGCCGATCTCGGTGCGCGCCGGGTCCATTCCGCTGACCGTCGGCCGCATGGGCCGCAAGGGCCAGCACATCGCCGTGCGGGTCGAGGCCCCGGTGAATGTCGAAGCCGCCTCCAGCCTGGTGAAGGGAAAACGTCGATGACCGGCATGATTCTGGACGGCATCCTGATGCTGCTGCTGGTCGCGGCCTTGGGCTATGGCGTGCGGCTGGAGCGCAAGCTGGCGGCCCTGCGCGCCGGGCAACTGGCTTTCGCCTCGGCCGTGACCGACCTGAACACCGCCGCCGGCCGGGCCGAAGCCGCCCTGGCCTCGCTTCGCGCCTCGGGCCAGGAAACCGACCTGCTGCACGACCGCATCGTCAAGGCGCGCGAGGTGAAGGCCCAGCTGGAGCAACTGATCGCCCGTGGCGCCGACTACGTTCCGGCCCGCGCCGAGCGGACGCCCGAGCCCGTCCGCGCCGAAGTCCGCGCCCCCGCGCCGCGCCCGGCTCCGGTCGCCGCCCCGGTCTCCGAGGACGAAGCCCGCGCCGCGCGCATGCAGGCGCTGGCCGAGCGCATCCAGGGTATGGCCGCGCCGGCCCGCCCGACCGCCGCCTCGGGCAACGTCCACGCCATCCTCGGCGCCCTGACCAAGCACGGCGCCGCTAACCAGTCTGCGAAGCAAAGCCTCAACCAGGCGCGTCGCAATCTGGACGACGACCTGTTCGCCGCCTGACCCCCATTCCAAGGACCCGAGTAACCCGCATGGCCAGGATCCCGCGTCTTCTGCCCCTCATCGCCGTCGCCATCGGCGGCGTGGTGGTGATCCGCGCCATCGGCGTGGCGCCCGGTCTGTTCGAGGGCGCCAAGGCCTGGGCCGAGGAAGCCGTGTCGCCGCCGGCCACCGCCGCCGCTCCGGCCGCCGTCTGCGCCCTGACGCCCGAGCAACTGGCCCAGCAGGCCGGCATCTCCCCGGCCGAGCTGCGCATCATCCAGTCCCTGTCCTCGCGCCGCGCCGAGCTGGACGCCCGCGACACCGACTTCGCCTCCATGCTGCCCCTGCTGGCTGCCGCCGAGCAGAAGCTGGACGCCCGCGTCCAGGCCCTCGAGCAGGTCAAGGCCGAGGTCGCCGCCATGCTCGGCCAGGTGGACGAGAAGCAGAAGGCCGAGACCGACCGTCTGGTCGCCGTCTATTCCGCCATGCGTCCGCGTGAGGCCGCCCGCGTCTTCTCGACGCTCGACGACGACGTCCGCCTGCCGGTCGCGGCGGCGATGCGCCCGCGCACCCTGGCCGCCATCATGGCCCAGATGGACCCCGCCGCCGCCCGGTCGCTGACCGAGAAGCTGGCCCGTCGCTTCGAAGCCCAGCAGGCCCTGGCCGCCCGCGCCGCCGCCGCTTCGGCACAGACGCCCGCTCCGGCGGCCGCTGACGCCGCCGCTCCGGCC
>NZ_DASWWG010000087.1:0-8460 GCF_036400995.1 Brevundimonas sp.
CAGGGTCTCGCCGGCCCGGGCCAGGAAGGTGCGGCGGTCCAGCAGGCCCGTCAGGCTGTCGCGGTGCGAGGCGGCGAATTTCGTTTCCAGCGCGACCACGCCGGCGGCGCGCAGGCCGTCTTCCAGCCAGACGCCGCGCCAGATGCAGGTCTCGGCGTCGCGCATGCGCAGACGGATGGCGACCTCGGTCCCCTCCTCCTGCGGCTTCAGCACCTTTTCAGCGAGGGCCCGGTCCTGCGGAACGGCGACGGCGGTGAAGGCCGCGCCGGAGCATTCAGGGGCCAGCGGGCCCAGTCCCAGCGCCCGGGTCGCCCCGGTGAACCGCATCTGATCGTCGGCGGGCGTCCAGATCCACAGGGCGACGTCCGCCGCCGCCAGCGCCTCGATGGCGGTGGTCGCGTCCCAGGCCAGACTTCTGGAGCGAGTGTTCACGCGCCGCGGGTCTCCGATGCTCGGCTTCAGCCGGCGCGTCCGGCCCCGTCATTCACGCAGCCGAACAGGAGATGGTCTGCCCAAGCGCCGTTAATTTTGAGATAAGCCCGGGCCCGGCCCTCGTGCTCGAAGCCCGCCTTTTCGAGCACGCGGCGCGAGGCGGCGTTGTGCGGAACGCAGGACGCCTCGACCCGATGCAGCTTCAGTTCGGCGAAGGCGAAGCTGACCGCGGCCCTCACCGCGGCCGTGGCGAGGCCGCGCCCCGCGTAACGACCTCCGATCCAGTAGCCGATGGTGCCGGTCTCGGCGACGCCGCGCCGGACGTTCGACAGGGTGATGGCGCCGACCAACGTCCGCCCGTGGTCGGTGAAGATGAAGAAGGGCCAGGCGTTCCCGGCGTCCATCTCGCGCTGATAGACCGACAGGCGGCGGCGATAGGCGGCGCGGGTCAGGTCATCCTCGGGCCAGAGCGGCTCCCAGGGCTGCAGATAGGGGTAGGACTCCTGCCGCAGCGTGGCCCAGGCCTCGTGGTCCGAGGCGCGCGGCGCGCGCAGGATGACCCCCGCTCCCTCCACCACGGGGCCGCCCGCGTCACTGATCCAGTCCAGAAGCGCCATAGGGCCAGAATAGTCCTGTGACGATCAGCCGAACAGGGCGTCGCGGAAGGCCTTGCCCGCCGGGGCGGCCGCCTTGGGCCCCAGCACCGCCGTCGCCGCCTTGCCGGGCGACAGGCAGGCCTGGGCGGCCGCGCGGACGTCGGCGACGCTCTGGGCCAGGATACGCTCGGCGGACACCTCCGACGCCACCGGCGCGCCGTAGATCAGCACCTGGGCCGCGGCCCGCCCGGCGCGCGAGGCCGGGCTTTCGTCCGACATCCACAGGCTGGCGTTCAGCACCGCCTTGGCGCGGGCCAGCTCGGCGTCGGTGGGGCCGTGATCGGCCAGCGCCTTCAGTTCGGCCGCGCAGACCTGCGCCAGTTCGACCGCCCGGTCCGCGGAGGCGCCGGAATAGATGCCCAGAACGCCCGCGTCCTCATAGGGCTCGTGCCAGGCGTCGATGGCGTAGGCCAGACCCCGCTCCTCGCGCGCGCTCTGGAACAGGCGCGAGGCCATGCCGCCGCCGAGGATCTCGCTCATCAGCCGGGTCGCCGGGTACAGCGGATCGACGGCCGAGGGGGCGGGCAGTTCAAAGACGAAATTGGCCTGTTCGATCCGCCGGGTCAGGGCCGCGTCGCCGCCGGTGAAGACCGGGACGGCGGGCGCCTCGGCCGGGGCGGCGACCTGATCGCCGAACCACAGCTCGGCCAGGGTCAGCAGTTCGCCCTCGTCCACCGCGCCGGAGGCCGCCACGACCATCCGGTCCGGCGAATACAGGCGGGCGCGCCAGGCGGCGATCAAGGCCTTGTCGACGGGCTTCAGGCTGGCCACCGAGCCGAGGATCGGGCGACCCAGCGGCTGGTCGGCGAAGGCGCGGGTCTGGGCCATTTCGAAGACGTGGTCGTCGGGCGTGTCGAAGGCCTCGGCGATCTCCTGCGCCACCACGTCCTTCTCCCGCACGATCTCGGCCGGATCGAGGGTGGGGCGGAAGACCAGGTCGGACAGCACCTGCATGGCCAGCGGCAGGCCGCCCTGCAGGGCCCGCACCTCGAAGCTGGTGCGCTCATAGCCGGTGGCGGCGTTGATCGAGCCGCCCTCGGCCTCGATCCGCTCGACGATCTCGCGCGCGCCCATGTCGCCGGCGCCCTTGAACACCAGATGCTCGAGACAGTGCGACCAGCCCGAGGTCGCCTCGGTCTCCCACTTGGCCCCGCCGCGCACGGCGACGGTCAGGGCGAGGGTGCGCAGGCCCGGCATGGGGTCGCAGACGACGCGGACGCCGTTTGACAGGGTGTGGAGGGTGGTCAGGTCGAGCTCTTTTCAGACGTCGGGGCGCCGGTCCGGCGCCGAAGCAGCGCCACGTAGGTCCCCAGCAGGGCCAGCGCCAGTCCGAACCAGGTCAGGGCGTAGCCGAAATGATTGTTGGCGAAGGCCGCGGGCGGCGCCGAGGGCTGCAGGGCCGCCCAGTCCGGATTGCTCGAGGACAGGGCGTACAGGGTCTCCGGCGCGACCGATCCGGTCACGCCCAGCGCCTTCGCCATCGCCGGCGTATCGCGGGCATAGAAATGATCGCCGCTGGGCGGGGCGGCCATCGCGCCCGGCGGGGGCGTGTGGCGCAGTTCGACGGTCAGCGCGGTCGGCGCCTCCGACGGCGAGACCGGGGGACGGGCCGAGATCGTGTCGGCGACGAAACCGCGATCCACGAGATAGGTCGGGCCGGAGGAGTCCGGACGGCAGGCCGAGATCAGGCGCACCCCGACCTGCCCCTCCTGCACGGTCTGCAGCTCGATGAAGCGCGCGGTCGCCAGACCGGCGCAGTCGATGACGGCCTTGCGGAACTCCGTCCCGGGGACGGCGAGAACGGCGGCCAGCGGTTGCGGCGGCAGGGCGGCGGCCGCTTCGGCCTCGGCGATCAGGGCTTCCTTCCAGTGCAGGCGCTGGACCTGCCAGGTCCCCAGCCCGCACAGCAGGACCAGCGCGGCGCCGGTCGCGAGGGTCAGCCCCCACGGGAAGCGGGCGCGCATCTATTCCTCCTCCATCGGGGGACGGGGACCATGCGAAGCATGGTGGAGGGGTGTTTGCCCCAGCGTGCCGCCAGCAACCCCTCCGCCGCTGCGCGGTCCCCCTCCCCCGGGGGGGGAGGAACGCATCTGCAGGGCGATCATCACGCCCTTGCCCGGGCGCATCAGCCCGATCGACAGCCCCGCGACCAGCGGCAGGGTGATCAGCAGCAGCAGCCAGATGGGCGGGTTCCAGGCGATCATGGCGTAGAGGGCGCCGAAGACTACGATGCCGCCCGCGATCTGCATGATGAAGATGGCCGCGCCGTCGCCGGTGTTCAGGCGGCTGTAGTCGAAGCCGCAGGCCTCGCACCGGTCCACGACCCTGAGGAAGCCCGCATAGAGCGGCCCCTGCCCGCAGTTGGGACAGCGACAAAGCAGACCGGCGCGGATCGGGTCGATCCGCGCCGGCTCAGGAGATTGCCCTGTGGGGCCTTCGGTCACCCGAAGACGACGTAGACGAAGGCGAACAGGAACAGCCAGACCACGTCGACGAAGTGCCAGTACCAGGCCGCCGCCTCGAAGCCGAAATGCTTCTCCGGGGTGAACTGGCCGGCGACCAGACGCAGCATGCAGACGATCAGGAACAGGGTGCCGATCAGCACGTGGAAGCCGTGGAAGCCGGTCGCCATGAAGAAGATCGAACCGTACAGGCCCGAGCTGATGGCTTCGTCGTTGAAGAACAGGTGCTCGTGGATGATGTGCTGGTACTCATAGGCCTGCACAGCGGTGAACAGCAGACCCAGGGCGATGGTGATGCCCAGGCCGATCTTGGTGGCCTTGCGGTCGCCCTGCGCGATGGCGTGGTGCGCCCAGGTCACGGTCGTGCCCGACAGCAGCAGGATCACGGTGTTCAGCAGCGGCAGTTGCCAGGCGTCCAGCGTCTCGACGCCCTTCGGCGGCCAGGTCGACCAGGCCTTGGCGGTGTCCGCCCAGGCGCCGATTTCCGGAACGTGCGTGCGGGCCTCGTTGAAGAGGCTCATCTCGAAGAACATCCAGAAGAAGGCCACGAAGAACATCACTTCCGAAGCGATGAACAGCAGCATGCCGTAGCGCAGGCCGATCGAGACGACCGGGGTGTGGTCGCCCGCGCGGCTTTCCTTGACCACGTCGGTCCACCAGAGGCCGGCCGACAGGAAGGTGCCGACCAGACCGGCGAAGAACAGGGCCTTGTCGCCCTTGGCGAACAGGGCGCCCATCACGGGACCGGCGTCAGCCGGAACCAGGCCCTTCATCCAGACCACGGCGCCGATCATCATGATCGTCACGGCCACCGACGACAGCAGCGGCCAGGGGCTGGGATTCACCAGGTGGTAGTCGTGATGCGGGGTCGCGTGGGCGTCGGCCATCTGTGTCTCTTGAAACGGTCGAGAGTCGTATTACCGCAGGCTATAGCGTTCGCTATCCGGCCGCGCCAGAGGCTTGCGCCTCAGTTTGGGCGCCGTTTACCGCCTGCTGGAACCGGTCGGTCGGGTAGAAGGTGTAGCTGAGCGTGATTTCGCTGACGCCGCGGGCCTCCGCGTCGGTCGCCATCTCGGGCGCGACGAAATACTGGACCGGGAATTTCACCGTCTGGCCGGGCTGGATGATCTGCTCGTCGAAGCAGAAGCACTGCAGCTTCTGGAAATAGGGGCCCGCCCGTTCCGGCACGACATTGTAGGCCGCCTTGGCGCTGATCGGCTTGTCCGAGGTGTTGGTCACGTCGAAGAAGGCCATGCCGGTCTCGCCGACGCGGACGCGCTGGCTGACCTGTTCGGCGCGGAACTGCATCGGCAGGCCGCGGACATTGGTGTCGAACCGCACCAGCACCGTCTGGTCCAACTGGACGTCCGGCGCCTTGTCGGCCTTGCTGACCGTGCCGTCGAAGCCGGTCACCTGACAGAACATCCGGTACAGGGGCACCGCCGCGAACGAGGCGCCGGTCATGCCCATGACGCCCAGCACACAGGCGATGGCGACGGCGTTCCGCGACATCTTCACTTGGCGTATCCGACCGGCTCGCCGGCGGCGATGGCGGCGGTGCGCGCGTCGATGTTGCGCTTCAGGTTCAGGATGGTGACGCCGAACACGATCACCATGAAGGCGACCAGCGCCCCGGCGATCGCCAGGTTGCGCTTCTTGCGGGCGGTGAGTTCTTCGGGGGTCAGCTGGCGCATGGGTCTTACAGTCCCGGGGTGAAGCTCTCGACCAGCAGCGCCGCGAACAGGGCCACCAGGTAGAGGATCGAGAAGGCGAACAGGTTGCGGGCCGGTTTGGCCTCGGCGCGGACGTCGTACAATGCGGCCTCTCGCCCCACGGCCTCGGCCTTGTCGGGCTGGTCGCCGGCGCGCGACCGCCACAGGCGAACGGCCAGCCACAGGAAGCCGAGCCCGCCGCCGACGGACACCACGCGATAGACGATCCCGCCCATGCCGGTCAGGCCCGGCGCGACCGCCGCGGCCAGGAACAGCAGGGTGTAGACGAGGATCTGCAGGCGGGTGCTCTTCGCCCCGCGCGCCACCGGCATCATCGGGATGCCCGCCTTGGCGTAGTCGCCGGCCGAATACAGGGCCAGGGCCCAGCTGTGCGGCGGGGTCCACAGGAAGATGATCAGGAACAGCAGCCAGGCCTGCCAGGGCGCCGATCCGGTCGCCGCCGCCCAGCCGATCACCGGCGGGAAGGCGCCCGCGGCGCCGCCGATGACGATGTTCTGGGGCGTCCGCCGCTTCAGCAGCAGGGTGTAGAAGACCGCATAGTACAGGATGGTCAGCAGCAGCAGGCCGCCCGCCAGCCAGTTGGTGGTCATGCCCAGCAGCATGACCGAGAAGATCGACAGGATGACGCCGAAGGCCATGGCGTCGTTCTTGCGAACCCGGCCCGCCGCGACGGGGCGGCCGCGCGTGCGGCGCATCAGGGCGTCGGTCTCGCCCTCCACCGCCATGTTCAGGGCCCCGGCGGCGCCGGCGCCGACCGCGATGCACAGGATGGCGATCGCCGAGGAGATCCAGTCCAGGTCGCCGTTCGCCACCACCAGGCCGACCACGGCGGTGAAGATCACCACCGACATCACGCGCGGCTTCAGCAGCTGGAAGAAGTCTTCCGGCTGGGCCGTGGACATGGCGGGCTGTGCGGCGGGTTCGGTCATCGGCTCTCTAACGCGGCCTCATAGCGCGAAGCTGGGGTCCGCAAAATGGCTGGGGCCGCCCCCTCTGTCGAAGGAGCGGCCCCGATGCTGTCCGGTCCGCGAGGACCGGGGTCTTAGTGCTCGTCCTGCTTGACCACCGGCAGTTCGTTGAACTGGTGGTGCGGCGGGGGCGAGCTGAGCGTCCACTCCAGGGTGGTGGCGCCTTCGCCCCACGGATTGGCGACGCCCGGACGACGACGGATCGCGGCCTCCAGCAGCATCACCAGGAAGACGGCGACGCCGACGATGGTGATCGCGTAGCCGACCGACGAGACGTGGTTCCACAGGTAGAACGCGTCCGGATAGTCGATGTAGCGGCGCGGCATGCCCTGCAGGCCCAGGAAGTGCTGCGGGAAGAAGACCAGGTTCACGCCGACGAACATGACCCAGAAGTGCAGGCAGCCGAGGAACTCGTTGTACTTCACGCCGAACATCTTCTCGAACCAGTAGTAGAAGCCCGCGAAGATGGCGAAGACGGCGCCCAGCGACAGCACGTAGTGGAAGTGCGCCACGACGTAGTAGGTGTCGTGCAGGCTGTAGTCGATGCCGGCGTTCGACAGGACCACGCCGGTCACGCCGCCGACGGTGAACAGGAAGATGAAGCCGATCGCCCACAGCATGGGCGTCTTGAAGCTGATCGACCCGCCCCACATGGTCGCGATCCACGAGAAGATCTTAACGCCGGTGGGCACCGCGATGATCATGGTCGCGGCCACGAAGTAGGCGCGCAGGTTCACCGACATGCCGACGGTGTACATGTGGTGCGCCCACACGATGAAGCCGATGAAGCCGATGGCGACCATGGCGTAGGCCATGGCGAGGTAGCCGAAGACGGGCTTCTTCGAGAAGGTCGAGACGATGTGCGAGACGATGCCGAAGCCCGGCAGGATCAGGATGTACACCTCGGGGTGGCCGAAGAACCAGAACAGGTGCTGGAACATGACGGGGTCGCCGCCGCCGGCCGGGTTGAAGAACGAGGTGCCGAAGTTGCGGTCCGCCAGCAGCATGGTGATGGCGCCGGCCAGAACCGGCAGCGACAGCAGCAGCAGGAAGGCGGTGATCAGCACGGCCCAGGCGAACAGCGGCATGCGGTGCAGGGTCATGCCCGGCGCGCGCATGTTAAAGATGGTGGTGATGAAGTTGATCGCGCCGAGGATCGACGAGGCGCCCGCGACGTGCAGCGAGAAGATCGCCAGGTCCATCGCCGGACCGGTGTGACCCGAGGTCGAGAGCGGCGGATAGATCGTCCAGCCGCCGCCGAAGCCCTTGCCCGGGCCGCCGTCGACGAACATCGAGACGCACAGCAGCACCCAGGCCGAGACCAGCAGCCAGAACGAGATGTTGTTCATGCGCGGGAAGGCCATGTCGGGCGCGCCGATCATGATCGGAACGAACCAGTTGCCGAAGCCGCCGATCATGGCGGGCATGACCATGAAGAAGATCATGATCAGGGCGTGGGCCGTGACGGTCACGTTGTAACCGTGCTTGGACGCCTCAACGAGGCCCAGTTGCTCGATGATGCCGCCCGGGACGAAATACTGGATGCCCGGCGCGGCCAGTTCCAGACGGATCAGGCCGGACAGGGCGCCGCCCACGATCCCCGCCATGATGGCGAAGATCAGGTACAGGGTCCCGATGTCCTTGTGGTTGGTCGACAGGAACCAGCGGGTGAAGAAGCCCGGCTTGTGGTCGTGATGCCCGTCGTGGTCGTGGGCTAGGTTCTCGGCTGCGGTGGCCATGATCTTTGGGGCTCTCGCGTATCGTTACTGGGCGGCCGGATCGGCGGCGGGATCGGGGAGGTCGGTGGTGGTTCCGACCGGGGCGGCGGCGGCAGGCGCCATCGCATCCGAGGAGACGTTGCGCGAGGCGACCGCGCCGGTGGTGCCGGCGGCGACCTGGGCGGCGGTGCCGCCCGGAGCCTGTTCCGGAGTCTTAGGGGTCATCGAACCGCCCTTGGAGGCGACCCAGGCCGCGAACTCGGCGCGCGAGACCACGTTGATCTGGATCGGCATGAAGGCGTGGTCGACGCCGCAGAGCTCGGAGCACTGACCGTAGTAGACACCCGGGCGGTCGGCGCGGAACCAGGTCTCGTTGACCCGGCCCGGGACGGCGTCGGTCTTGAGACCGAAGGCCGGCAGGGCCACGGCGTGGATCTCGTCGGCGGCGGTGACCAGCAGGCGGACATTGGCGCCGACCGGCACCACCATCG
>NZ_DASWWG010000088.1:0-40010 GCF_036400995.1 Brevundimonas sp.
ATGACATTGCCCCAGACGGTGTACTGGCGGTCCAGGAAGGTGGCGTCGTCGAAGACGATGAAGAACTGGCTGTTGGCCGAGTTCGGGTCCGAGGTGCGGGCCATCGAGACGGCGCCGCGGGTGTGCGGCTCGGCCGAGAACTCCTGCTTGAGGTTCGGCTTCTTCGAGCCGCCGGTGCCGGTGCCGGTCGGGTCGCCGCCCTGGGCCATGAAGCCCGGGATCACGCGGTGGAAGACGACGCCGTCGTAGAAGCCTTCCGAGGCCAGGTCGGTGATCTGCTTGACGTGGTTCGGCGCGAGGTCCGAACGCAGCTTGATCACGACGTCGCCGCCGGCGCCGTCGCCGTTGTCGAGAGTGAGGGTGAGGGTTTCGGCCATCGGCGCGCTCCTTTGAAATATCGCGGGGTCATAGCCCGCAAACGCTGTCGCGGCTATGTGGGTGTCATGAGTGAAGACGAAAAGCCCGCCGAACGCCGCAGAATGGTGCGCCCGCCCTCGGGCGGCACCGCCGCCGGGCGCGGCATGGGCACCAAGATGAAGACGGCGGACACCAAGTCGATGTCCAGCCAGCAGTGGATCAAGCGCCAGCTGTCGGACAAATGGTCCGAGAAGGCGCGGGCCGAGGGCTGGCGCTCGCGCGCGGCCTTCAAGCTGATCGAGATCGACGACCGGTTCCGCCTGATCAAGCCGGGCAGCCGGGTGATCGATCTGGGCGCGGCGCCGGGCGGCTGGGTGCAGGTGGCGCTGAAGCGCGGGGCCAAGGCCGTGGTGGGCGTGGACCTGCTGCCGATCGAGCCGGTGCCGGGCGCCGAGCTGATCCAGGCGGACTTCACCCATCCGGGCGTCGATCAACAGATGATGGACCTGCTGGGCGGGCCGCCGGATCTGGTGCTGTCGGACATGGCCCATAACACCGTCGGCCACCGCAAGACGGACCACCTGAAGATCATCGCCCTGATCGAGATCGCCGCCGATTTCGCCATCCGCACCCTGCGGCCGGGCGGGAATTTCGTGTCCAAGAATTTCCAGGGCGGGGACGCCGGGGGCGTTCTGGCGCGACTGCGCGACGAGTTCGAGACGGTGAAATACGTGAAGCCGGAATCGAGCCGCAAGGACAGCGCCGAGGTGTTTCTGGTGGCGCTGAACAAGCGCTGATCAGCGCACCACGGGCGTGAGGGCCAGTTCGCGGCGGTCCAGCTCTTCCTCGATCTGGTAGTAGGCGGCGTCGCTGATCTCGCCGCTCAGCCGCATCTGCAGCAGGCGCTCGCGCTTGGCCTCCAGCACTTCGGCGGCCAGGTCGTCGACGGGGAGGGAGACCCGGCCGTCAGCCTCGCAGGCGGCGTCCAGGGCCTTGCGGCGTTCGTGATACTCGGCCTCGAGACGTTTCGCGGGAGGATCGTCGCGACCCGAGACATGGGCGATGGCGGCGTCGGCGATGGCGGCGCGGGCCTTGCGGACTTCCCCGGCCAGGACACCGTCGTCGCCCAGCTTCATCCAGCGGATCAAGGGGCCGAGGGTCAGGCCCTGGCCGACCAGGGTGCCCATGACCACGGCGAAGACGGCCAGCAGGAGCAGGTCGCGGTAGGGGAAGTCCACGGGCAGGGCGTAGGCGGCGGCGAGGCTGACCACGCCGCGCATCCCGGCCCAGCCGACCACGAGACCGGCGGCGAAGCTGGGCGCCTCCGTGGCCCGGTCCATCCGGCGACCGGCAAGCCGGTTCCGCATCTGGGCCAGGCCGTTGTAGCCCAGCACCCAGACCAGCCGGACGACCACGCAGACGCCGAGGATGGCGAGGGCGAACAGGGCGTACTCCACGCGCTGGGCCGGGGCCAGTTCGCGCCAGATCGGGCCGATCTGCAGGCCCACCAGCATGAAGGCGAGGACGTTCAGGGCGAAGACGGCCGTCTCCCAGACGGCGTAGGTCGGGGCCCGGATCGTCGCCGGATTGCGCGCCGACATGCGGGCGGCGGCCATGGCGAAGACGACGATGGTGATGATGGCGGACAGGCCCAGATGCTCGGCCATGATCCACAGGCCGAAGCCGCCGACGAACTGCATGACGATGGCGGGCGGGGCCTCGCTCAGCAGGCCGACCACGCGGACCTGGATCCACGCCGCGATCAGGCCGAACAGCACGCTGCCGACGGTGGCGAGCACGACGGCGCCGCCCAGCTGCCAGCCGCCGGGCATGGCGGCGATCGTGGCGGTCACGGCGATCCGGTAGATCAGCAGGGACGCGGCGTCGTTGAACAGGCTCTCGCCCTCCAGCACGGTGCGGATCCGGAACGGGGCGGGGATGAGGCGCAGCACGGCCGTCGCGGCGGCCGCGTCCGGCGGGGCGACGATGGCGCCGAGCGCCACGGCGGCGGGCCAGGGCAGGGCGGGGACCAGCGCCTTCGCCGTCAGGGCCACGGCGATCGTGGTGACCGCCACGGCGGCGAGACTGAGGAAGGCGATGGGCACCACGTTGCGCTTCAGGTCGCGCAGGGAGCTGTCGAAGGCGGCGTCCAGCAGGACGGGGGCGACGAACAGGGCCAGGACCAGCGGCGGGTCCAGCGTCAGCTCGGGCGTGAAGGGCAGGAAGGCCGCCATGGCCCCGGCGAGGGCGACGAAGGGCGGGAAGGGGGCGTTGAGCTTCTGGGCCAGCAGCGACATCGCCACCGCCGCCGCCATTACGATGAGTATGGTCTCGAAGCCGTGCATGGGTGCGACAGGCTAGCGCATGTCGCGCCCGGCGTCAGGCCTCGGCGAGATCCGCCGCGCGGCGGGCCTTGCGGGCCTCCAGCGCGGTCCAGACGCGGTCGTGGATGGTGAAGAAGACCGTCTGCACCAGCGGCTCCAGCAGGCCGATGGTCAGCGCGATACGGATGTCGCGGGTCAGGGCGTAGGCGACCAGCACGGCGACGGTGAAATGCATCAGGCCGTAGGTGACCGACTTCAGCGCGATCTGCTTCAGCGAGCGGGGCAGGGCGTGGCTGTGGCCATGGTGGCCGTGGCCGTGATGACCGTGGGCGCGGCTCTGCTCGGCCGGGTCCATGACGCCCAGACGGGCGGTGAAGGCTTCCGACGCCTCCTCGACGCCCGACAGGGTCCCGCGCCGCTCGATCCGGTGCCAGACGCGGTCGTGGATCGAATAGGCGATGGTCTGGAAGATCGGCTCGACGACCCCGACCGCCAGCGCGAGGCGCCAGTCGCGGGTGATGGCGAAGGCCACCAGGATCGCGACGATCAGGTGCATGACGCCGTAACTCGCGATCTTGAGCGCGAGCTGGCGGGCGGTGCTGATCAGGGTGCGAACCATTCTCACCAGATTGGGGTCAACGCCCCGCGACGCAAGGCAATTTTTCTTATCAGTCCGATAGCCCGCCCGCAGCCCTTGCGGTTCCGCCCCGGCTGCGGTTATACGCGGCCCGCAAAACGGAGACTCCTCATGGAGATACGCGAAGGCTTCACCTTCGATGATGTTTTGCTCGAACCCGGCCCGTCCGAGTTCATGCCGGCGATGGTCGACGTCTCGACCCAGCTGACCCGCGACATCAAACTGAACATCCCGCTGCTGTCGTCCGCCATGGACACGGTGACGGAAAGTCGCCTGGCGATCGCCATGGCGCAGGCGGGCGGTCTGGGCGTCCTGCACCGGAACATGACCATCGAGGAGCAGGCCGATCACGTTCGCGCCGTGAAGCGCTACGAGAGCGGCATGGTGGTCAACCCGGTCACCGTCGGCCCCGAGACCACGCTGGGCGAGGTTCGCCAGATCGTCGAGCGCAAGAAGATCACCGGCTTCCCGGTGGTCGATCCGAAGACCGGCAAGCTGGTCGGCATGCTGACCAACCGCGACATGCGGTTCGAGAACGACCCGAACCTCAAGGCCGCGGCCCTGATGACCACGGGCGATCTGATCACCGTGCGCGAGGGCGCCGGGCGTGACGAGGCGCGCGAACTGCTGCGCACCCGCAAGATCGAGCGCGTCATCGTCGTGGACGAGGACTATCGCGCGGTCGGCCTGATCACGATGAAGGACATCGAGAAGGCGCAGGCCTTCCCTAACGCCGCCAAGGACGAGCAGGGCCGCCTGCTGGTCGGCGCCGCCTCGACCGTCGGCGACGCGGGCTTCGAGCGCGCCATGGCGCTGGCGGACGCGGGCGCGGACGTGGTGGTGATCGACACCGCCCACGGCCACTCGGCCTCGGTCGCCGCCGTGGTCGAGCGCATCAAGCGCGAGAACAACCGCCTGCAGATCATCGCCGGCAACGTGGCCACCTACGACGCCACCCGCGCCCTGATCGACGCGGGAGCCGATGCGGTGAAGGTCGGCATCGGCCCGGGCTCGATCTGCACCACCCGCATCGTCGCGGGCGTGGGCGTGCCCCAACTGACCGCCGTGATGGACTCGGCCCGCGCGGCCAAGGGCACCGGCGCCTCGGTCATCGCCGACGGCGGCATCAAGTATTCGGGCGACCTGGCCAAGGCCATCGCGGCGGGCGCCAACGTCGCCATGATGGGTTCGATGTTCGCGGGCACCGACGAAAGCCCGGGCGAGGTCTTCCTGTACCAGGGCCGGAGCTACAAGTCGTATCGCGGCATGGGCTCGGTGGGCGCCATGGGCGCCGGCTCGGCCGACCGCTACTTCCAGAAGGAAGTCTCGACCGAGAAGCTGGTCCCCGAGGGCATCGAGGGCCAGACCCCGTACAAGGGGCCGATCAGCCCTGTCCTGCACCAGCTGGTCGGCGGCCTGCGCGCCTCGATGGGCTATGTGGGCGCCGGCACCATTCCGGACTTCCAGGAACGGGCCCGGTTCGTGCGTATCACCGGGGCCGGCCTGCGTGAGAGCCACGTCCATGACGTGATGATCACGCGGGAGGCTCCGAACTATCGTCAGGGCTGAACCGGGGAGGGCAAGCCATGGATATGACGCCTGAATTCATTCTGCTGGCTTTCACCCTCATCCTCGCGGTGATCCAGATCGGCGCGGCGGGCATGGCCCGCACCGCCGAGCTGGGCGCCAAGTGGAACGCCGGCCCGCGCGACGGCGAGAACCCGCCGCCGGGCAAGCTGGCGGGCCGTCTGATGCGGGCCCAGTCCAATCTGTTCGAGACCCTGCCGCTGTTCATCGGCGCGGTCATCATGGCCCATGTGGCCGGGAAGGACGGGGGAACCCTGACCTTCCTGGGCACGCACCTCTATTTCTTCGGGCGGCTGATCTATGTGCCGCTCTACGCCTTCGGCGTGCCCGTCGTCCGTTCGCTGGTCTGGCTGATCGCCACCGCCGGGCTGCTGATGGTCATCGCCGCCCTGTTCGTCTGAAAGCCCTGAGTTGACCCCAGCCGCCCGTCTCGCCGCCGCCGCCTCGATCCTGGACAGCATCGCCCAGGGCCGCCAACCGGCGGAATCCGTCCTCAAGGCCTGGGGCGTCGCCAACCGCTTCGCCGGGTCCAAGGATCGCCGCGCCATCGCGGACCGCGTCTACAAGGTGCTGCGCGCCCGCGGCCGTCTGGTCTGGGCCATGGGCGGGCGCGAGGATGGCCGGGCGCTGGTGATCGGCTCGCTGAGCCTGATCGACGGCCTGTCGCTGGAAGAGATCGAGGCCCTGCACTCGGGCGACGGCTACAGCCCGCGTCCGCTGTCCAAGCAGGAGCGCTCCCGCCTGACCGCCGCCGGCGAAGGCGAGCTGCCGGGCTGGGTGGCCTCGGGCCTGCCCGAGTTCGCCGTGGAGGACTTCAAGGCCACCTACGCCGACCGCTGGGCCGAGGAGGCGCGTGAGCTGATGGCGCCGCGCGCGCCGATCGACCTGCGGGTCAACGGCCTGCTGGCGACCGTCCATGAGGTCGAGGGCGAGCTGCGCGAGGCGGGCCTGTCGCCCGAGCCGACGCCTTACTCCACCTTCGGCCTGCGCCTGGCCAGCGAGCCGCCGCCCAATGTGCAGGCGCTGGAGGCCTTCAAGGCCGGGCATATCGAGATCCAGGACGAGGGCAGCCAGATCGTCTCGTGGCTGGCCGGGGCCCAACCGGGCCTGACGGTGGTCGATTATTGCGCGGGCGGGGGCGGCAAGACCCTGGCGCTGGCCCAGGCGATGCAGGCGCAGGGCACCCTGGTGGCCTGCGACGTGGTGCAGAAGCGGCTGGACAACATCCGGCCCCGCCTGACCCGCGCGGGCGTGGCGGCGGACCTCTGCCTGCTGGGCCAGAACGGCGGCGGGATCGAGGACCTGAACGGTCAGGTCGACATCGTCTTCGTCGACGCCCCGTGCAGCGGTTCGGGCACCTGGCGGCGTCGCCCGGAGGACGCCTGGCGGCTGACCCCGGAAGAGGTCGAGCGGCTGCACGCCCTGCAGGTCCGCATCCTGTCGCAGGCCTCCCAGCTGGTGAAGCCGGGCGGGCGTCTGGTCTATGTGACCTGCTCGATGCTGAGCCGCGAGAACGAGGCCTCGGTCGCGGCCTTCGAGGCGGCGCATCCGGAGTTCACGCCGGTGTCGGTGGCCTCGGCCCTGTCGGACGCGGCGCTGAACAGCGAGGGCGCGGCGATGCTGGCGGCGAAGGCGGACGGGCATCGCCTGCGCCTGTCGCCCGCATCGACCAACACCGACGGCTTCTTCGTCGCCCTGTACGAGCGCGCTTCGTGAGCGGCGCCTGGCGCATGGAACGATACGGCGACGTCTCGGTCCTCTGCGTCATGGCGGCCCCGGCGGAGTACGGCGCCCATCTGCAGGCGCGCATCCGGCCGCTGATGACCGGCATCGGTCCGGTCGAGGGCGCGGTCGCCCTGACCGCCGAACTGGCGCGGCTGGAGGCGAGGGGAGAGCAGCCCGATCTGGTGCTGTCGCTGGGGTCGTGCGGCTCGCCGATCCTGGAGCACGCGGCGGTCTATCAGGCCTCATCGGTCGGCTACCGCGACATGGACGCCAGCGCCCTGGGCTTCGAGAAGGGCAAGACGCCCCTGCTGGACCTGCCCGCGGTGATGGCGCTGCCATGCCCGATCCCGGGCGTGCCGACGGCCACCCTGTCGACGGGCGGCAATGTCGTGTCCGGGAAGGCCTATGAGGCCATCGACGCCGACATGGTGGACATGGAGACCTTCGCCCTGCTGCGGGCCTGCCAGACCTTCGGCCTGCCTCTGGTGGCCCTGCGCGGGGTGTCGGACGGGCGCGCCGAACTGAAGGCGCTGGAGGACTGGACGTCCACCCTGCACCACGTCGACGAGAACCTGGCGGCGGCGCTGGATCGCCTGATCGCCGTGCTGGAGGCCGACGGCCTCGCCGCCCTTGAATTCGCCGTGTCAGACGGCCAAGACCCCGCCCATTCCACGCCCTCCCCGGAATCGCTCGCATGACCCAGCCCGCCCACCAGAAAGTCCTCATCGTCGACTTCGGCAGTCAGGTGACCCAGCTGATCGCGCGGCGCCTGCGCGAGGCCAGCGTCTATTGCGAGATCCATCCCTACGCCAAGGCCGAGGCGGCGATGGCGGCGATGAACCCGGCGGCGATCATCCTGTCGGGCGGGCCGGAGAGCGTGCACGAGGAAGGCAGCCCTCGCGCCCCGCAGGCGGTGTTCGAGGCGGGCGTGCCGGTGCTGGGCATCTGCTACGGCGAGATGACCATGTGCGAACAGCTGGGCGGCAAGGTCGAGGGCGGCCACACCCGCGAGTTCGGGCGCGCGGCCATCACCGTCGAGAAGACCTCGCCCCTGCTGGCGGGCCTGGCGCCGGTCGGCGAGGACGAGGAAGTCTGGATGAGCCACGGCGACAAGATCGTCGCCATCCCGGAAGGCTTCGACGTCGTCGCCTCGTCTTCGGGCTCTCCGTACGCGGTGATCGCGGATGAGAAGAGACGCTTCTACGGCGTTCAATTCCATCCGGAAGTCATGCACACGCCGCGCGGCCACGAGATGCTGAAGAACTTCACCCACGGCATCGCCGGGCTGAAGGGCGACTGGACCATGGCGGCCTATCGCGACGAGAAGATCGCCCAGATCCGCGAACAGGTCGGCGACGCCAAGGTGATCTGCGGCCTGTCGGGCGGCGTGGACTCGTCGGTGGCGGCGGTGCTGATCCACGAGGCCATCGGCGACCAGCTGACCTGCGTGTTCGTGGACACCGGCCTGCTGCGCAAGGACGAGGCGAAACAGGTCACCACGCTCTTCCGCGAGCACTACAACATCCCGCTGATCCACGTTGATGCGTCGAAGGAATTCCTCGGCGAGCTGGCCGGTCAGTCGGACCCGGAAACCAAGCGCAAGACCATCGGCCGGGTGTTCATCGAGATCTTCGACCGCGAGTCCGCCAAGATCGAGGGCGCCGAATTCCTGGCGCAGGGGACGCTGTACCCGGACGTGATCGAGAGCGTCTCCTCGTCCAGCGGCAAGGCCCACGTCATCAAGAGCCACCACAACGTCGGTGGGCTGCCGGACTATATGAAGCTGAAGCTGGTCGAGCCTCTGCGCGAGCTGTTCAAGGACGAGGTCCGGGCGCTGGGCCGTGAGCTGGGCCTGAGCGAGGCCTTCGTCGGCCGTCACCCGTTCCCCGGGCCGGGCCTGGCCATCCGCATCCCCGGCGAGATCACGCCGGAAGCTGTCGCGACGCTTCAGGATGCCGATGCCATCTATCTGGAAGAAATAAGGAAAGCGGGACTGTACGACGACATCTGGCAGGCCTTCGCCGTGCTGCTGCCGGTCAAGACCGTCGGCGTGATGGGCGACGCCCGCACCTATGAGAAGGTGCTGGCCCTGCGCGCCGTCAGCTCGACCGACGGCATGACGGCGGACTTCTACCAGTTCCCGTGGGATGTGCTGGGCAAGACGGCCACGCGCATCATCAACGAGGTCCGCGGCGTGAACCGCGTCGTCTACGACGTCACCTCCAAGCCGCCCGGGACGATCGAGTGGGAGTGATCGCCCCGGACTGAGCCCGGGTTACGCGTCGGCCGCCCAGGCGACGGCGTCGGCGCCGGCGGGGAGCATCATCGGACAATCCGGATCGGTCGCGGCGCGATACACGGCTTCGGCCACGTCGCGGGCCGTGGTCACCGGACCGTCGGCGGCCGCCATCATCGCGGCCATGGTCCGCCCGGTGAAGTCGGCGTAGGGCTCGGGGAAGCCGCCCGTATCCATGACCTTGCCGCGCGCGCTGTCGGCGAAGGCGGTCGACGGCGCCATGCCGGGCAGGACGACGCGGGCGCGGACGCCGAATTCGCCCAGCTCGAGATCGGCGGACTCGGTCAGGGCGTTCAGCGCGGCCTTGGAGGCGCGATAGACCGACAGCAGGGGCAGCGGCTTGTAGGTCGAGCTGGAGCCGATGTTGACGACGACGCCCGAACGACGCTCGCGCATGCCCGGAAGCACCGCCTGCATCATGGCGATGACGCCGAACAGATTGGTGTCGAAGACGCGCCGGGCGGTTTCCATCGGCGTACCCTCGATGGCGTTCAGCCAGCCGATGCCGGCGTTGTTGACCAGAACGTCCACGCGACCGGCGGCGGCGACCGTGGCGGCGATGCTGTCCGGATCGGTGACGTCCAGCGGCAGCACGCGCAGGCGCTCCGAGGCGGGCAGGTCGGCGGCGGCCGGATCGCGCATGGTGGCGACGACGGCCCAGCCCTTGTCGAGGAAATACAGCGCGGTCTCGCGGCCGAAGCCGGTCGAACAGCCGCTGATGAGAACGGAAGGCATGGGAAACTCCTTGCGGGGGGCGAAGTGAGGCTTCAAAATATGAAGCATCCTTCAGTTTCGGAATTCGCATTTGAACCGGCCCGAGCCCGCGCTGCTGCAGCCCCGCAAAACGCCACGACAGGCCCGGTCGGCGGCCACCATCGAGGCGATCCGGCAGGCGACCATTCAGGTTTTGCTGGCCGAGGGCGTCGGTCGGCTCACGACCACGCGCGTTGCCGAGCGGGCGGGGGTCTCGGTCGGGACGATGTACCAGTACTTCCCGCACAAGCAGGCCCTGCTGTTCGGCATCGTCGAGAAGCAGTTCGCCCTGATGGAGGAGGCGATCTGCGCGGCGTCCGCGCGGCTGATGGGTCGGGACCTGAAGACCATTGCCGAGGGGCTCGCGACGGCCTGGCTGGACGCCAAGATGGCGGATATCGTGTCCTCGCGGGCGATCTACGGCGTCTCCGGCGAGTTCGACCTGTCGGCCCACATGGAGCGGGCGGCCGGCCTGATGACGGAGATGTTCGACGCCCTGCTGGCCAGCGCGCCCGACGCGCGGTTCGCGGACCGCGCCTCGACCGCCTTCATGCTGACCGCGCTGCTGGGCGGGTCGGTCAGGGTGGTGATGGAGGCTGATCCGTCCGAGCAGAGCCTTGCGCGCCTTCGCCGGGAGCTGCCGCGGGCCTGTCACGCCTATCTGCAGTCCGCCAATCTGGACGCCGCCGGGGCGACGCCCGCCTGATGTCCGTCGCCCTGATCGTCCTGCCCATCTTCGCCCTGATCCTGGCCGGGTTCGTCGCGCGCCGGGCGGGCGCGCTCGGCGGCGGCGCGACGCGGGAGTTGAACCGCTTCGTGGTCAACCTGGCCCTGCCGGCCCTGCTGTTCGACATCGTCGCCGGGGCGGAATGGACGGAGATCTGGCGGCCCGACTTCATCGGCGCCTTCGGTCTGGGAGCGGCGATCGTCTTCGGGGCGACGGTGCTGTGGCGGCGGTCGCGCGGACGGCCGCTGGCCGACGCCTCGGTCGACGGGCTGAACGCCGCCTACGCCAACACCGGCTTCCTGGGCTTCCCGCTGGCGCTGGCCGCCATGGGGACGGGGATGCTGGCGCCGACCCTGATCGCCACCCTGATCACCGTCTGCGTGCTGTTCGCCGTGGCCATCGTCCTGATCGAGGTCAGCCTGCAGGACGGCGGCGGCGATCCGCTGCGGGTGGCGGGCAAGGTGGGGCTGTCGCTGGCCCGGAACCCGCTGGTCGTCGCCCCGGCGCTGGGCGCGGTGTTTCTCGTGGCCGGATGGGGCGAGCCGAAGCCGCTGCATGTCTTCCTGGACCTGCTGGGCGGGGCGGCGGCGCCGTGCGCGCTGGTGACGCTCGGGCTGTTCCTGGCCGAGAAGAGCGAGGCGGCGAAGCCGTCGGCGGGGGACATCGCCCTGCTGACCGGGCTGAAGCTGCTGGCCCAGCCGCTGCTGACCTGGGCGTTGGCGGTGTTCGTCTTCCGCCTGCCGCCGGAGCTGATGCACGGGGCGGTGCTGCTGGCCCTGCTGCCGACGGGCACGGGCGCCTTCATGCTGGCCCAGATGTACGGGCGGGAGGCGGCGCTGACCTCGCGCGTCGTGCTGGTCTCGACAATCCTGTCGGCGCCGCTGATCATCGGCTGGCTGAGCTGGATCGGATAGGCCGGGCGGCATTACCGACTTCGGGCGCGGTGTGATCCATATTCGAAGGGGACGGTCATGCGTTGGGGGCTGACAGGGCTTTGGGTGGTCTGCGCGACCCTGATCGCGAGCGGCTCACACCCGGCTGCTCCGGCCCTGACGCGGCCGCCCGTGATCACCATGCCCAGTTGGCTCGCTCCGTCTGTTAGCGACGCGGTGACGGTGGCGCGTCATTACGGAGTGACGGACGCGGACTTCGACGTGGAGTGCAACCTGTCCGCCGACGGTTTCCCAGGGGCGTGCCGGGTCTCCGTTGTGAGGCGGCTTGCGCTGGCCGGCGACGACGGCGCGTTTCGCGACCGTTTCCGTTGGTCTCCGAAAGGCCGAATGGCTCCTCAGACATGGGACGGGTCCTCGGTCTCCTCGTATGTGAGCATTCCGGTGACGATCACTTCGGAGGGGCATGATCCGGTTGTCTCATTCGGAGAGCCGAAATGTGTTCAGTGCCTGACCCAGCAAGGGAATGAGGTGGCGGACACGGCGCTCCCCACGATGAGAGGGGGAACGACGCCGCCGGAAGCGGCTCGTCACGGCATAGACAGGGGTACGGCGCTCATTCGGTGCCGAAGTCATGGAGAGCGACGGGTCTCGGATTGCTCGCTCTGGCATGAAACGCCGGTCGGTTGGGGACTTGGCCGGGAGGCGCTTCGTAAGGCTGAGGCGGGCGAGTTTGATCTCCCGAGAGGTCTCGTCGCCTTCGCGGTCGATTTCAGGCCCGAGGCGCCCGTCAACTGACGGCCGTCGCCGTTTGATCCGGATCAAGGCGCAGGGCGCGCCGCGGGCGCACAGGACGGGCCACACAAGGAGCCTGTCATGCCTGAAGCCGCCGTTCCCGTCGTCGCCGCCATCGTCGGTCTGTTCGCTGTGTTCATGATCGTGGTCGGCGGGGTTTCCGTGTGGAGCAACCTGCCGGATCGCGCGCCCCGGGACTGAAAGTCGGTCTTTCGCGCCGCCCGGACGAAACAACCTGCGCTGTTGAGGCTTTTCCCCGTCGGGACCGGCGTCGCGCCGGGCGTCTGGAGCAACGGCATGAACGGCGGACGGGTGGGAAGCGCGTGGCGCGCGGGTGTGCTGAGGGCGGGGATCGCGCTGGCGCTCGCCGCCGGTCTGTCCGCCTGCGGCACCCTGGCCCGGCTGGAGCCCCTGCCGGTGCGCCAGCTGGATGCGCCGGTGTCCCCGACCCAGGACCCCCGCATCCGTCCCGGCGATCAGGTGCGGATGAACGAGGTCATCGAACTGTTCACCCGTCGGCTGGCCGCGCCGGACGCCACCGGCGCGATCCTGGCCCTGTCGGGCGGCGGGGCCAACGGCGCGTTCGGCGCCGGCGTGCTGGTCGGCTGGACCGAGGCCGGGACCCGGCCGCAGTTCGATATCGTCACCGGCATCAGCACCGGAGCCCTGACGGCGCCCTTCGCCTTCCTCGGTCCCGAGTGGGACGACGAGCTGCGCGCGGCCTACACCAACGGCGGCGCCGACGGGCTGCTGAGCCCGCGGGCGCTCGCCGGACTGGTCGGGCCGAGCCTGTTCAGCGCTGCGCCGCTCAGACGGCTGGTGGACCAGAACGTGACGCCCGAGCTGCTGCGCCGGATCGCGGTCGAGCACGCCAAGGGACGGCGGCTTCTGGTCGTGACCACCAATCTGGACACCCAGGAGGCCGTGGTCTGGGACATGGGGCAGCTGGCGACCCAGGGCGACGCGCAGGCCCTGCTGCTGTTCCGCGAGGTGCTGATCGCGTCGGCGAGCATTCCGGGCGTGTTCCCGCCGGTGATGATCTCGGCCCTGCAGGACGGCCAGATCGTGCAGGAGATGCACGTCGACGGCGGGGTCAACATGCCGTTCCTGGCGGTGCCGGAGACCGTGCTGGCGTCATCGGCCCGAACCCCGGGCGCCGAACGGGTGTCGCTGTATGTGCTGGTCAACGGCCAGACCGGGCGCACGACGGGCGTGGTGCGCGGAAGCCTGCCGGCGATCCTGACCCGCACCTACGAGAGCATGAGCAAGGCCACGACCCGAACGCATCTGGCCGCCAACGCCGCCTTCGCGAACCGGAACGGGGTGACCTTCCGGGTGGCCTCGATCCCGCCCGACACCGAGGCGTCGGCGGTCAATTTCGATCACGACTCGATGGTCCGGGTGTTCGAGCTGGGCCGGGCCCGCGCACTGGCGGGGGAGGCGTGGGTGGAGCCGACGGTCGAACTGACCGCTGAAGCGCCCCTGGTGGCCCCCGCCGCGGCCCCGCCGCCGTCCGGGCGGTGACGGCCGCGCGCTAACCAAACATCAGGACTGATGGCGCTAGGGTGCCCGGGCGCTTGAGAGTGGTCCCATGGATGAAGTTGAACGTCTTGTTTCCCTTCGCTCCCTGAGAGCCATCGGCGGCGCGCCTTCCGCCGCGATCGAGGGCGCGGTGCGGGTCGCCGCCCATCTGTTCGACTGCCCGATCGCCCTGGTCACCCTGATCGAGGACGAGGTCCAGTGGTTCAAGGCCAGCGTCGGCGTGGACGGCTGTTCGACCACGCGGGAGGATTCGTTCTGCACCCACGCGCTGGACCTGCCGCCGCATGACGTGATGGTGGTCGAGGACGCCACGCGGGATTCGCGCTTCCGGGACAATCCGAACGTGACCGGCGAGATGAACGTCCGCTTCTACGCGGGCGCGCTGCTGACGGCGTCGGACGGTGCGGCGCTGGGCACATTGTGCGTGATCGACACCGAGCCTCGCGCGCGGCCGGACGATGCGGCGCTGGATCGCCTGCGTGATCTGGCCCGGCTGGTGGTGGCCGAGATGGAGCGGGCCCGCGCCGAGCGCCTGCGCAACGAGAACGCCCACATGCTGTCGATGGTCGAGAGCCTGGCGGGCGTCGGCCACTGGCGGGTGGATCTGGTCGATACCCGGGTCGCCTGGTCGGATCAGGTCTATACGATCCACGGCCTGTCGCCCGACACCCATGTGCCGACCTTCGACAATGCGATGGCCTTCTATCCCGAGAAGGATCGCGAGGAATTGGCCGACCACTGGGCGCGGACGGTGGCGGGGGAGGGGCCGTTCTCGCTGGAGCTCTGCATCGACCGAGCCGACGGGGTCCGTCGACGGGTGATCGCGCGGGGCGCGGCCGAGCCCGGGCTGGACGGTCAGTCGCCGGCGGTCTTCGGCGTGTTCCAGGACATCACCGACCAGCGCGAGGCCATGGCGGTGATCGAACGCAGCCGGACCCGCTACAAGCTGCTGGCCGACAACGCCGCCGATGTGATCGCGCGGGTCCAGCTGGACGGGTCGTCGAACTATATCTCGCCCGCCATCGAGCGGCTGCTGGGCTGGACGCCGGTCGAGATGGCCGGGCGGTCGGCGGCCTCGTTCGTCCATCCGGACGACCGCGCCGAACTGGCCCGCACCTTCTCGGACATGGGACAGGGGCGCGGCTCGGCGACGCTGGAGCATCGGTTGCTGCACCGGGACGGCCGGATCGTCTGGGGCGAGACCCGGATGCGGCTGATCCGCGACGACAGCGGCAAGCCGGTCGAGACCGTCGTTGTGATCCGCGACATCACCCGGCGAAAATTGCTGGAGGTCCAGCTGGAGCAGGCCCGGGCCGAGGCCGAGGCGGCGGCGAGCGTGAAGGCGGACTTCCTGGCCAATATGAGCCATGAGCTGCGCACCCCGCTGACCAGCATCATCGGCTTCACAGGGCTGGCGCTGGAGCAGGCTCTTCCCGACGCGGCGCGCGATTACATCGGCCGGGTCGACAACGCCGGGCGCGCCCTGCTGTGCACCGTCAACGACATCCTGGACTTCTCCAAGCTGGAGGCCGGGCAGGTGGCGATCCGGCCCCAGCCGATGGATGTGGAGGCGCTGGCCTCCGCGACGCTGGAGCTGTTCACCCCGCAGGCGGGCGCGCGCGACCTGGCCCTGACGCTGGACGCCGACGCGGACCTGCCGCCGCTGGTGGCCGATCCGGACAGGCTGCGCCAGATCATGCTGAACCTGGTCAGCAACGCCGTGAAGTTCACCGCTCACGGCGGCGTGCGGCTGGAGGTGCGCTGGTCCGCCGGGGAAGAACGGCTGCGTGTCGCGGTGCACGACACCGGCGGCGGCATCCCGGAGGACAAGCTGAACCGGCTGTTCCGGCGCTTCTCCCAGATCGACGGCGAACAGAACAAGTCGGTCGGCGGCACCGGCCTGGGACTGGCGATCTGCAAGGGCCTGGTCGAGGCGATGGGCGGCGAGATCGGCGCCGACAGCGTGGAGGGCGAGGGCAGCGTCTTCTGGTTCGAGATTCCGGCGGCCCGCGCCGAGGACGAGGCGGCGCCGGCGGCGACGCCCATGGCCGCGATCGAGGTCGGCGGGCTGAGGGTGCTGGTCGCGGATGATCATCCGGCCAACCGCGAACTGGCCCGGGCCTTCCTCGGCGGGATGGGGGTCGATGTCGACGAGGCCGTCGACGGCCTGTCGGCGGTCGAGCGGGCGGACGAGACCCTGTACGACGTGATCCTGATGGACATGCGCATGCCCGGACTGGGCGGGCGCGAGGCCCTGAAGATGATCCGCGCGGGCGGCGGGCCCAACCGTCTGACGCCGATCCTTGCCTACACCGCCGATGCGGGGGAAGGTCTGGAAGCCGAGCTGAAGGCGGAGGGATTCTGCGGCGCCGTGTCCAAGCCGGTCGCGGCCGAGGCCCTGATCCGCGCGGTGGCCGAGGCGCTTCAACCCAGAGACATCGCGGCCTGACCTGATGCTGAAAAACCTGATGACCGCCGGGGCCCTGGCCCTGGCCGCGGCGGCGTCGTCCGCGCGCGCCGACGAACCGCTGCCCGTGCATGTCGGCGGCCGGGTCATCCGGGAGGCGGACGGCGCCCTGGGCTTCGGCTGGCCGGGCGTCTATTTCGAGGGCCGCTTCCACGGCGACCGGGTCCGCGTGCGGTTCGAGGCGCCGGCGGGCGGCATGCGGCTGCTGCTGGACGGGCAGGAGAGGGCGGTGTTCCGGCGGGCGGGGACGGTGGACCTGACCCTGACCGGCATGGCGCCGGGCGATCACGTGATCCGGCTGGAGAAGCAGGGCGAGAGCCAGACCGGCGGCGGGCGCTTCATCGGCTTCGACGTGCTGGGCGACGGCCATGCCCTGCCCGCCGCAGCCAAGGGGCGGCAGATCGAGTTCATCGGCGATTCCTACACCGTCGGCTACGGCAACACCTCGAGGGCGCGGACCTGCACGCCGGACGAGATCGCGGCGACGACGGACACCCAGAACGCCTTCGGCCCGCGCGTGGCCCGGCGGTTCGACGCCGACTACCGGATCAACGCCTATTCGGGGTTCGGCATCGTGCGGAACTACGCCGGCGGTTCGCGGGAACTGAGCCTGCCGGCGCTCTATGCGCGGCTGAAGCCGGATGCGGCGGAGGCGCTGGACGGCGAGCCCGGGGACTGGCGGCCGCAGGTCATCGTCGTGAACCTGGGCACCAATGACTTCTCGACCCCGCTGGGCGCGGACGAGCGCTGGGCCGACGAGGCGACGCTGCGCGCGGCCTATCGCGAGCGGTATGTGGCCTTCCTCGCCGAACTGACGGGACGGCAGCCGCAGGCGAAATTCATCCTGATGGGCGGCGACGCCTTCCTTGAGGACGTCCGGCAGGTGGCCGGGGCGGTGAACCGGGTGACGCCGGGGCTGGTCACCGTCGTGCCGTTCACGGGGCTGGACCTGCAGGGCTGTGACTGGCATCCGTCCCTCGCGGACGAGGCGGTGCTGGCGGATCTGGTGTCCGCCGAGATCGACGCCCGCGCGCTGTTCAGCGAGCCCGGAACGGGCCGGTAGGAAACGATGCAGGGGCTGTTCGACTTCAGCGAGGCGCAGACGATCGAACGGCTGTTCGTCGGCCTGATGCTGCCCGCCGCCCAGGGCGAGCAGGCCGCGGAGGTGCGGCGGCGCTCGAGGGAGCTGTACGGCCTGACCGGAGGCGAGGTCCGCACCGACCGGCTGCACGTCACCCTGATCCACGTCGGGGACTATGCGGGCAGCATCCGCGCCGATGTCGCGGCCGAGGTGTCGGCGGTGATCGCGGCGATGGAGCAGCCGTCCTTCGTGGTGTCCTTTGACCGGGTCGGCAGCTTCGGCGGCGCGCCGGGGAAACATCCGCACGTCCTGCTGGGCGAGGACGGACTGGAGGCGCTGAAGGCCTACCGCCGCACGCTGTGGGACGCGATCCACCGCCGCCTGAAGAAGACGCTGTCGAACCCGCAGTTCAACCCGCACGTCACCCTGATGTACGGCGACGCCCGGCTGCCGGAGCGGGCGGTGGCGCCGATCTCGTGGCGGGCGGCCGAGGTCGAGCTGATCCACAGCGAGGTGGGGCGCTCGACCTATCACACGCTCGGGCGCTGGCCGCTGGTCTAGCCCCTGGCGGCCGCCTCGATGGCGGCGACGTCGAGCTTCTTCATCTGCATCATGGCGTTGAAGACGCGGACCTTCACGTCCGGGGCGCCGTCCGCCATCAGTTCGGTCAGGATGCGCGGGGTGATCTGCCAGGACAGGCCGTAGCGGTCCTTCACCCAGCCGCACTGCTCGGACTCGGGGACCGCCGACAGGGCGGCCCAGAGCCGGTCGACCTCGGCCTGGTCCTCGCATTCGATCTGCAGCGAGATCGCTTCATTGAAGTTGAAATAGGGGCCGCCGTTCAGGGCAGTGTAGCGCTGGCCCGCGAGGGTGAACTCGACCAGCAGGACGTCGCCGGCCTTGCCGCTGGGATAGTTGCCGGGCGCGGTCTGGACCTCGTCGATCCGCGAGTCCGGCAGCAGGGAGACGTAGAAGCGGGCGGCCTCCTCGGCCTGTTTGTCGAACCAGAGGCAGGGAATGATCTTCTGACGCGGGGCGGTCATGGCGGTCTTCCTCGTGGATGTGTCGCTATATTAAACCCATTGGTTAAATGAAGTCGAGGGCGAGGGGTTCCTTGCCCAACCAAAGCGGCTGCGGCAGATCGGGCGCCGATCAACACGAGGCCCCCGATGACCATCACCCTCTACGGCATTCCCAACTGCGACACGGTCAAGAAGGCCCGCGTCTGGCTGGAGCAGAACGGGCAGGCTTACGCCTTCCACGACTACAAGAAGGCCGGGATCGATCGGGCGACGCTGGAAGGCTGGGTGGCGACGCACGGCTGGGAAATCGTGCTGAACCGCGCGGGCACGACGTTCAGGGCTCTGCCGCCCGAGGACAAGGCGGACCTGACGGCGGACAAGGCGATCGGCCTGATGCTGGCCAATCCGTCGATGATCAAACGTCCGGTGCTGGACGTCGACGGCCGCACGACCGTGGGCTTCAAACCCGAGATCTATGCGGCCGTCTTCGGCTGATCAGGTCAGGGTGAACTGGGCCGGTTCGCCCGACTGGGCGTCCGGGGCCAGCCAGACGTCGAACAGGCCCGGCTCGACCGTCGGCCGCAGGTCGCGGCCGAGGAACAGCAGGTCCTCATGCTTGAGCGGCAGGGTCGCCTCGACGGTCTGGCCCGCCGGGACCTCGACCCGCTTGAAGGCCTTCATCAGGCGCACCGGCTGGGTGACCGAGGCGGCGCGGTCGCGGATGTAGAGCTGCACCACTTCCGAGGCGTCGCGCTCGCCGCCGTTGGTCAGGCTGACCGACACCGTCAGCTCGTCCGCCGCGGTCATCGTCGCGGCCGAGACCGTGGTCGCCGAATAGCGGATCGGCGCATAGGTCAGGCCGTGCCCGAACGGATAGAGGGCCGCGTGCGGCACGCCGCGGAATTTCGAGGTGAACTCGCGATCCGTCGGCTGCGAGGGGCGACCGGTCGATTTGTGCGCGTAATAGTACGGCGACTGGCCCGAGCGATACGGGAAGCTGACCGGCAGGCGGCCGGTCGGGGCGTGGTCGCCGAACAGGACGTCGGCGATGGCGTTGCCGCTTTCCGAGCCGAGGAACCAGGTGACCAGAATGGCGGCCGCGTCGTTGACGGCGCCCGACAGCTCCATGCCGCGACCGTTGCGCAGCAGGACCACGACCGGCTTGCCGGTGGCGGCGACAGCCTCGGCCAGCGCCAGTTGCGGGGCCGGGATGGTGATCTCGGTGCGGGACTTGGATTCCGCCGACATCTCGCTGGATTCGCCGACGGCCAGCAGGACCACGTCCGCCTCGCCGGCGGCCAGGACAGCGGCCTCGACGCCGCCCGCGATGGGGGCCTCGACGTCCGAACCCTTGACCACGGTCAGGTGGGCGTCCTCGCCCATGGCCGCGCGCAGGCCGTCTTCCAGCGAGACGGCCAGCGCCGTGTCCTTGAACACCGACCAGGGGCCGAAGACGTCGGCCTTGTCGGCGCCGAACGGACCGATCAGGGCGATCCGCTTGCCGGTCTTGGGCAGGGGCAGGACGTCGCCCTCGTTCTTCAGCAGGACGATCGACTTGCGGCCGGCCTCGCGGGCCAGGTCCAGATGCTCGCGGCTGCCGGTGACGCGGCGCTCGGTGCGCACGTCCGAGCCGCGGTAGGGATTGTCGAACAGGCCGAGGGCGGCCTTGGTCATCAGCACCCGGCGCACGGCCTGGTCGACGCGCTCGAGCGGCACGTCGCCCGACTGCACGAGTTCAGGGATGTGCTTGATGTAGAGGCCGCTCTTCATCGACATGTCGACACCGGCCATCAGGGCCAGGCGGGCGGCGTCACGGCCGTCGGCGGCATAGCCGTGGGCGACCAGTTCCTGTTCGGAGGTGTAGTCCGACACCACGAAGCCGGCGAACTGCCACTCGCCGTGCAGGACGTCGGTCAGCAGCCATTTGTTGCCGCTGGTCGGCACGCCGTTCAGGTCGTTGAAGGCGCTCATCACCGACAGGGCGCCCGCGTCGAAGGCGGCCTTGAATGGCGGCAGATAGACCGACCGCAGCATCAACTCGCTCATGTCGGTCGAGTTGTAGTCCATGCCCGCCTCGGCGGCGCCGTAGGCGGCGAAATGCTTGGGCGTGGCCACCAGCGACGACCAGTGGGTCAGGTCCTCGCCCTGGAAGCCCTTGGTGCGGGCGACGGCGAACAGGTTGTTCAGCAGCACGTCCTCGCCGGCGCCCTCGACCACGCGGCCCCAGCGCTGGTCGCGCGCAACGTCGACCATGGGGGCGTAGGTCTGGTGCACGCCCGCGGCGCCGCCCTCGACGGCGGCCGCGCGCGCGGTGCGCTCGGCCAGATCAAGGTCCCAGCTGGCGGCCTCGCCCAGCGGAACCGGGAAGGTGGTCTTCAGGCCGTGGACGATGTCGGCGGCGAACAGCAGCGGAATGCCCAGACGGCTTTCCTTGACCGCCAGGTCCTGCACGAAACGGGTGGTCCCCGCGCCGACGCCGTTGAACAGGGCGCCGATTCGACCGGCGCGGATGTCGGCGGCGGTCTGGGTCTGATCCGAATCGAGCGCGTCGCCCGGGTTCACCCCCTCGGGGCGCCACCGGAACGGGTCGTTCATCAGGTTCAACTGGCCGGCTTTTTCCTCGATCGTCATGCGGGCGATCAGGGCGTCCACGCGGGACAGGTTTTCCTGGGCCTGCGCCGCCGCGATGCGGGGAGCCATCATCATTCCAGCCATAAGGGCGCCTCCTGCGAGTAGTCGTCGACGGGAAGGGGCTGAACTGCGCAATTGGTGCATGTAACCGGTTCCACTGTAGTCGGGGCAGGACTAGCGGCCATGGAACGCGCCGCCTACCCCGAAAAGATCAAAACCGGTTGCGGCAATCAGCCCTCGACCGTCGTCTCCGGTCGGTCGTGGCCGTCAGCGCGTTCGGTGATCCACCGCCCGTCGGCTTCCTCATACTCGATGAAAGCGTCCTCGTCAGACACCTTTTGCTCGCGCGAGGCGGCCACGGCGGCGGCGCGGGCGGCGTCGTGGGTCGCGAAGGTTTCCGAGAAGGTTTCCCCAAGTTTGTAGGCCCAGCCTCCGTCGTGTTCGACGATGCGGTAGGTGATCTGGACCATTTCGGGCTCCGGGAGGGAAGAACTGTCTGGCCGCGCGAACCGCACGACGGCGGATCGCGGCGGGGTTGCCGAGTCGTACGCCGTCCGGTGGCGTTCGGCCAGCTTGACCTTGAGACCGCGCGCGGGGAGCGTCGGGCGGCCGGAAAAAAATCCGCAGGCGCCGCATCCGTCGGGCCGGACGGCGCCGACTACCCCATGAAAGCGCGGGGAAGACCCCCACGCCACGGATCGAAGACCATGGAACAATTCCTCTATCAATTCTGGTGGCTGATCTTCCCGATCGGGTTCGGGCTGCTGGGCGCCTACAACAGCTTCCTCGGCTATCGCCGCCAGAAGGACGCGATCAACCTGCTCAAGGCCTACGCCGACAAGGGGCAGGAGCCGCCGGAGGCGCTGCTGAAGGTGCTGCAGCGTCCGCTGGACGAGGACGGCTGGGACGGTCAGTCGCCGGGCAATCGCCAGCCGACCAACTACTGGTCGCTGTTCGGCCTGTTCGCGGCCCTCGGACTGGGTTTCCTCGGGGCCAGCTATTTCACCAATCTGGACGGCGGCACGGACGCCTTCCTGATCGTGGCCTTCGTCATGGGCGCCGTGGCGGTCTGGGCGCTGATCAGCGCCCTGACCACCCGCCGGGACCGGTGAGGCCGCGGCCCGGGGGGAGACCGCAGCGTGCAGGGGCAACTGACCGACGCCGAACTGGTGAGCCGCGCGCTCGCCGGTTCGGACGCGGCCTTCTCGCGACTGGTGGAGCGGCACCAGGCGGCGGTGCGCGCCTTCCTGCGCCGCTTCCTGGGCAGCGGCTGGGCCGAGGCGGACGACGTGGCCCAGGACGCCTTCGTGGCCGCCTGGCGTTCGCTGCGGTCGTTGAAGGACCCGGCGGGTGTCCGGGCATGGCTGTGCGGCATCGCCTGGCGCAAGGCGCAGGACAGGATCAGGGGCTCGCGCCGCGGAGCCACCCGGGACGCGGGCTGGCTGGAGACCGTCGACCTGCCGGCGGGCGTGTCGCCGGAGGAGAGGATGGCCTTGCAGGCCGCCATGGCGGAACTGCCGACAGACGTGCGCGCCTGCGTGGCCCTGTGCCTGGCCGACGGCTGGTCGCACGGCGAGGCGTCCGAGGCGCTGGGCTTGCCGCTCGGCACGGTGAAGTCCCATGTTGCGCGCGGACGGGCGCGCCTGCTGAAAGCGCTCGGAGGATCCGATGACGCCTGAACAGAAACTCGCCGCCCTGTTCGCCGCCGAGGCTCCGCCCCGGCGCGATTGCGCGTTCGAGGCGCGGGTCGCCGAACGGGTCGCCCGTCGGCACGCCTGGGCGGCCGTCGGGGCGCTGCTGCCCTGGCTGCTGGTGTCGGGCGTCGTCCTTTGGGCCCTGCACCCGTTGCTGGAGAGCCTGGCCCGCGAGGCGGCGGTCATCATTCCGCCGGTGGCCTTCGTGCTGGCGGTCACGGCCGTGGCGACCGGGACGGCCCTGTGGCTGACCGGCGCGCTTCAGCGCAGGGTGACGGTCGCCGCCACGCCGAAGTGATCTGACGGATATTCGCCGTTCACCGGCGTGTCGCCCAGCACTGACCAGACGCCCGGCGCGAAATGCGCCTGCTCGACGAAGATGTGGTCGATCACCCGGTTGGGGTGGCCCTTGGCCGGGTTCAGCGTGGTCGGGACCGCGTTGCGCGGCATGGCGCTGAAGAAGCGCTCGCCGGTCAGGACGTTCAGCCCGGCGTCTTCCTGAACGGCGTTGAAGTCGCCCATGACGATCAGCGGGGTCCCATCGTTCGGCAGCCAGCCCAGAAGGTCGCCGATCTGGCGCGCCCGGACGGCCTGGGCGTCGGCCTGCCAGGCCAGGTGGGTGTCGACGATGTCGACGGCGCGGCCGCCGAGTTCGACCCGCACCCGCAGAGCGGTCCGGTAGTCGTCCAGGGGCTCCAGTTTCTTCGAATCGTGCGCCAGAACCGGAAGGCGGCTGAGAATCGCATTGCCGTAGCGGCGGGGCGCGCCTTCGGGATCGGTCGAGACGAAATGCATCTCGTAGCCGCCCAAGGCGTCCGCCAGCGTCCGCGCCTGGTTCGGCAGGCCGACGGCCGCGTCTTCCAGCACTTCCTGCAGGGCGATGACGTCGGCGTTCGCGGAGCGGAGCGCCTCGACCAGCAGGGGCCGGCGCGCGGCCCAGTCGCCCTGGTTGTGCCAGATGTTGAAGCAGGCCAGACGCAGGGGCTGCGGGCCTCGCGCGGCGGGCAGGCCGGCGCAGGCGGCGACGGGCGCGGCGGCGAGCCCGGCCAGAATGGCGCGACGATCGATCATGGCGAATCCTCTCCCTTTTTGAGGAGGCTTGTAACCGGTTTCATCCGCCTTACGAAAGTTTCACGCGGCCGCGCGCATCCGTAGGCCCGCATGGCCGCCTCTTGTCGTCAGAAGGCCGGAACGTCAGGCTCCGGTTCAACGCGATACGAGAGGTTATCGACATGGACGCCGAACTGCTGATCCCGCTGTCCCCCTTCATCATGGTCACCGCCATCGTCGGCTTCCAGACGCTGCAGAAGATCAAGGCCCAGAAGGAGATGCAGCAAACCCTGCGGGCCGCGATCGAGAAGGGGCAATCGCTGCCCTCGGACGTCATCGAATCGATGAGCGCCTCGATCCACCGGCCGCCGTCGGCCAACCGGGACATGCGTCTGGGCGTGATCCTGCTGGCGGTCGCCGCCGGCGTGGCCCTGTGCGGCGGCGCGCTGTCGTATTTCGAGGAGAAGGTCTTCTACGCCTTCCTCGCCTTCGCGGCTGTCCCCGCGACCGTCGGCGTGGCCTTCCTGGGCCTGAGCGTCTTCAACAAGAACAAGGACTGAGCGGGCAGGGGACGGGGGAACCATCATGGCCCAGGCCCTTGTTGACCGGCACGATGTCGAGCTCGCCGCCTCCGCGGCGGCGGGCGGGCGTCGGGAGTTCGGCGAACTGGTGCGTCGCCACGGCTCGGCCGTGCGCGCCCTGCTGCGCCGGATGGGCGCCCAGCCCGCGCTGGCGGACGACATCGCGCAGGACGCCTTCATACAGGCGTTCGAACGCTGCTCGGAGTTCCGGGGGGACGGGACCTTCGCCGCCTGGGTCAAGCGCATCGCCGCCCGGCTCTACATCAAGCGCGTCGCCAAGGAGGCGCGCTACGTCGCTGAAGTTGAAACGGAAGAGACCGTCGCCGCGCCCGATCCGGGCGGGCTGATGGACCTCGATGAAGCCCTCAGGGGCCTGAGCGAGGCGGAACGGCTGTGCGTGTCCCTGTGTCACGGGGCGGGCATGGCCCATCCCGAGATCGCCACGGCCCTGAATTTGCCACTCGGCACGGTGAAGTCTCATGTCAAACGTGGTCTCGATAAACTCCGCGCGCGGCTCCAGTCCGCTGAAACCCTGGGGAGAACGCAGCATGTCGGCTGATGAGTTCGATCCCGCCATCGAGCGGCTGTTCGCCCGCACCCCGCCCATGCCGGACGCGGCCCTGTTCACCGCCGACGTCGAGTCGCGGCTGCAGCGCGGGTCGCGCATCCGCTATGCGGTGCTGGGAGCGGCCGGCGTCGTGGGCGGCGCGGTCGCGGCGCGGGAGGTGCTGACGATCCGCTTCACTCCCGAATCCGGCGAGCCGGCGGCCGTGGTCGGCCACGGGCTGCAGGCGGCGTCGCTGAACGCCCAGACCGCCTTGCAGGGCGGGCTGGACCAACTCGGGATGGGGTCGCTGGACCTGGGCTCCATGGGCGGAATGCAGATGTTCTGGGTGGCCGCGGCGGCCCTGATCGCGGTCGCCTCCATCGGACTGATGCGCCTGTCCCAGGAAGTGTGACGTGACGGTGAGGCTCCGGCGGCCTATCTAGGCGGCGTTCTGAACCGGAGCTTCCCCATGTCCAGCCAGAAGCAGGAAACCGTTCGTCGTCTCGCCGCCCCGGATATCCGGGCGCGCAAGGGCGGCGAGCCGCTGGTCTGCCTGACCGCCTATGACGCCCCCACCGCCGAGATGCTGGACGCCCACTGCGACCTGCTGCTGGTCGGAGACAGCGTCGGCATGGCGGTGCACGGCCTGCCCAACACTGTCGGCGTCACCCTCGAGATGATGATCCTGCACGGGCAGGCTGTCATGCGCGGCTCGAAACGGGCCATGGTCGTGATCGACATGCCCTTCGGCAGCTACGAGGGCTCCAAGGAGCAGGCCTACGAAAACTGCGCCCGGGTGATGAAGGAGACCGGCGCCCAGGGCGTGAAGCTGGAAAGCGGCCCGACCGTCGCGGAGACCATCGCCTATCTGGTCCAGCGCGGCATCCCGGTGATGGGCCACGTCGGCCTGCGCCCGCAGGCGGTGCTGACCGACGGCGCCTTCAAGGCCAAGGGGCGGACCGAGGAAGAACGGCTGCGCGTCATCGCCGAGGCCGAAGCCACGGCCGACGCCGGGGCCTTCGCCGTGGTCATCGAGGGCGTGGCCGAGGGTCTGGCGCGGGACATCACCGAGGCGATCGACAAGCCGACCGTCGGCATCGGGGCCTCGGCCGCCTGCGACGGGCAGATCCTGGTCGTCCACGACATGCTGGGCATGTTCGACTGGACGCCGAAATTCGTGCGTCGCTACGCCGACCTGCGCGGCGAGATCGACCGGGCCGTCGCGGCCTATGCCGCGGACGTCCGGAGCCGCCGTTTTCCTGCCGAAGTCGAGACCTACTTCTCGAAAAAGCCGGTCACGCAGTAAAGCCTGCGTTGCGGGGGCGCGGTTGACCCTCTAGAGCCCGTCAGGCGGAAGTGGACTTCGGTTCCGCCGCCCGACGGGCTCCAGATGGTTCTGGACCATTTTTTGGATTCAGGTCGTTCCGACCTGAAGCAAAAATGGTCTAGGGTCCGGCCGGATTGAAATTCAACGGCTCTGATCGCCGTTTTGTGGGGGCGATTGTTCCGTGTCTGATGTCTTCGAGCAGGTCGAGGAGGAGCTTCGCTCCGAGCGCTACAAGCGTCTGGCCCGCACCTGGCTGCCGATTGTCGGCGGCGTTCTGCTGATCGCCCTGATCGCCGCCCTGTCGTGGTGGGGCTGGCAGTCGTGGGAAACCTCGAAGGCCGACAAGGCGTCGATGTCCTATGACCGCGGTCTCGAATCGCTGTCGCAGAACAACCCGCTCGGCGCCGACGCGGCGTTCGCCCAGGCGGCCAAGGAAGGCAACGGCGCCTACAAGGCCATGGCCCTGCAGCAGCGCGCGGGCATCGCCCTGAACGCCGGCCGCGACGCCGAGGCCCTGGCCTATCTCGATGAAGCCGCCAAGGCGTCTCGCGATCCGCGCATCGCCGACTCGGCCGCCTACAAGGCCCTGCTGCTGGCCGTCGACATCGAAACCCTCGAGCAGGTCCGCGCCCGGGCCGAGCGTCTGATCGGCGACAAGCGTCCCTTCAGCATCTTCGCCCGCGAGGCCCTGGCCATGGCGCTGCTGCAGCACGGCCAGCCGAACGAGGCCAAGGACATCCTGAGCGTTCTGAAGAACGATCTGGACACGCCGGAAGCCGTCAGCAGCCGCGCCCAGCTGGCGCTCGACGCCATCGAGACCGGCAGCGCCGCCAACCTGCGCGCCATCACCGGCCAGATGGCCGCCGCGCCGGCGACGCCGGCTCCGGCCGCCCCGCAGGCCCCCGCCGCTCCGGCCCAACCCTGATCCCGGCTTCCAGGACGTTCACCATGAACCGTGCTTTCAAAGTCGCCTTGCTGTGCGGGCTCGCCATGACCGTCGCCTCGTGCGGCACCGTGCGTCAGGCCCTGCCTTTCGGCCTCGGCGGTTCCGACGCTCCGACTGCGACGGCGACCGAAGGCCAGCGTATTTCGGTGCTCGAGTTCGAGCAGCAGCTGGCGCCGTCGGCGGCCCTGTCGGGACGTGATTTCTTCATTCCCGGCCCGCAGGCGGCGACCGCCTGGACCCAGCCCGGCGGCACGGCCGAGAACGCCGTTGAGCACGTGATCGGCGGCGCCGACTTCACCGTCGCCTGGCGTCGCGGCATCGGCGCCGGCTCCAGCCGCACCCGTCAGGTCATGGCGCCGATCGTGGCCGACGGCGGCCGCGTCTTCGTGATGGACGGCGAGTCGACCGTCTCGGCCGTGGACGCCGCCACCGGCTCCATCGCCTGGAAGGCCAACATCAAGCCTGACGAGCGCGAGGGCCGTCGCGGCTTCCTCGGCATCGGCGGCTCCTCGACCGGCGGCGGCTTCGGCGGCGGCGTGGCCGTGGGCGGCGGCAAGGTGTTCGTGGCCTCGGGCTACCGCACCGTGACCGCGCTGGACCAGGCCACGGGCGCGGTCCTGTGGACCACCCCGGTCGACGTGCCGATCCACGGCGCCCCGACCGTCGCGGGCGGCCGCGTCTATGTGGTCGACGTCGAGAACCAGATCGTCGCCTTCAACACCACGACCGGCCAGCAGGAATGGTCGTACCGGGGCATTCCGGAGCCGGCCCGCGTGATGCGCGCCTCCAGCCCGGCCGTGACCGCCGATACCGTCATCGCCCCGTTCTCGTCGGGGGAACTGGTCGCCCTGCGCGCCTCGACGGGCCAGTCGCTGTGGACCCAGGTCCTGTCGCGCACCAGCCGGACCAGCGCCCTGTCGGAAATCCGCGACATCGCCGGTCGTCCGGTGGTCAGCCGCGGCGTGGTCTACGCCGTCGGCCACTCGGGCGTGCTGCAGGCCATGGACGTCCGCTCGGGCCAGCCCAAGTGGGAACTGCCGATCGCGGGCGTGAACGCCCCGCTGCCGGTCGGTGACGTGGTCTATGTGGTGTCCAAGAACGGCGAACTGACCGTGATCAACCGTGAAAGCGGTCAGGTCTACTGGACCCGCAACCTGAACGAAGGCCGCGTGCGTCAGGAAGGCGGCTTCCTCGGCTTCTTCGACCGCACCGTGACCCCGGAATGGTCGGGCCCGCTGCTGGCGTCCAACCGCCTGCTGCTGGTCAATTCGGAAGGCGAACTGGTCGCGCTGGACCCGAAGACGGGCGCCCAGACCGCCAGCATCCGCCTCGGCGGCGCCGCCTATATCGCTCCGGCCGCCTACAACGGCTCGGTCTATGTGCTCACCGACAAGGGCGATCTGATCAGCATCCGCTGACGAAATCCCCCGAACTGCGTTAGAAGGCCGACATGGCTCTCAAAGTCGCCATCGTCGGCCGCCCCAATGTGGGCAAGTCGACCCTGTTCAATCGCCTCGTCGGCAAGCGCCTCGCGCTGGTCGATGATCGCCCCGGCGTGACCCGTGACCGGCGGTACGCCGACGGCAACATCGGCGACATGGACCTGACGCTGATCGACACGGCGGGCTACGAGGACGTCACCGACGAAAGCCTTGAGGCCCGGATGCGCGAGCAGACCGAGGCGGCGATCGAGGATGCCGAAGTCATCATGTTCATGATGGACGCCCGCGAGGGCGTGACGTCGCTGGACCGCATCTTCGCCGATCGCCTGCGCAAGGTGCACAAGCCGATCATCCTGCTGGCCAACAAGTCCGAGAGCCGCGAGAGCGGCGGCGGCGTGGGCGAGGCCCATGCCCTGGGCTTCGGTGAGCCGGTCGCCATCTCCGCCGAGCACGGCGAGGGCATGGCGGATCTGTATCAGGCTATCCTCGCCGCCTCGGCCGACATCTTCATCGAGGAGGTCGAGGAGGCCGACAAGCCGATCCGCATCGCCGTCATCGGCCGCCCGAACGCGGGCAAGTCGACGCTGGTGAACCGCCTGCTGGGCGAGGACCGCCTGCTGGTCGGGCCGGAGGCGGGCATCACCCGCGACTCCATCTCGGTCGACTGGGAATACGAAGGCCGCGCCATCCGCTTTGTGGACACCGCCGGCATGCGCCGCAAGGCGCGGGTTCAGGAGAAGCTGGAGAAGCTGTCGGTCGCCGACACCATCCGCGCGATCACCTTCGCCGAGGTGGTCATCCTGATGATGGACAAGGACAACGCCTTCGACATCCAGGACCTGCAGCTGGCTGACCTGGTCGAGCGCGAGGGCCGGGCGCTGATCTATGTCGCGTCCAAGTGGGACCTGGAGGAAGAGCCCCAGTCCCGCATGGCCAAGCTGAAGACCATGGCCGAGGACAAGCTGCCCCAGCTGAAGGGCACGCCGTTCGTGGCCCTGTCGGCGCACTCGGGCCGCGGCGTCGAACGCCTGATGCCCGCCGTGCTGCAGGCCTATGACACCTGGTCGGTCAAGGTGAAGACCAAGGACCTGAACACCTGGCTGTCCATGGCGACCCAGCGGCACCCGCCGCCCGCCGTCGACGGCAAGCGCATCAAGCCGAAATACATCGCCCAGACCAAGGCGCGTCCGCCGACGTTCGTGCTGATGGCCAATCGCGCCGAGGCGATGCCGGATCACTACAAGCGCTATCTGGTCAACTCGATCCGCGAGAGCTTCGACCTGCCGGGCACGCCGATCCGCCTGACGGTCAAGTCGAGCGGCGCGAACCCCTACGCCGAGGGCGGCGCCAAGTCGGGGCCGGAACGCTACAAGGGCGACGCCAAGACCGCGCCGCGCCGTGTGAAGAAGGCCAAGGAGGCCGAGGAGCGGCTGTCGAAACTGCCCGGCAAGGCGCTGGAGCAGAAGAAGACCCGCAAGCACCAGCCCAAGATCGTCTCGGGCGTGAAGGCCAGTTCGTCCAAGAAGGCCGGCTCCTCCATCGCGGTCCAGAAGGGCGCGCGCGGCGGGGCCCGCCAGGTCTCCCGCTCGGGCCGCATCCGCACCGGGCAAAAGGGCGGGGCCAAGAAGTAGGGCGGCGTCTAGACCCGCGTGAAGGCGTCGCTCCGGTCTAGTGCGAGCGCCAGATCCGGCAGGGCGACCGGAGAACTCTTCGCGGGAACGATCTCGGTGAAATAGCCGTCCCACCTCAGGAGCACTGCTCCTGCGGGACCGGCCAGAAGCCGTAGCTCTTCCAACGGAGTGGACCACAGCTTTTCGCGCCGAAAGCCGGTCGCGTGGTTGAACGCGGCCTCGATCACGTCGAGGCGATGGCCGTCGTCGTCGTCAGGAAAGGCGAGGGCGGACCTTGCGGTCGCTAGGGTGAAGCGGATCATTCCGCAGTTCTGACCGCGTCAGCGCGCGCGTCAAACCAGCGCCGACGCTTGCGGTCCGGCGTTCCACTCCTTGAAGCTGACCGTCAGCGGCGGGGTCAGGTCGGGGCGGGCCAGTTCGACCACCAGCGGGCCGATGGCCGACGGGTGGATGTTCTGTTCCGGATTCTCGCCGGGATAGGCCTGGGCGCGCAGCTGGGTGCGCATCCGGCCCGGATCGAGGATGGCGACGCGGATGGGCATCGACTCGATCTCGTCCGCCCAGCACTTCATCAGGGCCTCGGCGCCGGCCTTGGTCGCGGCGTAGGCGCCCCAGAAGGCGCGCGGGACGGTGGCGACGCTGGTGGTCAGATGGATGACGCGCGCGGCGCTCGACGCCTTCAGCAGAGGCTCCAGCGAGCGGATCATCCGGTAGACGGCGGTGAAGTTGGTCTTCTCGACCTTGGCGAAGCCGCGCGGGTCGGCATTGGACACCGGCGTCAGGCCCTCGGCGCCCATGGTGGCGGCGGCGTTGACCCAGATGTCCAGCTTGCCGAAGCGCTCGTACAGGGCGCCGCCCATGCGATCGATGGCGCCGCCGTCCACGAGGTCGAACGGGATCAGGGTCGCGTGCTGGCCGGTGGCCGCATAGATGGCGTCGTCCAGTTCTTCCAGAGCGCCTTGCGTGCGAGCGGTGGCGATCACGTGGGCGCCGGCCTTTGCCAGGGCGAGGGCGCTTTCGTAGCCGATGCCGCGCGAGGCCCCGACGACGAGGGCGATGCGGTCTTTCAGGGGAAGATCGGAAGTCATGGCGGCGTCGTAGGTCTGGCAGGGCGAGGGGTCAATGTGTTACATTGTGTTCTCGTTGGAGAGGTTCGATGGCCAAGACCGCGACGCTCAATCTGCGTGTCAGCGAGGCGCTGAAGTCAAAGCTCGGCCAGTTCGCGGAGCGGACGCAGAGAACGCCCTCCGCCGTGGCCGAGCGCGCCATGGAAGCCTTCCTGGACCGCGAAATGGAAATGCTTGAGGCCATCGAGCAGTCCCGCGAGGATTTCAGCGAAGGCCGGACCGTCTCGCATGAAGATGCGATGGCCCGGATCCGGGCGACCATCGACGGGCGCAGATCAAAGACGTGAGGGTCGTCCGCTGGTCCGAAACGGCGCTCGCCCAGTTCGAGACCGCCATCGGCTACCTCGCGGAAAGGAACGCGGTCGCGGCTGATCATCTGGCGGATCGGCTGGAAGAGACCGTCGCAGCGCTGGCCAAACGTCCCATCGGTCGCCCCGGCTATCGCGAGGGGACGTACGAGAAGTCCGTCCTGAGGACCCCGTACCTGATCGTCTATTCGCTATTCGGCGGACCCGACGGGGAGCTGTGGATCCACCGGGTCTTCCATACGTCGCAGGACTGGACCGGATGGACGCCCCATCCGGACGAAGACGCTCAGTAGCCGGCGGCGGGCTTCCATAGGCTGAAGCTGACGCCCTGGTCGTCGGAGACCACGACGCTGCGGCCCGACGGGCTGTCCGACGGAATGGCCGCCTTGCCGCCCAGTTCGACCACGCGGGCGCACAGGGCGTCGACGTCGTCGACGCGGAAATACAGGTGGCTGAAGTCCTTCGCCCGTTCGACCTTGGTCAGGCCGAAGGCCGGATCGCTGTCGGCGACATGGGCGTAGGCCGGGCCGGAGGCGGCGTCATCGAACCGCCAGCCGAACAGGGCGCCGTAGAAGGCGCGGGCCTTCTCGATGTCGAGGGTGTCGAGGGTGAAATAGCCGAGCTGGACCATAGGTCCTTAAGCGCTCACCAGCAGCGAAAGTTGCCGGGTCGCGTCCTCGCGGCCGCCTTCCTCGATTTCACGGTCCAGCAGGCGGGTCGGATAGTCGCCCGTGAAGTAGTGGTCCGTGAACTGCGGATTGTCGCCGTCGCGGGCGCCGGCTTCCATGGCGTTGTACAGGCCGTCGACCGACAGGAAGCCGAGCGAGTCGACCTCGAGATACTGGCGCATCTCCTCCAACGTCTTGTTGGCGGCGATCAGCTGGTCCCGCTCGGGCATGTCGATGCCGTAGAAGTCGGGGTACAGGATCGGCGGCGAGGCCGAGCGCAGGTGGACCTCCGTGGCGCCGGCGGCGCGGACGGCGCGCACCAGCTTCACCGAGGTGGTGCCGCGCACGATCGAGTCGTCGATCAGGACCACGCGCTTGCCGGCCAGAACCTCGCGGTTCGGGCTGTGCTTCATGCGCACGCCCTTCTGACGGGCGCCCTGGCTGGGCTGGATGAAGGTGCGGCCGAGATAGTGGCTGCGGATGATCCCCATTTCGTAGGGGATGCCGCTTTCCTGCGCATAGCCGAGGGCGGCGGGGACGCCGGAGTCCGGCACCGGCACGACCACATCGGCTTCGACGGCGTGCTCGCGCGCGAGGCCGCGGCCCATGCGCTTGCGGACCTCATAGACCGACTTGCCGTTCACGACGCTGTCGGGACGGGCGAAGTAGACGTATTCGAACAGGCAGGGCCGGGCGGCCTTGACCGGGAAGGGCTTGATCGAGCGCAGGCCCTCGTGATCGATCACGATGACCTCGCCGTGCTCGACGTCGCGCTCGAAGGTGGCGCCGATGGTGTCCAGCGCGCAGGTCTCGGACGCCAGCACCCAGGCGTCGCCCAGACGGCCCAGCACCAGCGGGCGGATGCCCAGCGGGTCACGGGCGCCGATCATCTTCGAGCGGGTCTGGCAGACCAGGGCGTAGCCGCCCTCGATACGGCCCAGCGCATCGATGAAGCGGTCGACGATCTTGGCCTTCCGGCTGCGGGCGATCAGGTGGAGGATGACCTCGGAGTCGGAGGTCGACTGGAAGATCGCGCCTTCCGAGACCAGCTGGCTGTGCAGGTATTTGAAGTTGGTCAGGTTGCCGTTGTGGGCGATGGCGATGCCGCCCTGGTCCAGATCGGCGAACATCGGCTGGATGTTGCGCAGGAAGCTGCCGCCGGCGGTGGAGTAGCGGGTGTGGCCCACGGCCGCCGAGCCCGGCATCCGCTCGGCCAGATTGGCGCCGCCGAAGGCGTCCCCGACCAGACCCATGTGGCGTTCGGTGTGGAAGCGGGCCTCATGCACGCTGGCGATGCCGCAGGCTTCCTGTCCGCGATGCTGCAGGGCGTGCAGGCCCAACGCGACGATGGAGGAGGCTTCGTCCTGGTCCGCGCCCCAGACGCCGCAGACCCCGCATTCCAGACGCGGACGGTCGTCGTCGGCGTCTCGATGGTGCTCCCGGTGGACGACCGGGGCGGCGATGGAATGGGTAAGGCGGCTCATCGTGGGGCTCCGATGAAGCAGGGGAACTCTAGCGGCGGGCGGACGGCGGCGAAGTATTGTTTGTTTGCGGCGAGGGCAAGGCTTCTTCGTCGGAAAACCCTTTGCTCACGGACGAAGAGACGACCGGCGACAGGGCGTCCGCGCCCCGGCCGAGCCCCGGCAGGATGATCTGGATGGCGCGCGCGGCGCCGGCGGTCAGCGGACGCACGGCCGCATTGGTCAGCCAGCCCGGCGTGCGCTCGCCCGGCATGGCCGCCACGATGACCAGATGGATCGCGCCCAGCAGCACCAGCCCGCGCGTGGCGCCGACGAAGACGCCGACGATCCGATCGACGCCGCCGAGGTGTGGATGGGCCTGCGCCCGCTTCGACAGGATGGAGCCGAAGATGCGGATGCCGAAATAGATCAGCAGGAAGGACAGGATGGCCGCGAAGATGGTCCCGGCCCAGTCCGGGTTGACCAGCGCCCGGCCCAGGGGCGCGGTCAGGGGCAGGGCGACGAGGGCGACGAAGGCCGCCAGCACGAAGCTGATCAGGGTGATGATCTCGCGCGTGCCGCCGCGCACCCCCCCGGCCGCGGCCGAGGCGATCAGAACCAGAATGGCGACGACGTCAAAACCGTTCATGCGCGCTCGAAACCCGGACGTTCAGCCTCAATAGCGGTTTTGCGAGATTCGTTCGACGGCTTCGCTGAGTCGGTTGACCGCTGTGACCTTTACGCCCTTGTCCTTGACGGTCAGGACCGGGGACAGGGCCTGGTCGAAGCCCAGCTTCTGGGCCTCGCGCAGCCGGGCCTCGGCGCGGCCGACCGCGCGGATCTCGCCGGACAGGCTGATTTCCCCGAACACGACGCAGCCCTGCGGCAGGGGCATGTCCATGGCCGAGCTGATCAGGGCCGCCGCCGCCGCCAGATCGGCCGCGGGCTCGTTGATGCGCAGGCCGCCCGCGACGTTCAGATAGACGTCCTGGTCGCCGAAGCTGATGCCGCAGCGGGCCTCCAGCACGGCCAGCACCATGGCGAGACGGCCGGTGTCCCAGCCGACGACGGCGCGGCGCGGGGTGCCGTAGGCGGATTTGGACACCAGCGCCTGCATCTCGACCAGCACGGGGCGCGAGCCCTCGATGCCGGCGAAGACCGCCGCGCCCGGCGCCCGGTCCTTGCCCTCGCCGAGGAACAGGGCGGACGGATTGCTGACCTCGCGCAGGCCGCCGTCGCCCATCTCGAACACGCCGATCTCGTCGGTGGCGCCGAAACGGTTCTTGCCCGCGCGCAGGATGCGGAAGGGATAGCCGCGCTCGCCTTCGAAGCTGAGGACCGCGTCGACCATGTGCTCGACGACCCGGGGGCCGGCCACCTGACCGTCCTTGGTGACGTGGCCGACCAGAATGACGGCGGGACCGCCCGACTTGGCCAGCCGCACCATCTCGCTGGCGCAGGCGCGCACCTGGGTGACCGAGCCGGGCCCGGCCTCGTGCACGTCGGACCAGAGGGTCTGGATCGAATCGACGATGACGACGTCGAAGGTCTCGCGCTTCAGCGTGCCGAGGATGTCCCGCAGGGCCGTGGCCGAGGCCAGCTCGACCGGCGCCTTCTCGAAGCCCATGCGGCGGGCGCGCGAGCGAATCTGCTCCACCGCCTCCTCGCCGGAGATGTAGGCCACGCGACGACCGGCGAGGGCGGCCTTGGCGGCCACCTCCAGCAACAGGGTCGACTTGCCCACGCCGGGGTCGCCGGAGAGCAGCAGGGCCGAGCCCGGCACCACGCCGCCGCCGCAGACCCGGTCGAACTCGGCCACGCCGGTGATGATGCGCGGCGGCTCGGGGGTGTCGGACTGCAGGGTTTCAAAGCTCAGGCCGCGGGCGCGGCTGGTGGCGGCGGGCTTCAGGGCCCCCGGCGGCGCCGCGCGGCTTTCCTCGACGATGCAGTTCCACTGACCGCACGCGCTGCATTGGCCCGCCCACTTGCCGTGGACCGCCCCGCAGGACTGACAAACATGGATCGCGCCGTCTTTCGCCATGCGTCGGGCTTACAGGAATCGGCGAGGGCGGGGCAGGGGGCGTCGGAGGTCATGCGACCGATTTTGCCGCATGGGCTGCGATCGGTTCGAGCCCGGCCGCATTGCGAGTTCCGGCGGGGCGTGACAGCGTCCGCCCGGGACAGGGGAGGCTGCCATGCTGAAACGTATGATCGTCGCGGTCGCGGCCGTGCTGGTGTTCGTCACGCCGGCCTGGGCGGACACCCTGGTCGTGACCGCCGCGCGGATGGTGGACGTCGAACGCGGGCGGTACGTCGACAATCCCGTCATCGTCATCACCGACGGCCGGATCACCTCGGTCGGAACCTCGGCGCCCGCCGGTCTGCCGGCGGACGCGCGTCGGCTGGACCTGCCGGGGCTGACCCTGCTGCCGGGCCTGATCGACATGCACGTCCATCTGGCCGACACCCCCTATGTCTCGGGCTGGACGGCGCTGGAGCGGGCGGACGGGTTCGGCACGGTCCTGCAGGCGCCCCATGCCCGGGCGACGCTGGACGCCGGCTTCACCACGGTGCGGAACCTGGGCGGACCGGACTTCGCCGACGTGGCCCTGATGCAGGCCATCGACGGCGGCTTCGTTCCCGGCCCGCGCGTCATCCCGGCCGGCGCCTATATCGGCGCGACCGGCGGCCATTGCGACGTCACCGGCTTCCCCTATTCGATGGAGATGGAGAGCGACTTCGTCGCCGACAGCCCCGACCAGATGCGTCACGCCATCCGCGAGGTGCGCAAATACGGGGCGCAGGTGATCAAGATCTGCGCGACCGGCGGCGTCTTCTCGCGCAACACCGAACCCGGCCAGCAGCAACTGACCTATGAGGAGCTGAAGGCGGCGGCGGACGAGGCGCACATGTGGGGGCTGAAGGTGGCCGCCCACGCCCACGGGGCTTCGGGCATCCGGGACGCCATCCGCGCCGGCATCGACACCATCGAGCACGCCTCGCTGATCGACGCCGAGGGCATCCGGATGGCGGTCGAGCACGGGACCTGGCTTTCGATGGATATCTACAACACCGACTTCACCCAGGAGACGGGCACCCGGTTCGGCGTGACCGAGGACAATCTGCGCAAGGACCGCGAGGTGGCGCAGGTTCAGCGCGACGCCTTCCGCGCCGCCCATGCCGCCGGAGCGCGCATGGTGTTCGGCTCGGACGCCGGCATCTATCCGCACGGCCAGAACGCCCGTCAATTCGCGGTTATGGTCGAGTACGGCATGACCCCGGCCGAGGCGATCCGCTCGGCGACCTGGAACGCGGCCCAGGCGCTGGGGCGGGAGCGGGATATCGGCGCCATCGTCGTGGGTCGCTACGGCGATCTGATCGCGGTGGCCGGTGATCCGCTGGCGGACGTGCGGGTGCTGGAGACCGTGCCGCTGGTGATCAAGGGCGGCGAGGTCGTGCGGGACGTCCGCTAGCCGACGTAGATCCGCGGGACCCGGGGGGTGATCGAGGTCAGCAGCTCATAGCTGATGGTCCCCGCGGCGGCGGCGGCGTCGTCCAGCAGGCGGTTGGGGCCGTACAGCTCGACCCTGTCGCCGACGGACACGTCCAGATCGCCGATGTCGACGGCGCAGACATCCATCGACACCCGGCCCACGATCGGACGCAGCGCGCCCGCGACGAAGACCGCGCCCGTCGGGCTGTAGCTGCGCAACAGGCCGTCGGCGTAGCCGGCCGCACAGGTGGCGATGCGGGTCGGGCCGCCGGCGTGGAAGCCGCGCGAATAGCCGACGGTCTCGCCGGCCGGCACGTCGCGCACCTGCAGCACCTCGGCCGTCAGCGTGGCGACCGCCTTGATGCGCGGATCGGGTCGCCCCTCCGGACCGCCGCCGTACAGGCAGATGCCCGGGCGCAGGGCGTCGAAGGCGTAGGCGGGGCCGAGGAAGACGCCGCCGGAGTTGGCGAACGACCGGGTCGCTCCGGGATAACGCTGCGCGGCGATGGTAAAGGCGTCGCGCTGGCGGGCGTTCATCGGCTCGGCCGGATCGTCGGAACAGGCGAGGTGGCTGAGCACCAGGGTCAGACCGTCGAACGGCTCGGGCGCGTCCTCGACGCGGAAGCCCAGCCGGTTCATGCCGGTGTCGATCTGCAGCCCGCAGGCGCCGCCGTTCGCGGCCCGCCACTCGGCCAGTTGCGCCGGGGTGTTCAGCACCGGGCGCAGGTCCGCCGCGATCAGGCGCGGCGCGTGACCGGTCAGGCAGCCGTCCAGCACATGGATCACCGGCGCGGGCCCCAGCGCCGCGCGCAGGGCCTCACCCTCCGCGGTGCGGGCGACGAAGAAGGTCCGGGCGCCCTCGGCCGTCAGGCGCGAGGCGCAGGCGATGGCGCCGAGGCCGTAGCTGTCGGCCTTGACGACCGGATGCACGGGGGCGCCGCCCACGGCCTGGAGCGTGTGGAAGTTCGCGGCGAGCGCGTTGAGGTCGACGGTCAGCGTGGCCGGGGAGGGCATGGCCGCCATCTAGGGGCGCCGCCTTGTGCGACGCAACAAGCGTTCCGCTCAGAGACGATCGAAAGCGGCGCCGGAGGCGTCGAACAGATGCGCCTGGTCGGCCGGGACGGACAGGATCAGGTCTTCTCCGGTCTTCGGCCGCACGTCGCCCGGCAGCTGCAGGGTCAGGGCCGTGTCGCCGTAGGCCGCATAGGCGAAGGTGGCGTGGCCCAGGGTCTCGGCGAAGGTCACGGCGGCCCTGATCGCCCCGGTCTTGGCGCCGGTCGTCAGGTGTTCCGGACGAATGCCGACGGTGACGGTGTCGCCGGGCGTCGCGCGCGCGGCGTCGACCGCGATCTTGAGGGTGTCGCCCTGCGCCGTCTTCACCGTCGCGCCCTTGGCCGTCGCGGTGACGATCTGACCGGGGATCAGGTTCATCTTCGGGCTGCCGATGAACTCGGCGACGAACAGGTTGCGGGGCCGCTCGTACAGCTCCATCGGTGCGCCGACCTGTTCGATCACGCCGCCGTTCAGCACCACGATCCGGTCGGCCAGCGTCATCGCCTCGACCTGGTCGTGGGTGACGTAGATCATCGTCGTCTTCAGCCGCTCGTGCAGCCCGGCGAACTCGTAGCGCATCCGCACGCGCAGGGCGGCGTCGAGGTTGGACAGGGGCTCGTCGAACAGGAAGACCTCGGGCTCGCGCACGATGGCCCGGCCGATGGCGACGCGCTGGCGCTGGCCGCCGGACAGGGCCTTGGGCTTGCGCTCCAGATAGTCGGTGATGTTCAGCGTTTCGGCGGCGGCGCGCACCCGGCGGTCGATCTCGGTCTTGTCCGCCTTGGCGAGCTTCAGGCCGAAAGCCATGTTCTCGTACACGCTCATGTGCGGGTACAGGGCGTAGGACTGGAACACCATGGCGATGCCCCGGTCGGACGGGGACAGGTCGTTGACCTTGCGCCCGCCGATGGCGATCTCGCCGCCGGTGGCTTCTTCCAGACCGGCGATGGTGCGCAGCAGGGTCGATTTACCGCAGCCCGAAGGACCGACGAAGACGACGAATTCGCCGTCCGCGATCTCCAGATCGATTCCCTTCAGCACCTCGGTCGTCCCGAACCGCTTGGTTACGCCGGTCAGCCGGACGTCCGCCATGTTTCCTGCCCAACAACTAACTACCCGGCTCGCGGCGTTGCCCGCCGTCTGAACCCTTCGCGCGCCAGCGTAAACGGTTACAGCCCCGGATCAATGGCCCCGAGAGGGGGTGACACCGTCGCAGAGTCTGTTACGGATAATGAATGTCAGTCTCACCTGTTCTCCAGTCCCTCCGGACGGCCACCGCCGATATCCACACGGCGATCGAGACGGAGGCGGACGTCGAGCGTCGCCTGCGGGACCTGGCCGAACGTCCCGCCATGGTCGGCCGCTTTCTGGTCCTGCACCGGGCCGTCGAGGACGCCGTCGCGCCCTGGAGGGCGGCGTTCGAGGCCGACGGCTATGAGCCGGATCGGCGCTCGCCCCTGATTCTGGCGGGACTGGAGGCCCTGGGCGCGCCGACGCCCGCGCGTGAACCGTCCGTCGCCTTGCCGACATATGGAGAGGCCATCGGCTGGGTCTATGTCGCCGAGGGCTCGATGCTCGGTGGACGGATCATGCAGAAGGGGATGGTCCGTGACGGCATCCCTTTGACCGGTCTCGAATTTCTTGATCCCTGGGGGGATGAAACCGGATCGCGTTGGCGCGCGTTCATGCGTACGATGGAGTCTGCGTGCGCTTCGGGGCGGGCGACGCAGGATGACGTCCTGAAGGGCGGCCGCGACGCGTTCGGGGTGGCGTTCAGACTGTTGGTTTAACCTTGCCCGGCGAAGCGCGATTGCATGACCGAAGCCGTGGCGACCGAAGACCGGCTGGA
>NZ_DASWWG010000089.1:0-27566 GCF_036400995.1 Brevundimonas sp.
CGAGTACCGCCGCGGCTACAAGTTCTCGACCTACGCCACCTGGTGGATCCGTCAGGCGATCACCCGCTCGATCGCCGACCAGGCGCGCACCATCCGCATCCCGGTGCACATGATCGAGACGATCAACAAGATCGTCCGCACCAGCCGCCAGATGCTGCACGAGATCGGCCGCGAGCCGACCCCGGAAGAGCTGGCCGAAAAGCTGGCCATGCCGCTGGAGAAGGTGCGCAAGGTCCTGAAGATCGCCAAGGAGCCGATCTCGCTGGAGACCCCGATCGGGGACGAGGAAGACAGCCACCTGGGCGACTTCATCGAGGACAAGAACGCCGTCCTGCCGATCGACGCCGCCATCCAGTCGAACCTGCGCGAGACCACCACCCGCGTGCTGGCGTCGCTGACGCCGCGCGAGGAGCGGGTCCTGCGCATGCGCTTCGGTATCGGCATGAATACCGACCACACCCTGGAAGAGGTCGGCCAGCAGTTCTCGGTGACGCGCGAACGCATCCGCCAGATCGAGGCCAAGGCCCTGCGCAAGCTGAAGCACCCGTCGCGGTCGCGGAAGCTGCGGAGCTTCCTGGACAGCTGATCCTGAGGGATTAGGGAATAGGGATTAGGGCGGCCTTGCAGGGGCCGCCCTTTTTCTTTGCCCTTGGTCCGCCTCCCTCTCTCGTGATCGGCGGTTCCCGCAAATCACCCTAGCGTCCGGCCATGCGCCTGATCCCGCTCGCCCTGACCGCCGTCCTGCTGCTGGCGAGCTGCAGTCCGATGACGCCCGAGCGGCGGCCGACGAACGCCTATCCGACCCCCTATTCGCCGACCGAGGCGCCGCTGGTCGGGGCCCTGATCGACCAGCCGATCGGCGGCGGCACGCGGGCGGCGGTGATCCGCGAGAGCGCCGAACTCACCCAGTGCATGGCCCAGCTGACTGCGGCGCGGGTCATCTTCCGCCCGACGCCCGACAAGGGCGACCCGCAGGCCTGCGGGCTGACGGCCGGGGGCGTGCTGGGGCCGGACATGGGCACGGTGGCGCGGATGGCGCCCGGCGACGTCGAGATGACCTGCCGCGCGGCCCTGGCGGTCAGCGTCTGGCGTCGGCAGTCGCTGGAGCCGGCGGCGCGGGAGATCCTCGGCTCGGACGTGGTCCAGATCGACCACATGGGCGCCTACGCCTGCCGCAATGTGAACAACGGCGGGGTCAGTACCCGCATCAGCGCCCACGCCCGGGCGGCGGCGCTTGATTTCGCCGGCGTGCGGCTGAGGGACGGGCGACGGATCAGCGTCCGCGACGGCTGGTTCGGCGGCGATGAGGCCGAGCAGCGCTTCCTGCGCCGCATCCGCGACGACGCCTGCCGCATCTTCGGTACGACCCTGAGCCCCGACTACAACGCGGTCCACCACGACCACCTGCACCTCGAGGCCACCGACACGCGGTTCTGCCGGTAGGCGGTCAGAGGGAAAGCTGTCGCCTCCGGACAGCCTCGTAGACCGCCTCGCCGCGCGAGTGGACCTGAAGCTTCCTGTAGATGGACTTCACATGGTTGCCGACGGTCAGCGGGGAAATCCCCAGGGCCCGGCCAGCGGCCTTGTAGCTCTGGCCGCGCGCGAACAGCTCCAGCAGTTCCACCTCGCGCGGGGTCAGGCGTTCGTCGCCGGGAACGGTCGGCGCCGCTTCGGGCGCGCGCAAGCGCTCCAGAAGATAGACGGCGGCGGACGGGCTGATCGGGGCGCCGCCGTCCAGCGTGGCCTGGATGCCGTCGAGGATGACGGCGGTGCTGCTGTCCTTCAGCAGATAACCGTCCGCCCCCGCGTTCAGCGCCGTCACCACGGTGTCGCGATCGCCGAAGGCGGTGATCACGAGGATGCGGCAGTCGGGGAGCCGCGCCTTGATGTCCGGAATGAAGGTCAGTCCGCTGCCGTCCGGCAGGCCGATGTCGGTCAGGAACAGGTCGGGCGTGAGGGACAGCAGATCCCCCGCCTCGGCCAGCGATCCGGCCATGCCGCACAGGCTCAGGTCCGCGGCCGTCTCGATGATTTCGCGGAAATGGCGGGCGACGTTGGGGTCGTCCTCGAGGATCGCGATGGAGCGGGTGGCGTCGGACATGGCGGGCTCAGGTTGCGGCGACAGTTTCGGCGGCGGCCGGATTCAGGGTCAGGGAAACGGTGACGCCGCGGTCGGTGGACTCGATGTCGATCACGCCGCCGATCAGACCGGCGCGAGCGCGCATATTGGTCAGGCCGCGCCCGACCTTGCCGGACAGGGCGCCGCCGTTGCCGTTGTCACTGACCGACAGGGTCAGGGGCGCGGAGGGGCGGGCGAGGATGTTGATCGAGATGCGGTCGCCGCCCGAGTGTTTGAGGGCGTTGTTCACGGCCTCCTGGAGGATGCGGAACACCTGCAGCAGGGACCGGGGCGGGTAGTCGGGCAGGGCGCCCTGTACATCGGCGGACCAGTCGAGCGCGAAGCCGGCGGCCTCGACGCGGGGGCGAACCCGCTCGTGGAAGGTGGCGAGGGCCGAGGCGAGAGACTCGCCGACCGAGTCCATCGAGTCGATCATCAGACGCATTTCGTCGATGACGGACTGGAGGCCTTCAGCGACCTGATCGCTGTCGGCGACGCCGCGACGGGCGGCCAGAAGCATGCTCATGAGCTGGCTGCCGAGGCCGTCGTGCATGTCCCGCATGATGCGGCGGCGCTCGTCGTCGTGGGCCTGGTGGCGGACCAGTTCGCGTTCGCGGGCATGGGCGATGTCCAGCTCGTCTTCGCGGGCCTTCAGGGTGTCGGACAGCAGGGTGTTCAGACTGACTGCCGAGCGGAACAGGGTGAAGTTGCGCTGGACGAAGGCGGCGGCGAGGGCCAGCAGCAGGATCGGCGCGGAGTCCACGAGGAAGCCGCCGGTATTCAGGCCGAAATGTTCACCGATCACATCCAGGACGATACAGGTGGCGCAGATGGTCAGCAGGGCCGCTTCCAGCCGACGCGGATCGCGCGCGGTGGCGAAATGCCAGAGCAGGCGACCGACCGCCGCGGCGCCCAGGGCGACCGATAGCCAGACCCAGATAACCGAGGGCACGTCGTAGCCTTCCGGCATGGGCCGCATCGTCAGCCAGACGCCGCAGAGCGCGCAGAAGACCACGAACACCGCGACCAGACCTCTCTGGAACCAGGGCCATGGGCGCTCGCTCCAGGCGTCGATCAGGCCTGCGAGGCTGACGGCGGTCAGGGCGTGGACGACGAAGAACAGCCACAGCCGCATGATCCCGCCGAACGGGGGATCGAGGACGAGGCCGTACAGGGCGTAGGCGGTCCAGCCGCCGCACAAGGCGACCAGCCAGAGGGCGAACCGGCGCTGCGGCGCGCGGAAGGCCAGAAGCAGGGCGAACAGCCCGATGATGGCGGTGGTCCAGCCGGACAGCTGGCGATAGTCGAGATATCGCCAGAGGCGGACCTCGGCCCACTGGCTGACCTGGGGCCACGGCGCCAGGATCGGGGGCACCAGGTCGGTGTAGGGCAGGCCCTGTCGGACCGTGATGAAGGTCACCTCGTTCGCGCCGACATTGAGCAGTCCCGCGGGGATGCGATCGACGACCGGCCGCTGCCCCTCGAAGGCCTGTCCCGGCCAGGCCATCTCGCCGCGGGCGAAGACGGTCGAGCCGTTGACCTGGATGATGAAGTTGTCGACCTGCTGGTAGGCCGCGAGGCCGAGCCCATCGGCCGGAACAGCGGGCAGGTCGAACCTGAGCTTCAACGCCAGATAAGCCGGCTCGCAGCACTCCGTGTGCGGCAACTCGACCGGTTCGTATCGCGCCTGTGCGGCGGCCAGCGTGGTGGGCTTGGGCAGCCGGGCGAGGGCGGTTTCCGTGAACTCGATCCGGTCCAGCCTCGTCTCTGACGGCTTGGGCCAGAGCGGCGAGGCGTAGATTCCCCAGAAGGCCGCCTGGACCACGGCGATGATCAGCAGAAAGCCGATCAGGTCGCGGAACCGCTCGGGCACGTCCGGCAGGAGGTGGGCCAGTCGCCTGTCGAGCCAGGCGTCGCGGTCGGTTGGTCTTTCGGTCCCTGTCATGACGCCCCCCGGCGGTCTGTTTCGAAGGCGTCGAGCGCCGAGGGCATGACCTTCGGTCCGCAGGATCACCATCAATGCGTGGATCGCCACCACCATATCCATGGTGCTGTGCACGCTTCAAGCGAATGGCCAAGCTGGAAAGGTCAGTCACGACAGACCTGCGGGCGTTGATCGGCTGACGCGATTTTTCCAGGCGCCAGACGCCACAGAACGAAAGCTGATCCGATGAAAATGGCCGCTACCGCAGCCCTCCTGTTCACCTGCATGGCCGGCGCCGCCGTCGCGCAGGACGCCAGCCGCACCGCCACCTACGGCGAAATCCACCTGAACGCCGGCTTCACCCCCGATCCCTACACGGTCAATGTGCAGGCGGGCGGGAACGTCAACGGCTCGAACCTGCCGGGCGCCTGCACCGGCTACATCGCCTCGGCCCCGGACTTCGAGGTGACCTATTCGGCCGGATCGTTCCCGCTGGTGTTCCGGACCCTGTCCTCGGAAGACACGACGCTGATCATCAACGGGCCGGACGGCCAGTGGTACTGCGATGACGACAGCTACGGCGACGGCGACGCCCAGGTGCTCTTCAGCCGTCCGATGAGCGGCACCTACGACATCTGGGTGGGCAAGTTCGGTTCGGGCGGCACGACGCCGGCGCGCCTGCTGATCACCGAAACCCCCTGATCCCAAACCCGATCTCCCCGACGCCCCGTCGCCCCAGAGCGGCGGGGCGTGCCTGTCCGCTCCGGAGAACTGTTTCGATGCCCCTGGATACCGTTTCCGAAACCACCCATCGCTCCTGGTTGCAGCGCCTCGGCGCCGCCTTCACCGGCGTCGTGGCCGGCCTTGTGATTGTCGTGCTGGGCATCGGGCTGCTGGCCTGGAACGAGGGACGCGCGATCGCCCGGGCGCGTGGCCTCAGCGAGGGTGGGCGAGGCGTCATCGTGGCGCCGTTGGCCCGGATTGATCCCGCCAATGAAGGTCGACTGGTCCACCTGTCCGGCCCGCTGAGGGTGGAGGGCCGCCGCGAGGACCCGATCAGCGGCGTAGCCGCCGACGGGGTCAGTCTCCGACGCGATGTTGAATATTACCAGTGGGTTGAGACCAGTCGGAGCGAGACCCGCACGCGCCTCGGCGGCGGAGAGGAGACGGTGACGACCTACGACTATCGCACGGACTGGTCAGCGACGCCGGTGGCCTCGGCCGACTTCCATACGCCAGCCGGGCACGAGAACATGACGCCCCCGCTCGAAGGCGCCGTGGTGTCCGCGCAGGAGGGGCGGCTGGGGAGCTACAGGGTCGACCATCGTCTGCTCGACACAGTGGCGCCGACCGTTCCGGTGGCGGTCACCGAGGCGGATGCGCAACGGCTGTCGGCGGCGCTGTCCCGCCCGGTTTGGGTCGTGAATGACGCCCTCTATGTCGGGGCGAACAGCGCTGTTCCGGCCGTGGGCGATATGCGGATCCGTTATGTCGCCGCCCCGGCCGGCGCCGTCAGCGTCGTCGCCGCCCAGCGGTCCGGCGGGCTGGAGCCGTTCCTCACCCGCAACGGCGAGGAAATCTATCTGACCGCCGCCGGCGCGGTGACGGCTGACGAGATGTTCCGGCAGGCCCGGGACGGCAACCGGATGCTCAGCTGGGTCCTGCGCGTTGTCGGGATCGTGGGTCTGATCCTCGGGCTGGGGCTGATCATGGGACCGCTTTCGACCCTCGCAGACGTCCTGCCGCCGGTGGGAAGCCTTGTCCGCTTCGGCACGGGCGCATTGGCTTTCGTGGGCGGGTTGGCGATCGGGGTGATCGTGATCGCCGTGTCGTGGTTCCTCGTCCGCCCCGTGTTCGCGGCGTGCAGCCTCGTCGTCCTGGTCGCTGTCGTCGGCGGGGTGATCTGGTTCCGCGGCCGCCGCCCGGCTGCGGCGGCGATCATCGCCCCCAAACCCTGACCCAGTCCACCTGCATCGCCTGCGGGAAGGCGGTCTCGTCGATGCCTTCCTGACCGCCCCAGTCGCCGCCGACGGCGATGTTGAGGATCAGGTGGAAGGGGCTGTCGAAGGGCCAGTGCGTGCGGTCGCCGGAGCCGTCGTTGGCGAAGGTGAAATAGGGCTGGTTGTCGATGGAGAAGACGATCCGGTCGGGCGTCCACAGGGCCTGATAGACGTGGAAGGCCGTGCAGGCGTCGGGGAGGGTGACGCTGCCCTGCCGTTCCGTCTGGCGCACATGGTTGAAGGCGCCGGTGTGGATCGTGCCGTGGACCACGCCCGGGCGGTGGCCGACGTGTTCGAGGATGTCGATCTCACCGCCGTTGGGCCAGGCGGCGGCGTCGTCCGGCAGCATCCAGAAGGCGGGCCAGGTCCCGCGCGCGCAGGGCAGCTTGATGCGGGCCTCGAACAGGCCGTAGGTCCAGCCGCCCTCCTGGCCGGGGTTGCGGTCGGTGCGGCTGATCAGCCGGGCCGAGGTGAAGCGCTGGCCGCCGTGGTCGGGCAGGCCGGCCAGGGTCTCGCGCCGGGCCTCGATGACCAGATTGCCGTTCTCGACGCGGGCGTTCTCGGGGCGGCCGGCGGCGTAGTACTGGAGCTCGTTGTTGTACCAGCCGGTGCGGTTGGCGTGGGTGTCGTAGGTCCACTTCGCAGGGTCGGGCAGGCCGGGGGTCTCGAACTCGTCCGACCACAGCAGGCGGTAGCCCTCGGGCGCCAAGGCCGGACGCTCCTGGGCGAGGGCCGGGGCGGCGGACAGGGCCAGCAGGGCGGGGGCGGCGACGGCGATGCGCATGGAGAGACGATAGCGTGGGTGTGGGCGTCGTCAGTTCACGCTTGGTGACGGGGCGCCCACCGCGCTGTCGTCAGTGCTCGGCGACCACGTCGAAGCCCGCGTAGATCATGCGCTTGCCGTCGAAGGGCGGGGTGTTGTTCATCAGGCGCTCGTCCTGCATCAGCTTTTCCCAGCCGGTGTCGCGGGTGGCCTTGTCGGGCCACAGGATCCAGCCGACGGCGACGGTTTCGCCGTCCGCCAGGGCCACGGCGCGCTTGAAGTCGGTCAGCTTGCCGTCCGGCACGTCCGCGCCCCAGGTCTCGGTGACCGACAGGGCGCCGACCTCGCGGAACAGCGGGGAGGTGGCGGCGGAATGGGCCAGGTAGGCGTCCTTTTGATCGGTCGCCACGGGGATGACGGTGATGTCGACGAAGGCCATGGGAATTCTCCGGAAGGGGCTGTCAGCCTAACGCGTCAGTCGCCGGATCGACAGTCGGGGTAACGCGGTTCATTGTGGCGTTAACCGTCAGGAGGCCGTCGTCATGATCAGCCTGGGTCATCTGAAGCGCCGTCTGGGCCAGTATGCGGCCCTGTGGGTGGGCGGCTTCCTGCTGGCGCTGGCGGGGGTCTGGCTGGCCTCGGCCTTCATGGACCTGATGGCGGCGGCGGACCTGGTGCTGCCAGCGGCGATGCTGGGGGTCAGCCTGGGGCTGGGCGGCGGGGTGATCGCCAGCCTGGTGTCGCGCGAGACGCTCGGGACCAAGCTGGCGGTGATGCTGCTGGCTGCGCTGCTGGCGCTGCCGCTGCTGTGGGCGCCGGTGTCGGCGGCGGTGCTGATCGCCTTCGTGGCGGACCGGTCGATCGAATATTCCGAGGCCTATGCGGCCTTCCAGATCGGGGTGGCCCGGCTGCTGTTCCCGATCAGCGAGGCGATCGGTGACGGCGAGCTTCTGGGCCGGGCGTGGACGCTGTTCCAGTGGGTGTCGAGCATCGTCGGCTTCTTCTCGGCCCTGGCCAATATCTGGCCGTTCATCCGGCGGCTGCTGGGGCCTGAACCGGCCGAGGTCTGAGCCTCAGGCGAGGATGTCCAGGAGGCTGCCGTACATCTGGTCGGCGGTTTTCAGCACGGCGACATTGGCCTTGAGCGCCACCTCGGCGCCGATGCGTTCGACGCTTTCGCCCGCCAGATCAGCGAGCGGATCACGGGCCGTCCGTTCGGCGCTGGCCGCGAAGCGGGCGGTGGCGTCGGCGATGCCTGTGGCGGCGATGGCGAAGGCGGACATGGAGCGCTCCCCGTGGAGACGGCAGTCTGGCCGAAGTCGCTTACCGGGGCGCTGACAGGCATGGTGAACGCTTGACCGCACGCTGTTCCGGGCGGAACGTCGCGGCATGACCCACCAGCCCGCTCCCGGCGAACGCTTCCAGTCGTTCAGCCAGTTCTATCCGTTCTACATCCACGAGCACTCGAACCGGACGTGCCGGCGGATCCACATCGTGGGATCGGCGCTGGTTCTGGCGGCGCTGGCGACGGCGATCGTGACGCTGAACCCGTGGTGGCTGCTGGCCATGCCGGTGATCGGCTACGGCTTCGCCTGGGTCGGGCATTTCTTCTTCGAGAAGAACCGGCCCGCGACCTTCAAATACCCGCTGTGGAGCCTGATGGGCGACTGGCGGATGTTCTTCGAGACGGTCAGCGGCAAGCGGAAGTTCTGAAACGAAAAACCCCGGCTTGATCGAGCCGGGGTTTTGAATGTTCCGGGGACGCTACCGCCCGGTCAGTTCGAGGCGCCGGTGACGCGCGGGGCGGCGGCCATCAGCGGGGCGTTGCGGCTGGGGGTGTCGTCCCAGTCCGGCGGGCAGCCGTCGAAGCGCCCGGCGTCAGCGATGGTCAGGGTGCGCATGTTTAGGCGCATGGCGGGCTGCATCGAGCCGCGGCCGTGGCCGGTGTAGAGATCGATCTTCTGGCCGCGGATCGCGCCGCCGGTGTCCGAGGCGTACCAGTAGCCGTCGTGCAGGGTGCCGTCGGCCAGGCGCATGCCGACCGTCTCGCGAATGAACAGGACGCTGCGGCGCGGAATGTAGCGGGGGTCGACCGCGACGGTGCGCATGGCGACCGGGCGGCAGCCGAGGCTGTCGTTGCCCGTCGCTCCGCCGCCACCGGCGTGGTAGAGGCGCGCCGACGCGCTCCAGCGGGCATCGCCGTCCATCAGGGCCTGTTGTTCGGAGGTCAGCTCGATCGCCGCGCCGTCGGTGGAACCTTCATCCGTCGCACCGGTTTCCTGAGCGCCCCACGCCTGCGCCGAAGCGACTTCGTAGGACACCGGCTCTCCGGTGACGCCCGCTTGGGCGGGGAAGGTCATCGCCCAGAAAAGGGCGAACGCGGCGGCGGTGCCGAGCATGAACAGACTCGCGGAATCACCGGCCCCAGACGCGTCCGGCGACGGGCTTTTCGTTTCCAATTGTGGCGAAATCCAGACCTGAGCGGTCAACTGCGACCGTGTGTCCGGATCAGGCGTGGATAAGTGGCGCTTCTGGATGGTTAAGCGGAACCGCGCTTGGCCTGCGCTGACAAGTCTGTAAGCTGTATTCGCAGATCAACAACTCTTTGCTGGCGCAAGATGCTTACTTTGTACGGCGATATTCGCTCGGGCAACTGTTTGAAGGTCAAGTGGTTGCTGGACCGGATGGAGCGTGATTATCACTGGATCGAAACTGATGTCACAACCGGTGTGACCCGATCCCCACAGTTTCTGGCCCTAAACGCCGCCGGGCAGACGCCGACGATTGTACTGGAGGACGGGCGGCCGCTGGCGCAGTCGAACGCCATAATTGTCCACATGGCGGAGGGGACCGATCTGATCCCGACGGACGCCTTTGACCGGGCGAAGATGTTCGAGTGGCTGTTCTGGGAGCAGTACAGCCACGAGCCCTATATCGCGGTGGTGCGGTTCAGGCGGGCCATCGCGGGCCAGTCGAAGGCCGAGATCGAGCCGCGCCTGATGGAGCGGGGGCATGCGGCGCTGGCGCGGATGGAGGTCGGACTGACGGGGCGGGACTGGCTGGTCGGGGAGGCCGTGTCGCTCGCCGATCTGGCGCTGGTCGCCTACACCCGGGTGGCGCACGAGGGCGATTTCGATCTGGAGCCCTATCCGGCGGTCCGGGCGTGGGTGGGGCGCGTGGAAAAGGCCTTCGGAATCCGCTGATCCCGCTGGAGCGTCGGGGTCGCCCATGGTCTAACCCGACCGAAAGAGCGGGGGAATGAATGGGACTGTTGGTGTCGATGATCGCAGGGCTGGCGGCCCTGTCGTCGCAGGCCGCGGCGGACGAGCCGCAGCGCTGGGACTGGGTGCCCATCGAGGGCGCGATCGTCGCCTGGGCCACCGACACCCTGCCGGAGGCGCCGACGACCGGGAAGGTGAAGATGGTGCGGTTCGTCGCCCTGAGCCGCCCCAACGCCAGCATGCCCACCGCGCCGTTCGACGGCATGTTCCAGCAGCTGGAGTTCGACTGCGCGGCCCGGACCTACCGGATCGAGGGCGGGGTCTACATCACCCGGGACTTCGAGGTGAACGGGGCCATGGATCCCGACGACTTCCGGCCGACCAACCCCAGCATGTCCGAATACGCCCTGATGGCCGTCGCCTGCGACGCGGTTCAGGCCAACGGCGTGCGGCATACGACGGACCTGCGGGGGATCGCGCAGGCGTTGTGGGCGGCGGGGGGCTGAGCCTGGCCCGCGCCTACTGACGCGGAACCGGGCGTCCGCCCTCGACCCAGTCGGGCCTGAAGTCGCCCGTGGCCAGCCAGCGGATCGGCTCGACCAGAGACTGGATCGCCCGCGTCATGAAGGGGAAGTCCAGGTTTTCGATGGTGTCGTCGGCGGTGTGGTAGTTCGGGATGGTGGCCCAGCCCGAGATGGTGTGGGCGACCACGCCCTGCAGGGCCAACTGGTAGTTGTCCGACCGCTCGAAGAAATGCTGGTCCGGATAGATGTCCGGCGCGATCAGGGCGCCGCGCTCCTTCAGCGCGGGGCCGAAGTTGGAGCGTTCGAAGCCGGTCATCATCATGATCCCGGCGGGCATGTTCGGGTCCTGCTGGCCGATCATCTCGATCTCGAGATTGGCGACGATGCTGGAGATCGGCACCGGCGGATTGCGGGCGAACCACAGCGAGCCGAGCAGGCCCATCTCCTCGGCCCCGTAGCAGACGAACAGGATCGACCGCTTCGGCTGCTCGCCGCCCGCCAGCGTCCGGGCCAGCTCCAGCACGGCGGCCACGCCCGAGGCGTCGTCATTGGCGCCGTGCATGATGACGCCGTCGCGGACGCCCAGATGATCCAGGTGGGCCGAGATCATGATGACGCCCGCCGACGGGTCCGAACCCTGCAGCCAGCCGATGGCGTTGGTGGTGATCCGGTCAGCGCCTTCCGGGGCGATCACGTCCCAGCGCGGACGGCGGTTCGGCTGGGTGGCCGGGCGCTGCACGACGCCGGCGGTCTGCAGATAGCCGGTCATGCCGGGCGCGGGGGTCAGGCCGTATTCGGCGAACCGGGCGGCGACATAGGCGGCGGCGACCGCCTCGTCCGGAGTGGCGCTGCCGCGGCCGCGCAGGGCGTCGCCCGCCAGAAAGGCCTCGTGCGCCTCGACGCGGGCCTGTTCGACCACCAGCGGCGCGGGCGTCGGCGCGGCGGTCTGGGCCTGAACGGCGGAGGCGAGGGAGAGAAGGCTGACGGCGAGGCAGAGCGAACGCTTGAACACGGGAAACCTCCGGACAGGGAGCGTCAGGGTTAGGGGCGGCGCGGGGGCACGGTCAAGCTGTCGCGAAAAGACTCCGCTGGACCTCGCGATGAGGCGCATTTAACCCCTGAGCCTCCACAGTCCGGACCCTGCCCCCATGAAGCGTCTCGCCCTCGCCGCCGCCGCCGTCTGCGCGCTGGCCGCCGTCTCCGTCCCCGCTGTCGTCCAGGCCTGGGGCAACACCGGACACCGGCTGATCGGGATCGCCGCCATGCGGGGCCTGCCGGAGGAGATGCCCGCCTTCCTGCGCACCCCGGGCGCCGCCGCCGACGTCGGCGAACTGGCCCGCGAGCCGGACCGCTGGAAGGGCGGCGGCCAGCCGCACGACCGGGAGCGCGACACCGCCCACTTTGTCGACATGGACGACAACGGCTTCGTCATGAGCGCCGCCGGACCGTCGATCGACGCCCTGCCACGTCTGAAGTCCGAGTATGACGCCGCCCTGACCCGCGCCGGTCTGGACGTGAACGACGCCGGCTACCTGCCGTATGCGATCTGGGACGCCTATCAGAACCTGGTGCGGGACTTCGCCTACTGGCGCGTGCTGAACGCCCAGGAAGCGCGTGAGACCGACCCGACCAAGCGCGCTTGGTACCGTGAGGACCGCGAGCGTCGCGAGGCCCTGATCCTGCGCGACATGGGCGTGCTGGGCCACTACATCGGCGACGGCTCGCAGCCGCACCACACGACCATCCACTACAACGGCTGGGACCGGAACACGCCGAACCCGGAAGGCTTCACCACCTCGCGCCAGACGCACGGCATGTTCGAGGGCGACTTCACCGCCCGCGTCGCCCGTCTGGACGCCATCGAGGCGGCGATGGCCGCGCCGAAGCTGGACGGCTTCGACCTGCGCGCCCGGGTTCCGGCCTATCTGCGCACGACCCTGGGCGAGGTGACGCCCTTCTACCGCCTCGAGAAGGCCGGCGGCTTCGCCGAGGGCGACCGTCGCGGCGCCGACTTCACCATCGCCCGTCTGGCGGCCGGCGCCGCCGAGCTGCGGGACTTCTTCATCCTGGCCTGGCGCGACTCGGCCGACGACCAGATCGGCTGGCCCGCGGTGAAGGTGGCCGAGGTCGAGGCCGGAACCGCCGATCCGTGGCTGGCCATGCACGGCGAGGACTGAGGACGGCGACGGTCGGGAGTTGGGAAGGACTATGAGCCGGTTCGTCGATGAGTTCTTCTCCCGAGATCTGCGGATTTCGCTCGGCGAGGACACGGTCACCCGCAAGAAGTATCTCTCGTTCCCGGTGGCCAATCCCTACGTCGACTACGAAGAGCACTACGCCCTGACCGCAGGGGAGTACGCCGAGTTCAAGAAGGACTGGACGGCGGCGGTAGCGTTTGCTGACGCCGCTCGCCGTCGTGAGAAGGATGATCGACTGATCCTGCAGCCCGGCCAGTTCCGCGGATCGCCGACTTGAACAGTGTGGACACGCCTGAACAGCTGATCGCCCTCGCGTCGCAACTGCGGGCGCAGGGGCGGCCGGTGGAGGCGGCGGCGGCCTATCGGCGGCTGCTGGCCCTGCGGCCCGAACTGGCGGACAGCTGGTACAATCTGGCGCTGATGGAGCGGGCGTCCGGTCGCTTCACGGCGGCGCTGGAGGCCTATGATCAGGCGTTGGCGAAAGGCGTTTCGGGACCGGAAGAGGTGCGGCTGAACAAGGCCGTCATCCATGCCGACGATCTGGCCCGGCATGATCTGGCGCAGGCGGAACTGGAGGCGGCGCTGGCGGTCGCGCCCGGCTATCTGCCCGCCCTGCTGAACCTCGGAAACCTGCACGAGGACATGGGGCGCAAGGTCGAGGCCCGGGCGGCCTATGAGCGGGCGCTGGCGGTCGCGCCGGACGACGCCGTGGCGCTGGCCCGGCTGGCCGGGCTGGGGCGGGCCGATCCGGACACCATCGATCGCGTGCGTGCGGCCATCGCCGCGCCGGGGCGCACGGACGCCGACCGGGCCGAGCTGGGCTATGCCTTGGGCAAGGCGCTGGATCAGACGGAGGATTACGACGCCGCCTTCGCGGCCTATAGCGCGGCCAACGCGGCCGCGCGGGCGGCGGCGGGCGGGGCCCGTTATGACCAGCGGGCGCACGAGGCCTTTGTCGACAGCCTGATCGCCACCTTCCCCGAGCCGGCGGTTCCGACCGTAGGCGATACGGCGGCGCCGGTCTTCATCTGCGGCATGTTCCGCTCGGGCTCGACCCTGGCGGAGCAGATCCTGGCCGGACACAGCCGGGTGACGGCGGGGGGCGAGCTGGGCCTGATCCCGGCGCTGGCGGGGCGGCTGAGACCCTATCCGCAATCGCTGGCGGCGGGCGGACCGGAACTGGTCGCCCGCGCCCGCGCCCTCTACCTCGACGCCCTCGCCACGGCCCGGCCGGGCGCGACGCTGGTCACCGACAAGCGGCCCGACAACTTCCTGCACATCGGCCTGATCAAGGCGATGTTCCCGGCGGCGAGGATCGTCCACACGGTGCGCGATCCGCTGGATACGATCCTGTCCAACTGGTTCCTGCACCTCGACGCCTCCATGCCGCACGCGCTGGATCTGGAGGACATGGCCCACTGGCACAGCCAGTACCGGCGGCTGATGGCGCACTGGAAGGCGCTGTATCCGGACATCCTCGATCTCGACTACGACGGGCTGGTGCGCGACCCGCGTCCGGCCATTGAGGGCCTGCTTCAGTATCTCGGTCTGGACTGGGAGGAGGCGGTGCTCGACTTCCACAAGGCGGACACCGGTGTTCGCACCGCCAGCGTCTGGCAGGTGCGCGAGCCGCTCTATGTCCGGTCGTCGGGGCGCTGGCGGAACTACGAGAAACATCTCGCTTCCCTTCTCCGTGCGTTGGAGAACGGGTAGGGACGGCCCATGTCCGACCTGACCCCTCCCGTCGTCATCCTCGACAAGTCCCAGCTGGCCGACAACATCGGCGCGGTGGCGCGCGTCATGGCCAATTTCGGCCTGACCGAGCTGCGCCTCGTCAGTCCGCGGGACGGCTGGCCGCAGGATCGCGCCTGGGCCACCGCCTCGGGCGCCGACTGGGTGCTGGAAGGGGTGAGGGTGTTCGACACCGTCGCCGAGGCCATCGCCGACCTGAACACCGTCTTCGCCACCACGGCGCGGCCGCGTGAGACCCGCCAGCCGGTGCGGACGCCGCGCGAGAGCGCCCGGGTCCTGTATGACGACACCGCCTCGGGCCTGAAGACGGGCCTGCTGTTCGGCGGTGAGCGCGCCGGGCTGGAGACGACCGACATCGCCCTGTGCTCGGGCATCACGACCATTCCGATCGACCCGAAGCACCATTCGCTGAACCTGGCGCAGGCGGTGGCGATCAACGCCTATGAGTGGCGCACCCTGATCCTCGACGCCCCGCCGCCGCGTTTCCGCGATCAGGCCCCGCCGGCGTCGAACGACCTGCTGGTCGGGATGTACGAGCATCTGGAGACCGAGCTGGAGGCGGGCGGCTTCTTCTATCCGCCCGAGAAGAAGCGCTCGATGAGCCAGAACCTGCGCGTCATGCTGGGCCGCGCCGCCTTCTCCGAGCAGGAGGTGGCGACCTTCCGGGGCGTGATCCACGCCCTGTCGAAGGGACGCGGACGCCTGCTGGCCAAGATTGCGGCGAAGAAGGACGACGCCGAGTGAAGCTGGTCCTGATCTATCCGTTGGCGGCGCTGGCGGAGATCGCGGGCTGTTTCGCCTTCTGGGCCTGGCTGAAGCTGGACCGGTCGCCGCTATGGCTGGTTCCCGGCGTGGCCTGTCTCATCGCCTTCGCCTGGCTGCTGACCCTGGTGCCGACCGATGCGGCGGGGCGGGCGTTCGCGGCCTACGGCGGGGTCTATATCTGCGCGTCGCTGGCGTGGATGGCGCTGGTGGAGAAAAGCCCGCCGGACCGCTGGGACCTGATCGGCGGCGCGGTCTGCCTGATCGGGGCGGCGGTCATCCTGTTCGCCCCGCGGGGTTGAGCCGGCAGATCGGTTCCTGTACGAGCCGCCCCGTTGGGGAGTAGCCGCCGGCGCCCATCCAAAGGCCGGGTTCGCGTCAACATACTCGTGGTTTCAGGACCCGTGGCGCGATCAGTGGACGTTCCGTCCGCCTGGCGAGACCAGCGTGCCTTGCGATCCCCAACCGGCGGGGGCGTGAGCGCGCTGTCTCGTGCGTCCGGCGGATTCAATTCTGATGACCCCTCTCTCGATCGCGGTGCTGTCGCTCAGCATGTCCACCGACGCCTTCGCGGCCGCTGTCGGAAGGGGCGCGGCGCATCGGCCCGCCTTCGCCACCGCCGTGCGCAACGGGCTGGTGTTCGGCGTCATCGAGGCCATCACGCCGTTGATCGGCTGGTCGCTGGGCCTGCTGGCGGCGGGCTTCGTCGAGCAGGTGGACCACTGGATCGCGTTCGGCCTGCTAGGCGCGGTCGGCGCCAAGATGCTGTGGGAGGCTTTCCAGAAGGAGGAGGAGGGGCAGCCGTCGCGCGCGGCCCGGACCGGCCTTCTGGCCCTCGTCGCCACGGCGGTGGGCACCAGCATCGACGCGGCGGCGGTGGGTGTGGGGCTAGCCTTCATCGGCGCCAACATCTGGATCATCGCCCTGTCGATCGGCTGCACGACCTTCGTGGCGACCACCATCGGCATGCTGATCGGCAAGGCCGTCGGCGTCCGTCTGGGCAAGGTGGCCGAGTTCCTGGGCGGCGTCGCCCTGATCGTCATCGGCACGACCATTCTGGCCGAGCACATGGGCTGGCTGGGCTAGGCCTTCAGCAGATCGTCGACGAAGGCCGGGACGGCTTCCGTCGCCGGGCCGTAGTGGACCGTGTCGAACCGGCGCGAGCCCTGCGTCGGTTCGAGGTTGATCTCCACGGTCCGGGCCCGGGCGCGGCGGGCGTCCTGCACGAAGCCCGCGGCCGGATAGACGGCGCCCGAGGTGCCGATGGAAACGAACAGGTCGGCGTTGCGGATCGCCGCGTCGATGACGTGCATGGCCAGCGGCATCTCGCCGAACCAGACGATGTGCGGGCGCAGCCAGCCGTCGGGGCTGAAGGGGCTGTCGTGGCGCGGATCCAGATCGCCGGGGCAGTCGATGACCCGGCCGGTGGCGGTGCAGTGCGCCTTCAGCAGTTCGCCGTGCATGTGGATCAGCTGGAAGCCCGGCGCGGGCGGGACCAGCGCATGGGCGCGGTCGTGCAGGTCATCGACATTCTGGGTGACCAGCAGGAAGTCGCCCTCCCAGTTCGCGGCCAGCCGTGCCAGCGCCATGTGGGCGGCGTTCGGCTGAACCTCGGCCAGCTGGCGGCGGCGCTTGTTGTAGAAGTCCTGCACCAGGGCGGGATCGCGCGCGAAAGCCTCGGGGGTGGCCACGTCCTGCACCCGATGGCCCATCCACAGCCCGTCATTGGCGCGGAAGGTCGGCACGCCGCTCTCGGCCGAGATGCCGGCGCCGGTGAGGATGACGAGGTTTCTGTAAGCCATGCGGTTCCATAGCATCGCCGGTCTGTCCTAGAAGAGCGGCAACGCCAGAGGAGCTCCCCGCCATGAAAACCCGCGCCGCCGTCGCCTTCGAGGCCAAACGCCCGCTCGAGATCGTCGAGGTCGATCTGGAGGGGCCGCGCGCCGGCGAGGTGCTGGTCGAGATCAAGGCCACGGGCATCTGCCACACCGACGCCTACACGCTGGACGGTCTGGACTCCGAGGGCATCTTCCCGAGCATTCTCGGCCACGAGGGCGCGGGCGTGGTGGTGGAGGTCGGGCCGGGCGTGACCTCGGTCGAGGTCGGCGATCACGTGATCCCGCTGTACACGCCGGAATGCCGCCAGTGTAAGTCGTGCCTCAGCCGCAAGACCAACCTGTGCACCTCGATCCGCGCGACGCAGGGCAAGGGCCTGATGCCCGACGGCACCTCCCGCTTCAGCTACAAGGGTCAGGCCATCGCCCACTACATGGGCTGCTCGACCTTCTCGAACTACACCGTCCTGCCCGAGATCGCGGTGGCGAAAATCCGCAAGGACGCGCCGTTCGACAAGGCCTGCTACGTCGGCTGCGGCGTGACTACGGGCGTCGGCGCGGTGGTCAACTCGGCCAAGGTCGAGCCGGGCGCCAATGCGGTCGTCTTCGGTCTGGGCGGCATCGGCCTGAACGTGATCCAGGGCCTGAAGATGGTCGGCGCCGACATGATCATCGGCGTGGACATCAATGGCGACAAGGAAGAGTGGGGCCGCCGCTTCGGCATGACCCACTTCGTCAATCCGAAGAACGTCTCGGACGTCGTCGCCCATCTGGTCGAGCTGACCGGCGGCGGCGCGGACTACACCTTCGACTGCACCGGCAACACCGTGGTCATGCGTCAGGCGCTGGAAGCCTGCCACCGCGGCTGGGGCGAGAGCATCATCATCGGCGTGGCCGAGGCGGGCAAGGAGATCGCCACCCGCCCGTTCCAGCTGGTCACCGGCCGTGTCTGGAAGGGCTCGGCCTTCGGCGGCGCACGCGGCCGCACCGACACGCCGAAGATCGTCGATTGGTACATGGACGGGAAGATCGAGATCGACCCGATGATCACCCACACCTTCGGCCTGGAAGACATCAACAAGGCCTTCGACCTGATGCACGAGGGCAAGAGCATCCGGTCGGTGGTGGTGTTCTGATCCCACGCTCGCGCTACGCAGGGGGATTGCCGCATGGGAAACAGCAAAGATTTGTTGGCGCTCAACCAGCAGTTCTTCGATCTCGACCTCAGAGGGGCCGAGAAGCAGCTTGCGAGAGGTGAGGCGTGGGGCGCAGCCCGGAATTACGCCCGCCTCCCGCACTATCGGTTCTATTCAGCCTTGCTGCTTTGGCGTCGTGGCGAAGACCCGCGCGGTTATATCGAACAGGGGCTGCGGGTTCTGGAGGATCACGCCCCGTCGCTGATGGACGAGGTTCCGGAGATGGGGCCGAGCAACTTCCATCTGGAAGTCGGCGCCGTCTTCGCCTTCCTCATTGGCCGACCATACTTCCACGACCTGCGGCCAGAGGACATCGGCTACCCTGACGGCCGTCTCACTGTCCATCTGTTGCAGGCTCTCAACGAGCGGCTGGATCGCCCCGCGATGGAAGCCGAGCTGGAGGCGTTCGAACGCAACAAGCGTCATGCCTTGGCTGCAAAAACCTACGGGAACTATTTCGATATTCTCGACGCCGCCGCCGAGGATCGACCCGTCGATGATCTGATCCGGCAGGCAGGACGCTTCTACGACATGCGGGCGAAGAACGCCTTCTATTCGGGTGGCCCCAAATTGGAGGGAGGCGGACCCGGAAACGGCGACCTGATCGACTACCGCCTGGGCGCAGTTCTGAAGTGCATCGGCTATCGCGGGGATTTGGTTCACGCATGGCGTTGGGGGGAGGCGTGAACCGGATCGGCAAGAGGCCGAAGCGTCCCGGTTCTCCGTTCCGCTTCGGCCGGAATGACAAACTCGAGTAGTTGGTTGCCAAACAAAACTGACCTCGGATAAGGTCGCGGCAAGAGGGAGGAAACACATGTTCACACACATCACCGTCGGCGCGAACGACATCGAGGCGTCGCGCAAATTCTATGATGCGGCGCTGGGCGCGCTCGGCATCGAGCCGGGCCAGCCGGACGGCATGGGCCGTTACTGGTGGCGGACGGCGCGCGGTTCGTTCGCGGTCGGCAAGCCCATCGACGGCGACCCGGCCTGCCACGCCAACGGCGGCACCATCGGCTTCGGCGCGCGGGACCCGGAGGCCGTGAAGGCCTTCCACGACGCTGGCGTTGAAGCCGGCGGCACCTCGATCGAGGACCCGCCCGGCGAGCGCAAGGGGCCGTTCGGCGCGCTGTACCTGTCCTATCTGCGCGATCCGTCGGGCAACAAGATCTGCGCCCTGCACCGACCCAAGACCTGAGAGACCGAATGGAAACGACGAAGACCCACACCGTCCACGGCGGCACGCTGCGCTATCTGAAGCACGACAGCGCAGTGACCGGCACGCCCATGACCCTGTCGGTCTTCGTCCCGGCCGGGGAGGGGCCGTTCCCGGTGCTGATCTGGCTGTCCGGCCTGACCTGCACCGAGGACAATTTCACCACCAAGGCCGGGGCCTACGCCGCCGCCGCCGAGCACGGGGTGATCATCGTCGCGCCCGACACCTCGCCGCGGGGAGAGGGCGTGGCGGATGATCCGGCCTTTGACCTCGGTCAGGGCGCGGGCTTCTATGTGGACGCCACCCAGGCGCCGTGGGCGCCGCATTTCCGCATGGAGAGCTACGTCACCGGCGAGCTGATCGACCTGATCGCCCGCGAGTTCCCGACCACGAAGGTCTGCTCCATCTCGGGCCATTCGATGGGCGGGCACGGGGCGCTGACGCTGGCGCTGCGCCATCCGGACCTGTTCCGCTCGGTCTCGGCCTTCGCGCCGATCAGTTCGCCGACCCGCTGCCCGTGGGGCGAAAAGGCCTTCACCGCCTATCTGGGCGACGACCGGGCCGAGTGGGCGCACCACGACGCGGCCCTGCTGATCGAAGGCGGGGCGGCGAAGGGCGTCTATGACGACATCCTGATCGACCAGGGCGACGCCGACAGCTTCCTGGTCGAGCAACTGAAGCCGGAACTGCTGATCGCGGCGGGGGAAGCCAACGGGCAGAAGGTGACGGTGCGGATGCAGCCGGGCTATGATCACTCCTACTTCTTCATGGCCAGCTTCATCGCCGACCATGTCGCCTTCCACGCCGCCCGACTGAAAGCCTGACCATGAGCGACGACCGGTATGACGCGATGTTCGCGGCCCTGTGCAGCGAGGTCGGCTTCTGTCTGCACGACAAGGGTCAGAAGCGCGTGATCGCGGCCCTGCCCGAAGGTCTGGACGCGGCGACCAAGGTGGCCTTCGCGGCGGCGGGCGTGGACTACCTGAACGCGCTCGGCGACCACCGCCGGGCGGTGCGCGACTGCATGAAGGCCCACCTTCCGAAGGCCTGAGCCGCCCGACAAGCTTGACCGCGCGAGGCGGATGCAGCCTTTGACGTGACGCGGGCGTTCAAGGCCCGACAAAATCCCGTGGGGAGCCTTTGGCCGGACGGCCGGAGCCCCTACATCCGGTCCAGAATCAAACCGCCCCAGAGGAGTCTCTCCATGGCCTTCACCCTTCCGCCCCTCCCGTACGCCTACGACGCCCTGGAGCCGGCGATCGACAAGGAGACGATGACCTTCCACCACGACAAGCACCACCAGACCTATGTCGACAACCTGAACAAGGCCGTCGACGCCGACGCCTCGCTGCAGGGCAAGTCGCTGGAGGAGCTGTTCGCGACCATGTCGAAGCTGCCGAAGGCGGTCCGCAACAACGGCGGCGGTCACTGGAACCACAGCCTGTTCTGGGAACTGCTGGCGCCGCAGGGCGAGACCGGCGAACCGTCGGCCGAGCTGGCCGCCAAGATCGACGCCGAACTGGGCGGTCTGGACAAGTTCAAGGCTGACTTCGACGCCGCCGGCGCCGGCCAGTTCGGCTCGGGCTGGGCCTGGCTGATCCTTCAGGACGGCAAGCTGAAGGTCACCTCGACCCCGAACCAGGACAACCCGCTGATGGACGTGGCCGACGAGAAGGGCGCTGTCCTTCTGGCCGCCGACGTGTGGGAGCACGCCTATTACCTGAAGTACCAGAACCGCCGGGTCGACTACCTGAAGGCCTTCTGGTCGGTGGTGAACTGGAACAAGGTCAACGAACTGTACGAAGCCGCCAAGTAAGCGGTCCGACAGTCAGGACTTCGGAGAGGCGCCGTAGCGATGCGGCGCCTTTCTTGTGTTTGGATTTGTTAGCGCTAACATCGCTCCCAACAAACATATCGCCGGGGAGCGGGACATGAGGGACTGGGCGAAGCGCGCGGGGCGTGCGGCGGCGGCGATGGCCGTGTGCGGGGCTCTGCTGTCGGGAGGCGCGGCCGTCGCGCAGACCCGGACCATTGTGGCGGACGCTTCCGCCGAGAGCCGTCCGCGCGACCGGATGGCCGACTTCTCCATCGGGGCGGACTATCCGGCGGTGACCGGGCGCGAGGACGCCCTGGCCCAGTTGCAGATCGCCCGCGAGGAGCTGGGTTTCCGCTACATCCGCTTCCACGCCATCTTCCATGACGACATGGGCGTCTATCGCGAGGTGGACGGCCGGCCGGTCTACGACTTCAGCAAGATCGACGCCCTGTACGACCGGTTCCTGGCCATGGGGATCAAGCCGTTCGTGGAGCTGGGGTTCACCCCGCACGACATGCGGACGTCGGACCAGACCATCTTCTACTGGAAGGGCAACACCTCGCATCCGCAGCCGGAGAAGTGGGACGCGCTGGTCGACGCCTTCGTGCGCCACCTGATCGACCGGTACGGCGCCGAGGAGGTCCGGACCTGGTATTTCGAGGTCTGGAACGAGCCCAATCTGGACGGATTCTGGGAGCGGGCGGATCAGGCGGCCTATTTCGACCTGTATGTGCGCACGGCGCGGGTGATCAAGGCGATCGATCCGGCGCTGCCGGTGGGCGGGCCCTCGACGGCGGGCGCGGCCTGGGTGCCAGAGCTGCTGGCCTATGCGCGAGAGCACAATGCGCCGGTCGATTTCGTGACCACCCACACCTACGGGGTGGACGGCGGCTTCCTGGATGAGAACGGGGAGGGGGATAACAAGCTGTCGCCCAATCCGGACGCGGTGATCGGCGACGTGCGCCGGGTGAGAGCCCAGATCGAGGCCTCGGCGACGCCGGGCCTGCCGCTGTACTTCACCGAATGGAGCACCAGCTACAATCCGCGCGACCCGGTGCACGACAGCCACCTGAGCGCGTCCTACATCCTGAGCCGTCTGAAGCCGGTCGAGGGGCTGGTTCAGGGGATGAGCTACTGGACCTATTCGGACCTGTTCGAGGAGCCGGGGCCGCAGAGCCGCCCGTTCGACGGCGGCTTCGGCCTGATGAACCCGCAGGGCGTCCGCAAGCCGTCGTGGTTCGCCTACAAATATCTGGCGCGGCTGGGCGACCAGGAGTTGGCCAACGCGGACGCCCAGAGCATCGTGACGCTGGACGGCGGGACCCTTCAGGTGCTGGCCTGGCATTATGAGGCGCCGGACCAGACGGTCAGCAACCGGCCCTATTTCCGCGCCGTGCAGCCCGCGCGGGCGTTGGAGCCGCTGGTCATCGAGGCGCGGGGGCTGACGCCGGGCGTGCACCGGGTGGAGGTTCGCCGCGTCGGCTTCCGCAGCAACGACGCCTACACCGCCTATCTGGAGATGGGGCGGCCGGAGACGCTGACGGCGGACCAGCTGGCGCAACTGCAGGCCCTGACCCGGGACGAGCCGGAGGTCTTCACGGTCACTGTCGGCGCCGACGGGCGGGCGCGACTGGAGTTGCCGATGAAGGCCTATGATGTGGTGCTGGCCGAGTTCGCGCCGGCCGATCGCTGAGGGAAGCGGAGATGAAGCGGGTCGTTCCGGGACTGCTGGCCGCGGCGCTGCTGGCGGCGTCGCCGGCGTCGGCGGAGGTGAGGGGCGTGGTCCGTCTGGACCAGCCCGGCGCGCGGGTGAACCCGGATGTTCACGGCCAGTTCATGGAGCAACTGGGCAGCGGGATCACCGGCGGAATCTGGGTGGGCGAAGGCTCGGAGATTCCCAACACGCGGGGCTTCCGCAACGACGTGGTCGGCGCCCTGAAGGCGCTGGAGGTTCCGGTCGTGCGCTGGCCGGGCGGCTGCTACGCGGACACCTATCACTGGCGCGACGGCATCGGGGCGCGGGCGGCGCGACCGGTGACGCTGAACCGTTGGTGGGGCAACAGTCCGGAGGACAACGCCTTCGGCACCCATGAATTCTTCGACTTCGCCGAACTGATCGGGGCGAAGACCTATCTGAGCCTGAACATGGGCTCGGGCACGCCCGCGGAGGCGGCGCAGTGGGTGGAGTACATCACCTCGGACGGCGGCTCGACCCTGGCGCAGGCGCGTCGGGCGAACGGGCGGGAACGGCCGTGGAAGATCGACTACCTCGGTCTGGGCAACGAGCCGTGGGGGTGCGGCGGGCGCATGCGGGCGAGCTATTACACCGACCTGATGCGCCAGTACGCCGGGTTCGTCGCCACGCCGGGCACGGTGACCGTGGCCGCCGGTCCGAACGCCGAAGACTATGACTGGACCCGCACCCTGATGCGGGACGGGCGCGAGAGCTTCGACCAGCTGTCGCTGCACTATTACACGCTGCCGACCGGCGACTGGGCGCGCAAGGGCGCCTCGATCGGCTTTGACGTGGCCGAGTGGAGCGCGACCTTCGATCAGGCCTACCGGATCGAGGCGATGATCCGCGGACATGACGCGGTCATGGACGAGTATGACCCCGAAGGCCGGGTCGGGCTGGCGGTGGACGAATGGGGCGCCTGGTATGATCCGACGCCGGGGACGGTGGCGGGACACCTTCAGCAGCAGAACTCGCTGCGCGACGCCCTGCTGGCGGCGGTGCATTTCAACATCTTCCACCGGCATGCAGACCGGGTGCGGATGAGCAACATCGCCCAGATGGTCAATGTGCTGCAGGCCCTGATCCTGACGGACGGCGGGCGGATGACCCTGACCCCGACCTACCACGCCTTCATGATGTACAAGCCCTTCCGCAACGCGGCGGTCCTGCCGGTGACGCTGGAGGCGGATGAGGGCGACCGGGTGGATGTGACCGCGGCGCGAGGGGATGACGGGGTCGTGCATTTCGCCTTGGTGAATCTCGACCCGACGCGCCCCACGACCGTGCGGCTGGCGCTGGAGGGCGGACGGCCCGGCCGGCTCAGCGGTCAGGTTCTGACCGGCCCGCGGATCGACACGCACAACACATTCAGCGATCCGGGCGCCGTGGCACCCGCGGCCTTCAGGGACATGCGGATGCAGGGCGACGTTCTGGTCGTGAGCCTGCCTGCTAGGTCGTTGGTGGTGGTGCGGGCGGGGTGAAGGAGGGCGGGTTTACCGCTCGCTAACCCTGCGCGTGGGGCCGTCGGTTAAGGAAGAACCGGGCAGGATGGTGGGCCGATCGCTGACCGAGTTCTCCCCCCATGCGCGTCCTGACCTGCCTGACGCAGGAGCACAACCTGCTCCTCGTCGCTCTCGCTGCCGTAATCTGTGTTGTGGGCTCAGTGGTTCTGAACCGCCTGTTCGACAAGACCCGCGTCAGCAGCCTGAGGGCCCGCTTGCCGTGGTTGTTCCTGGGCGCGATGGCGGGCGGGGCGACCATCTGGTGCACCCATTTCGTGGCCATGCTGGCGTATCAGCCGCAGGCCGAGGTCAGCTATGCGCCGGTGCTGACCGGCCTGTCGCTGGTGGTGGCGATGACCGGCTGCGGTCTGGCGCTGGCGATCGGCGCGATGAAGCGTCCGCACGCGGCGGCGGCGGGCGGCGCGGTCTTCGGCCTTGCGGTCACCGGCATGCATTACGCGGGCATGGCGGCCTTCGTGACCGACGCCCTCGTGATCTGGTCACCGGCCTATGTCGTGGCCTCGGTGGTCGCCGCGGTGGTCGGCGGCGCGGCGGCCTTCCACACCGCGACGGACGAGCGCCCGTACCGGAAGATGCTGCTGGCGCCGGCGCTGCTGGTGCTGACGATCGTGGCCCTGCACTTCACCGGCATGGGCGCCCTGACCATCATGCCGCTGGCGCCGGGCGCGGATGCGGGCTCGCTGTCGGACGCCGACGGCCTGCTGGCCGCGGGCGTGGCGGCGGTCGGCTTCCTGATCCTCGGCACGGCGGTCGCCAGCTATGCCCTGGAAGAACAAACCGAGCGCCTGTCTCGGGACCGTCTGACGGCCCTGATCGAGGGCAGCGTCGACGGCATGGCCGTGGTCGCGGACGGCCGGGTGCGGCTGGCGAACCACGCCTTCACCGAGCTTTGCGGCGTACAGGAAGGGCAGACGGTCGGCACCGCCATCGAGGACTGGATCGAGGATGTCGCCTCGCTGCAGCCGGGCCTGCTGATGCAGAGCCGGGTGAAGGCGCGGGACGGCGCTCCGGTGCCGGTCGAGATCGCCGTGCGTGAGGAGGCCATGGGCGCCGAGGGGCGGCCGGTGCAGATCCTGGCCGTGCGCGACCTGCGTTCACGGCTCGCGCAGGAGCGCCGCATCGCCCATCTGGCCCGGAATGACAGTCTGACGGGGCTTCCGAACCGGACGTCCTTCCTCGAGAAGCTGGAGCGGTCGGTGGCGGCCGCGGCCGGCGACGGCGCCTTCGCCCTGCTGGCGATCGACCTGAACCGGTTCAAGGAGGTCAACGACCTGTACGGCCACGCGGTCGGCGACCGGCTGCTGGTCCATGTGGCCGACAATCTGAAAGCCGGTCTGCGCGAGGGCGAGTTCGTGGCTCGGCTGGGCGGTGACGAGTTCGTCGCCCTGATCCCGATACGCGAGCGGATGGACGCCCACGCGGCTGCCGAACGGCTGCGGGTGGCGATCATGACGCCGCTGGAGGCCGAGCATGCGGAACTGCAATGCGGCGCCTCGGTCGGCATCGCCCTGTGGCCCGACGATGCGTCGGAGACCTCGACCCTGATCAACAACGCCGACCTGGCGATGTACCGGGCCAAGAGTTCGCTGACGACGGACGTCTGCTTCTACGAGGGGACGATGGACGAGGCTGTCCGCCAGCGCCGTCGCATCACCCTGGGCCTGCGGGACGCGCTGGAGAACAACCGGTTCGAACTGCACTATCAGCTCCAGGCTTCGGTCGAGACGGGCGACGTGACCGGCTTTGAGGCCCTGCTGCGCTGGAAGCAGCCGGACGGTTCGTACATCTCGCCGGCGGAGTTCATACCGCTGGCCGAGGAGACCGGCCTGATCCTGCCGATCGGGGAGTGGGTGCTGCGCCGCGCCTGTTCGGAAGCCGCCAGCTGGGACGAGCCGCACCGGATCGCGGTGAACCTTTCGCCGGTCCAGCTCTCGCATGTCGACCTGCCGCGGCTGGTGCACCAGATCCTGATCGAGACGGGGCTGGCCCCGCACCGGCTGGAGCTGGAGATCACCGAGACCGCGATGATCTCGGACATGGAGCGGACCACCCACATCCTGCGCCAGCTGAAGCTGCTGGGCGTGTCGGTGGCGATGGACGACTTCGGCACCGGCTATTCGTCGCTGTCGACCCTGCGCGCCTTCCCGTTCGACAAGATCAAGCTGGACCGGACCTTCATGTCCGAGCTGGACGGCGGACCGCAGTCCAAGGCCATCATCCGCGCCGTGCTGGCGCTGGGCGAGAGCCTGGACATCCCGATCCTCGCCGAGGGCGTGGAGACGCAGGAACAGCTGGTCTTCCTGCGCGAGCAGGGCTGTGACGAGGTGCAGGGCTATCTGCTGGGCCGCCCCAGCCGCGAGGCCGTCGCACAGACGAGCGGGGCCGAGGCGGACAGCAAGGTCGCCTGAGGCCTGAATACCGGCGCGCACGTTGACTCCGCGGGAGTCCATGGGCATAAGCGCCGCCTTCGCGCGCCTGACTCCGGTCGGGGGCGGGATTTATGACGGACGATGCGTGGACCGCCGTTGGGATCGTCTCTCCAGTTGGGGAGGGACCGGGCCGCATCAACATAGAGAGTGACTTATGTCCAAGCGCCACAGCGCCAAGTACAAAATCGACCGCGCCATGGGTGAAAACCTGTGGGGCCGTTCGAAGTCCCCGGTTAACAAGCGCTCGTACGGCCCCGGCCAGCACGGTCAGCGCCGCAAGTCGAAAGTCTCGGACTTCGGCCTGCAACTGAAGGCCAAGCAGAAGCTGAAGGGCTACTACGGCAACATCACCGAGAAGCAGTTCGCCGCCACCTACGCCGAAGCGACCCGTCGCAAGGGCAACAGCTCGGAGAACCTGATCGGTCTGCTGGAATCGCGCCTGGACGCCATCGTCTACCGCGCCAAGTTCGTCCCGACCGTCTGGGCCGCTCGCCAGTTCGTCAGCCACGGCCACGTGACCGTCGACGGCAAGAAGGTCGACATCGGTTCGTAC
>NZ_DASWWG010000090.1:0-30285 GCF_036400995.1 Brevundimonas sp.
CGACCGACCTAGGCCGGCAGGTCGATCGTCGCCACGGCCTGGGCGGCGAGGCCCTCGCCCCGTCCGGTGAAGCCCATGGCCTCGGTCGTGGTGGCCTTGACGCTGACGGCGTCCAGCGGAAGCGACAGCAGGCCGGCGAGACGTTCGCGCATGGCCTGGCGGTGCGGCTTCACCTTCGGCCGCTCGCAGATCAGGGTGACGTCGACATTGACCAGCCGGCCGCCGCGGACGTGCAGCCGCTCGACCGCGTGGACGAGGAAGCGGTCGGACGACGCGCCCTTCCACTGCGGATCGGTGGGCGGGAAATGATCGCCGATGTCGCCGTCCCCCATGGCCCCGAGACTGGCGTCGGTGAGGGCGTGCAGACCGGCGTCGGCGTCCGAATGGCCGATCAGGGTCTGGTCGTGCGGAATTTCGAGACCGCACAGCCACACCGACTCCCCCGGGCCCCAGCGGTGCACGTCATAGCCCTGACCGATCCGGACGGTGCGGGGGATCAGGGCCTCGGCCATGGCGAAATCCTCAGGGTAGGTCAGCTTCATCAGGCGGGCGTCGCCCTCGACGATCTTCACGCGGCCGCCCGCGCGCTCGACGACTGTCGCCTCGTCGCTGGCGGCCTCGTCGGCGGGCCAGGCGGCATAGGCGTCGGTCAGGGTCTTCAGGCGGAAGGCCTGCGGGGTCTGGGCGCGCCACAGGGCCTCACGCTCGACCGATCCGGCGACCAGACCGTCCACGGCGCGGCGCAGGCTGTCGGCGACGGGCAGGGCGGGCAGGGCGCCGTCGGCCTCATCGAGGGTCTGGACGCAGCGCGCGATCACGGCGGACGACAGGAAGGGGCGGGCGGCGTCGTGGACCAGAACCGGCCGGTCTTCCGGGCCGCCCAGCGCCGCCAGTCCGGCCTGCACCGACCCGGCCCGCGTGGCGCCGCCGTGGGCCGCGCGCCAGCCTGTCAGCCCGGCCAGCGCCTCGGCCGCCTCGGCGTCGGCGCCGGCGGGAATCACGATCACGACGTCGTCGGCTCCGGCCTTCAGCAGCGCCTCGACCGACCAGCGGATCACCGGCTTGCCGCCGAGCGCGCGCCACTGCTTGGCGCCGCCGGAGCGGGACCCGGAACCGGCGGCGACGACGACGGCGGCGAAGGCGGGGAGGGCGGAAGTCATGTCCGGCCTTCTAATCGCCGCCGTGATGCTTGACGAGAGCGGTTCGAACGGCGGTAAGGGGCGGATGAGCGCAGGCCTTCAGATCGGTGACGTGTGGGTGCCCGGACGGGTGCTGACCGCGCCCATGACCGGGATCACCGACCTCCCGTTCCGGCTGCTCGCGTCGCGGCTGGGCGCGGCCTATGTCGCCACCGAGATGGTGGCCGCCGCCGAACTGGCCCGGGCGCGGCCGGACGTGGTGCGTCGCGCCGCCGTCGGCGAGGGCCTGCCCCTGACCGTGATCCAGCTGGTCGGCCGCGATCCCGGGGCCATGGCCGAAGGCGCGCGTATGGCCGAGAAGGCGGGCGCGGACATCGTCGATCTGAATTTCGGCTGTCCGGCGAAGGAAGTGACCGGCGCCGCCTGCGGCTCGGCCCTGATGCGGACGCCGGACCTGGCCTGTCGCCTGATCGAGGCGGCGGTGACCGCCACCACCCGCCCCGTGACGGTGAAGATGCGGCTTGGCTGGGACGACGCCAGCCGCAACGCGCCGCTGATCGCCAAACGCGCCGAGGAGATCGGGGTGAAAGCGGTCACCGTGCACGGCCGCACCCGCCAGCAGTTCTACACCGGCAAGGCCGACTGGACCGCCGTGGCCGATGTGAAGGCGGCCGTGTCGATCCCGGTCGTGGTCAACGGCGACATCCTGACCGCCGAGGACGCGCGCGAGGCGCTGCGGCAATCGGGCGCCGACGCCCTGATGCTGGGGCGCGGGGTGTACGGCCGCCCGTGGCTGGCGGCGCATCTGGAGCGGGCGCTGGCCGACGGCACGGTGCTGCAGGAGCCGGATCGTGAGGAGCGCCTGGCCATCGTCATCGAGCACCTCCGCGGCTCCGTGGCCTTCTACGGCCTGCCGCTGGGCCTGAAGATGTTCCGCAAGCATCTGGGCTGGTACGTCGAGCAGGCGCCCTGGCCCGTCGATCCGCTGGAGCGCCGCGCGGCCAAGAGCCGGCTCTGTCGGCTCGACAGTCCGGACGAGGTGGAGGCGGCGCTCACGGAGTTGTGGATGTCTGTGACGCATTCCTGCAACTCGGCTGTTGATATCGCGCCACAGCTGGTCAAATCTGACGCGGCATGACGGACACACCCGCCGCCGACGTCGAACCGGACCCGACCGCCTCGCGCGGTCCGGCGCGTTGGTTCGACGACTGGTCGGAGACGCGTCGCCGTAACGCCTTCCTCATCGCTTTTGCGGTGGCTCTGGTCACCAACATCGTCGCCATCTGGCTGGTGGCTGTCGCGCCCGGGCTGGGCGGAGACGGCGGGCGGGCCTCGGCCAGCCAGGCGGTGCTGTTCATCCTGATCGCCAACCTGCTGCTGATCGGCGGACTGGCCGCCGTTGTCGGTCGCCGGGCGTTCAGCCTGTTCCGCCGCCGCCGCGGCGACGCGGGCGCGCGCCTGCACCTGCGTTTCGTGATCCTGTTCTCGTCCGTGGCCATGATCCCGGCCATCCTGATTGCGCTGGTTTTCGGGGTGCTGGTCAATCGCGGCGTGGACCAGTGGTTCAGCGACAATGTGCAGGCCGCCGTCGACAACGGCGCCGCCATCGGTCTGGCCTACACCAGCGACGTCTCGAGCGAGATCGACTCCGACATCTTCGTCATCAGCGAGCAGCTGGAAAGCATCCAGCCGCTGTTCGGAAACCGCATCCAGTTCTCGGACGCCCTGACGCAGGTCGGCCAGCTGTTCGGCTATCCGGCGGTCTACATTCTCGACGCCGACGGAGAGGTGCTGGCCAGCGGCGAAAGCCCTGACGCCCCGCCTTATGTCGCCCCGTCGCGGGAGGCGTTGGAGGAAGCCCAGACGCAGGAGCGGCCCTCCGTCCAGCAGTTGACCGAGGGACCGGACGCCATCCGCGGCCTGCGCGCGTTCCCGGCCTACGGCGACGCCTATCTCTATCTGGTGCGCCCGCTGCAGCCGGGGCTGGTCGGACAGGTCGCGTCGGCGCGCGAGTCGATCGTGGCCTACAAGGAAGCGAACGAGAGCCGCGCCCGCATCCAGGCCGTCTTCGCGCTCGGCTATGTCGAGACGGCCCTGCTGGTGCTGGTCGGCGCCATCTGGCTGGGCATGTCGGCGGCCAACTCCATCTCGGCCCCGATCGGGCGGCTGGTCGTGGCGGCGGACCGCGTCGCCGGCGGCGATCTGGCCGCCCGCGTGGACGCCGAGGACGGCCCCGGCGAGATCCGGACCCTGTCCGACGCCTTCAACCGCATGACCGGCGACCTTGAGGCCCAGCAGGCGGCCCTGCGCGCGGCCAGCGAGGATGCGGTCGAGCGCTCGCGCTTCATCGAGACCGTCCTGTCCGGCGTGTCGGCGGGCGTCATCGGCGTGGATCGCCAGAGGCGGGTCTCGGCCATCAACGACAGCGCCATGGAGTTGCTCGGCATTTCCGACGAAGCGGTCATCGGCCGTCCGCTCGGCGACGTGGCCCCCGAGCTCAGCGAACTGGCCCGCCGCGCCGAGGCCCATATCGAGGAAGAGATCGACGTCAGCCGCGACGCCGAGACCCGCCGCCTGCGCGTGCGGATCGAGGGCGGGGTCGGGGGCGAGATGGTCCTGACCTTTGACGACATCACCCGTCTGGTCACCGCCCAGCGCAACGCGGCCTGGCGCGACGTGGCCCGGCGCATCGCCCACGAGATCAAGAACCCCCTGACCCCGATCCAGCTGTCGGCCGAGCGCCTGCGCCGCCGCTATCGCAAGATGGTCGAGGAAGACGTCGAGGTCTTCGATCGCTGCACCGAGACCATCATCCGGCAGGTCGGCGACATCGGCCGGATGGTCGACGAGTTCTCGTCCTTCGCCCGCATGCCCGCGCCCCGGTTCACCGCCGCCAATCCGGCCGAACTGCTGCGCGAGGCGGTGTTCGCCCAGCGCGTCGCGGCGCCGGACATCGAGGTCGATCTGGTCGAGCCCCTGCCCAAGCTGACCATCCACGCCGACCGCCAGATGATCGGTCAGGCGCTGACCAACATCCTCAAGAACGCCGGCGAGGCCGTGGCCGCCCGGCGCGAGGCCAGCCCCCGCCCCGGCGACGGCGAGGGGCCCGGCATCTCGGCCCGTCTGTCGGTCGAGGACAACGTCGCCACCTTCGTCATCGAGGACGACGGCCCCGGCCTTCCGGCCAAGGACCGCGACCGCCTGACGGAGCCCTATGTGACCACGCGCGAGAAGGGCACGGGCCTCGGCCTGGCGATCGTCAAGCGCATCTGCGAGGAACACGGCGGCGAGCTGAAGCTGGCCGACGCCGAGACCCTGTCCGGTGCGCGCGTGTGCCTGATCTTCCCCCTGAAATCCCCAGTGAAGGCTCCGGCCGGATCGCGGGACGCTGCGGCGTCCGGCGGCTCCGTGGCCGCGGCCGAATAAGCGAGGCGATATGCGATCCACCGGAGCCGACATCCTGGTCGTCGACGACGAGGCCGACATCCGCGAACTGGTCTCGGGCCTGCTCGAGGACGAGGGGCACGCCGTGCGCGTCGCCTCGAACTCCGACGAGGCCATGGCCGCGATCCGCGCGCGCCGGCCGTCGCTGGCCCTGCTCGACATCTGGATGCAGGGCGGCGGCCTGGACGGGCTGGAGCTGCTGGACGTCATCAAGGAACTGGATCCCGACCTGCCGGTCGTCATGATCTCGGGCCACGGCAATATCGAAACCGCCGTCAGCGCCCTGCAGCGCGGCGCCTACGACTTTATCGAGAAGCCGTTCAAGTCGGACCGGCTGGTGGTCGTGGTCCAGCGCGCGCTGGAGGCCTCGGCCCTGATGCGCGAGAACCGCCGCCTGCGCGCCCAGGTGGCCGTGCCCACCGGCCTGATCGGCAAGTCGGCCGCCGCCCAGACCCTGCGCAGCACCATCGCCAAGGTCGCCCCGGCCAACAGCCGCGTGCTGATCTCGGGCCCGCCCGGCTCGGGCAAGGAGCTGGTCGCCCGGCAGATCCACGACGCCAGCGCCCGCGCGCGCGGCGAGTTCGTCGCCATCGCCGCGGCGGGCATGACGCCCGAACGCCTCGACGTCGAACTGTTCGGCGAGGAGGGCGGCGACGGCCGTCCGCGCAAGATCGGCGTGTTCGAGCGCGCCCACGGCGGCACCCTGTATCTGGACGACGTCGGCGACATGCCGCGCGAGAGCCAGAGCCGCGTCCTGCGCGTGCTGGTCGAGCAGCGTTTCCGCCGGGTCGGCGGCGAACAGGACGTGCAGGTCGATGTGCGCGTCATCACCTCGACCTCCCGCGACCTGAAGCAGGAGATCGCCGAGGGCCGTTTCCGCGAGGACCTGTTCCACCGCCTGAACGTGGTGCCGATCCGCGTGCCCGCCCTGTCCGAGCGCCGCGAGGACATCCAGGAGCTGGTCGACTACTTCATCGAAAGCCTGGCCGCCTCGCAGGGCCTGCCGCGCCGCCGGCTGGGCGACGACGCCATCGCCGTGCTTCAGGTCCATCCCTGGCCGGGCAACGTCCGCCAGCTGCGCAACAACGTCGAGCGGCTGCTGATCCTGGCCACCGGCGACGTCAACGACCCGATCGGCGCCGACGCCCTGCCGCAGGAGGCGACCAGCTCCGGGCCCAATACGGCGCTCGGCGCGGAACGCATCATCGCCCTGCCGCTGCGCGAGGCGCGCGAGGTGTTCGAGCGCGAGTATCTGGCCGCCCAGATCATGCGGTTCGGCGGAAACATCTCGCGCACCGCCGCCTTCATCGGCATGGAGCGTTCGGCGCTCCACCGCAAACTGAAGTCTCTGGGCGTCTCGCCGTCGCGTGGCGGCGAGGAAGAGGAAGAAGGACCCGTCGAGGAATGAGCCGCGTCGCCTACGTCAACGGCCAGTACGTCCCGCATGGACAGGCCAGCGTCCACATCGAGGACCGGGGCTTCCAGTTCGCCGACGGCGTCTATGAGGTGTGGTCGATCTTCGACGGCCGCATGGCCGATTTCGATGGCCACATGACCCGGCTGCACCGCAGCCTGAGCGAGCTGCGCATCGACATTCCCATGACGCGCGCCGCCCTGACCGCCGTGCTCAAGGAAACCATCCGCCGCAACCGGGTGCGCAACGGCATCGTCTATCTGCAGGTCACGCGCGGCACGGCCCGTCGCGATCATCCGTTCCCGGCCCAGGGCACCCCGCCCAGCGTGGTGATCACCTCGAAGTCGATCAGCCCGCTGAAGACCGACGCCACCGCCGCCAACGGCGTGGCCGTGATCACCACCCCGGACATCCGCTGGGGCCGTTGCGACATCAAGACGGTCGGCCTGCTGGCCAACGTCCTGGCCAAGCAGGAGGCCCGCGACCGCGGCGCCTTCGAGGCGTGGATGGTCGACGACATGGGACTGGTGACCGAGGGCTCCTCGACCAACGCCTGGATCATCGACGAGCACGGCAAGCTGCGCACGCGCGACACCCAGGCCAACATCCTGCGCGGCTGCACCCGCACGACCCTGCTCGACATCCTCAAGGAAGAGGGCATCGAGCTGGAGGAGCGGGCCTTCACCGTCGAGGAGGCCAAGCGGGCGAAGGAAGCCTTCTTCACCGCCGCCGGCGCCTTCGTCATGCCCGCCGTCTCCATCGACGGGGTCAAGATCGGCGACGGCAAGCCCGGCCCGGTCGCGACCCGCCTGCGTCAGCTTTATATCGAGCGGGGGACCCGGGACGCGATCTGATCCGCTTTGGCGGTTGCGACCCTCGCCCGGGCCGTTAAGGTGGCCGGACCGGCGTCGACCGGTCCCGCGCCGCTCCTCCGGCCGGAGAACAATCAAGAACGGGAATTACCCGCCATGTCGCAAGACAAGCGTCAGAACCTTCAGGACACCTTCCTCAACTCGGTGCGCAAGACCAAGACGCCGCTGACCATCTTCCTGGTCAACGGAGTCAAGCTGCAGGGCATCGTCACCTGGTTCGACAACTTCTGTGTGCTCCTGCGTCGGGACGGCCAGTCCCAGCTGGTCTACAAGCACGCCATCTCGACCATCATGCCCTCGGCCCCGGTCCAGCTGTACGAGCCGGACGCCGACGAGGACTAGGGGCGCCGGGGGCGCCCCTGGGAGTAGGGCTTGGGAATTAGGGAGTAGGGGACATGCAAATCCCCCGATCACTCCCTAATTCCTACTCCCTACTCACTACTCCCTCGTCACCCCCACACGCCCCCAGAGACTGTTCCTGACCAAGCTTATCGACCATTCCGTGCCGCTCATCCGGGCGGTCGTCATCCATCCTGACGGACGTTCCGACAGCCCCCGGCTGGCGGAGGAGCGTCTGCAGGAAGCCGTGGGTCTGGCCGCCGCGCTGGACCTCGATGTTCGCGCCGAGGAAATCGTGCGCGTGCGCAAGACCACGCCCGCCACCCTGTTCGGCTCGGGCAAGGTCGAGGAACTGGCCGCCCTCGTGCGCGCGGCCGAGGCGGAGGCCGTCGTCGTCGACGACCAGCTGACCCCCGTCCAGCAACGCAATCTGGAGAAGGCGTGGGAGTGCAAGGTCATCGACCGCACCGGCCTGATCCTGGAAATCTTCGGGCGTCGCGCCCGCACCAAGGAAGGCCGACTGCAGGTCGAGCTGGCGCGGCTCGACTATGAGCGCTCGCGTCTGGTCCGCACCTGGACCCACCTTGAGCGCCAGCGCGGCGGCACCGGCTCGACCGGCGGTCCGGGTGAAACCCAGATCGAGATCGACCGCCGCCTGATCGCCGACCGCATCGTCCGCCTGAAGGCCGAGCTGGAGGAGGTGCGCCGCACCCGCGGCCTGCACCGCAAGGCCCGCCAGAAGGTGCCGTTCCCGACGGTGGCGCTGGTCGGATACACCAACGCCGGCAAGTCGACCCTGTTCAACCGGCTGACGGGCTCGGAGGTCTTCGCCAAGGACCTGCTGTTCGCGACGCTGGACACCACCCAGCGCACCATCCGCCTGCCGCAGGGCCGTCCGGCCATCGTGGCGGACACCGTCGGCTTCATCTCCGACCTGCCGCACGAACTGGTCGAGAGCTTCCGCGCCACGCTGGAGGAGGTGGGCGAGGCCGACCTGATCCTGCACGTGCGCGACATCGCCAGCCCGGATTCCGACGCCCAGGCCAAGGACGTCGAGGCGGTGCTGGAGCAGATCCCGGCCGTCGAGGGCAAGACGCGCAAGGTGCTGGAGGTCTGGAACAAGATCGACCTGCTGGACGACGAAGCGCGCGAGACCATCCTCGGCCACGCCGAACGCCTGCGGGCGCAGGGCAAGGCCGTGGCGGTGTCCGCCTGGACCGGGGAGGGGATCGATCCCCTGCGCGAGACCATCGCCGGCCTGATCGACGACGATCCGGAAAGCGACTTCACCCTCGAACCGCATCAGGGCGAGGCCCTGGCCTGGCTCTACGCCAACGGCCGGGTCACCGGGCGCGAGACGGACGACGAGGGCCGCACCCATGTCACCGTCCGCCTGCATCCGGCGGCTCTGGGGCGGTATGAGCGGCAGTTCAGCTGACGGTGCGTCCGTTTTTGACGCATCGGCGTGTCAGGATCACGAACGTCCGGAGTTGAGGTCAGGCGCCGGGCGGCGGTAAGCGTCTGAATGCGTCGCGGAGTGCACAAAAAGGCCACTCGAAAGTGCACTTCAGTGCGCGCCCGGTCTGAGTGTTTTCAACGGCTTCGATCTAATTTGTGCACTATGTGCACTCGAAAAAATTCTGGCTTGCCGAAAGGGGCGGGATGCATCTGATCGAGACCACCCTGTTCCTGCTGCTGGCCGTGGTCATCTCCGGCCCGCTGGCGCGGATCACGCGGATCGCCCTGCCTCTGGTGCAGATCGCGCTCGGGGCGGGGATCGTGCTGGTCACCGGCGAGGCGGTGGAGCTCGAGCCGGATATCTTCTTCCTGCTCTTCCTGCCGCCGCTGCTGTTCCTCGATGGATGGCGCATTCCCAAGGAAGACCTGTTCCGCGACCGGGCCGTGGTGCTGGAGCTGGCCCTCGGTCTGGTGGTCTTCACCGTCGTGGGGCTGGGCTTCCTGCTCTGGTGGATGATCCCGGAGATGCCGCTGGCCGTGGCCTTCGCCCTGGCCGCCATCCTGTCGCCGACCGATCCCATCGCCGTGCAGGCCATCGCCGCCCGCGCCCCGATCCCCAAGCGGCTGATGCACATCCTCGAGGGCGAGTCGTTGCTGAACGACGCCACGGGCCTGACCTGCATGCGTCTGGCCATCGCGGCGGCCTCGACCGGCGCCTTCGTCCTGCACGAGGCGGTCGGCAGCTTCCTGTGGCTGGCGCTGGCGGGCGTCGCCTCGGGCGTGGCGGTGACCTGGGCGATCAATCTGGTGAAGGCGTGGATCAGCCGTCGCTGGGGCGAGGATGTCGGGGTGCAGATCCTGATCAGCCTGCTGATCCCCTTCGCCGCCTATCTGGTGGCGGAGAAGCTTCATGCCTCCGGCATCCTCGCCGCCGTCGCCGCGGGCGTGACCATGAGCTTCACCGAGCGGGACGGGGTGCGCGGCCTGTCGCTGGCCACGACGCGCATCCGCCGCGCCGTCGTGTGGGACACCGTCCAGTTCGCGGCCAACGGCCTGATCTTCGTCATCCTGGGCGAGCAGATGCCGTCGATCATGTCCCGCGCCGCCGAGGTGGTGGCGGGCACCAGCCGTCCGGAGGTCTGGTGGCTGGCGGTCTATGTCTTCGCCATCGTGGCCGCGCTCGCCCTGCTGCGCTTCATCTGGGTGTGGACGTCCCTGCGTCTGACCCTGTTCCGCCGCCGCCATCGCGGGCCTCCGCCCAAGGTCGGCCTGCGCCTGACCGCCGTCATGTCGCTGGCGGGCGTGCGCGGCGCCATCACCCTGGCGGGTATCCTGACCGTGCCCTTCACCCTGGCCGACGGCTCGCCCATGCCGTCGCGGACGCTGGCGATCTTCCTCGCCGCCTCGGTGATCATCGTCTCGCTGATCGTGGCGACCATCGCCCTGCCGAAGCTGCTCAAGAACATCGAGTTGCCGCCGGAAGCTGATCATCAGCGTGAGGAGGATCACGGGCGCGTCGCCGCCGCCGGCGCCGCCTTGCGCGCTATCGAGGACGCGTCGCACGACCTCGGCGAGGGCAAGCCCAATCCCGACCTCTACAGCGATGTCGCCAGCCGGCTGATGGAGATCTACCGCCACCGCATCGAGAGCCGGACCCGCACCGACGAGGACGACGTGGAGGCCGCCCGTCTGGCGGACGCGGTCGAGCGCCGCCTGCGTCTGGTGGGGCTGGGCGCCGAGCGCGAGGAGCTGCGCCGCCTCGCCCGCGGCCGCGAGATCGACGAGGCGACCGCGAAGAAGCTGATCCGCGAGATCGACCTGCAGGAGCTGCGGTACAGCTAGATGTCGTAGGGCCTCAGTGCGGTGTCGGCTCGTAAGTACAGCGGGTGCTTGGGGCTGCCGTCGCCGTTGGTCCCGAGGCACCACAGGGCGACCCCGTCCTGGCGCAGGGCCTCGATCAGGGCCTTGCCCGCCGGGGCCAGCGCCTTGTTCAGCTTGCCGTGGCACAGGACCACCAGCCCGGCCCCCGCCGCCGCCTTGCGGATGGCGGGCAGGTTGTCGGGGGAGGAAGCCTCGACCCCCGGCGCCAGAAGCATCTTCGGGTCCGTCGCCCGGTAGTCCCCGACGTTGGCCTTGACCATGGCGTCGAAGCCCTCCCGCTGGGCGAAGGTCCATTCACGGGCGCAGGTCGGGTCGTTGACCGTGGCGTCGGCCGTCGAGGGGTTCATGCCGATGAACAGGACATAGCGCTCGGGGAAGGCCTCCCCCAGCCAGCGCCGCATGAGCCGGCGATAGCGGCCGTCCGGGCTGAAGGTGGCGTCGCCCTTCACCCCCGGCATCAGGGCCAGCCGGACCTTGCCGCCGGGATCGTGCTTGTCCGCCGTCATGCCCGCTCCGCCGCCTTGGCCGCGTCCCACAGGCCGTCCATCTCGGCCAGGTCCGACTGCTCCGGCGTCCTGCCCGCCTTGGCCAGCTCGGCCTCGATGAAGCCGAAGCGGCGCACGAACTTGGCGTTCGAGCCCCGCAGGGCGTCCTCGGGTTCGACCCCCAGCTTGCGGGCCAGGTTGGCGACGACGAACAACAGGTCGCCGACTTCGCCCCTGGCCTTGTCCAGATCGCCCGCGGCGATCTCGGCCCGCAGCTCGGCGACCTCCTCGTGCAGCTTGTCGAAGACCTCGTCGGTCGAGGGCCAGTCGAAGCCGACCCGGGCGGCCCGCTTGGTCAGCTTGGCGGCGCGGGCGAGGGCGGGCAGGCCGACGGGCACGTCGTCCAGCACGCCGTGCTGGGCCTTGGCCTTGCGCTCGGCGGCCTTGATGTCCTCCCAGCGGGCCTTCTGGGCCACCCCGTCGGCCTTGGCCGCCTCGTCTCCGAACACGTGCGGGTGACGGCGCTCCAGCTTGTCGGCGATGGCCTCAGCCACGTCGTCGAAGACGAACAGACCCTGCTCCTCGGCCATGCGGGCGTGGAAGACCACCTGGAACAGCAGGTCGCCCAGCTCGGACTTCAGGTCGTCCATGTCGCCGCGTTCGATGGCGTCGGCGACCTCGTAGGCCTCCTCCAGCGTGTAGGGGGCGATGGTCTCGAAGGTCTGCTCCACATCCCACGGGCAGCCGCCCACGGGGGCGCGCAGGCGGGCCATGATGGCGTTCAGGCGGTCGACGGGGGTGGTCATGGGCAGGCTGTACTCAGGTCGTCGGGTTGGCGTCGCGCTCGTCCAGCGCACGGCGGATCTCGTTATGCCGCTGCGCCGTCAGGGGATAGCCCTTCAGCACCCAGGCCGAGGCGGCCATCAGCAGGGCCGGGACCAGGACGAAGAGGACCTGCAGGGTCAGCAGCGACATCTCGCTGTTGCCTTGCGGGCCCGGCACGGCGCGGAAGCCCACGAACTGAAGGATCAGATAGGGGATCAGGGCGACGACGTGGCCGATCTTGGTCGTCGCCGACAGGATCGACAACATCAGGCCGGTGCGGTCCACGCCCGTCTCGAACCGCTCCTCGTCGCCCGCGTCGGCCATCATGGCGCGGGTCAGGAACAGGCCCGCCGCATAGGGCAGGCCGGCGATGAACATGACGACGGCGGTCAGGACGAAGTTGTGTCCCGGCGCCAGCGTCGCCCCGAGATAGAGGGCGGCCGACGAAATCCCGGCGATGGCCAGGCCGCGGTCCTTGCCGACCCGCGTCGCCAGCCAGGCCCAGAAGGGCGCCCCACACAGGCCGCCGATGAAATAGAGCACCATGAGCGGTCCGGCCTGGGCGTGGTCGTAGCCCTTGATCTGGCCGAAGAAGAAGAACAGCAGCGAGCCGGTGATCCCCGGCGCGATGCCCAGCAGCAGGTCCGCGAACAGCAGCTTGCGCACCACCGGCTTTTTGAACAGCGCCACATAGGCGCCCAGGCTGCCGTGCGGCTGGCCGCCGCTGTTGGTCGGTTCGGGGACGGCCAGCAGGGCCAGGCCCACGGTCACCGGCAGGGCGACGACGATCGCCCAGCCCATGATGCGGACGCCGTCCGCGTAGTTCCCGATGCCGGTCTTCTCGACGACCGTGGGCAGGATCAGGATCAGCACCACGCCGATGATGTTGAACACCTGCCACCAGCCGTAGACCCGGCTGCGCTGGTCGTATTCGGGCGCCAGGACGGCGGCCCAGCCCAGCTGGCCGAGCGTGCCGATCGAGAAGCCGAGGTAGAGCACCAGAAGCCAGGCGAACAGGAAGACGGGCGGCGCGCCCGGCTGGACGGCGACGAACATCATATAGGCGGCCAGCATCAGGATCGGCGTCGCCAGCACCAGCCACGGACGATAGCGCCCGAACCGGCTCCGGGTGCGGTCCATGGCCCAGCCGATGAAGGGATCGAAGGTGATGTCGATCAGGCGGACGATCATGAACATCGCCGCCACGACGCCCAGCTCGAGCCCCACGAAGGTCGCGTAGAAGTCCGGCAGGGTGACGGGCAGGGCCACGCCGAAGGCCGCCAGCGGCAGGCAGACGGTCGAGAAGGCCGCCAGCACGGCGTTCGAGCGGCGGGGCGTGGTCGGCGGAGCGGCGTCGGTCATGGACAGGTCCGGAGCAACGGTCCCGAGTCGACCGCCGGGCCTACCATGCCGCCTTTGCCGCTCGCGCGCGAGCGGTCCCGACAGGCCTTGCGGGCGCCCGGTGTCCGGGTCACCATCGCCGCATGATCCGGGGTTCCTTCCTGCCGACGCTCGCTGCCTGCGCCGCCCTGCTGACGGGTCTCGGCGTGGCGGGAACGGCGTCCGCGCAGGGGCGTGGAGGCGCGGAGCTCTGTGACGTCGACCCGGTCGAATGGGCGGCGCCCTCGATCGCCAACGCGCTTTCCTTCCAGCGGATGGAATGGACGCCGTTCGGCCCGACCGAGTTCGGCTGGGAGACCTATCTGCCGCTGGTCCAGAAAGAGCTCGGCACCGACTGCGCGCCGAACTCGCCGCGCTTCGCCCGGGCCCTCGCGGAGTTCCAGTACAGCCACGGCCTGCCGCCGACGGGCTGGTTCGACGCCGCGACCTTCCAGGTGTTCCGCGGGGTCTGGCAGGAGCGACGGCCGTTCATCATGGCGCGGGTCAACCAGCAGCCCTGTCCCGATCCGCCCCCGCTGTACCAGCTGGGCTATCTGGTCGAGTCCGAGGAGCACGCCGACCGGCTGACCCGGTTGCTGCGCCGGGACGTGCTGGACGCCTACCGCGCCATGGTCGCCGCGGCCCGGGCCGAGGTTCCCGAGGTCGCGGCCGATCCCGAACTGCTGCAGATCTTCTCCGGCTTCCGCGATCCCGAGGCCGACGCCGCGCGATGCGCCCAGCAGGGCAATTGCGACGGCCTGCGCCGCGCCGCCTGCTCCCCGCACCGGACCGGCACGGCGGTGGACCTCTACGTCGGCCAGATCGAGGGGCTGGGCGTCGACAACACCAGCCCGGCCAGCCGCCTGCACATGAGCCGGACCGCGACCTACCGCTGGCTGGTCCGGAACGCCGGCCGCTTCGGCTTCGTGCCCTATCTGTACGAGCCGTGGCACTGGGAGTGGGTCAGCCCGACCGGCGGCTATATGGGGCCGCCGCCGCCGACATGATCCGCGTCCTGACCGCCGGGGAAGTCGCCCTCGCGCGCGAGGTGTTCGGGGGCGGTCTCGATCCCGGCCCCATCCGGCTTGTGGGGGCGTCCTGGCCGTTCAATCGCGCCTTCGTGCCCGGCCGCTGGTTCGGCCGGGACTGGATCGTCTGGCCGTCCCACGTGCTGGCCGCGGACCTGTCGACGGCGCCGGTGGGGCTGCAGGCGCTGATGATCCATGAGCTCACCCACGTCTGGCAGGCCCAGCACGGCGTGAACCTGCTGCTGGCCAAGCTGAGGGCAGGGGACAGCCGGGCGTCCTACGCCTACCCGGTCGCCGACGGATGCGACTGGGACCGCCTGAACATCGAACAGCAGGCGATGGTGGTGGAGCACCGGTTCCGGCTGTCGCGCGGCCTGAAGACGCCGGCCGACAAGGCCTTCTACGACCGGGTCTGTCCGATCAACCGTCCCTGAAATTTCGCCGGGGGGCTTGCGCGCCGGGCCGCATCAACCGAAATAAGCACTATCACTGTTACTTTTCCGCTCAGGAGTGCTTTCATGGCCCGCGTTCTGGTTCTCTATCATTCGACCTATGGCCACATCGAAGCCATGGCCGAAGCCGTCGCCGAGGGCGCGGGCGCGGTGGAGGGCGTCACCGTCGACATCAAGCGCGTGCCGGAAACGGTGCCGGAAGAGCTGGCCAAGGCCTCGCACTACAAGCTCGACCAGAAGGCCCCGGTCGCCAAGATCGACGACCTGAAGGACTATGACGCCATCATCATCGGCGCGGGCACGCGCTTCGGCTCGGCCGCCTCGCAGATGCGCGCCTTCCTGGATCAGGCCGGCGGCCTGTGGTTCACCGGCGCCCTGATCGGCAAGGTGGGCGGCGCCTTCACCGCCAGCGCCACCCAGCACGGCGGCCAGGAAACCACCTTCCAGGGCCTGCACAACTTCTTCATGCACCACGGCATGCCGGTCGTCGGCCTGCCCTATTCCTATCAGGCGCAGATGACGCTGGACTCGGTCGAGGGCGGCTCGCCCTATGGCGCGACCACGATCACCGGCGGCGACGGCTCGCGCCAGCCGAGCGAGATTGAACTGGGCGGCGCCCGGTTCCAGGGTAAGCACATCGCCGAACTGGCGAAGAAACTGCACGGGTAAGACGATGCGCCAGCCGGCGATTTTCTTCGGTCACGGCTCCCCGATGAACGCGCTGGGCGGTCCCTATGCGGACGCCTGGCGCGCGCTGGGCGAGGCCGTGGGCAAGCCGAAGGGCGTGGTCATGATCTCGGCCCACTGGGAAACCGGCGGGCTGGGCGTGACGGCGCAGGCGAACCCGGAAACCATCCATGATTTCGGTGGCTTCCCCGCTGAACTGCATGCGATGCAGTACCCGGCGCCCGGATCGCCGGCGCTGGCGGCGCGCGTGTCGGAGCTGACCGGCGCGGTCCAGACCGATCAATGGGGGCTGGACCACGGGACCTGGTCGGTGCTGGCCCACGTCTGGCCGGAGGCCGATGTGCCGGTCGTCCAGCTGTCGCTGAACCGGCGACTGACGACGCGCGAGCACTATGAGCTGGCCAAACGCCTCGCCCCGCTGCGGGACGAAGGCGTGGTCATCGCCGGATCCGGCGACTTCGTCCACAATCTGCGGACCTGGAAGCGGACCGGCGGCGAGCCCTACGACTGGGCGACCCACTTCAACGAGGCGGTGAAGGCCGCCTTCGTGCGCGGCGACGACGACGCCCTGATCGACTGGGTCCATCTGGCCGAGGACGCCCAGCTGAGTGTGCCGACGGACGAGCACTATCTGCCGCTGCTCTACATCGCCGCCCAGCGTGCGCCGGGCGACGATGTGAGCTTCTTCAACGACGTCATCGAGGGCGGCTCGATCTCGATGACGGGCGTCCGGATCGGCTGATCAGGCCTTTTTCGCCATGGCGGCGTCCACCGACCACGGGCCGGCGCCGGCCGCGGCGAAGAACAGCCAGACGAAGCAGTACAGGGCGATCGTCTCGCCGCCGTTGCTGATCGGGAACGGACCCTGCGGGCCGTGGGCGTACCAGTAGCCGACGGCGCAGAAGCCCGACGCCAGGAAGGCGACCGGGCGCGTGAACAGGCCCAGCACCAGAAGCGCCCCGAAGATCAGCTCCAGCGGCCCGGACAGGCCGGCGATGCTGAGACCCGGAGGCGGCACGCCCTCGACGGCGGGGAAGCCCAGCACCTTGGCGGTGCCGTGGCAGAGGAACAGAAGGCCTGCGACGATACGCAGGACGCTGAGCAACTGCGGTTGGTAGGCGGACAGCTTGTTGAACATTGAACCCTCCCTCTCTTTCCAGAGGCGGGCAGTTTGGGCCGGAGTCGGTCCGGCGCACAATGTTCGTCGAAGGGCGCCCGGTTACGCCGCCTTGTCGAGCTCGACCATCTGCTGGATGGCGACGTAGTCGGTCTTGCCGGTGCCCAGAACCGGCACGTCGTCCACGCGCATGATCTTCTTGGGCACGGCCAGTTCGGGCGCGCCGTGCTCGCGGGCCCATTCGGCCAGCCGGGCGACGTCGGCGTCCTTGCGGTCGGTGACCAGCACCAGCTTCTCGCCCTTGCGGCTGTCCGGGATGGAGACGACGGCGTGGCGAGCCTCGGGCCATACCGCGCTGGCGAGGCCTTCGACGGCGGTCAGGGAGACCATCTCGCCGCCGATCTTGGCGAACCGCTTCACCCGGCCGAGGATGGCGATGTAGCCCTCCTCGTCGATGTCGACGATGTCGCCCGTGTCGTGCCAGCCGTCCTTGAGCGGTTCGATGGCGCGCGGATCGTCCGCCGACAGATAGCCTTCCATCACATTGGGGCCGCGCAGATACAGGCGGCCGCCCTCGGTGATGCCCGGGACCTCTTCCAGCTTCCATTCCATGCCGGGCAGGATCTGGCCGACCGAGCCCGGCCGGTTGCGGTCCGGGTGGTTCACGGCGACCACGGGCGCGGCTTCGGTGGCGCCGTAGCCTTCCAGCAGCTTCAGGCCGTGGAAGCGGGTGTTGAACAGGTGGTGCGTCTCGTCGCGCACCCGCTCGGCGCCGGCGACGACGAACTGCAGGGTCGAGAAGTCGTCCGGCCCCGCCACGCGGGCGTACTGGTTCAGGAAGGTGTCGGTCGCGAACAGGATCGAGGCCTTCACCTGCGGCAGCAGTTCGGTGATCTGCTTGGCGTGCAGCGGCGAGGGATACTGGAAGGCCTTCATGCCCTGCAGCAGGGGCAGCAGGACGCCGCCGGTCAGGCCGAAGCAGTGGAAGGTCGGCAGCGGGTTGAACATCACCCAGTTGGGGTCCAGCGCGATGTGCTGGGCGACCTGACGGCAGTTGGCGACCAGGTTGGCCTGGCTGAGCACCACGCCCTTGGGCGCGCCGAAGCTGCCCGAGGTGAACAGGACCACGCCGGGCGACGACGGGTCGGTCTTCACGCGGAACCGCTTGGGCATCATGCCGGCGGCCAGGCCGTACAGCTTGTCCGGCAGGCCGATGGTGGCGCGCACGTCGTCGAGCCAGACGATCTCGGCCACGGTCTCGATATCGGTGATCAGCTCTTCCAGCTTGGCCTGCTGGATGAAGCGTTTCGCGGTCAGGACCTTTTTGACGCCCGCCGCGGCCAGCGCCGCCTTGATGTTCCGCTCACCGGCCGTGAAGTTGATCATCACCGGCACGCGGCCGTGGGCGTGCAGGCCGTAGAAGGTGACCACCACGCCCATGCTGGACGGCAGCAGGATGCCGACGCGCTCTTCCAGCGACGTCATCGCCGCGATCTTGCGGCCCAGCACGAAGGCGGCGCGGATCAGGCCGGTATAGGTGAGCGGCTTGCGATCCTGGTCTTCCAAGATCTCCTTGTCGCCGTAGGTTTCGCGCGCGGCGATCAGGGCGTCGAAAATACCTTCTTCGCCTGTCCTGGCTTCCAGCGGTACGCGCAAACTTCAGTCCTCCGTCGACGCGTTGTGCCCGCGCCCGTGATTTGAGCGGGGGAAACTAGAGCGAGGCGCTCTCCTTGAAAAGATGCGTTACCTTGCGTGAGGTTCCCTGACGCCTTGCCTTCGCCTTACGGAAAGACGACATACCGCCTTCACGCCTCCGGAGCCCGAGCCCCCGCCTTGGTCACCCTGATCGACACGCTGAAGAAGACGCCGGCTGAACTGCGTCACCCGGAAAAGCAGAACCGCCCGGAAACCGCGGTGCTGAAAAAGCCGGACTGGCTGCGCGTGAAGGCGCCCGGATCGGGCCAGTACAACGCCACCAAGGAGATCGTCCGCTCCAAGGGGCTGGTGACGGTCTGCGAGGAAGCCGCCTGTCCGAACATCGGCGAGTGCTGGAGCCAGAAGCACGCCACGCTCATGATCATGGGCGACACCTGCACCCGCGCCTGCGCCTTCTGCAATGTGAAGACCGGCCTGCCGCAGCCGCTGGATCCGGAAGAGCCGGGCAAGGTCGGTCTGGCCGTGCAGCAGATGGGCCTGAACCACGTCGTGATCACCTCGGTGGACCGCGACGACGTCTCGGACGGCGGCGCCGCCCACTTCGCCGAGGTGGTGCGCCAGATCCGCCTGCAGGCGCCGGACACCACCATTGAAATCCTGACGCCCGACTTCCTGCGCAAGGACGGGGCGGCCGAGGTGATGATCGACGCCCGTCCGGACGTCTTCAACCACAACCTCGAGACGGTTCCGCGCCTGTATCTCAAGATCCGGCCGGGCGCCCGCTACTTCCACAGCCTGCGCCTGCTGCAGATGGTCAAGGAGCGCGACCCCAACCAGTTCACCAAGTCCGGCATCATGGTCGGCCTGGGCGAGACCAAGGAAGAGGTCATGCAGGTGATGGACGACATGCGGTCCGCCGGCGTCGACTTCATCACCATCGGCCAGTACCTGCAGCCGACCCGCAAGCACGCGGCCATCGAGCGCTTCGTCACGCCGGAGGAGTTCAAGGCCTATGAGGCGATCGCACGGGCCAAGGGCTTCCTGATGGTGTCCGCGTCGCCGCTGACCCGCAGCTCGCACCATGCCGGTGACGACTTCGCCCGCCTGAAGGCGGCGCGTCTGGCGCAAACGGGTCGCTGAGCCGCGCTTGGCCGTTCACCGCGTCACGAAAATCCTGCCCTATGAACCGGATCAGCTGGCCGAGCTGGTGGCGGATGTGAAGGCCTATCCGGCCTTCGTGAAGTGGGTGACGGGGATGCGGGTGTGGAACCCGCGGGAAGAGCGGCCGGGGGTGAGCGTCATCGACGCGGAGGCCTCGGTCGGCTTCTCCTTCCTGACCGAGCGGTTCTCAACCTGGGTGCGGCATGACCGCAATGCGCCGCTTGTGGAGGTGGGCCTGCTGCGCGGGCCGTTCCGGCATCTGAAGAACCGCTGGCAGTTCTTCCCCGATCCCAAGGGGACGCGGGTCGAGTTCATGATCGACTTCGCCTTTGCCAATCCGCTGTTGAACGGCATGCTGCAGGCCAATTTTGATCGCGCGGTTTCCGCCCTGATGGGCAGCTTCGAGGCCGAGGCGGCGCGCAGGTACGGGCAGAAGGCATGAGCTTCGACTTCGACGCGACGGTCGTGGGCGCCGGCGCGGTCGGTCTGGCCTGCGGCCGCGCGCTGGCGAAGCGGGGCCTGTCGGTGCTGGTGCTCGAGAAGGAGCCGCACATCGGTCAGGGCGTGTCCTCGCGCAACAGCGAGGTCATCCACGGCGGGCTCTACTATCCGACGGGCTCATTGAAGGCCCGGTTCTGTGTCGAGGGCCGCCGGTCGCTCTACGCCTTCCTCGACAGCCACAAGGTCGACTACCGTAAATGCGGCAAGCTGGTCGTGGCGACCGAAGCAGCCGAGGTCGAGCGGATCGAGGCCATCTTCCGGCAGGCCAGCGCCAACGGCGTGGAGGGGCTGGAGCACCTGACCGGGGCGCAGGCGCGGGCGCTGGAGCCGGGACTGAACGCCCATGCGGCCATCCTGTCGCCCGAGAGCGGCCTGTTCGCCAGCCACGACTACATGCTGGCCCTGCAGGGCGAGATCGAGGATGCGGGCGGCTCTGTCGTCCTGTCCACGCCGTTCGAACGGGCCGAGCCCCTGCCGGGCGGCGGCTTCAAGATCATCGCAGGCGGGGAGGGCGGGGCGACCCTGACGACGGGCCTGCTGGTCACCGCCCCGGGGTTGGGCGCGCAGGATGTGGCGTCCCGCATCGAGGGCTATCCGGCCGAACGCATCCCCAAGGGGCATTACGGCAAGGGCGTCTATTTCCGACTGACCGGCAAGGCGCCGTTCGAGCGGCTGATCTATCCGCCGCCCATCCCCGGCGCGCTGGGCACCCACTATCGCAAGGACCTGGGCGGACAGGCGGTGTTCGGGCCGGACCTCGCCTATGTCGAGGCCGAGGACTATTCGGTCGATCCGGCCAAGGCGGCCGAGTTCGAGCACTACATCCGCCGGTTCTGGCCGGGCCTGCCCGAGGGTGGGCTGACGCCGGACTATGCGGGCATCCGGCCCAAGCTGCACGGCCGGGGCGAGCCCCAGCCGGACTTCCAGCTGCGCGGTCGGGACGACCACGGCATTGACGGTCTGGTGGCCCTGTTCGGCATTGAAAGCCCCGGGCTGACCAGTTCATTGGCCATCGGCGAAGCGGTGGCGGAGATGGTGACGCGTGACTGAATTGACGATCCGGGACGCCGTGGCGTCCGATATTCCGGCCCTGCATGCGCTGGTGGAGAGCGCCTATCGCGGCGAGGCGTCGCGGGCGGGCTGGACGACCGAGGCGGACCTGCTGGACGGCCAGCGCACCGATGCCGAGGATCTGGCCGATATTCTCGCCGATGCCCGGCAGGGTCTGCTGACGGCCTGGGACGGCGACGTCCTGGTCGGATGCATCCTGATCGCGCGACGCGGGGAGGGGATCGGCTATTTCGGCATGCTGTCGGTCAGCCCGGCCTTGCAGAACGCCGGACTGGGGCGTCGGCTGGTCGGGACCGCGGAACAGGCGATGGCCGACCGATTCGGCGCCCGCCGTGTGCGTATCTCGGTCATTCCGCAGCGGGACACCCTGATCGCCTGGTACGAGCGGCTGGGTTACGCGGCCACCGGCGAGACCCTGCCTTTCCCTTATGGAGACACGCGTTTCGGCCTGCCGAAGCGGGATGATCTGAGCTTCATCGTGATGGAGAAGGCGCTCGGCTGAGTCTCTCACCGCAAGCGCCTTGAAATCGCCCGCGGGTTCATGCATAAGCCCGCGCTCGCAAGGCGGCTCTGACGGGCCGCCGCTATTGTTTTCGCGCCTTTACCGGCGCCCGACCAGAAGATTGAGACGGACATGGCCGTTCCGAAGCGCAAAGTATCGCCCTCGCGTCGCAACATGCGCCGCGCCCACGACGCCCTGGGCACCAATGCCTACGTCGAAGACAAGGACACCGGCGAGCTGAAGCGCCCGCACCACATCGACCTGAAGACCGGCACCTACCGCGGTCGTCAGGTTCTGACGCCGAAGGAAGACTAGTCTTCTGACGTCACCGGCTTCGGCCGGGCGAAGATTTTTGCGGCGCGCGAGACCCTCGCGCGCCGTTTTCGTGCGTTGATGGGGCTGGACCACTTCCGGAGCCCCTATGATCCGCCCCCTGATGCTGACCGCCGCCGTCCTCATGCTGGCCGCCTGCAATGCGCCGGAGGAGCCCGCTCCGACGCCTGCCGAGCCGGCGCCCGCGCCTGCGCCTGAAACGCCGCCCGCAGCCAATGTCCTGACGGCCAACGGCTTCGGGCCGCTGCGAATCGGCATGACGACGGCCGAGATCGAGGCGGCGCTGGGGCCTGATTCCGATCCGGGCGCGGTCGGCGGACCCGATCCCGCCAGCTGCGACATGTTCCATCCGTCCCGCGCGCCCGACGGCCTGCTGGTCATGACCAACAACGGCGTGCTGGCCAGCATCTGGCTGACGCGGACGGCGACGGTCGAGACCGACCGGGGCTTCAACATCGGCGATGACGCCGCGGCGATCAAAGCCGCCTACGGGGCCTCGGCGGTCGTGGTTCCGCACAAGTATGAGGCGGCTCCGGCCGAGTACATCACCGTCTGGGCGACGGCCGATCACACGTCCCCGAACGCCCGGGGCGTGAAGTATGAAATCGGCCAGGACGGCAAGGTGAAGGCCATCGCCGGCGGCGGCCCGTCGATTGAGTACGTCGAGGGCTGCGCCTGATCGGCGTCGTCGGCCGGTGAGGCGGCGGCTCGATGAAGGATTTGTCTGCACAACCGGTAACCGCGTGAGCCGGGTTCCTTGCCGTGCCCGGCTTCCACGGGCTAAACGCGGCGTCTGACCGCCGCCTTGCAAAGCAGAGCCATCCCATGACCGACATCGCTGAAATCGTCGCCCGCCAGATCCTCGACAGTCGGGGCAATCCGACGGTGGAGGTGGACGTGGTCCTCGAGGACGGCAGCTTCGGCCGCGCCGCCGTGCCGTCGGGCGCCTCGACCGGCGCCCACGAAGCCGTCGAACTGCGCGACGGCGACAAGGACGTCTGGGGCGGCAAGGGCGTCCAGAAGGCCGTCGACGCCGTGAACGGCGAGATCTTCGACGCCCTGTCGGGCATGGACGCCGAGGACCAACGCCGCATCGACGAGACCCTGATCGGTCTGGACGGCACCGCGAACAAGGGCCGCCTCGGCGCCAACGCCATCCTCGGCGTGTCGCTGGCCTGCGCCAAGGCTTCGGCGATTTCGTCGAATCTGCCGCTGTACCGTTACCTGGGCGGCGTCTCGGCCCGCGTCCTGCCGACCCCGATGATGAACATCATCAACGGCGGCGCTCACGCCGACAATCCGATCGACATCCAGGAGTTCATGATCCTGCCGACGGGCGCGGAAGACTTCTCGGAAGCCCTGCGCATGGGCGCGGAAATCTTCCACGCGCTGAAGAAGGCCCTGAAGGACGCCGGCCACAACACCAACGTCGGCGACGAGGGCGGCTTCGCCCCGAACCTGCTGTCGGCCGAGGCCGCCCTGGAGTTCATCACCAAGGCCGGTCAGTCGGCCGGCTATCTGGCCGGTGAGGACTTCCACCTGGGTCTCGATGTCGCGGCGACCGAATTCTTCAAGGACGGCAAGTACCTGATGGCCGGCGAAGGCAAGACCTTCGACGCCGACGGCATGGTCGGCTACCTGGCCGACCTGTGCGAGCGCTTCCCGATCGTCTCGATTGAGGACGGCTGCGCCGAGGACGACTTCGACGGCTGGAAGCTGCTGACCGACCGTCTCGGCGACCGCGTCCAGATCGTCGGCGACGACCTGTTCGTCACCAATCCGGCCCGTCTGGCGGCCGGTATCGGCGAGGGCCTGGCCAATTCGATCCTGATCAAGGTCAACCAGATCGGTACGCTTTCCGAGACGCTGGATGCGGTCGATATGGCCCATCGCGCCGGCTACACCGCCGTGATGAGCCACCGCTCGGGCGAGACCGAGGATTCGACGATCGCCGATCTGGCGGTCGCCACCAACTGCGGTCAGATCAAGACGGGCTCGCTGGCCCGCTCGGACCGGACGGCCAAGTACAACCAACTGCTGCGCATCGAGGAGATGCTGGGCGACCAGGCCGACTATTTCGGCGGCGGCATGCTGCTGAAGTAAGCGGCGAAAAGGGCTGTGGCGAAGGCCGTAGATTCTACGGCCAAGCTACGGTTCGTTAGGGCTTTTCGGTCATGACTCGTCAATCACGAGTCCACGCTCAGAAGGAGCGGTCGAGTGCCCGAACGGATGAAGCCCTATCTACCCTCCTGCGTACTGCTGCTGTTGATCGCCTACCTCGGCGTTCAGGCCCTGACGGGCGAGCGCGGGTTGCTGAGCGGGGGCGAGCGTGACGCCATGCTTGAGCGCCGGGAGACGCAGCTGGGCGATCTCCTTGAACAGAAACGCGATCTGGAAGTGCGTGTCCGCTACCTGCAGCGCGACAGCCTGTCCCGCGACCTGCTGGAAGAGCGGGCCCGCGCCGTGCTGGGCTTCGCGGACCCTCGCGACTATGTGATCCGCGTGTCGAGCGCCCCCCGGCAGGACGTCAAGCCGCACAATTCGTGAACTTTAGTTACAGCTTCACAGGGTCGCTTTGCGTTTCTGGATCGAAGGCTGCTAAAGCCCCTTTCCGTAACGACAAGCGTCCCTGCCTAGCGGGGTCCCACCGGGAGATCACGGATGGCGAAAGCCCCCGCCGCGAAGACTGATTCAAAGAAGATTCCGAACACCCCGACGGCCTCGAAGGAGGACCTGCTGCGGTTCTACCGCGAGATGGTCCTGATCCGCCGTTTCGAGGAGCGGGCGGGCCAGCTGTACGGCATGGGCCTGATCGGCGGCTTCTGCCACCTGTACATCGGCCAGGAGGCCGTGGCCGTGGGCGTTCAGGAGAGCGTCAAGCCGGGCCACGACAAGATCATCACCGGCTACCGTGACCACGGCCACATGCTGGCCGCCGGCATGGATCCGAAGGAAGTCATGGCCGAGCTGACCGGCCGCATCGGCGGCTCGTCCAAGGGCAAGGGCGGTTCGATGCACATGTTCGACGTGCCGACCGGCTTCTACGGCGGTCACGGCATCGTCGGCGCCCAGGTGGCGCTGGGCACGGGCCTGGCCTTCGCCGGCAAGTACCGCGGTGACGATTCGGTGGCCTTCGTCTATTTCGGCGACGGCGCCTCGAACCAGGGTCAGGTCTACGAGAGCTTCAACATGGCCCAGCTGTGGAAGCTGCCGGCCATCTACATCATCGAGAACAACCAGTACGCCATGGGCACGAGCATCGAGCGCTCGTCGTCCACGACCGAGCTGTTCAACCGCGGCGCCAGCTTCGGCATCCCGGGCGAGCAGGTCGACGGCATGGACGTGCTGGCCGTGCGCGACGCCACGGCCCGTGCGGTGGCCCGCGCCCGTGAAGGCGGCGGCCCCTACATCCTCGAGGTGAAGACCTACCGCTACCGCGGCCACTCGATGTCGGATCCGGCCAAATACCGGACGAAGGAAGAGGTCGACGAGGTCAAGAAGACCCGCGACCCGATCGATCACATCAAGCTGCTGCTCGAACAGGCCAAGGCGACGGAAGACGAGCTGAAGGCCATCGACAACGAAATCAAGGCGATCGTCGCCGAAGCTGTTCAATTCGCCCAAGAGAGCCCGGAGCCCGATCCGTCCGAGCTCTACACTGACGTCTACGTGGAGGCGACGGTATGATCGGATTGCTCCTCGCCATCGCGCTGCAGGCGCAGCCGATGGCCGCTGAAGCGCCGCCCGTACCCATGACGGCCGCTGATCCCTGCGTGGAGCTTCAGGGCCGAGGCTACGCGACTATTGGCGGACAGCGCCTCAAGGGGCGCGCTCTGGCTCGAGCCGTCGCCGAGCGGATTCCCGCAGGCCGGCCGCTTTTCATTCGGTTCGCCAATGAGCGAGCTTCAAACGACGTCGAGGGAATGTCGGCTGCGATGGCCGGAGCGATCAACGCTCCGTCGATCGTCATCGTCGAAACCTGCGAACTGCCCACCGGAGCCTCTGCTCAATGACCGACATTCTGATGCCGGCGCTGTCCCCCACGATGGAAGAGGGCACGCTGACCAAATGGCACATCAAGGCCGGGGACGTGGTGTCCGCGGGCCAGGTGATCGCCGAGATCGAAACCGACAAGGCCACGATGGAAGTCGAGGCGGTGGATGAGGGCGAAGTGCTCGAGATCCTCGTCGCCGAAGGCTCCGAGAACGTGAAGGTCAACACGCCGATCGCCCGTCTGGCGGGCGAGGACGGCGCGGCGGCTCCCGCTCCGAAGGCGGAGGCCGCTCCGGCCGCGTCGTCGGGCGAGGCGGAGAAGGCCGCGGCGCACGCCGCCGCCCCGGTTCCGGCCGTCGAGCTGAAGGACCCGGAAATCCCGGCCGACGCCAAGCTGGTCAAGACCACCATCCGTGACGCCCTGCGCGACGCCATGGCCGAGGAAATGCGCCGCGACCCGGCCGTCTTCCTGATGGGCGAGGAAGTCGCCCAGTACCAGGGCGCCTACAAGGTCAGCCGTGAGCTGCTGCAGGAGTTCGGCGACCAGCGCGTCGTCGACACCCCGATCACCGAGCACGGCTTCGCCGGCCTCGGCGTCGGCGCCGCCATGGCGGGCCTGAAGCCGATCGTCGAGTTCATGACGTGGAACTTCGGCATGCAGGCCATCGACCACATCATCAACTCGGCGGCCAAGACGCTGTACATGTCGGGCGGCCAGATCCGGGCGCCGATCGTGTTCCGCGGTCCGAACGGCGCCGCGTCGCGCGTGGCGGCCCAGCACAGCCAGGACTACTCGGCCTGGTACGCCCAGGTCCCGGGCCTGAAGGTCATCGCGCCGTATGACGCGGCCGACGCCAAGGGCCTGCTGAAGGCGGCCATCCGCGATCCGAACCCGGTCGTCTTCCTCGAGCACGAGATGATGTACGGCCTCGAGTTCGACGTGCCGGACGTCGAGGACTACGTCCTGCCGATCGGCAAGGCCAAGGTCCGTCGCGAAGGCACGGACGTGACCATCACGGCGCACAGCCGCATGGTCGGCTTCGCCCTGCAGGCCGCCGAACAGCTGGCCGGCGAAGGCATCTCGGTGGAAGTCGTCGACCTGCGCACCCTGCGTCCGCTGGATCACGAGACCATCGTCAACAGCGTCAAGAAGACCAACCGTCTGGTCTCGGCTGAAGAAGGCTGGGGTCCGATGGGCGTCGGCGCCGAGGTCGTGGCCCGGGTGATCGAACACGCGTTCGACTATCTGGACGCTCCGCCGCTGCGCGTGCACCAGGAAGACGTGCCGCTGCCTTACGCCGCCAACCTGGAAGCCCTGTCGCTTCCGGGCGTCGACAAGATCGTCAAGGCCGTGAAGCAGGTGATGGCATGAGCGACACCGACGACTTCCACCTGAAGACCCCGGACAGCGTCGTCGCGGATCCGGAAGCGGTCGAGATCATCCGCATGTGGTGGTCCAAGAACGAGCCGGTGATGTCGGTGAAGCCCGCCTTCAACGACCCGGCGCAGTTCGGCCAGCTGCTGGCCATCGCCGCGCGGCACATGGCCTACGGCTACGCCGTGCGTCACGGCCACAACGAGAAGCAGGCCTACAACCGCATCCTTCAGGGGCTGAGCGACACCATCAAGGCGGACAACGTCACGACCGTCGCCGAACCGATCGCGCCGACCGGGAGCGTGCAATGACCGATATCCTGATGCCCGCCCTGTCTCCGACCATGGAGGAGGGCGTCCTCGCCAAATGGCACGTGAAGGCCGGTGACGTGGTCAAGGCCGGCGACGTGATCGCCGAGATCGAGACCGACAAGGCGACCATGGAGGTCGAGGCCGTCGACGAGGGCGAGATCACCGAAATCCTCGTGGCCGAAGGCTCCGAGGGCGTGAAGGTGAACACCCCGATCGCGCGCCTGAAGGACGAGGGCGGCGCCGCCGCTCCGGCTTCGAAGGCGGCGGAAGCGCCGAAGGCCGCAGAGGCGCCCAAGGCCGAAGCTCCGAAGGCGGAAGCGCCCAAGGCGGCCGCGGCTCCGGCCGCGCCGAAGGCCGCTGACGGCGGTCGTCTGTTCGCCTCGCCGCTGGCGCGCCGTCTGGCCGCCCAGGCCGGCGTCGATCTGTCGTCGATCAAGGGCACCGGCCCGCACGGCCGCATCGTCAAGCGCGACGTGGAATCTGCAGGCAAGGGCGGCGCCAAGCCGGCTCCGGCCGCGGCCGCCGCGGGCATCCCGTCGCGTCCGGTGCAGTCGCTGGCCCAGATGGGCATTCCGGACGGCACCTACGACCTGATCCCGCTGGACGGCATGCGCAAGGCGATCGCCCGCCGCATGGTCGAAAGCGTGCAGCAGATCCCGCACTTCCCGCTGTTCATCGACGTGGAGCTGGACGCCCTGCTGGCGGCCCGCGCCAAGGTCAATGCGCTGCTCGAGAAGGACGGCGTGAAGGTCTCGGTCAACGACTTCGTCATCAAGGCCGCCGCCATGGCCCTGAAGGCGGTGCCGGAAGCCAACGCCAGCTACACGCCCGAAGGCATCGCCATACACCACAACGCCGACGTGGCGATGGCGGTGGCGATCGACGGCGGCCTGATCACCCCGATCATCCGCAAGGCCGAGACCAAGTCGCTGTCGCAGATCGCGACGGAGTCGAAGGACCTGGCCAAGCGCGCGCGCGACCGCAAGCTGAAGCCCGAAGAGTTCCAGGGCGGCACCTTCTCGGTGTCCAACCTGGGCATGTTCGGCATCAAGTCGTTCAGCTCGATCATCAACGAGCCGCAGGGCGCCATCATGAGCGTCGGCGCGGGCGAGCAGCGTCCGGTCGTCAAGAACGGCCAGCTGACCATCGCCACGGTGATGACCGTGACCATGACCTGTGATCACCGCGTCGTCGACGGTGCGACGGGCGCCCGCTTCCTGCAGGCGTTCAAGCCGCTGATCGAAGATCCCGTGACGATGCTGGCGTAAGGCGAGGGCAGGGCATGACCTCGGTCTATGACTTCACCGCCACCGGGATCGACGGGACCGAGGTTCCGCTTTCCCGGTTCGCGGGGAAGGCCCTGCTGATCGTCAACGTCGCCTCGCGCTGCGGTTTCACCCCGCAGTACGAGGGGCTGGAGACCCTGCACCGCGAGCTCGCCGACCGTCCGTTCGAGGTGCTGGGCTTTCCCTGCAACCAGTTCGGGGCGCAGGAGCCGGGGAGGGCGGACGAGATCGCCAGCTTCTGCTCCACGACCTACGGCGTCGACTTTCCGATGTTCGACAAGATCGAGGTCAACGGCCCGAACCGGCACCCGCTCTACGACTGGCTGACCGGCCAGAAGAAGGGGTTCCTCGGCAGCCGCGACGTGAAGTGGAACTTCACCAAATTCCTGACCGACCGGGAGGGCAGGGTGGTCGCCCGCTACGCGCCCCAGGTCGAACCCAAGGCCATCAAGGCCGACATTGAGAAGTTGATCTGACCATGGCTGCTGAATTCGATCTCGTCATCATCGGTTCGGGCCCGGGCGGCTACGTCGCCGCCATCCGCGCGTCGCAGCTGGGCCAGAAGGTCGCCATCGTCGAACGCGAGTCGCTGGGCGGCATCTGCCTGAACTGGGGCTGCATCCCGACCAAGGCGCTCCTCAAGTCCGGTGAGAAGTACGAGAGCCTGTCGCACCTGAAGGAGTACGGCCTGTCGGCGACCGGCGCGTCGTTCGACTTCGACGCCATCATCCAGCGCTCGCGCGGCGTCGCGGCGACGATGAACAAGGGCGTCACCTTCCTGATGAAGAAGCACAAGGTCGAGGTGATCGAGGGCTCGGCCAAGCTGGAGAAGGCCGCCGGAACGCCCAAGGTCGTCGTGGCCCTGAAGGCCGGCGGTTCGCGCACCGTCGAGGCGAAGAACGTCATGCTGGCCGTCGGCGCCCGCGCCCGCGCCCTGCCGCAGATCGGCCTGGAGGCTGACGGCGACAAGATCTGGGCCTACCGCGACGCCCTGGCGCCGAAAAAACTGCCCAAGACCTTCGTCGTCATCGGCTCGGGCGCCATCGGCATCGAGTTCGCCAGCTTCTATCGCGCCCTGGGCGCCGAAGTGACCGTGGTGGAAGCCGTCGACCGCATCATGCCGGTCGAGGACGAGGAAGTGTCCAAGGCCGCCCAGAAGTCCTTCGAGAAGCGCGGCATCAAGTTCAAGGTGGGCGCCAAGGTCACGAAGGTATCCAAGGATTCCAAGGGCGTGAAGGTCGCTGTTGAAGTGAACGGTAAGGCCGAAACGCTGGAGGCCGAGGTCTGCATCTCGGCCGTCGGCATCACCGCCAACACCGACGGCATCGGCCTGGAGGCGCTGGGCGTCGAACTGGACCGTGGTCACATCAAGACCGACAGCCACTGCCAGACTAATGTGAAGGGCCTGTACGCCATCGGCGACTGCGCCGGCGCGCCCTGGCTGGCGCACAAGGCGTCGCACGAAGGCATCCACGCCGCCGAGCACATCGCCGCGTACAAGACGCCGAACGTCCATTCGCCCATCGCCGGCTGCACCTACGCCCAGCCGCAGGTCGCCTCGGTCGGGATCACCGA
>NZ_DASWWG010000091.1:0-8706 GCF_036400995.1 Brevundimonas sp.
CTTCGTAGCTGTCAGCCACCATGCGATCGAGGGTGCGCACGCCCCAGCCCACGGCGCCGTCCGGCACGGTCGGGCTGCGGCTGTCCTTCACCCAGGCGGTCGGGGCGATGTCGATGTGCGCCCACGGCGTGCCGTTGGTGAAGCGCTGCAGGAACAGGGCGGCGGTGATCGAACCGCCGGCGCGGCCGTTGCCCATGTTCTTCAGATCAGCGATCGGGCTTTCGATGTGGCGGTCGTAGGCGGCCGGGATCGGCATGCGCCAGGCGTTCTCGCCCACCTTCGGACCGGCGGCCAGGAAGTTGTTGGCCAGCTCGTCCGAGTTCGAGAAGACGCCCGCGTACTCCAGACCCAGGGCGATGATCATCGCGCCGGTCAGGGTGGCCAGATCGACCATGAATTTCGGCTTGAAGCGCTCCTGGGTGTACCAGAGGCAGTCGGCCAGGACGAGGCGGCCCTCGGCGTCGGTGTTCAGGATCTCGATGGTCTGGCCCGAGAGGGATTCAACCACGTCGCCCGGACGGGTGGCGTTGCCGTCCGGCATGTTCTCCACCAGACCGATCACGCCGACGGCGTTGACCTTGGCCTTCCGTCCCGCGAGGGCGTGCATGGCGCCGACCACGGCGGCCGAGCCGCCCATGTCCCACTTCATGTCTTCCATGCCCTCGGGCGGCTTCAGCGAGATGCCGCCGGTGTCGAAGCAGACGCCCTTGCCGACGAAGGCGATCGGCTGATCGTCCTTCTTGCCGCCGTTCCACTTCATGATGACGACCTGGCTGTCGCGCACGCTGCCCTGGCCGACGGCCAGCAGGGTGCGGAAGCCCAGCTTCGCCAGTTCCTTCTCGCCCAGAACCTCGACCTCAAGGCCCAGCTTCTCCAGCGCCTTCACGCGCTTGGCGTATTCTTCCGGGTACAGGACGTTGGCCGGCTCGGCGACCAGATCGCGCGAGAACTCGACGGCCTCGGCCACGGCCGAATAGGTCGCATAGGCGGCCTCGGCGGCCTTCACGTCGGCGGCGACGACCTTGATCGTCTCGATCGACGGGGTCTTCTCAGGCTTCAGCGTCGTGCGGTATTTCAGGAAGCGATAGCTGGCCAGACGGGCGGCGAAGGCCGCGCGGGCGGCCTGATCGGCCGACAGATGGCTGACGTCGATGGTGATCGAGGCGGCGCCCGACAGTTTGACCGCGTGATAGGCGGCGCCCGCGGCGGCTTCCAGCGCCAGATCGTCGAACTTGTCCGGCGCGCCCGCGCCGGTCAGCACGACCGTGCCGGCGTCGACGCCCGCGGGGGCGGTGACGATCAGGGTGCTGTTCGAGCCCCCGGTGAAGCGGCTGTTCGTCATGGCCTTGGTCAGGGCGCCCGAGGCGGCGTTGTCCACCGACGCGCCCGCGCCGGCCAGGGCGCGACCGTCATGAACGAGGACGGCCAGGACCTCGGCGGCGGCGGCCGAGGCGACGAATTCGATCTTCATTTACTGCTCCCGCCGGGATGTAACGCCCCGGTCTTGTGCGAGTGGGATTGTCCGCGCGGTTTCACCGGCGCAAACGGGTGTGTATTAGATGCTCTCCCTCGCCGCAGCCTGCAACGGGCGATTTCCATTCCCTTATGACGTTGATTCAAGGCTACCTTTTCCGGCAGATCGGCCGCCCTGTGCTGGCGGCGTGCGCCGCGCTGGCCGGAATCGGCATTCTGAGCCAGAGCCTCGACCAGCTCGAGTTCATCGTTGAACGCGGCCAGAGCGTCTGGGTGATGGTCAAACTGACCCTGCTGGCATTGCCCCAACTGCTCGCCGTCATCATTCCCATCGGCCTGTTCGTCGGCGCCCTGACGGCATTGACCCGCCTGCAGCGCGAGCAGGAACTGACCGCCGTCTTCGCCTCGGGCGTCACCCGCTGGCAAGCGATCCGCCCGGCGATGAAGCTGGCGGTGATCGCCGCCCTGCTGACCCTGTTCATCACCACGATCGCCCAGCCCTGGGCCCAGCGGGAGGCGCGCAACGCCACCTTCGCCGTGCGCACCGACCTGGCCGCCCTGCTGGTCGAGGAAGGCAATTTCGTCCAGGGGCCCAAGGGCCTGACCGTCTATGTCCAGCAGATCGAACAGAACGGCCTGCTGAAGAACCTGTTCGTCTATGTGCAGGACGGCGACAAGACCACGACCTGGGACGCCGCCGAGGCCCGGTTCAGCCGCATCGACGGCCAGCCCTACCTGACCCTGCTGAACGGCTCATGGCAGCGCTACTCGTCGCGGGGCGTGCTGGAATATCTGTCGTTCGGACGGCAGGACCTGCCCCTGGCCCAGTACGTCGATGTGAATGACGCCGTCCGCTACAAGCCGTCGGACCTCTACCTGCCGCAGCTGTTCAACCCGTCGCCCCGCGACCTCGACAAGGTCGGATCGGCGGGCGAGCTGATGGCCGAGGGCCATTCGCGACTGTCCGCGCCCCTCTACGCCCTTATGGGCATGGCCATGGCCCTCGCGGCCCTCATGGGTGGCTCGTTCAGCCGGACCGGCTACAGCCTGCGCATCGCCAAGGCCGCCGCCGCCTTCCTGATCGTCCGCATCATGGGCTACGGCGTCGTCGCCGCCAGCGCCTGGAACGGTTGGCTGAACATCTTCCAGTACGTGCTGCCGATCGTGGCCACCGCCATCGCCCTGCGGGTCCTGTTCCGCGCCCTGAAGCCGCGCCGCAGCCGTCTGCGCCCCGCCCTCGACCGCCTGAAGGGGAGGTTCGCATGACCAGTCGTACCTCGCTGAAGGCGCCGTGGCTCCGTCTGGGCCGGATCGAGCGCTATATCCTCACCCAGCAGGCCCGCTCGCTCGCGGTCGCCCTGGGCGTGATCGCCGCGCTGATCATGCTGATCGACTTCGTGGAGATTTCCCGCGGCGTCGGCTCGGACGTGGACCTGTCGGGCCTGCGCATCCTGGCCCTGATGCTGCTGAAGTCGCCGCAGGTCATCGTCCAGCTGCTGCCCTTCGTCTTCCTGTTCGGCACCTTGGCGGCCTTCGTCGGCCTGAACCGGCGCAGCGAGTTGATCGCCATGCGGGCGGCCGGGGTCTCGGCTTGGCGCTTCGTGCTGCCGGCGGCCGGGTTCGCCTTCCTGTTCGGCATCCTGACCGTGACCGCCCTGGGCCCCGCGGCCTCCGCCGCCGACGGCCTGTTCCAGCGTGAGCGGTCGCGTCTGTCCGGATCCGTCGCCGGCTCCGACACGCCACAGGCCGTCTGGATCCGCGAGGGCGACGACAGCCGTCAGATGGTCATCCGCGCCGACCGGCAGGACCGCGCGGGCGGACGCCTGCTGGGCGTGACCTTCTTCATCTACACCAACGACGGCGAGGGCCTGCGCACCTTCTCCGAGCGGATCGACGCCGCCTCGGCCTCGCTCAGCGCCGGTCGCTGGCGGCTGGTGGACGCGGTCGGCGCCCAGATCGGTCAGCGCGCCGTGCGCTACGCCACCCTCGACCTGCCCTCCAGCCTCGCCGACGACGAGGCGTTCGAGCGCTTTGCGCGGCCGCAGTCGACCCCCTTCTGGTCCCTGCCCGCCCAGATCGCCCGCGTCGAGAACGCCGGCTTCTCCTCGACCGCCTACGCCCTGCGTCTGCAGCAACTGCTGGCCACGCCGCTGATGTTCGCGGCCATGTCGATCCTCGCGGCGGCCTTCTCGCTGCGCCTGATGCGTCTGGGCGATCTGGCCCGGATGAGCGCCGCCGCCGTCGTGCTGGGCTTCGCCTTCTTCTTCGTGAACCAGGCCGCCTCGGCCTTCGGCTCGGCCGAGGTCATTCCGCCGTGGCTGGCCGCCTGGCTGCCGCCGTTGCTGACGGCGCTCGCCGCGTTCACCTTGCTGTTCTATACCGAGGACGGCTAAGCGATCCGTCGCCCCTCAGCCTCCTGCCCTTTCTGAAGTGATCTTGCATGCAGCGTGACCGCCGTCGGCCCACTACCGCAGCCCTGCGTCGCCGGCTTCTCGCCGGGGCGGGCGTGGTGGCGTTGGCCGCATGGAGCGGGCTGGCCCAGGCCCAGACGCAGCCTGCCGCCCAGCAGGTCCCGCCGTCCCAGCCCGGCCCCGACGGACTGGGCGCCAACGCCGCCTATATCGAGGCTGATTCGACGACGCGGACCGGAGACGTCATCACGGCCCGCGGCGGTGACGAGCGGGTTCTGGCCCGCTTCCGCAACACCACCCTGCGCGCCGGCGAGGTCAGCTACGACCTCAACCTGGGCGTCGCCGGCGCCCGCGACCGGGTCGAGTTCACCGACCCTGACGGCAATGTGATCTTCGCCAGCCAGCTGCAGATCGATTCCGACATGCGGGCGGGCGTGGCCGTCGACTTCGCGACCCGCTTCCGCAACGGCGCCAGCCTGATGGCCGCCACCGCCGTGCGCCGCAGCCAGAACGTCAACGAGCTCAACTACGCCATCTTCACCCCCTGCCCGATCTGCGACGCGGAGGGCAATCCGAAGCAGCCCAGCATCGCCATCCAGGCCGAGAAGGTGGTGCAGGACGAAAGCCTGCGCGCGATCCTGTACCGCAACGCGGTCTTCCGCGTCGGCGGGGTGCCGGTCTTCTACCTGCCCTTCTTCGCCCACCCCGATCCGACGGTCGAACGCGCCTCGGGCTTCCTGGTCCCGATCCCCAGCTATGACGAGGGCCGCGGCTTCAGCCTCGAAGTCCCCTATCTGCAGGTCATCTCGCCCTCGGAAGACTGGCTGATCAGCCCGCAGTTCAACACCGACGTCGCGCCGTTCCTGAACCTGCAATGGCGCCGTCGCTTCGGCGACGGGACCATCGTCCTGCGCGGCGGCTATACCTACGAGCGCAATTTCGGCGACTTCGACGTCGACAACGACGGCGATATCGACCGCGACGTGCGCTTCGGCGACCAGACCAGCCGCAGCTATCTGCTGGGCCACGGCGCCTTCGATCCGGCCGGGCCGTGGCGGTGGGGCTTCACCGCCGAGCGGACCTCGGACAAGACCCTGTTCGACCGCTACGACATCCGCGATCCCTATCAGGACAACGGGCTCTACTACGGCGACGAACGCCGCCTGATCTCCCAGCTCTACGCCGAGCGCCAGACCGAGCGGTCCTACATCTCGGTCGCGGCCTTCTCGATCCAGAGCCTGCGGGTCAAGGAATTCGACTTCGACACCCCGGCGCTGAACGTCTTCGAAAGCGACGGCGAACTGCCCTATGTCGCGCCGCTGATCGAGGCGCGCTGGGAGCCCGATGGTCCAGTCATGGGCGGTCGCCTGCGCCTGCGCGGTTCGGCCGTCTCGCTGTACCGCGACGACTATGTCGGCAGCCCGGTGCTTCGCCCCGGCGTCATTCCGTCCGGCCCGACGCTGGGTCTGCCGGGCGTGGACAGCCGCCGCATCTCCGGCCAGGCCGAGTGGCGCCGCACCCTGATCTCTCCCATCGGCATCCGCTGGGAGCCGTTCGTCGATGTCCGGGCCGACGTCTATTCGGTCAGCGACCTGCCGCCGATGATGGGTGTCGAGGACGAGACCATCACCCGCAGCCGCGCCACCGCCGGCATCGACGTGTCCTGGCCCCTGATCCGGCGCATCGGCCCCGGCGCGGACCTGATCCTCGAGCCGATGGCCCAGCTGTCGCTGTCGACCGATCCCGACCTCGACGCCCGCGTGCCCAACGAGGACAGCGCCACGCTGGAGCTGGACGAAAGCTCGCTGTTCCGCATCGACCGCTTCCCCGGCTACGACCTGCTGGAAGGCGGCATGCGCTTCACCACGGGCGCCCGCGCCACCCTGCGCTGGGGCGACAGCCGTCAGGCCAGCCTGTTCATCGGCCGAAGCTTCCGCGACGAGGAGCAGCCTGCCTTCCTCGTGCCGGTGCCGGACGCCCCGACCCAGCTGTACGATCCGACCGGCCTGTCGTCCGACACCTCCGACTGGGTCGTCCAGGGCAGCTTCTCGCCGTCGGATCGCATCCGCGGCTGGGCGCACGCCACCATCGACTCCTCGGGCGACATCCGCCGCGCCGAAGCCGCCCTCGACGGCCGCTGGGGCCGCCGGAACCTGGCCACGGTCAGCTACATCGTGGACCGCTCCAACCCGCTCGCCGGGGTGGAGAACCGCAACTACGAATTCGTCCAGGTGGCGGGCCAGCAGTTCATCTACGGCAACTGGGGCGTGGCCGCCTCGGGCATCGCCGATCTCGAGCGCGACCTGATCACCCGGTCCGAAGTGGGCATCCTGTTCGACGACGACTGCTTCCGCTTCGAGCTGGGGTGGCGCCGGGACAACACACAGGTGCGCCCGAGCGGTCCGTCCGAGGGCATCTATATCCGCCTAAACCTCGCCACTTTCGGCGGTACAGGGTAAGGACAGGGCGACGGGCGCTGACCGACGCGCGACTCAGGCTGCGCGAAGGGTGCACGCCGGGGTCGAACCGGCGGCGCCGCTTGAGGAACCAGGACTGACATGCGTTTGCAGCGTTACTTGACGGGCGTGGCCATGGCCGCCCTGCTGGCCGGTTCGGCCGTGGCACAGACCGCGCCGGGGCAGGCGCCCGCCGCCGCCGGCACGCTGAACCCTGCCGCCGAGCAGGCCCCGACGGCCGCCCCGGCCGCCGCCCCGCAGTTCCAGCTGTCGGACGGCATTCTGGTCACCGTCAATGACAGCGTCATTACGGGCTTCGACCTGCGCCAGCGCATGCTGCTGCTGATCGCCATGACCCAGGTGCAGCCCACGCCGGAGAACCTCCCGGCCATCCAGCAGCAGGCTCTCAATGCCCTGATCGACGAGCGTCTCCAAGCCCAGGAGCTCGCCAAATTCGAGGAAGAGGGGCTGCGGATCACCGACGAGGAACTCGACCGGGAAATCGCAGCCATGGCCGAGGAGGTGGGCGCGACGCCTCAAGCCTATCTCGACTTCCTCGCCCAAGGCGGCATCCGGCCGCAGACCTTCCGCGAACAGCTCCGCACCCAGATTGGCTGGTCCCAACTCGTCCGTGGCCGCTTCCAGACTCGCGCTCGGCCGAGCCCCGCCGCGGTCGACGCCGCCCTCCGGCAGATCGGCGAAGCCGCGACCAAGAAGCAGTACCTGATCGGCGAAATCTACATCGAAGCCAGCCGCGTCGGCGGTCAGCAGGCCGCCCTGAACGGCGCCAACCAGCTCGTCGCCCAGATGGTTCAGGGCGCGCCCTTCCAGGCCGTGGCCCAGCAATTCTCCGCCGCTCCCTCAGCCGCCCGCGGCGGCGACGCCGGCTGGATCGTCGAAGGCGCCGTCCCCCCGACCCTGCAGCAGGCCCTCGACCAGCTGGAGGTCGGACAGCTGTCGAGGCCGATTCCGGTGGAGGGGGGCGTGTACATCATCTACATGCGGGACAAGCGGGACGGGAGTTCGGCGAGCCTGGTGCAGCTGAAGCAGGTGATGATCGAGCTGGCGGAGGGCGCGGACGAGGCGGCGGCGCGGCAGCGGCTGGAGGCCATCCGCCCGCAGCTGACCTGCGACAACATCCTGACGCGGGCCAGCTCGGAGCAGGGCCTGCTCGGCTCCGACCTCGGCGAGACCGACGTGCAGAACCTCGCCCCGCAGTTCCAGCAGGTCGCCCGCGAGGCGGCCATCGGCTCGATCAGCGCCCCCGTCCGCACCCCGCTGGGCCTGCACCTGCTGGCCGTCTGCGGCCGCCGCGCCGGCGGCGCCGAGGCCCCCGACCGCCGCCAGGTCGAGAGCCAGCTGTTCGCGCAGAACCTCTCCACCCTCGGCCGCCGCTACATGCGCGACCTGCGCGAGGACGCCCTGATCGAGATGAAGTGATGGACGGCCCCGCCGCGCCGCTGGCCCTGAGTCTGGGCGAACCGGCGGGCGTCGGGCCCGAGATCGTCGCCGCGGCGTGGGAGGCCCTGAAGACCACGGGCCCGGCCTTCGCCGTGGTCGGCGACGCCGCCCTGCTGCGCCGCCAGGGCGGGCCGGTGCAGGCCGTCGCCGACCTGTCCGAAGCCGCCGCCGTCTTCCCGCGCGCCCTGCCGGCGCTGGACCGCCCCCTGCCCGCGCCGGTCACGCCCGGCCGCCCGGATCCGGCCAACGCCGCCGCCGTCGCCGACGGGATCGAGGAGGCGGTAGCCCTCGCCGTCTCCGGCGCCGCGTCCGGGGTGGTCACCGCCCCGATCGCCAAGGCCCCTCTGTACGCCGCCGGCTTCGGCTTCCCCGGCCACACGGAATTTCTCGCCGAACTGACCGCCGACGTCCCCTTCGCCGGGACCCGCGGACCGGTGATGATGCTGACGGCGAAGGACCTGCGCGCCGCCCTCGTCACCATCCACGAGCCGCTGTCGGCGGTGCCCGGACTGGTCACCGGCGAGCGGGTCAGGCGCGTCGCCCGCGTCGTCCACGAGGCCCTGCGCCGCGACTTCGGCATCGCCGCCCCCCGCCTGGCGCTGGCCGCGCTCAACCCCCACGCCGGCGAGGGCGGGGCCATGGGGCGCGAGGAGATCGAGATCCTGGCCCCCGCGGCCGCCGACCTGCGCGCCGGGGGGATCGCCGTCACCGACCCGCTGCCGGCGGACACGATGTTCCACGAGGAGGCCCGACGGACCTACGACGCGGCGATCTGCCTGTACCACGACCAGGCCCTGATCCCGGTCAAGACGCTGGACTTCTGGGGCGGCGTCAACGTGACCCTCGGCCTGCCGGTGGTGCGCACCTCGCCCGACCACGGCACCGGCTTCGACATCGCCGGCAAG
>NZ_DASWWG010000092.1:0-9150 GCF_036400995.1 Brevundimonas sp.
TTCGTCACCCCGTCGCGCTGATTGGCCAGTTCACGGTGCATGTACCGTTCGCCGCGCAGCCAGCCTGCGTAGAGCGGCTGCATATAGCTGCCGAGCCCCTCATGCAGCCACATGTCGGCGGCGTTCCAGTTGGTCAGCTGATTGGCGAACCACTCGTGGCTGAACTCGTGCTGCAACAGCCAGTCGTAGCCCTGTTCATTGATCCGGTATTCGTTGCCGTAGGCGTTCAGCGTCTGGTGCTCCATGCCCAGGTGCGGGGTCTCGACCACGCCCATCTTCTCGTCGGCGAAGGGGAAGGGGCCGACGGTGGCTTCATAGAAGTCCAGCATGGGCGCGAACTCGGCGAACAGGGAGCGGACGTTGGCCGCGTCGTCAGTGCGCAGGTACCAGTAGGATAGCCTGATCGTGTTGCCGAACCGGCTGCGGTAGTCGGCGGTGATCTCGTCGTACGGCCCGATGTTCAGGGCGATGGCGTAGGTGTTCGGCTGATGGGCCGACCAGTTCCAGGTGGTCCAGCCGTCGCCGTGGTCGGTCTTGCCCAGGAAGCGGCCGTTGGACGGGGCGGCGAGGTCGGACGGGACGGTGATGTGCAGGTCGACCCGGCCCGGCTCGGCCAGCGGGCTGTCGATGCAGGGCCAGAACAGGTCGCAGCCCTCGGGCTGGACGGCGGTGGCGATCCACGGCTTGCCGTCGACGGTGGTGGCCCAGACGAAGCCGCCGTCCCACGGCGCGCGCGGGGCGACGCGCGGGGCGCCGGCGTAGGCGATGCGGATCCGCACCTTGTCGCCGGGCGCCAGGTCGCGGCCCAGGTCGATCCAGAGGCGGCCTTCCGGATTGCGCCAGCCGCCCTCGCCCTGTTCCAGCTCGCGCCCGTCGACCTGCACCGAGGAGATGGGCAGCAGGGTGTCCAGCTCCAGCGGCAGGACGCTGAGCGGGGCGGTGGCGGTGAAGTCGAGGACCGCGACGCCCTCGATGCGTTTCTCGTCGGGAATCACCCGGATCGACAGGTCGGCCAGGTCGAAGCGCACGGCCTCCTGCTCGGGGGTGCGCGGCTGGTCGGTGGCGAGGGTGAAGTCGGTCGATTCGCGGGTGGCCTCGGCCGTCGCTTCGGTCGTCGCGGGCGCGTCCTGGGCCAGGGCCGGGGCGGCCGCCAGGGCCAGGAGCGAGGCGCCCAGAAGGGCGGCGCGGCGGACGGATTTGGACACGGAACAGCTCCCCGGCGAACAGGCGGGCAGACTGGCCGGGCGGGACCGTTCAGGCAAACAAAAAGGCCGGCGTTTCCGCCGGCCTCTTCAGAACTCTGACAGCAGCGTCGCTTAGGCGGCGGCTTGCTCGGCCAGCTTGGCCTTGACCTGACGCTTGATGCGCTGGGCGGCGACCGACAGCTGCTCGTCGCGGGCCTTGACGATGAAGGCGTCCAGGCCGCCCTTGTAGTCGAGGGTGCGCAGGGCGGCGTTCGAGATACGCAGCGAGAAGGTCTGACCCAGGGCGTCCGAGGTCACCTTGACGGCCTTCAGCGACGGCAGGAAGCGGCGCTTGGTCTTGATGTTCGAGTGGCTCACGCTGTTGCCGACCATGGGGCCGATACCGGTGAGTTCGCAACGACGCGACATCTGACTATCCTTCGGAGCGGTCCGCGACGGGCGCAGACGCAATGAAACAGGTGCGCGCGAGACACCGTCCAGCGCGAGAGGTGGGGCGTATAGAGGAAGAGTCTGCCGGGCGTCAAGGCGTCCGGCTGTTCAGCCGCCGTTCAATTCCGGCCATATATCCCCTCTACCCATGAACGGACCCAACTTTCGAGGGACGAAGATGAAGACTGGCCTGATCCGAGCCGCCGCCCTGACCGTGCCCGCGATCGCCGGCGCCCTGCTGCTGGCCGCCCCGGCGACGCCGCGCGCGGCCCAGACGAGCACGGACACCGTCCTGCCGGGCTACTGGGAGTACACCACCAGCGCGGTGGGCGTGCGCGACACCGAGCAGAAATGCGTGCGGCCCAGCGAGATCAACCGCTTCTTCGGCGGCCTGTCGACGCGCCGCTGGACCTGCACCTATCCGGTGCGGCAGGTCGGCAACGGCAACGCCCGCTTCGAGGGCACGTGCACCGACCGGCGCGGCCGGCGCGTGAACGTCCGCCTGAACGGCACCTACCAGCGGGAGAGCTTCACCTTCCGCGGCGGAGCCCAGCTGGCCCGCGGCACGCCCTATCTGCCTGCCTCGATCACCGCCCGCCGCATCTCGGCCAACTGCCCGGCCAACGCCGAGTATTTCTGAGGCGCGGACCGTCGGAATTGAAAAGGCCCGGGAGCGATCCCGGGCCTTTTTGCTGTCGGTCAGTGCGCCGCGCCGGGCTTCAACCGCCCGATCTGATGCAGGACGAAGGCGACCACGCCGCCGATGATCGCGCCGATGACGGCCGAGATGACCACCGTGACCAGCCAGCCGAGGGCCGGACCCACCGGGCCCGTCGCATGGGCGACGGCGTGGGCCAGATGCTCGACCGGGACCGCCGGCCAGTGCAGGCCCAGCTCATGCGCCCCATGCATCAGGATGCCGCCGCCGACCCACAGCATGGCGAAGGTGCCGATCACCGACAGGGCCGACATGATGACGGGCATGCCCTTCACCAGTCCCCGGCCGACCGCCTGGCTGACGCGCGAGGGTTTCTCGACCATGTGCAGGCCGATGTCGTCCATCTTCACGATCAGGGCCACGGCCCCGTAGACCGCCACGGTCATGGCCAGGCCGACGACCAGCAGGACGCCCGCCTGGATGGCCAGCGGCCGGTGCGCCACGTCGTTCAGGGCGATGACCATGATCTCGGCCGACAGGATCAGGTCGGTCCGCACGGCGCCGGAGACGGTGCGGGCTTCCAGATGGGCGGGATCGTCGCTGACCGGCTCATCTTCGCCGTGATGGCCGCCGCCGAACATCTCCATCAGCTTCTCGGCCCCCTCGAAACAGAGGTAGGTCCCGCCCAGCATCAGGATCGGCGTCAGCGCCCATGGCGCGAAGGCGGTCAGCAGCAGGGCGACCGGCAGGATCAGCAGCAGCTTGTTGCGGATGGAGCCGAGGGCGATCTTGCCGATGATCGGCAGCTCGCGGCTGGGCGACAGGCCGGTCACATATTTCGGCGTGACGGCCGCGTCGTCGATCACCACGCCCGCCGCCTTGGCTCCTGCCTTGCCCGCCGCGGCGCTGACGTCATCGACCGAGGCGGCCGCGAGCTTGGCGATCCCCGCGACGTCGTCGAGCAGGGCGATGAGACCGGAGGGCATGGGGTGTCCGTGGCAATAAGGGGAGGGGCCAGAGGTAGGCGATGGCGCGGCGGGTGTCGATTGGGACGCCCAAAGCAAAAGGCCCGGGATCGCTCCCGGGCCTTCTGTCTGTTCAGCGATGCGCGTCGATCAGGCGGCTTCGGCCTCGGCGGCCGGGGCGGCGGCCTTCTTGGCGCTGAGCGACTTGCCCAGCAGCTCGACGGCGGCGTCCTTGTCGATCTTGTTGGCGGCGGCGACTTCGCGGGCCATGCGATCCAGGGCCGACTCGTACAGCTGGCGCTCCGAGTAGGACTGCTCCGGCTGGCTGTCGGCGCGGTGCAGGTCGCGGACCACCTCGGCGATCGAGATCAGGTCGCCCGAGTTGATCTTGGCTTCGTATTCCTGGGCGCGACGCGACCACATGGTGCGCTTCACGCGGGCGCGGCCCTTCAGGGTGGTCAGCGCCTTGGTGACGACGTCGTCGGCGGCCAGCGAGCGCAGGCCGGCCGTCTTGGCCTTCTTGGTCGGGACGCGCAGGGTCATCTTCTCGTGGTCGAAGGTCACGACATAGACCTCCAGCGACATGCCCGCGACTTCCTGGGTCTCGATGGCCGCCACCTTGCCGACGCCGTGCGCCGGATAGACGACCGCATCGCCAACCTTGAATTCCAGACCAGTCTTGCTCGTCATGTCACTTCCTTTCCCGGCTGCAGCGGGAGGGGAGAGGCGAAGGCGCACGGACAACAGAATGACAGCCGCCGGAAACTTGCCCCGTCGGAGATGTCGGTCTGGTCGTCAAATGCGGAAACGGATCACCCAACCTCTGGCCGATCCCGCCTTCGTGGACGGGATTCTGTCGCAAACGCGGGCGGCGCGAGGTTTTCGCAGACCGCCCGACCCAATGACAGTAACGTATCACAAATCTGCGGAATTTCAAAACGTCCACAGCGTCCGCGCACGGAAGGCTGGAAATCCTCGCCGTAACGGGGCAGCGCGATGTGAATCGTTCGCGGATCAGCCCGCGGGCGGCGTCAGGAGCCCGTGCCGGGCTTGGTCGAGAAATATTTCTCGTACTTGCCGGTCTCGCGCTCGAACTGTTCGCGGTCTTCGGGCGGCGTGCCCTTCACCGTGATGTTCGGCCAGACCTTGGCGTATTCGGCGTTGATCTGCAGCCACTTGCCGTCCGGCTCGTCCTCGGTGTCGGGCACGATGGCGTCGACCGGGCATTCCGGCTCGCAAACGCCGCAGTCGATACATTCGTCCGGGGCGATGACGAGGAAGTTCTCGCCCTCATAGAAGCAGTCGACCGGGCACACCTCCACGCAGTCCATGAATTTGCAGCGGACGCAGGCGTCGGTGACGATGTAGGTCATGGGCGGGAGGCAAGCGTTCGGTGAGGGGCGCGGGACGCGCAGATGACCCCCGCAGGCGCAACTGTCAACCGATGGCGGCTTTTCAGGCTTGCGGCGCGCGCTTCAGGCGCTATTTAGTATCTGGCACGCTTACAGATAGTGGAGCCTCCCCATGCGTCCTCTCCTTCGTTACGCCGCAGTCGGCGTCGCCGCCGTCGCCCTGATCACCGCCGGCGGCGTGGCCGCCCAGGCCGCCCTGACCCGGGTCCCCTCGGAAGTCACCGCCGGCGCCTACAAGCTGGATTCCGATCACGGCAAGATCACCTGGTCGGTCAGCCATCTGGGCTTCTCGACCTACACCGGCCAGTTCGTGAACGTGCAGGCCGAACTGAGCCTGAACACCTCGAACCCGTCGGCCTCGACCCTGACGGCGACCATTCCGCTGACCGACGTGATGACCGGCAGCCAGGGCCTGAACGGACACCTGCAGACGGCGGACTTCTTCGACACCGCCAATCATCCCACCGCGACCTTCGTCTCGCGTTCGGTGACCGTGGACGCCGATGACGCCAATGAAGCGACCGTGGTCGGCGACCTGACCCTGCGCGGCGTGACCCGCCCGGTGACCATCGAGGTCGAGTTCAACCAGGCGGGCCCGTCGATGGGCAACACCTACAAGGCCGGCTTCGACGGCGAGGCGACCATCAAGCGGTCGGACTTCGGCATCACCTACGGCATTCCAATGGGGCTGAGCGACGAAGTGAAGCTGCACCTCGAGGGCGAGTTCACCCTTCAGCAGTAAGCGCGTACAGGGCGCGGGCCTCTTCCGGAGGTCCGCGCCGTTCGCCGAGGGCCAGAACCTCGAGATCGAACAGGCGCCCGCCGAGGGCGAACACCAGACGGTCGCCGGGGTGGACCGAGCGGCTGGCCTTGTCGAGGCGCACCTGCTGACCGTGATGGGTCAGGCGGACCGCGCCCTTCTCCACCATGGTCGCCGCCAGCGTCCGCGTCTTCGCGAACCGCGCGCGCCACAGCCAGACATCGATACGGCAGGCGAGGTCGCTCACCGCGGGGCCTGTTTGCGACGCGGCCGCTTGCGGCGCACGGGCGCGGCCGCGGGCTGGGGCGCGGTCAGGGCGGCCAGCGCGGCGAAGGGCGAGTCCTTCACCGGCCGTGGCGCCTTGCCGGGGCGATCCGGCTGCTGGGCCCGAACGGTCCTGAGCCCGGCCAGAAGGGCGTTGGCCTCCTCGCCGGTGACGCCGAGCTCGCGCAGGGCCTTGTCAGATAGCCGCCCGTCGCCCTTGCCGCGCTTTTCGGACAGGGCCTCGAGCAGGTCCACCGGGGCGGCGAAGCGGCCGACGGCGCGCAGGCCGAAGGCGGCCAGCAGGCGGGGCGACGGCGGCGGAGACGGCAGGATGCTGAGACCGGTCGGCCTCGGGCGGAAGGTCTCGCCCGTCATGAAGGCCTGGGCCACGGTCCGCGCGCGATCCTTCAGCAGGGCAGGCTGCCAGACGGAGTGCGCGCCGACGCGGATGCCGAATTCCTTCAGCGTGCGACGCTCCGCCTGGGACAGGGCGGCCAGATCCCGTTCGACCTCGCGTCGGTCGATGATCCCGCCGGCTTCCAGCAGGCGGAAGGCGAGGCCGCGCGGCAGGCCCTTCAGCGTGCCGTTCTCGATGACGGTCTTCAGGCGGCGCAGGGGGCGCAGGGCGCGGCCGGACTCGCCCGCCAGCCAGGCCTCCAGACGCTTGGCCGCCCGTTCGCGCGCGGCCACGGCGCCGAGATCGCCCAGCAGCCTGATCTTCGGGGCGAAGGGTTCGCCGCCGGTGATGACGGCCGTCTGGGCGCCGCGCCACAGGACCGATCCGTCCGGCGTGACGGAAAAGGCCTCGTCCGGCTCGGCGGCCAGCTGGCCCAGTCGTCTGGCGATCTCCGGAGTCACCGCCTGCCGCGCGGCGTGGCGCAGGGCGCGGTCCTCCAGCGCCGAGGAGCCCTTGTCGATGCGGAAGTCGATGCCGGTCAGATGGCCCACGGCGTGACCCTCGACGATGACTTCGCCGGTCTCGGCCTCGACCTGCGCCACCGCGTCGCCGCGCACGTTCAGGGCCTGCATCAGGGCGGTGGTGCGGCGATCGACGAAGCGGGCGGTGAGGCGCTCATGAAGCACGTCGGACAGTCGTTCCTCCAGCGCCTTGGTCCGGTCCCGCCAGACCTGGGGCTGGTCCAGCCAGTCCGGTCGCTGGGCGATGTAGCTGAGGGTGCCCACGCCGCTCAGCCGTGCAGACAGCTGGTCGATCTGGCCGTCGTCGCGATCCCGCGCGGCGAAGCGCGGGGCGGCCCAGTCCGCGGTCAGACGACCGCGCTTGCCGGTCAGGGCCTGAAAGATGTCGCGGGCCAGACGCGCGTGTTCGTCCAGGGTGGTCTTCTGGAAGTCGGGCAGCTGGCACGCCTCCCACAGGCGCATGATCGCCCCGCGAGAGCGGCCGATGCGGGCGACCTCCGGGTCCTTGATCAGTCTACGGAGCAAGGTCTCGTCCAGCGCCGCCTGGGTCAGGCGCAGGCCGAAGGCGCCGGGCGTGGCGACCAGCGAGCGCAACAGGTCGTTCAGGCTGTCGAAGTCGAGACGGGCGTTGCGCCACTCGGCCGCCTCCACGGGATCGAACCGGTGCTCGACCACCTGTTCGACCACGTCTGGGTCGAGCTCCAGCGCCTCGCCGGTGACGCCGAAGGTTCCGTTGCGCAGATGGCGGCCGGCGCGGCCGGCGATCTGCCCGATCTCGTGGGCGTGAAGCCAGCGGGTGCGGCGGCCGTCGAACTTGCGCAGGCCGGCGAAGGCCACGTGATCGACGTCCATGTTCAGGCCCATGCCGATGGCGTCGGTGGCGACGAGGAAGTCGACCTCGCCCGACTGGAACAACTCGACCTGGGCGTTGCGGGTGCGCGGGCTGAGGGAGCCCATGACCACGGCGGCGCCGCCGCGCTGGCGCCGGATCAGTTCGGCGATGGCGTAGACCTGGTCGGTGGAGAAGGCGACGATGGCCGAGCGGGGCGGCAGGCGGGTCAGCTTCTTCGAGCCGGCGTAGGCCAGGGTCGACAGGCGGGGGCGCTGGACGATCTCGACGTCGGGGACCAGCGCGCGGATCAGCGGGGCCATGGTCCCGGCGCCGAGGAACATGGTCTCGAACCGCCCTCGGGCGTGCAGCAGCCGTTCGGTGAAGACGTGGCCCCGTTCGGGGTCGGCGACCAGCTGGATCTCGTCGATGGCCAGGAACTCGACCGAGCGCTCCATCGGCATGGCCTCGACGGTGCAGACGAAATAGACGGCGCGCGGCGGGACGATCTTCTCCTCGCCGGTGACCAGGGCCACGGCGGCCGCGCCCCGCCGCTTGACGATGCGATCGTAGATCTCGCGCGCCAGCAGCCGCAGGGGCAGGCCGATCATCCCCGAGGCGTGGCCGAGCATCCGCTCGACCGCCAGGTGGGTCTTGCCGGTGTTGGTGGGCCCCAGAACCGCGGTGACCCGCGAGGGCGCCTGACCTGTGCCTCGGTCGCTCATGATCCTGAAAAGGTGGCGTTTCGCGGCGGGTTCCTCAAGCGGAACCATTGCCGACCGCCGAGTTCTAAACAGCGACGCTTCAGGAAGCGGAACAGGGGCGAAACGAATCAGGACCGAATCGCTGACACGGCCCAATTCGGGGTTTGTTCCCTACAAGATATTGTATCTTAACGCGGATTAACCACAACCGATTCGCGGCCGCGCTCGCGGCCCGACGACGGTTCCTCCGGCGCGATCGGCAATTGTGCGCCGCCCGGCTTCCAGAACCGCGAGCGCTCGGCTAGGTCACGCCAGCGAGGCCCCGTAGCTCAGCTGCATAGAGCAAGGCTTTCCTAAAGCCGAGGTCGGAGGTTGGAGTCCTCCCGGGGTCGCCATCTCGCCTTCCGAAGTCCGCGTCGGCCTTGCGGATCGTCCGTATACGGATGGCGACTATCGCCCGGCGGGCGCCGAGGTCTCGGCCAGGGCCATTTCAAACCGCGGCGACGGCGGAAGCGTGGGGTCGGGACGCGAGCCGCGTCGCCGGGGCTGGATCTGCATCACCAGCGTCCGGCCGCCGTTGATGATCTGGCTGCGGCCGCGGGCGGTCTCGTTCGCCATCGGGGCGGCCTCGACCTGAAGGGGAAGGCGAATGCGCCCGTCTTCCAGTGAATAGAGCAGCTGATAGCGGTCGGCGACGGCGGCGAGGGGCGTCAGGTCGGCGCGCTTGTTGTCGAGGACCAGGGTCCGGTCGCCGGTCCGCGCCAGCAACACCGCGTGCTGCTCACGGTCGATCCGGTCCCACACCACGGCGACGCGCAGATCGGCCGCGGCGAAGCCCAGCCGGAGCAGGGCGAAATATTTCGTCGTGGCGAAGTCCTCGCAGTCGCCGCCTCGCGCCAGCATTTCCTGGGGCGTCGCCCAGTAGTCGGCCTGACTCCAGTTCTCGGTGTCCGCGACATAGGTCAGGGCGTTGACGCCGCGATTGACGGCCTTGAGTTGCTGCAGC
>NZ_DASWWG010000093.1:0-5363 GCF_036400995.1 Brevundimonas sp.
CTTGATCTCGTTCAGCGACTTGCGGCCGAAGTTCGGGGTGCGAAGCATTTCGCCCTCGGTCTTCTGGATCAGGTCGCCGATGTAGACGATGTTGTCGTTCTTCAGGCAGTTGGCCGAACGGACCGACAGCTCCAGCTCGTCCACCTTCTTCAGCAGGGCCGGGTTGAACGGCAGGTCGGGCTTGCCGTCCGACTGCTCAACAGCCTTCTTCGGCTCATCGAAGGTGATGAAGATCTGCAGCTGGTCTTGCAGGATGCGCGAGGCGTAGGCCACAGCGTCAACCGGCGAGACGGCGCCGTTGGTTTCGACTTCCAGCACCAGCTTGTCGTAGTCCAGCGACTGGCCCTGACGGGTCGGTTCGACGCGATAGGCGACGCGCTTCACCGGCGAGTACAGGGCGTCGACGGCGATCAGGCCGATCGGGGCGTCTTCCGGACGGTTGAACTCCGAAGCCACATAGCCCTTGCCGTTCTGGACGGTCAGTTCCATGCGGATCGAAGCGCCGTCATCCAGGGTGCAGATGACGTGATCCGGGTTCAGCACCTCGATGTCCGCCGGGACGTCGATCTGGCCGGCGGTCACCGGGCCGGGGCCCGTGGCGCGCAGGGTCATGCGCTTCGGGCCTTCGGCGTGCATGCGCAGCGCCAGTTGCTTGATGTTCAGCACGATGTCGACGACGTCTTCCCGCACGCCTTCCAGCGACGAGAATTCGTGGACGACGCCGTCGATCTGGATCGCGGTCACCGCGGCGCCTTGCAGCGACGACAGGAGAACACGACGCAGGGCGTTGCCGAGCGTCACGCCGAAACCGCGTTCCAGGGGCTCAGCGACCAGGCGCGCCTTGCGCTGGGGGTCGGAGCTCGCCTCGATCTGCGGCTTCTCGGGACGGATCAGCTCTTGCCAGTTTCGTTCGATCATGGATGTCCCTCGAGTCGGTGTTCGCCGCTCCCCGCCTCGTCAGGCGTCTCGGGAGCGACGGAGAATAGAGTCGGCGGCGGTTCGCTTAGACGCGGCGGCGCTTGGGCGGACGGCAACCGTTGTGCGGCATCGGGGTGACGTCGCGGATGGTCGTGATGGTCATGCCCACGGCCTGCAGGGCGCGCAGGGCCGACTCACGGCCCGAACCCGGACCCGACACGTTGACCTCGAGGGTCTTGACGCCGTGTTCAGCGGCCTTCTTGCCCGCGTCTTCGGCAGCCATCTGGGCGGCGTACGGTGTCGACTTGCGCGAACCCTTGAAGCCCATGTGGCCGGCCGACGACCAGGAAATCGCGTTCCCTTGGGCGTCGGTGATGGTCACCATCGTGTTGTTGAACGAGGCGTTCACGTGAGCGACGCCCGAGGTGATGTTCTTGCGCTCGCGCTTCTTAACGCGACCCGGTTCCTTGGCCATGTGTCAGCTCTTACTTCTTCTTGCCGGCGATCGGCTTGGCGGGACCCTTGCGGGTGCGGGCGTTGGTGTGGGTGCGCTGACCGCGGACCGGCAGGCCCTTACGGTGACGCAGGCCGCGGTAGCAGGCCAGGTCCATCAGACGCTTGATGTTCATCGAGGTCTCACGACGCAGGTCACCCTCGACGGTGTGATCGCGGTCGATGGTCTCGCGGATCTGCAGGACTTCAGCGTCCGTCAGTTGGTTCACGCGACGAGCGGACTCGATGCCGACCTTCTCGGTGATGTCCTTGGCGGCGGCCGGGCCGATGCCGTGGATGTACTGCAGCGCGATTTCAACGCGCTTGTTGGTCGGAATGTTGACGCCAGCGATACGGGCCACGAAATTCTCCAGATACGCAGTGCGGACGCAATAAACGCTCCGGTCAACAGACCAGGAGCGTGACGCGCCCTTCGCGGAAGCGGGCCTTATACAGGGGATTCAGTTTCCGTCAACAGGTGGCGAGCCCCTAGGGCCAGATCACCCCGATCGTGATGCGTCCCCCCGCGATCGGGCGGCCCGAGGCGGTCATCGGCGGACGCACACGGAAGCGGCTTTCCGCCACCCGCACGGCCACGGGGCCGAAGCCCTGCCCCGCCGGGCGCTCCTGCACAACGCGGCAGCCGCTCAGGCGCTGGTCCAGCCCGATCTCGCAGTTGACGGTGACGTCGACGTTGCGGGCGCGGCGGCGCAGCTCGCGCGGCGTGTCCTCGAAAATCTCGCGTCCGTTGGCGCCGCGGAGAATCAGGGCGCCGGAGCCCGAGCCGGGGCCGTCGCCCTCCCCTTCGCCTGTTCCCGTGCCCGTGCCCTGCCCGCCCAGGCCGAATCCGGGCTCGGGCGAGGCCGTGTCGGCCACGCCGACAGTGACCGCGGGCTCGGGCGCCGGCTTCACGGGCGCGGGCGGGCTGTCCGGCGGGGGATTCGGACGCGGCGGCGGGGTGTGGATGCGCGAAGGGGCGGCGGGCGCCCCTCCCCCGGCCTCGGGCGAGGGATTCGGCGGCGGAGGCGGAGGCGGCGGTTCCGGCGGGCTGACCAGCAGAACCTCCAGCACCGGCTGCGGCAGGACAGGCGGCCCCGCGGGCCCGCCCCGGCCGATCACCGCGAACACGACCAGATGCGCCGCGACGATGCCGACGGCCAGGCCGGCGTTGCGCAGGCGGCGGTTCTTCAGGATCGGTTGGTCCGTACTCACGGGCGCTCCCTGCCACAGGCAAGATGAACGCACGCTGTCGGGGAAGGTCCCGCCCGCCGTCTCCGGCGGGCGAAAACCACAATCAGTTCAGGGCGGCGTCGATAGCGGCCGAGACGGCCTCGATCGTGTCCATGCCGTTGACCTCGGTCAGCAGCCCCTTGTCCGCATAGTACGGCAGCAGCGGCGCCGTGTTGCGGTTGTAGGCGTCCAGACGGACCTTGAAGCTGTCCGGATTGTCGTCGGGACGGCCCTGGTCCGCGAAGCGCTTGGCGACGCGGGCCAGCAGGGCCTCGTCGTCCACCTTCAGGCGGACCACGTGGTCGATCTGCTTGCCCAGCTTGGCCAGCATGGCGTCCAGCGCCTCGGCCTGGGCCAGGGTGCGCGGGAAGCCGTCGAAGATGGCGCCGCCGGCGTCTTCCGCCGCCTTCAGCTGGGCTTCGATCAGGGCGATCACGACCGCGTCGGGCACCAGGTCCCCGCGCGACATGATGGCCTGGCACTCCTTGCCCAGCTCCGAGCCCGAGGCGATCGCCTCGCGCAGCATGTCGCCCGTCGAGAGCTGGATCATGCCGCGGGTCTCGACCAGACGCTTGGCCTGGGTGCCCTTGCCCGCCGCCGGCGGTCCGAACAGGATCAGGTTCATCGCTTACCCCCTCGCCGTCAGCTTAGCGGCGCGCGGGCGCCGTGGCGCCCTTGCCCCGGCCACGCAGCTTGGCCTTCTTGATCAGGCCTTCGTACTGGTGGGCCAGCAGGTGCGACTGGATCTGCGCCACGGTGTCCATGGTCACCGAGACCACGATCAGCACCGAGGTGCCGCCGAAGTAGAAGCTCTGGCCCAGGTTGGCGACCAGGATCTCCGGCAGGATGCAGACCGCGGTGATGTAGGCGGCGCCGATCACGGTCAGGCGGGTCAGGACGTAGTCCAGATACTCGGCCGTGCGCTTGCCCGGACGGATGCCCGGCAGGAAGCCGCCGTACTTGCGCAGGTTCTCGGCCGTGTCCTCGGGGTTGAAGGTGATCGAGGTGTAGAAGAAGCAGAAGAAGATGATCAGGACGGCGTACAGCACGGTGAACACCGGCTGGCCGTGGGTCAGCTGCTGGGCCACGCCGGGCAGCCACGCCAGCCAGGCCGGCAGGTTCGCCTGGTTGGTGAACTGGGCGACCGTGGTCGGCAGCATCAGCAGCGACGAGGCGAAGATCGGCGGGATGACGCCGGCGGTGTTGACCTTCAGCGGCAGGAACGAACGCTCCCCGCCCGCCATGCGGTTGCCTTCCTGGCGCTTCGGATACTGGATCAGCAGGCGGCGCTGGGCGCGTTCCATGAACACGATGAAGACGACCACGCCGACGGCCATGGCGACGATGGCGATCAGGGCGAAGGCCGACATCTGGCCTTGCTGGGCCAGGCCGAACATGCGGCCGATGGTGCCCGGCAAGACGGCGACGATACCGGCGAAGATGATCAGCGAGATGCCGTTGCCGACGCCGCGCGCGGTCACCTGCTCGCCCAGCCACATCAGGAACATGGTCCCGGCGGTCAGACAGGTCGTCGTGGTGATGATGAAGAACAGGCCCGGCTCGTCGATCAGGCCCGGCTGACCGTTGAGCTGGGTGGCGATGCCGAAGGCCTGGGCCAGGGCCAGGACGACCGTCAGGTAACGGGTGTACTGGTTCAGCTGCTTGCGGCCGCTCTCGCCGCCTTCCTTACGCAGCTTCTCCCAAGGCGGGTACACCGCGCCGAGCAGCTGCACGATGATCGAGGCCGAAATGTACGGCATCACGTTCAGCGCGAAGACGGCCATGTTCTGCACGGCGCCGCCGGAGAACATGTTCAGCATGTCCAGGATGCCGCGCTGGCCGTCCGGGTTCTGGAAGAAGGCCAGGAATTGTTCGTTGTTGATGCCGGGGATCGGAATGTAGCAGCCCAGGCGGAACACGATCAGCGCCAGCACCGTGAAGAGCAGGCGTTTGTGCAGCTCGGTCGCCTTGGCGAACGAGCCCATGTTCATGTTTGCTGCGAGTTGTTCGGCGGCCGAAGCCATAGTGTCACCCCGACTGATCAGAACGCGGCGCATCGGACGGCGAGTCCGCGCCTGCGTCCAGATAGGAGAAGGGCGCCCTCATGGCGAGGGCGCCCCTCAGCTTTTTACTTCGCGGCCGTGCGCTTGGCGCGGGCCGAGATCTTGTTCGCGTCGCCCTTCGGCGCCTTGGGGGCCGGAGCCTTGCCCTTGGCGGCGTTGCGCTTCTCGACGCGGGCCGCGGCCTTGGCCTCGGCTTCGATGCGTTGCTCGACGACCGAACCGCCGGCGGCTTCGATGGCGGCCTTGGCGCCGGCCGAGGCCGACCAGACGACCAGGTTCAGCTTGCCCTTGATCTCGCCGGTGCCCAGCAGGCGGACGCCGTCCTTGACGCGGCGGATCACGCCGGCGGCGACCAGGGCGTCGCCCTTGATCTCGCCCTTGATGTCCAGCTTGCCGGCGTCGATGGCCTCTTGCAGGCGCCACAGGTTCACTTCAGCCAGCTTCAGCGCGTTCGGGTTGTTGAAGCCGCGCTTCGGCATACGCATGTACAGCGGCATCTGGCCGCCTTCGAAGCCGCCGATGGCGACGCCCGAACGCGACTTCTGACCCTTGACGCCGCGGCCGGCGGTCTTGCCCTTGCCCGAGCCCGGGCCACGGCCGACGCGCATGCGCTTCTTGTGGGCGCCTTCGTTGTCGCGGATTTCGTTCAGTTTCATGTGC